>JBCCDU010000027.1:0-47045 GCA_039030715.1 Pseudomonadota bacterium
CCATCGTTGCCATGGCCAGGCCGGCGCCGTTGACCATGCAACCGATCTCGCCATCCAGCGTGATGTAGTTCAGGCCATGCTTTTCAGCGGCGAGTTCGGCGGGATCCTCCTCCGTTTCATCCTGAAGCTCCTGGATGTCCTTGTGGCGATAGAGCGCATTGCTGTCGAAATTCATCTTGCAATCGAGGCAGCGGACATCCCCGTCCTCGGTCAGGATCAGGGGGTTGATCTCGATCAGGCTCGCATCCTTCTCGACGAAGATCTGGTATAGCTTGGCAACCAGTTGCGCACATTGCTTGACGGCATTGCCCTCCAGCCCCAGAGCGAAGGCCACCTTGCGGCCATGTAACGGCATGATGCCGGTGGCGGGATCCACGCTGAAGGTCAGGATCTTCTCCGGCGTCTCTGCGGCCACTTCCTCGATATCCATCCCCCCCTCGGTCGAGGCGATAAAGGAAATCCGGCTGGTTTCGCGGTCGACCAGAAGCGAGAGGTAAAATTCGTCGGCAATCGCCGCACCGTCCTCCAGGTAGACCCGGTTGACCTGCTTGCCCGCCGGGCCGGTTTGGTGGGTGACCAGCGTGTTGCCGAGCATCTGTTCGACATGGGCGATGGCCTCGTCCTCGCCCTTGGCGATGCGCACACCGCCCTGCTCGCCAGCCTCGGTCTCCTTGAACCGGCCCTTGCCGCGTCCGCCGGCATGGATCTGCGCCTTAACCACCCAGACCGGGCCGGGCAGTTCCGCGACCGCGTTGGCCGCATCCGCCTTCTCCAGCACGGGAATGCCCGCAGAGATCGGCACGCCATAACTCTTGAGCAGCGCCTTAGCCTGATACTCGTGAATGTTCATGGCGTGGGTTCTCCCGGGACTGAGCCGCCTAGCGGGCGGTGCTGGAGGCGGCGCAGGCTGCGCCGTCAGAGGACTAGGTTTCGTTTAGCGCGCTGGCCGCGTGTCTGCAACCGGAGGGGTTGTCGCGCAGAAATGTTGAACAGTCCCTTCAATATGGCCTGCAAGATTTATCTGCGCCCGAACGCCGGATAAAGCGCCGTGGCGGCACGCCTCTGCCACAAAAAACCCGGGGCGATGGTGAGGCCCCGGGTGATTGCCAAATCTCGCTCCGACCTGATGTCGGGTCTCAGGCCAGGCTGGGGTCGATGCCCTGGCAGGCTTCGACCAGGCCCTTCACAGCATCGATGGATTTGTCGAGCATCGCCTTCTCGGCCTTGTCGAGTTCGATCTCGATCACCTTCTCGATCCCGCCCGCGCCGATCACCGTGGGTACGCCCACATACATATCCTTCAGACCGTAAGCGCCGTCGATGTGGGCCGCACAGGGCAGTACGCGCTTCTGATCTTTTAAATAACTCTCAGCCATCTGGATCGCCGAAGCAGCGGGTGCATAGAACGCCGAACCGGTCTTCAGCAGACCCACGATCTCGGCGCCGCCATCGCGGGTGCGCTGCACGATCTCGTCCAGTTTCTCCTGACTGGTCCAACCCATCTTCACCAGATCCGGCAGCGGTATACCTGCGACGGTGGAGTACCGGGTCAGCGGCACCATCGTGTCGCCGTGGCCCCCCAGAACGAACGCCGTCACATCCTTGACCGATACTGCGAACTCCTCTGCCAGGAAATACCGGAAGCGGGCGGAATCGAGCACGCCGGCCATGCCGCATACCTTGTGTGCGGGCAGGCCGGAGAATTTCTGCAGCGCCCAGACCATCGCATCCAGGGGGTTGGTGATGCAGATGACGAACGCGTTGGGAGCGTATTTGCCGAGCCCCTCCCCCACCGATTTCATCACCTTCAGGTTGATGCCCAACAGGTCATCGCGGCTCATCCCCGGCTTGCGCGGGACGCCTGCGGTGACAATGACCACATCCGCACCTTCGATCGAGGCATAGCTGTCGGAGTTTGCGGGATCGGTGGTCAGCCCGCTCATGGCGGCGTCGAAGCCATCCACCGGGCTCGATTCGGCCAGATCCAGCGCCTTGCCCTGAGGCACGCCGTCGGCGATGTCGCAGAGGACGATGTCACCAAGCTCCTTCAGCCCGGCGAGATGGGCGAGCGTCCCGCCAATCTGACCGGCGCCGATCAGTGCAATTTTGCTTCTGGCCATGATGAGATCCCCTTGGATGATTGAGTTGGACTCTGGGTGTGATCGGGCGCGGCATTGCCCGATTTTGCAATGAAACGCAAGGGGAGGAGGGGTCACATTCGCACTTGCAGCACGGATTGCACGAAATGCGCACGACTTTGTGTCGAGCAGATATCAACGATGGAGATTGTCTATGGGAACACCCGTCTCGGTCGAGACTAAAAGATTCGGGGCCAATCCTGTTCAAGCGCCGCTGCAATAGAACGAAGTCGGCAGTGCCGTTGTGCAACGGCAGATCTTCACTAAGACCTCTTGCCTACCGGAGCCATGCTCATAAAGCTGAGTAGGACGATTACGCAGTGTTAGCAAGGCTAGTGGGCCGCGCCGCGACCTTCACAGGCCACGCGGCGCCGCCAAGCCGTGGTTGCAATCAGGCCGGGGCATCGCCAACCGGCAGGTCTACCGACTCGAATGCCTCGCCCGCCGCCATCAGGCAGCTGGTGCCCGAAGGGTTCGTGACCAGGATCGTCCAACTGCCGGATTCGTCATTGGCATAGACCTCCACCACACCGGTGCCCTGGCTGAAGCCCATCACGCGGGCCGTTTCGCCGTATTTTCCTTTGAGTTGCCCAATGATCGCGTCGCGTTTGCCGCAGATCATCTGCTGGGCGGAGACCGCGTTCGCCGAGAATGCCAGCGCCGCCAAACCTGCGGCGCCCAAGAAGGTCGTCTTGAAAAGTCTTTCATGCATGCGCTTCATCACATGGTCCTTTCCGGCTTTCAGCCGTAGGATGTATTGAATGGAACGCCTGTCAGGGGACCTTTGGCCAAGCACCTCGATTTTCAGGTTGCGGGAGGCACCGTTCAGATGCTGTCCCGCCGCTCCCATCCCGGGCTTTACCGGGATGCATTGATACATGGACGATGGCCGAAGGACGTTAAGTTCGGGTGAAAACAAGGTTGATCAAGGATTAAAGCCGGTGGTCGAGCAAACCACGCGATGGCGGGGGATCATGCTGTGCAGGCTTGAATACTTGTGCGTTGCAGCATAGTCAGGCGCAAGAATCTTTCGCTGCAAGCTGGGGGACCGATGCAAACGACCGCGAAACCGCGCCGATCCGTACTTTATATGCCGGGCTCGAACGCGCGCGCGCTGCAGAAGGCGGCGGATCTTCCAACCGATGCGGTGATCCTGGACCTGGAGGACGCGGTCGCCCCCGGCGAGAAGGCCACAGCCCGAAACCTGGTGGCCGAGGCGGTGCAGAGCGGACGGTATGGCCGGCGTGAAGTCGCAGTGCGGGTCAACGGGCTGGACACCGAATGGGGGCTGGAGGATCTGGCCGCCGCCGTGGCCTGCGCCCCGGACGCCATCCTGATCCCGAAGGTCGAAGACGCGGAGCAGATGCGCGATATCGACCGGCGCATCGTCGACCTGGGCGGATCCACGGAGATCGCGCTTTGGGCCATGATGGAGACCCCCCTCGGTGTCCTAAACGCGGCGGAAATCGCGGCCTCGACCGCACGTCTGCGGGTGATGATCCTGGGGACCAATGACCTGGTGAACGAGCTGCAGGGCTCTCACACGACGGATCGTCAGCCGGTCATTACGGCGCTGGGCCTCTGCCTTCTGGCGGCGCGAGCCCATGGTTTGGCCGTTGTCGATGGCGTCTATAACGCTTTCCGCGACGACCGGGGCCTGCGGGCGGCGTGCGAACAGGGCAAGGCGATGGGGATGGACGGCAAGACGTTGATCCACCCCTCGCAAATCGCGATCACCAACGAAATCTTCGCGCCAGATCAGTCGGAACTGGAGGAGGCCAAACGCTATGTCGCTGCCTTCGAGGAGGCGGAGGCCGCGGGCCAGGGTGTCGCTGTCGTGGATGGCAAAATCGTCGAAAATCTCCATGTAGAAAACGCAAGGCGTCTGTTGCAGATGTCGGACGCAATTGCCGCGCTAGCCGCCGGCTAGAGCGGGCGAAGACTGAGGAGATCCCAATGGCCCTGATGATTGTCGGTATTCTATTGTTCTGGATGGCCCATGCGCTGAAGATCCACGCCCCAGCCAAACGGATCGCGCTGGCGCGCAGTATGGGGGACGGGCCGGTCAAGGGTCTTGTGGCAGTCGCGCTTCTGGGTTCGGTTGCGCTGATGAGCGTGGGCTATCAGCAGGCAGATTTCACATCCGTCTGGTCGCCGCCGGACTGGACGCGCCATATCAACAACCTGCTGATGATAATCGCGATCGCCTGTTTCACGGCGGGCGGGATCAAGAGCAAACTGGCCGACAAGATCCGTCACCCGCAACTGGCAGGCGTGAAGGTCTGGGCGTTCGCGCATCTGCTGGTGAATGGGGATCTGGCCTCGATCATTCTGTTCGGCGCGCTGCTGGCCTGGGCCGTGATCACGATGATTGCGCTGAACAAGCGCGACGGCAAGCCGCCGATGGTGCGGCAGGGAACCATCCTGCGTACATTGGCGCATGTGGTAGTGACGCTGCTGGTCTTTGGCGCGGTCGCCTGGGTCCACATGTATCTGGGCGTTTCGCCCTTTCCCGTGAGCAGCGCATGATCGCCTATCGCTTCTTGTCCGCCGACGACACCTCGGAGTTCTGCCACAAAGTCTCCGAAGCGATTTCCAATGGCTGGCAGCTTTACGGCGAGCCTAAATATGCCTTCGACGCGGCGCGCGGCGTGATGCGCTGCGGCCAGGCGGTGACCAAGGAGGTCGAAGGCGACTATGCCGACGACCTGAAATTGTCGGAGCTTTGATGACCAAGACAAATCCGGGCCGGTTCTTCGAGGACTATACTGTCGGCGAGACGCTGACCCACGCGACGCCGCGCACAGTGACGGCAGGGGATCGGGCGCTTTATCATGCGCTCTATCCCACTCGGTTCGCGCTCTATTCTTCGGACGCGTTCGCGCAGCGGTGCGGATTGGTTGGAAGTCCGCTTGAGGATCTGGCGGCATTTCATCTGGTCTTCGGCAAGACGGTTCCGGATGTCTCGCTGAACGCAGTGGCCAATCTGGGCTATGCGGAGGGGCGGTTTCTGCGGCCGGTCTGGTCGGGCGACACGCTGAGCACGACCTCGAAGGTGATCGGGGTCAAGCAGAACTCCAACGGCAAGACCGGCGTGGTGTGGGTGCATTCGACCGGCGTGAACCAGGACGGCGCGCCCGTGATCGACTACAAGCGCTGGGTGATGGTGCGCAAACGCGACCCGGAGGCCCCGGCCCCGGCCGCCGTCATTCCCGAACTGGCCGATGCGGTCGAGGCGTCCGATCTCGTGATACCGACCGGGCTGGATTTTTCGGGTTATGACGCCGACCTCGCAGGTAGCCCGCACCGGTGGGGCGATTATGAGGTGGGCGAGAAGATCGATCATGTAGAGGCGATGATGCTGGAGGAGGCCGAACACATGATGGCCACGCGCCTCTGGCAAAACACGGCCAAGGTGCATTTCTCCACCGCTGCACGGGGCGGCGAAGCCCGGCTGATCTATGGCGGCCACATTATCAGCCTTGCACGCGCGCTGAGTTTCAATGGCCTGGGCAATGCGCAGATGGTGGCGGCGATCAATGGCGGTGCGCATACGGCGCCCTGTTTTGCGGGAGATACGCTCTATGCCTGGTCCGAGGTGCTGGAGAAGGCGGAAACCCCCGTGCCGACCGTGGGGGCCTTGCGGCTGCGGCTGGTCGCCGTCAAGAACCGCCCAGCAGCGGGGTTTCCGCTGCGCAGCGCCGATGGCAAGCTGGAGGATGGGGTGGTCTTGGATTTCGATTATTGGGTTCTGATGCCGCGCTGAAGCGGCCGCACGCTCCCATGCACCCTCACGCGAGCTGGACTGGCTCGAGAGCCCACCCACCCGCGCGTAGCCGCTTGTGCGACCCTTTGATGCCGCAGCCGAGTCACCAAGGGGCACCAGAGCGCAAGTGCCGGTTGCGACAACGTTGCGTTCAATTGTGTTTATAAATCGCCGCTGACGGCTCGCATCGGGTGATTTCATCGGCTAGCATGAAGTCTAGACTGCAATTACGCCTAGCCGGGAGAATGCGATGGCAGATGTGAACCGGGGCAACCGCCCACTTTCCCCGCATCTTCAGGTTTACCGCCCGCAAATCACCTCTATGCTGTCGATCCTGCACCGTGCGACCGGTGTCGGCATGCTGGTCGGCGCGAGCGCCGTTGTTTGGTGGCTGCTTGCCGCAGCCACAGGCCCGGACTATTTCGCGCTTGTGGACGGTGTTCTAACTTCGTGGATCGGAATCCTGGTCATGCTGGGGTCGGCATGGGCACTTTGCTATCACCTCGCCAACGGCATCCGACATCTGATCTGGGATATGGGGCTGGGGTTCGAGCTGGACGCGGTCACAAAATCGGGTGTGGCCGCCGTCGGCGCCTCGGTCATCCTGACCCTCGCACTGATCGTGTCGAGTTGAGGAGACAGGCATGAGCTTCAAGACTCCCCGTCAATTCGCCACCGGCCTCGGCTCGAGCAAGTCCGGCACCCATCACTGGTGGTCGATGCGGATCTCCTCGGTCGCGCTGATCCCGCTGTCGATCCTGTTCGCCGTGCCTTTCGCGGGCGCGCTGGGCAGCGGGCATGCGGCTGTTCTGGCGCTCTACGGCAATCCGTTCCATGCCATCGTCGCGGGGCTGATGATCGCGGTCAGTTTCCACCACTTGATGCAGGGTCTGCAAACGGTGATCGAAGACTATGTCCATGCCCCCGCCTGGCGCACCGCGCTGATGCTGGGCAACGCGATGTTCTGCGGCCTGATGGGCTTTGCGGGCATCTTCGCCGTTCTGAAAATCGCCTTCACCGCCTGAGGAGCCCCCATGGCAGCCTATGAGTTCATCGATCACACCTATGACGTCGTCGTGGTGGGCGCGGGCGGTGCAGGTTTGCGCGCCACCCTGGGCATGGCCGAACGCGGCCTGAAGACGGCCTGCGTGACCAAGGTCTTCCCGACCCGCAGCCACACGGTGGCGGCGCAGGGGGGCATTGCCTCAAGCCTTGCCAATATGGGGCCGGACAATTGGCAATGGCATATGTACGACACCATCAAAGGCTCGGACTGGCTGGGCGACATGGATGCGATGGAGTATCTGGCCCGCAACGCGCCAGAAACGGTGCTGGAGCTGGAGCATTACGGCGTGCCGTTCTCGCGCACCGAGGAAGGAAAGATCTATCAGCGCCCCTTCGGCGGCCATATGACGGAATTCGGCGACGGCCCGCCTGTGCAGCGGACCTGTGCCGCCGCCGACCGAACCGGGCACGCGATCCTGCACACACTCTATGGCCAGAGCCTGAAGCAAAACGCCGAGTTTTTCATCGAGTACTTCGCGACCGATCTGATCATGTCCGATGACGGGCAATGCCAGGGCCTTATCGCCTGGAAGCTGGATGACGGCACGATCCATCGCTTCAACGCCAAGATGGTGGTGCTGGCGACCGGCGGCTATGGCCGGGCCTATTTCTCGGCCACTTCGGCCCACACCTGCACCGGCGATGGCGGGGGCATGGCGTCACGTGCGGGCATCCCGCTGCAGGACATGGAGTTCGTGCAGTTCCACCCGACCGGCATTTATGGCGCAGGTGTCCTGATCACCGAAGGCGCGCGTGGCGAGGGCGGGTACCTGACAAACTCCGAAGGCGAGCGGTTCATGGAACGCTATGCGCCTTCCGCCAAGGACCTGGCCAGCCGCGACGTGGTCAGCCGGTGCATGACGCTGGAGATCCGCGAGGGGCGTGGCGTGGGCGGTGAAAACGACCACATTCACCTCAATCTCAACCACCTGCCACCGGATATGCTGGCCCTGCGCCTGCCGGGCATCACCGAGAGCGCCAAGGTCTTTGCCGGTGTGGATCTGACCCGCGAGCCGATCCCGGTGATCCCGACCGTACATTACAATATGGGTGGCATCCCCTCGAACTACTGGGGCGAGGTTGTGAAACCGACCGATGATGACCCCCACGCACTGGTGCCGGGCCTTATGACATGTGGCGAGGCAGCGAGTTGTTCGGTTCATGGCGCCAACCGGTTGGGTTCGAACTCGCTGACCGATCTGGTTGTGTTTGGGCGGGCCGCGGCAGTGCGGGCGGCGGCGGTGGTCGACCCCTCCGGCCCCAATCCCGATCTGAACCCGGTGAGTGTCGAGGAGGCGATGGACCGGTTCGATCGCCTGCGCCACGCCAAGGGAGCGGCCCCCACAGCAGATATCCGCAACAGTCTGCAAAAGGCGATGCAGGAGGATGCTGCGGTCTTCCGCACATCGAAAACCTTGAAGGACGGCTGTCATAAGGTCAGCCGCGTCGATGCGATGTTCGACGATGTGCAGGTGACAGACCGTTCGCTGATCTGGAACTCGGACCTGATGGAGACGCTGGAGCTTGGCAACCTGCTGCCGAACGCACTTGCCACCGTCTACTCCGCCGAGGCGCGGCATGAAAGCCGTGGCGCCCATGCACATGAAGATTTCCCCGACCGGGATGACGAGAACTGGCGTGTCCACTCGCTGGCATGGGTCAATGGAGATGTAAAGCTGAGCTATCGCCCCGTGATCACAGATCCGCTGACGCCCGAAAACCAGGGCGGCATTCCCCGCGCCAAGATCGCGCCGAAGGCCCGGGTCTACTAGTGCCCGACTGGTCTGCCCCGGGCGCGCGTGGCCCGGATGAACTCGCGCAGATCATCGAGCACCGGGCGGAGCGGGCGATCCGGCATGTCACGTCGCTGGCGCGGGGGCAGACGCCACGTCTCTGCCCAATCTGCGGGTATGAGGGGATGTTCTCGCCCGTCCGGCACAAACCCGAAATCTGGTGCCCACAATGCGACAGCCGCCCGAGGCATCGGCAACTCAAACTGTGGATGGACCGCGAAATGGTCCTACCCGCGGGCGCCGAGGTTCTGCACTTTGCGGCAGAACCCTGGGTGCGCGGCTGGTTCGAGGCGCGCGGCGCGCATTATGTCACCGCCGATCTCAACGATAAATTCGAACTTCAACTTGATATTACGGCGATGGATCTCGCCGATGCCTCCTATGATCTGATCATGGCCAACCATGTGCTTGAGCATGTGGATGATGCCAAAGCGCTAGCCGAAATTCACCGCGTCCTGCGCCCGGGCGGGCAGGCGGTGCTGACAGTCCCGATGATCGAGGGGTGGGACGAAACCTACGAGAACCCGGACCTGACGAGCGACGAAGACCTGCGCCTGCACTATGGAGACCCGACCCATCTGCGCTTCTACGGTCGCGATGTGCGCGACAGAATACAGGCGGCGGGCTTCGCGCTGACCATGTTCGTGGCCGAGGAACCGGATGTCTCGCGCCACGCGCTTCACCGGGGCGAACGGGTGTTCATCGGGACCAAGGCATGACCGGGCCGAAGATCTTCATCATCGGGCTCAACAAGTGCGGTACCAACTCGTTGCATCAGCTTTTTCGCAGATCCGGCATCCCGTCGCTGCACTTCCGCACGCCTGAACTTGGGAATGCCGCGATCCGTCTGTTGAACAATATCGCTCTGGGCCGACCCTCGCTGACAGGCATGGAGGATTTTGTCGCTTATTCCGATTTCAGTTTTGCCGACAACAGACTTTATATCGAGGGCGTGCGCTTCTTTCGCCAATTCCATGCGGACTATCCAGACGCTTTCTTCATCCTGAACACGCGGGACGAGGACCAATGGCTGGCCTCGCGCTTTGGGCATATGCGCGGGAAGCTGGCCCAGCGGGCGAAAGCGGCCTTCGACATCGACGAAAACGGTCTGCGCGCGTTGTGGCTGCAGCAATTCCGCACCCATCACGCAGAGGTCCGCGCCTATTTCGAGAACCAACCGCGTTTTCTGGAGTTCGATATCGAGCGTGACGACCCCAAAACCCTGGCCAGCTTCCTGGCGCCAGTGCATCGGGTCGATCCCAAACGCTGGGGACATCACAACAAATCCGCTGACAAGGCATCGGCATGACAGCGTGTCGCGGCATCACATCACACCAGGGATACCGGCAAAGTGCTGGACAATGCGCCACCAGCGCTAGACTCTGAGATGACCCAAGTTCAAGGATCGGCACATGGTTGAATTCACGCTTCCGAAAAACTCCAAGATCACGGTAGGCAAGACTTGGCCGAAGCCCGAGGGGGCGACCAATCTGAAGACCGTGAAGGCATATCGCTGGGACCCGGATTCGGGTGAGAATCCAAGGGTCGATACTTATCACGTCGACTTGGACTCCTGCGGGCCGATGGTCCTGGACCTGATCATCAAGATCAAGAACGAGATCGATCCAACCCTAACCTTCCGCCGTAGCTGCCGCGATGGGATCTGCGGGTCGTGCTCGATGAATATCGATGGCACCAACACGCTGGCCTGCCTGAAGCCGATCGATGAGATCGATGGGGATGTGAAGATTTATCCCCTGCCCCATATGCCGGTGGTGAAGGATCTGATCCCGGATCTCACCCATTTCTATGCCCAGCATGCCTCGATCCAGCCCTATCTGGCGACAGAAACGCCGACACCGGAAAAGGAGTGGCGCCAGTCCACCGAGGACCGCGCCAAGCTGGACGGGCTCTATGAATGCGTGATGTGCGCTTGCTGCTCCACCTCCTGCCCTAGCTATTGGTGGAATGGCGACCGGTATCTTGGACCGGCAGCGCTGCTGCACGCCTATCGCTGGCTGATCGACAGCCGCGACGAGGCAACGGGCGAGCGGTTGGACTTCCTGGAGGATCCCTTCCGCCTCTATCGCTGTCACACCATCATGAACTGCGCCAAGACGTGCCCAAAAGGTTTGAACCCGGCGAAGGCCATCGCCGAGATCAAGAAGATGATGGTCGAACGCCAGATGTGAGCCCAGAAGCAAGCCGGGGCTAGCGCTCGCTCAAGCAGCCTGCTTGCGCCGCCGCAGTTTCGGCAGGGTGAACCCGCCCCAATCCTCGTGCCGCGTGGCGACCATGGTGGCCGCCACAGCCAGGAACGCCAGGATCGAGCCGATCAGCAGCGCCTGATCCTCGCTCTGCAACACCACGAACATCGCGCCGTAGACCACACCCAGTCCGGCCGCCAGATGACCGAGCCTGCGCCCCAATTGCAGCGCCTGCCAGCCGTAGTAGAGCAGCAGGGCCACCGTCGCCACGGCGGCGATCAGATAGGCGCTCAGAAACCCGATCTGCTCGGCCAGCGACAACAGCAGCAGGAAGAACACGCATTGCGCGGCACTCACCAACAGATATTGCGCAGCGCGCGCCGGCCGCGGGGACGTCCGCTCTAGCAGAAAGATCACGCAAAACGTCAACGCGATGAACAGCACCCCGTATTTCGCCGCCCGCTCGGCCTTGTGATAAAGATCCACCGGCTGGAACAGGCTGAAACCAAAGGTGGTGCTCCACAGGGTCTGCATCCCCTCCATCCCCCGGAATGCCTGCGCGACCGGGCGGGCCAGATGCGGAATACGCCACGTGGCCTGTGTCGTCTCCGCGGTCATCTCGCGGCTTTCGGGCAAGAAACTGCCAGTGAAACTCGGATGCGGCCAAGCGGCGTCGAGGTCAACCCGTGTCTCGCGCCCTGCCGGCGCGAAGGCCAGGCTTTGCGAGCCATTCAGCGACAGCGTGAAGGCAAGGTCCGGAACGCCTTCTCGGGGATCGCCGACGCGCGCCTGGATGCCCTGGAAGTCGCCCAGCCCGCTGCCGGGTTCGAACGCGATCTCGCTCCCTGCGCTGCGCAGGCTCAGCGGCGCCCGGATCGCCCGGGTCGAGGACATCAGGATCATTAGGCGCGCATCGTCCCAGGCGACCTCCTCGCGCGGGCCGAGCAAGTGGGCGGTGTCGGGGATCTGGAACCCCACCCGATGGTCCAATTCCGCGCGATAGACCGGCATCTCGAAGATACCGCGCTTGCGCATTTCAGTTTCGACGCGAGCATCGATATCCAGCCGGTCGGGCAACAGGATCAGGGGCGGCGCCTGCACGGTTTCTTCCTCGGTCACGACCAGGCCCGAGGCGGCCGTGCTGCTCGACGCCACACGGCGTATCACCGGAACCACCAGGACGGGTCCGGCGATCGCCTGCGCCTGACCCCAACTGGCGCCGATGCTGCGCTCGGCATCGGCGCGATACCAGACGCGTTCAGCGACGATCTGTTCGATCATCCCCAGCGGGATCGCCAAAAGCAGCAGCAGAAAGCCGAGCCCGAACAGCCTCAGCGCCGCGTTTGCGGGCTGGGTGGCTGTCGACTGATCATCGGATGCGGTGGTCATTGGTCCCCTCCAGGTAAACAGATTACTGGGAAGAGGATGACCTGCCGTCATCGCCGTTTTGCGGCGCACCTGCGTATATCCCGTGCAAATCCGGCGCCCATATTGCGCATGATGCAGAACTGTACGGCGCGATCGGAGTATTAAACGGTTGTTAATCGTTAACGCTTAGTTGTCGTCATATGACAGCCGTTGTTTCACTTGCAGAGCATCGTTTCGGGCCCGAACGGCCCCTGTCGCGGGATGCCGCGATCGTATGTCCCCTGGGACTATCGATGCCAATCGGCTTTGGCGCGGGCGAGGACGTCTGCGATCCGGGGCTTCGTCAGGCTCTGCGCTCGGGTGCACCCTGGGCCATGGCCACACGCGCGCTGCGCCGGGCGGTCCAGCCAAGGGACCGTGTGCTGGCCCTGGATGCCGGGATCGGGGTCCTGCCGGCAATCGCCGCGCGCGTGGGGGCGGAGCGTGTGATCGCCTTCGAAGGAAATCCCCACAGCGCCGCCCTGATGCGCGATCTCTTTCGCGCCAATGGTTCGAATGCCGAAGCCATCCACGGCATTGCGCATGACTCGGCCTTCGCAGCCTCGAGCGAGGCCGCAGCAGCCTATCCCGAGGAAGATGCCCCAAAGTTCGACCTGCCGCTGATCCTGGGGGAGGAGAAAATCACGACCCTGATCCTTCTGGCGCCGCGTGCAGATCGATATCCGCTGCACGCATTGCCGGATCATCTGGAACAGGTGCTTCTGACATCGGATATCGCGGGGGCAACGGATGCCACTTTCGACCTGGCAATCGTAAAGTTGATCGGGTCCGGGTTCAGCTATGACGCTGCCGCATCCGAAGGCAGCGCCCTGTTGTTGCGGCGCCGCTGAGGTGGACCGGTCCGCGCTACATTAGGTCGTTACGCTTGCGCTGCCTCGATCTCTGAAATCAGCAGATCGGCGGCCTCGATATCCTCCAACATCGTCGTGCGGCTTCGCAATTCCACCGCCAGGTCTTGCAGGTGATCGAGGGTCGCGCGATCCCGCACGGCCTCGACAACGGGCAACAGCGCCTCGCCGATCAAGGTTTGCAGATCATAGGGTTGGCGCAAAACCCGAGCGACATCATCGGCGTCGGAGATATGACGCACCGGTGACCTCGCCTCGGCCATGAAGACAGCACCCTGAAACAAGCGATTTACACAGGACCGCGCAGTGGCAGGGTCGTTGATACCGGGCGACAGCGCTTTCAAGGCCGCCTCGCAAAGCGAAGATCCCTCATAGCGCGGCGTCGCGCCAATCGATCGCCGGTCGGTCAGGTTCAGCGCACGCGTAATCGCATCGGCATGGGCATCGGCTTCCCCATGAGCGCCGGCGAGCCGCGCCACGACTTCCCCTTGAAGGACAAAGCTGTTCTCACGGATCAGCACCTCGATCAGCAGATTTCTCGAGGCCGCAAGATCCACCAGGGCAGCATAATCCACCGTCCCCAGATAGCCCGTGCCGGTCGCGGCAACCGGCGCCCCGTCTTTCAGCGCCGAGGCCAGGGCTGAAACCGTCTCTGTTGTATCTGCACCGGTTGATGGCACTTCGCGGCGCACCGCCGTCATGAACTGATCGCCCAGCCGCGACACCATATCCTCGGCCCGCATCACCCGCGTCATGCGGTGCGAGAAAACGACGACAGCGATCAGCGTGACGATGGCCAGAACGCTGGCCACAGCAACCGCAAGCACAAGCTGCCAGGTGCCGCTGGTATCGCCAACCGCGAGCGACAGCGTCGCGAAAATGAACGTCCCGAAAGCCACGCCCAGCAGGATCTGGGTCGCCCTCTCATGCAGCACATAGTCGAGAATGCGCGGGCTCAATTGCTGCGAGGTGATGCTGAGCGCCACGAATGTGAGCGAAAAAACCAGGCTCGCAATCGTCAGCACACCGCTCGCGATCACCGACAACGTCATGCGCGCCCCCGAAATGTCGATGGCGACCCGCGGGATGCCCAACGTCTCCAGCAACGGCTTCGCTTCCAGAAAAGGCAGCGCCAATGCCAGAGCGCCACCTAGGAGCGCCAGCATCAGCGGGACAAGCAGATACCCCTCGAACAAGCGCAGAACCGGCGAGGGCACGGCGCGCTGGACCAGGGTCGACAGACGGGTTGCGAGGCTGCCCGCGCTCTGCCCGAGATCAGACATTCGGCCAGCCTTCGGCCTGCATCTCGGCAAGCCGAGAGGCCGTGCGCTCGAACTCGAACGCCCCCTTGCCCTCGGTATAAAGATCCCCTGCCGGCGCATCGGCTGAAATGTAGAGTTTGATCTTCGCCTCATAGAACGCGTCGATCAACGTTACGAACCGCTTGGCTTCGTTGTTCATTTCCCATCCCATCTTGGGCACGGCGTCCAGGAAGAATGTCTCGAACTGCTCGGCAATCGCAAGGTAGTCGGAAGGGCCGAGCGGTTTCTCGCAAAGCGCTTCGAACCCTGCACGCCCCACCCCGTCGACTGCCTGATCGATCGCAATTCTGCGCCCGCGCACCGAGACCGTCAGTGGCGTGCCGGTGGCACCGCCGGTTTCACGCGCCCACGCCGCTTTGATCCCGATTTCGGCACCCGGCCCCAGCGGCCAGAAATAGCGTTGCTCCCCCGCCTCGCGGCCCTGGCGGTAATCGGTCGGGCTGTCCAACTCCAGCACATCGACCCGCTCTTTCAGCAGATCGATGAAGGGCAGGAACAGATTGCGGTTCAACCCGTCCTTGTAGAGATCGTCCGGCGGCCGGTTCGAGGTCGCGACCACGACCACCCCGCGTTCGAACAACGCCTCGAACAGCCGACCCAGGATCATAGCGTCGGTGATGTCGGTAACCTGAAACTCATCGAAGCAAAGGAGCGTCGCGCTCTCCGCAATCTCCTCCGCCACCGGCAGGATCGGGTCTTGGACATTGCTTTCGCGGGCGACATGGACGCCGACATGCACCTCGGCCATGAAGGCATGGAAGTGGACCCTGCGTTTCTGGGCGACCGGCGCGCCGTCGAAGAACAGATCCATCAACATGGATTTGCCGCGCCCGACCCCGCCATACATGTAGATCCCGGCGAGTTGCTTGTCCTGCTTGGCAGCCTTGCGGCCAAAACCCAGCCAGCCCATGGCGACCGACTTGCCGACGCGCGGATTATAGTCCTTCAACCGCATGTGCAGCAGTTGCAGTTTCTCGACTGCGGCGCGCTGCGCATTGTCCGCACGAATATCGCCATCGGCGATCTGCTGGCGGTAAAGCGGCATGGGGCCGTCGAGCATCGGGATCCTTTCCGGGTATGGTCAGGGGATCAGGCGGACCTGTCCAATTTACCGGGCTGATCAAGGGCATCACAAGACTTGCTTTGACGCGCGACCCGCGATTTAGCACCTTGAGTTGAAGGAGTCGCCCCATGAAGCTGTCGAACCAAACCGTCATTATCGCCGCCGGCGCGGCGGTACTCTCGATCAGCTTCGGCGTACGCTCGGTCTTCGGCGTCATGCTGGACCCGATTTCCGAGACGTTCCAGTGGCCGCGTGAGGTCTTCTCGCTGTCGATGGCGATCCAGAACATCGTCTGGGGACTGGGCCAGCCGATCTTTGGCTGGATCGCCGATCGGATGGGCGACCGCAAGGCACTGTGGCTGGGCTTTGCGGTCTACGTGGCGGGGATGCTGCTGAGCATCCTCGGCCAGACCCCGCTGGCGCAGCATATGGGGGCCGGGGTTCTGGTCGGGCTCGGCGTCTCGGGTACCGCCTTCGGGCTGATTCTCAGCGTAGTCGGTCGCGCAACGCCCGAGGAGAAGCGCAGCCAGGCCCTGGCCCTGACAGCGGCTTTCGGCTCGATTGGTCAGATGATCCTGCCTGCGCTATCCGGTGTTCTGGTCGATGCGCTGGGATGGCAGATGGCGCTGCTCGCCATCACTGGCCTTTTGATCCCGATGGCAGCCTGTATCCCGTTGCTGAAAGCCGAGATCCCGGCCTCCAACGCTTCGGTCCATGATGACCTCAACACGCCGGACCTGCTGCGCCGGGCCTTCGGTCACAGCTCCTACCTGTTGCTGACGCTAGGCTTTTTCGTCTGTGGCTTCCATGTGGCCTTCATCGCAGCCCATTTCCCGGCCTTTGTGGCCGAGGTGTGCGCAACGCCGGAGGGGCCGGCGACCGAGCTTGGCGCGATGACGCTGTCTATCGTAGGGGCGGCGAACTTCATTGGCACGCTGATCGTGGGGCAACTTGGCGCGCGGCTGCCCAAACCCTGGATCCTGTCGGCGATCTACGCGCTGCGGGCGGTGGTGATTTTCGTCTTCATCTCGATCCCGTTCACACCGCTGACGGTGATCGTGTTCTCGTTCTTCATGGGGCTCTTGTGGCTGACCACCGTGCCTTTGACCTCGGGCCTGGTCGCGACCATGTTCGGGCCGCGCCATATGGGCACGCTCTATGGGTTCGTGTTCCTCAGCCACCAGGTCGGCAGCTTCATCGGGATCTATCTCGGGGGCCGTGTCTACGACCTCTATGGCAACTACGATCTGATCTGGCACGCCTCCATCGCGCTCGGGATCTTCTCGGCCATCGTGCATCTGGGAGTGCGCGACCGGGCATGGCAGGCAGCACCAGCCTGAGATATCAGCGCGCCATGCAGCGCACGCAGGTCTGCGCCTCGGGCACGATGCGCAGCCGGTCGACGGGTATATCCTCGCCACAATTGGCGCAGACGCCATAGGTGCCGTCATCGATGCGCAGTAACGCCCGGTCAATCCGGCGCAGTTCCTCCAGCCCCGTGACGCCCAGACCCTCGATCACCTCCTCGTTCTCCATCTCAGTCGCGCGGTCCTCGATGTCCTTGGTGCGGGGCTGCTCCAAGGACGCCTCGAACTGCTCCAGCTTCTGCACCAGATAGGCTCGGCGCTCGGCGAGTTTTTCGCGAAATTCCTTCAGATCTTGCATTGGTGTCTCCCTCTTTTGGCCCGCGATCCAGCGGATCGGCACCCACCACATTAGGAGGCACCCGCGGGCGATCCTTGATCCTGATCAAGCCACTGGGCGTAGGGTCAGTTGCCTTCACAATCGGGCAAATCACCGGCCAAATGCGCCTCGCCGCGCGCCCGGGCAAGGGCGAGCTGACGCTGGCGTTCGGCAAACCGCTCGCGATCCTGATCGGTGTATTCGTCGATACAGGCGGGGCAACTGATACCATCGGCGAAGTCAGGATGACTGCGCGCGCCAGGGGCGACCGCACGCCCGCAGGCATGGCAGAGGCTGTGATCCCCCTCGGCCAGGCCATGGCCTACCGCCACGCGGCCGTCGAAGACAAAGCACTCGCCTTGCCAGCGGCTCTGAGCCTGCGGCACATCTTCGAGATATTTCAGAATGCCGCCCTTCAGATGCAGCACCTCCGGCACGCCCTGATCCAAGAGGAAGCTGGATGCTTTCTCGCAGCGGATGCCGCCGGTGCAATACATCGCGATGCGCTTGCCCGACAACGCCCTGGCATTCTGCGCCCACCAGGACGGGAAGTCGCGGAAACTGGCGGTACCGGGATCAAGCGCGTTGGCAAAGCTGCCGACCGCAACCTCGTAATCGTTTCGGGTGTCGATCACCACGGTATCGGGATCGTCGACCACGGCGTTCCAATCCGCCGGCTGCACGTAGGTTCCGACCCGCGCAGACGGGTCGACGCCTTCGACGCCCATGGTCACGATCTCGCGCTTGATCCGCACCTTGAGGCGACGAAACGGCATCTCAGCGGCGGTGCTTTCCTTGTGCTCGAGCTCGGTGCAGCCTGGCAGCGCACGCAGCGCAGCCAGCAGGCGGTCGATCCCCTGGCGCGTTCCGGCCAGGGTGCCGTTCACCCCCTCCGGCGCCAGCAGCAACGTGCCCCGCAGCCCAGCGGCGTGGGCCAGGTCAAACAACGCGTCGCGGTGCGCCTCCGGCTCCAGCGGCGTGAAGTGATAGAATGCGGCGACGATAAGGCTCATGGGGTCGCTATATATCTTCGGCGCGCGCAAATGAAGGCGGGCAAATGAAGGTCGCGGCAGCGGTTGGCCCGCAGGTTTGACTCGCAGCGGAAATCCCCATATAGCAGCGGCGTTTCCGGAAGTGCTATGCTTCCGGTCCCGGGTGAGGCCCGGGATCGCCGTCGGTCAGCGCGTTGCGCCCACCGGCGCAAAACCCCGTGGGCATGTCTGTAGACGCGCCGGGGTACGCGATAGACATTTGGAGGACCGAAGATGTTCGAAGCGCTGTCCGACCGCCTGTCCGGCGCCCTGGAAAAGCTCACCGGCAAGGGTGCGCTGACCGAGGAGGATGTGAAGTCAGCCCTTCGTGAAGTGCGCGTGGCCCTGCTGGAGGCCGATGTCTCGCTCTCTGTCGCGCGCGATTTCATCAAGGCGACGCAGGAGAAGGCGACCGGTGCCTCGGTCCTGAAATCGGTCACGCCAGGGCAGATGGTCGTCAAAATCGTCCATGACGAGATGGTCAAGGTGCTGGCGGGCGACGACCCGGAACCGGGGTCCCTGCGCATCGATACCCCACCCGCGACGATCCTGATGGTGGGTCTCCAAGGCTCGGGCAAGACGACCACCACCGCCAAACTCGCCAAACGCCTGAAGGAGCGCGAGGGCAAGCGCATTCTGATGGCCTCGCTCGACACCCGCCGCCCCGCGGCGATGGAGCAATTGGCGGTGCTAGGTCAGCAGATCGGGGCGGAGACCCTGCCGATTGTTCCGGGCCAGGACGCCGTCGCCATCGCCAAGCGAGCAAAACAGCAGGCGACGCTGGGCGGTTACGATGTGGTGATGCTGGACACCGCCGGTCGGCTTTCCATCGACGATGACCTGATGAGCGAGGTCGAAGCGGTCCGCGACTTTGCCAAGCCGAACGAGACGCTGCTGGTCGTCGACGGCCTGACCGGCCAGGACGCTGTGCAGACGGCGGAGAATTTCGACGGGCGCATCGGCATCTCTGGCGTCGTCCTGACCCGGATGGATGGCGATGGGCGCGGCGGTGCGGCGCTAAGCATGCGCGCCGTTACCGGCAAGCCGATCAAATTCGTCGGCCTCGGCGAGAAGATGGACGCCATCGAGGAGTTTCACGCCGAACGCGTCGCGGGCCGCATCCTGGGGATGGGCGATATCGTCTCGCTGGTCGAGAAGGCCCAGGACACCATCGAGCAGGCCGAAGCCGAGCGCATGATGAAGCGGTTCCAAAAGGGCCGCTTCGACATGAACGACCTCAAATCGCAGCTCGAGCAGATGCAGAATATGGGCGGGATGCAGGGCATAATGGGGATGCTGCCCGGCATGGGCAAAGTCTCGAAACAGATCGAGGAAGCAGGCTTCGACGACAAGGTGTTGAGGCGCCAGGTCGCGATCATCGACAGTATGACCAAGGAGGAACGCCGCAAACCCGATCTGATGAAGGCGAGCCGCAAGGAGCGGGTGGCCAAGGGCTCTGGCAACACAGTCACGGATGTGAACCGGCTGCTCAAGATGCACCGCCAGATGGCCGATATGATGAAGAAGCTCGGCAAGAAGGGCAAACGCGGCATGATGGGGATGATGCAGCAGATGATGGGCGGCAAGGGCATGCCGGGGATGCCGCCCGGTGGGATGCCAGGCGGGATGCCGAGCCCTGGCCAGATGCCGAACCTGCCGGGCGGTCTTGCTGGCCTTGGCGGACAGGCGGGCAAAACGTTGCCCCCAGGCCTGGGCGGCCTCGGTGATCTCAGCGGTTTGGGAAAGAAGAAGTGAAACTCGCGCGCTGCACAGTGCCCCCAATGGGCCCTGCGGCCGATGCGGCGCTGTCCAATCGGGCCGTGCTGCCGGCATTGCAGACTGCGCGGCTGATACTGCGCGCGCCCTCGGCGGAGGACTTCTCCCTCTGGCTGCGTATCGCCAACGAACCTGGTGGCGAGTACATCGGTGGTCCGGTAGAGGAAAAGCACGCCTGGTACGATTTCTGCGGGCATGTTGCTTGCTGGCTGCTGCATGGCCACGGCCCGTTTGTTCTGATCCGGCGCGATGACGAGACCGCACTCGGCTTCGTCTTTGTCGGCTACGAATGGGACGATACAGAGCCGGAGCTCGGCTGGTTCCTGGCACAGGAGCATCGTCGTCAAGGCTATGGCACCGAGGCCGCAATGGCGGTCCGCGACTGGGCGCTCGGTCTGCTGCCCAGCTTTGTGAGCTGTGTCAGACCTAGCAATGTTCCGTCGACGCGCCTGGCCAAACGTTTGGGCGCGGTTCATGACGAGATCGCCAGCAAGGCGGTCGGCACCGGCATGTGGCGCCATGGCGGCGAGCCAGAAATGCGCCCAGAGCTGGAAACCAGCCGTCTCCGCATGGTTCCACCGAACTATGCGCATCTGACTCACTATCTTGCATTTTATGCGATCCCGAACGACCAGAAAGGCGGCTACCGCGCTCCGCGCCCAGTTACAGAAGTGCGCGACCTGCTTCTCCGTGACCTCTCGGGGTGGCAGCGCAATGGCTTTGGCATGTTTTTGCTGTTTCGCAGGGACACATGCGCGTTTGTCGGGGGGACGGGCCTCGCGCATCCTGTCGACTGGCCGCGCCACGAACTGACCTGGTGGCTGATGCCCGAGGCACGCGGGCACGGCTTTGCGGCCGAGGCGAGCCGGGCTGTGATCGACTGGGCCTATGACACCCTCGACTGGCCGGTGGTCGAGACCCATATGCGCGACACCAACGTGCCCGCGCGACGCCTGGCCGAGCGGTTGGGCGGTACGGTGATCACGCGCGAGACGTTTCCGGACGGCGTGGCGCGCGATGTATTCGCCCTGCCGCGACAGATGCAGGACATATCATGAGCGGGCTCCCTATCGACATCCCGGTCGTTGAAACCGAACGCCTGCGCCTGCGCGCCCCTTCGGAGGCGGATCTGGAGACTGAAGCGGCGTTCTTCGCCACCGACCGTTCGGCTTTTGTCGGCGGGCCCCTGGTGCGCGACGAGGTCTGGCGCGCCATTGCCTCGATGCTGGGGCATTGGGTGATCCGCGGCTACGGCTTCTGGGCGGTGGATGAGAAGGAAACCGGCCTCTATTGCGGGCGCGTCGGTCTCTGGAACCCGGAGGCCTGGCCCGAGCCCGAGATCGGTTGGACCCTGATGGAAGCCGCAGAGGGTCGCGGGATCGCGCTGGAAGCAGCACTTGCCGCTCGCAGGTATGCCTATGACACGCTTGGCTGGACGACCGCGGTGAGTTCGATTGATCCCGACAACAACCGCTCGGCTGCCTTGGCCGCACGAATGGGCGCTCGATACGAGTACGACTACACCCATCCCCGCTATGGCGAGATGAAGGTCTGGCGCCATCCGGGGCCGGAGGAGGTGCAATGAGCGAGACGGAGAAGGCGCAAACGCTGCTGAGCGACCTGCGCGCCTCGATCGACAATCTGGATGCGATCCTGGTGCATACACTGGCCGAGCGGTTCCGCTGCACCCAGGCGGTCGGCAAACTGAAGGCCGAGCATACGCTGCCCCCCGCCGATCCGGCGCGCGAGGCGAGACAGATCGAGCGGCTGGAACGGCTCTGCGCCGATAGCGGCCTGGATCCGGATTTCGCCAAGAAGTTTCAGCGGTTCATCATCGACGAGGTGATCCGCCACCATCAGCAGCTTCAGAAATAACCCAAACCTGGGTTGAACGGTCACCAAAGGAGAACACTCATGGCCATCAAGATCAGGCTCGCACGCGGCGGGTCGAAAAAACGCCCCTTCTATCGCATCGTTGCGGCAGACAGCCGGATGCCGCGCGATGGGCGCTATATCGAGCGGTTGGGGACGTACAACCCGCTGCTGCCGAAGGAATCGGAAGAGCGGGTAAAGATGAACATGGATCGGGTCCAGCATTGGCTGGGAGAAGGCGCACAACCGACCGACCGGATCAGCCGGATGCTGGAAGCCGCTGGCGTACTGCCTTCGAAAACCCGTGCAAATATGAAGAAAGCGGAACCTGGCAAGAAGGCCAAGGAACGCGCAGAGGAGAAGGCCGAAAAGGCCGCCGCGGCGGAAGAGGCCGCCAACGCCCCAGCAGAGGAAGCACCCGCCGAGGAGGCCCCCGTTGAGCAGCCCGAAGCGGAGGCAACCCCGGCAGCGGAAGAAACCAAGACGGAGTGATCCGTCCCTTCGCCGTCCGGCGCCAAAGCCTCCGCCCGCACCCACCCACCGCGGGCTGCGGCTATGACGCCGGACGGCGAAACGGTATGGGACCCTGCATGACCGAGACTTCGCGACAGGATCTGGTCTGTGTCGGCGCCATCGCCGGTGCCTTCGGCGTTAAAGGCGAGGCACGGGTGAAGAGCTTTTGCGCCGATCCAGAAGCGATCGGCATCTACGGCCCCCTGCTGGCCGAGGATGGGCGAAGTTTTGAGATCCGCATCACACGGGCAGTAAAGGGTGGCTTTGCAGCGCGTCTCTCCGGCGTGCCGACCCGCGAGGCGGCGGAGGCGTTGAAGGGAACGCGGCTTTATGCACCCCGCGACCGCCTGCCGGAGCCAGACGAAGACGAATACTACCACGCCGACCTGATCGGGCTGGAGGTGTTGGATACAGGTGGCGCACCGCTTGGTATGGTCCGGGCGGTCTTCGACCACGGCGCGGGCGATATGCTGGACGTGGTCGGGGAGAGGGCGATCCTGATCCCCTTCACGCGCGAAGCAGTGCCGACAGTGGATCTGAAAACCGGACGCATCGTGGCGGATCCACCGGGCGAGATAGTCGCCCGGCCTGAGGACCGGTCATGACCGGGCGCTTTGCTGTCCCGGGCTTGACCCGGGACCTCTGGTACACAATTGGCGGAACTTGTGATGGTTGAAGGCAGAGACCAACGCGCATCCGACGCTCAGCGGATCATCGCCCAAATCCTGCACACAACTTGGGATCCAATCGGGGTGCGCAAGGCCGCATCTGGTGGATACGACGCCTATGTCTCCCCGGTTTGCACCCTGCTCGAGCGGCAATCCACGACCGTCGACGATGTGGCGGCGTATCTCGACGCGGTCGCCAAAGAACGCATGGGGATGCCCCAATGCCCTTACGCGCAGAGCAGGATAGCGGCCAGGGAAATTTTTTCGGCAACACGCCACATTTGGCGAGGCCAGGCGATGACTGACAAACCCCGCTCTCACGGCATGTTCCGGCCGCAGGTCTCGGCCCAGCCGCGTCCTCTGATGGCGCCGAAAGGACATACCGGCGCGTTTCGCGCCCAGGTGTTGACGCTCTTCCCGGGACTTTTTCCCGGGGTGCTTGGCGAGAGTCTCACCGGCAAAGCCCTGAAGGACCGGCTGTGGGAGCTTGAGGCCATCGACATCCGCCGCTTTGCCACCGACAAGCATCGCACGGTGGATGACACCCCGGCGGGGGGCGGTGCCGGAATGGTGATGCGGCCCGATATCATTGCGAAAGCGCTGGACTTTTCCGCCAAACATGGCGTAGACGACCCGGCGCGCTGGCCGGTGGTATATCTTTCTCCCCGCGGGCGGCCCTTCGACCAGAAGATGGCGGAGCGGTTTGCCAAGGCTGAGGGGATAACACTGCTCTGCGGTCGATACGAAGGCGTCGACCAAAGGGTGCTGGAGGCCCAGCGGGTTGAGGAGGTCTCGATCGGCGATTACGTCCTCACCGGAGGCGAGATCGCCGCGATGGCGCTGCTCGACGCGGTGATCAGGTTGCGGCCCGGTGTTCTGGGCAACGCGGCCAGCACCGAGGAAGAAAGTTTCTCGCGGGGGCTCTTGGAGCATCCGCATTATACCAGGCCCCAGGTCTGGGAGGGGCGCGAGATACCGGAGATTCTCCTCTCCGGCCATCACGCGAAGATCGCCGAATGGCGGCTCTCTCAGGCCGAAAGGCTGACTGAAGAAAGACGCCCCGATCTCTGGCGGGCCTATCTCGACGAGAAGGCAGCCGATGGAGACACAGAGCGCTCGGGCGGCGAAACCGATGCCGATACAGGCACAAATAAGGAATGAGACGATGAACCTGCTGCAACAGCTCGAATCCGAGCATGTCGCCGAACTTGGCAAAGACATCCCCGACTTCGCCGCCGGCGACACCATCCGCGTCGGCGTGAAGGTGACCGAGGGCACACGGACCCGGGTCCAGAACTATGAAGGCGTCTGCATCGGGCGCAAGGGCGGCAACACGCTGGGGGCCAGCTTTACCGTGCGCAAGATCAGCTTTGGCGAAGGGGTCGAGCGTGTGTTCCCCCTGCACAGCCCGCAGATCGATGCGATCACCGTGGTGCGCCGGGGCAAAGTGCGTCGGGCCAAGCTCTACTATCTGCGCTCACGCCGCGGCAAATCGGCCCGGATCGCCGAGAAGACGAATTACAAGCCCAAGGCCGCACGCCCCGAGGCCTGAGGGTCCGACCGACACAGATCTACGCGCCGCCACTTCGTTGGCGGCGTTTGCTTTTGCGGCTACTCCGCAGCGATCAGCCTGGCGAGTTTTGCGATACCATCGTCGATCTCGTCAACGCTGGGCAGCGAGAAGCTGAGGCGCAATGTATTCGACCCCTCGCCCGCGGCGAAGAAGGCACGGCCTGGGACGAAGGCGACCCCAACCTCCGCCACCGCGCGCTGCAACAGGTCGGCCGCGTCGATATGGCTGGGCAGTGTCACCCAGATGAACATGCCGCCTTTGGGTTCGGACCAGCTCACGCCACCCGGCATATGCGCCCGCAAAGCCGCCAGCATCCGGTCGCGTTTCGCACGATAGCTGGCGCGGACCTTTTGCACCTGCTCGTCAAAGCACTGCTCGGCCAGACGGCGTATGATGGCTTGGTTCAGGGCGGAGGAGTTCAAATCGCTCGCCTGTTTGATCAGCGTGAGGCGCGCGACGATCTGGCGCGAGGCGCAGACCCAACCGACCCGTAAACCCGGCATGAAAATCTTCGAGAACGTACCGCAATAGATCACACGGCTGCGGTCGATCCCGCCGCTGGCCGCAACATCCAGCGCTTGCAGGCCCGGCAGATCATCGCCGTCGAAGCGCAGATCGGTGTAAGCCGCGTCCTCGATCAGCGGAATGTCGAGGCTGCGCGAAAGCTCCAGCAGCCGTTCGCGCGCCGCGAGCGACAGCGTCTCGCCGGAAGGGTTGGCAAAGTCCGGGACGCTATAGGCGAACTTCACATCGCCCCCAGACCTGGCGGCGGCATCGCGATAGGAGGCAGCGGTGCGGTTGGTCTGCTCTGGCGTCAGGATATCATAGCAAGGCTCCGCACCCGCAAACGCCTGTAGTGCCCCCAGATAGGTCGGCGCCAGCACCAGCGCCGTGTCGCGGGGCGAGATCAGCAACCGGCCCAGGAACTCCAATCCCTGCTGCGACCCATTGGTGATCAGGATGTTGTCGATATCGCAGGGCACGCCTTTCGCGGCCATATAGCCCGCGATCCAGCGGCGCAGGTCGGGATCGCCCTCGCTGACTGAATACTGCAGCAGACGCGCACCGGCATTCGGTAGGGCCAACAAATCGACAAAAGCGGTCTCGACCTCCTCCATCGGAAACAGCGCGGGATCCGGGATGCCGCCCGCAAAGGAGATCACGCCGGGCTGCGCGATCACCTTCAGCAGTTCGCGGATTTCGGACGCCTCCATCCTGACACTGCGTGAGGCATAGCGCGGCTGCCATGTCTGCGCTTCGGTCATGTGGCTGTCCTCCCGGGTCACGCGAATATGGGTCAGCAATTATTCCCTATTGTCAAGTGGGCTCGCGCCCGGTTGATACAGCCAGACTTCCCTGTCAGGCTGCTCCCATGAGCGACGAGAAATCCCTGGAAGGGGCATATGCCCTGGAAACGAAAGACGATGTCACCCGGCTCTATGCCGACTGGGCCGAGAGCTATGACGCAAGTTTTGCCGACAGCCATGGCTATGTAGCACCCCGGAACCTGGCCGCGATCTTCGAGGCGGAGCGCGATGGCCCGGGTCCGGTACTCGACATCGGCGCCGGGACCGGCCTGGTGGCCGAGCACCTGAGCGGTGAGGTCGATGGCTTGGATCTCTCACCCGAAATGTTGCGGATCGCGGCGGAGAAGCGGCTTTACCGCAACCGGATCGTCGGCGATCTGACGGCGGAGCTGCCGATCGAGACAGGCAGCTATGCCGGTCTGATCTCGGCCGGGACGTTCACCCACGGCCATGTCGGCCCGGTGTGCCTGCCGGAGCTGATGCGCATCGCACGGCCCGGCGCGCTCTTCTGCCTCAGCATCAACGCGGAGGTTTTCGATAAATCGGGCTTCGGCTCGGCCTTTGCCGCACTGGTTGCGGACGGCACAGTCGCGCCCATGCGATTCCAGCATCTGCCGTTCTACGCGCCGGACCAGACCCACGATCACGCGAACGACCATGGTCTGGTGGCAATCTTCAATCGTATCTGAACAACGGGCTTGCCTGCGCGCCACGTCTTTCGAACAGGGCTACGGAAAAGCGACTACCCGCCAAGTCCGGACTTCACGCTTTTCGCGCATCCGCCCGCTCTCGCTTGACCCTCGCTTGACGTCAACGTAAATGGACCCACGGAAATCTGCCGATTCCCTGGCCTTTGGCGTCGTAATTATTGGCGCTATGTCTGATGGAGCGGTTATGCAGATTCGAGACTTCGCGGGCGTATGCTTTGCGCCCCTCTCATGATGATGGAGAAACGCCGATGAAGGTGCTGGTGCCGGTCAAACGTGTGATCGACTACAACGTGAAAGTCCGCGTGAAAGCGGACAATTCCGGTGTCGACCTCGCCAATGTGAAAATGTCGATGAACCCGTTCGACGAGATTGCGGTCGAAGAAGCGATCCGGATGCGCGAAGCCGGCAAGGTCGAGGAGATCGTCGCGGTTTCCATCGGTGTGAAGCAGGCGCAGGAAACGCTGCGCACCGCGCTGGCCATGGGCGCCGACCGCGCAATCCTGATCGAGGCCGCCGACAGCACGGATACCGATATCGAGCCACTGTCGGTTGCCAAGCTGCTGGCCAAGGTGGTCGAGGAGGAGCAACCCGGCCTGGTGATCTGCGGCAAGCAAGCAATCGACAATGACATGAACGCCACTGGCCAGATGCTGGCGGCGCTGCTGGGTTGGAGCCAGGCGACCTTCGCCTCGAAAGTGGACGTGGATGGCGACAGCGCCACTGTGACCCGTGAAGTCGATGGCGGCCTGCAGGTGATCAAGGTCAAAATGCCCGCGATCATCAGCGTGGACCTGCGCCTGAACGAACCGCGCTATGCCAGTCTACCCAACATCATGAAGGCCAAGAAAAAGCCGCTGGATATGAAAACGCCCGCCGATTACGGCGTCGATGTCACCCCCCGCCTGACTGTGGTGGAGA
Organism: Pseudomonadota bacterium; assembly: GCA_039030715.1. Lineage (GTDB taxonomy): Bacteria > Pseudomonadota > Alphaproteobacteria > Rhodobacterales > Rhodobacteraceae > Thermohalobaculum. The sequence continues at coordinate 27,682 of JBCCDU010000027.1, forward strand.
CGGTCGAGCCGCCGGCGCGCAAAGCCGGTGTGATGGTCGGTTCGGTTGCCGAGCTGGTGACGAAACTCAAAGACGAAGCGGGGGTGATCTGATGGCGGTTCTTCTTCTTGCCGAAGTGAACAATGGCGAGTTGGCATTCGATGCCACCGCCAAGGCGATCAACGCGGCCCAGGCGATGGGCGATGTGACCGTGCTCTGCGCCGGTGCAAATGCAAGCACGGCGGCCGAGTCGGCGGCGAAGATCTCCGGCGTTTCCAAAGTGCTCTGCGCCGAGGATCCCTCGCTGGGCCATCGCCTGGCCGAGTCGACGGCGGCGCTGATCGCGGGACTTGCGGGCGATTACAGCCATATCGCGGCCCCGGCGACTACGGACGCAAAGAACGTGATGCCGCGCGTTGCCGCGCTGCTGGACGTCATGGTGATTTCGGACATCATCGAGGTGAAAGACGCCGACACCTTCGTGCGCCCGATCTATGCCGGGAACGCGATCCAGACGGTGAAATCCTCGGACGCCACCAAAGTCGTGACGATCCGCACCGCAACCTTCGATGCGGCGGCGGAAGGCGGGTCGGCCCCGGTCGAAACCATCGCCGCGGCAGCCGATCCGGGTCTGTCCAGCTGGGTCGAGGACAAGGTGGTCGAAAGCGACCGCCCGGAACTGACCTCGGCCAAGATCGTCATCTCAGGAGGGCGCGGTATGGGGTCGGAGGAGAACTTCGCCCTGATCGAGAAAGTTGCCGACAAACTGGGGGCCGCAACCGGCGCCTCGCGCGCGGCGGTCGACTCGGGCTATGCCCCGAACGATTGGCAGGTCGGGCAGACCGGCAAGGTCGTGGCGCCTGATCTCTATATCGCCGTCGGCATCTCTGGCGCGATCCAGCACCTGGCGGGGATGAAGGACTCGAAAGTCATCGTCGCGATCAACAAGGACGAAGAAGCCCCGATCTTCCAGGTTGCCGATTACGGCCTGGTCGCAGACCTGTTCGACGCGCTGCCCAAGCTTGAAGAAGCCCTGGGCTGAAAACGACGCGGCGGGGGCGTAGCATAATCGCACCCGCCGCTTTCTTTGATCATCGATCGGTCCATCTGGAGACCGTTTTGAAAAAACTTGTTTTGATCGTTTTGGCCGCTCTCGCAGCTGGCTGCGCAAGCTCGCAAACCGACACACCTGCCAGTCCGACCGACGCAGTAGTCGTCATGCGCGCGAGTTCGGTCACATGCGGCCCGCTCGGCTGGGCAAATCTGGTGCGCGCGGATAACGGATCCAAGATCGAGGTCCGACTCGACCTGCGCAAACAAGGCGCCGAGATCCCGGCGATGCGACTGGCGCCCGGCAAATGGGCACTGACGGAGTTCGGCTGCATAAGCAGGGACGAGTTTCGACGCGCGAACTTTGTTGCCACCACCCGTCCCAACCAGCCGATTGCGACTCTCCATGCCAAGGCAGGAGAGACAGTTTATATCGGCGACTTCCATTTCAAGTTCACGGCGCCGAGCACCGGGGGTTTCGAGGGTTCGTCGCGTGTCCAGGTTTTAAACGAAGTAGAAGAGGTCCGGACCATACTGGAAACCCAGGCACCCGACCTTATCCCGGCCCTGATCGTGCAGCTTGCGACGCGCGGTCCCTAGAGCTGCGCCCCTCAACCGATGACCTCAAGCGGAGAAGCCGCCACATGCATATCGACCCCACGCCCGAGCAATTCATGGCCTTCAAGTCGCTGCCCCGCGACGCGCCCGTAGCGATGCTGAACCTTGTGCGACTGCGGGCGAAGGCGGCCTATGCCGATGGGCGCGAGGCGACGGGGGTCGAGGCCTATACCACCTATGGCCGCGAGAGCGCTGCGATATTCCAGCGGGTGGGGGGCGAGATCATCTGGCGCGGGCGTCCCGAAGCCATGGTGATTGGACCTGCCGAGGAGGCCTGGCATCTCGCCTTCATCGCCCGCTATCCGACCGGGGCAGCGTTTCTGGAGATGGTCACCGACCCCGCCTATCAGGCGATCGTCCATCACCGCCAGGCCGCGGTCGAGGACAGCCGCCTGATCCGGATGGGCGAGTTAGCCTCCGAGGGCAGCTTCGGCTGACCGCCTTCTGTGGCAGAAACTCAGCCTGCCAGCGACCCGGCAGCATCTCTCAGCAGTGCAGGATGCAGGGCGGCAGCGCCAGAGTGCTGCCGGCTTTGTTATGCCATGACCCTTGCAAAGGGTCGGTTGGCGGTCATACTCACGTATCGCAGCGCACAAAAGAGGCGCGCTCAGGTGAAGGGGCCAGGCGAAGGGGAACGCGGGATATGACCATCCGCACAGTAGGCGTCATCGGCGCCGGTCAGATGGGTGCAGGCATAGCGCAGGTTTTTGCGCAGTCCGGCTATAACGTCCATCTCAACGATATCTCGTCCGAGGCTGTGGAAAAGGCACTCAGCCGGATCGGCGAGAGCTTGGACAGGCTGGTCGCGCGCGATCGTCTGACGCCTGAAGGCCATGCCGAGACGCTGACGCGCATCGTGCCGCAGACGGACCTGACCGCCCTGGCGCAATTGGACCTGATCATCGAGGCAGCGACCGAGCACGAGCCAACCAAGCACAAGATCTTCGCCTCGCTGACCCCGCATCTGGGCGAGCAGACGATCCTGACCTCCAACACCTCCTCGATCTCGATCACCCGCTTGGCCAGCGCGACCGACCGGCCCGAAAGGTTCATGGGCTTTCACTTCATGAACCCGGTGCCGGTGATGCAACTGGTCGAACTGATCCGTGGCATCGCGACCGACGAGCCCACTTTCGAGGCGCTGAAGGAGGTGGTTGCCAAGATCGGCAAGACCGCCACCACCGCCGAGGATTTCCCCGCCTTCATCGTCAACCGCATCCTGCTGCCGATGATCAACGAAGCGATCTATACGCTCTATGAAGGCGTCGGTTCCGTGACGTCGATCGACACGGCAATGAAGCTTGGTACCAATCACCCGATGGGACCGCTGGAACTGGCGGATTTCATTGGGCTGGATGTCTGCCTCGCGATCATGAACGTGCTGCATGAAGGGCTGGCGGACACCAAGTACCGCCCGTGTCCGCTGCTGACGAAGTATGTCGAGGCAGGATGGCTGGGCCGCAAGACCGGGCGCGGCTTCTACGACTACCGCGGCGAGACGCCGGTGCCGACGCGCTGATCCCCAACCCCAGGTTTCTTCTGCAAAGGATCACAATTCTTTGCCCATAGACCAGTTTGCCGCGAGGCGTTCGCACGCTAGGCTATAAGCTGCAGAACCATGCCGTACCTGAGGAACTGACGATGCGCTTAACATCGACCCTTTTCGCCCTGGCCGTCTCGCTGGCTTTCGTCGCCGGCGCGGGTCTGACCGGCGCCGCCTCTGCCGCGCCCTACATCATGGACAAGAGCCACAGCCAGATCACCTTCACGGTGGATCATCTGGGCTTTTCGAGTGTACATGGGCAGTTTCGCAGCTTTGAGGCTCAGATCGACTTCACGCCGGATCGGGTGGAGGAGACACGCGTGCGCTTCGTGATCGATGCTGCCAGTGTCGAAACCTTTTGGGAGGCACGCGACAAACATCTGCGCAGCAAGGATTTCTTCAATGTGGATGTCTATCCGGAGATCATCTTCGAATCGACCAGCGTAAGTCCGACAGGGCCCGACACCGCTGTTGTGTCAGGCAACCTGACCATGGTCGGACAGACCCACCCGGTCACATTCGATGCGAAGCTCAACAATCTGGGGCCCTCGCCCTTCAACCCGTCGCAGACCATCGCTGGCTTCACGGTGACGGGCGAGCTCGACCGCACAGATTACGGCATGACCTTTGCAGCACCCGCCGTCGGAACGACGATTCCGATCCGTATCGACCTCGAGATCAGTCCCGGAGGTTGAGCGTGATCACCCGCCTCGCTGCTGCTGCCCTGCTCCTGACCCTGCCCGGGCTGGCCGAGGCAAAGCAGTGGGTCGTGGACCCCGCCAGATCCGAGATCCTGTTCAACTACATTCGGGCCGACCAGCCCGATCAGGGCCGGTTTCATCGGTTCTCGGGTGAGGGGTTTCTGGATCTGGAAGACCTGGAGAGCACGCGGCTGGAGATCCGGATCGAGAGCCGCTCGATCGATCTGAACGATGACTTGGCAAGTGCCTTTGCGACCTCTGCCGAGTGGTTCGACAGCAAGAACCATCCCAATGTCACCTATCGGCTGACCGATATCGTGCAGACCGGGCCGGAGACGTTCGAAGCCTCCGGCGAGTTGACGATCCGGGGCGAGACCGAGCAGATCACCTCACCCATCCGCCTGACTTTCGAGGAGGGCAGCGCCATGGCCCGCGGGGTGCTGACCATCGAGCGGCGCGATTTCCTGCTGGGCGTCGGCCCTTCGGCCGCCTTCGTCACCATCGGTCCCAAGGTGACGGTCGATTTCCGGCTTCAGGCGACGCCGCCGCCGGAATGAAGCTTTGCATGAGCGCACGCCGATGATCTTCAACACCAAAACCGGCTGGGGCCTGCCGGCGCGTGTGCTGCACTGGGCGATGGCCGTTCTGATCCTGTTCATGCTGGGCCTGGGCGCCTATATGGCGAACTTCGTCGACGACATCTATCAGCAGTTCGAGCTGTTCCAACTGCACAAAAGCTGGGGCTTCGTCGCGTTTGCCCTGGCGGTGCTTAGGATCCTGTGGCGGCTGATCAACCCGGCGCCCGCGATGCCGGAAGGCATGAGCAGGCCGGAGCGTGTGTTCGCCAAGGCCGGGCATCTTGCGCTCTATGTGCTGATCGTCGTGATGCCGCTTTCGGGGTGGCTCATGTCCTCCGCCTCGACCCTGCAGGACACTTACGGCATCAAGAACATGGTCTTCGGGCTGTTCGAACTGCCCGACCCGTTCGTGCCGGGAGGCGAAGACCTGGAAAAGCTGTTCGCGACAATTCACTTTCTGTCGGCCATCGCCATGACGGGACTGATCGTCCTGCACGCGGCTGCAGCGCTACGCCACCAATTAGTGCAGCGCGACGGGCTGCTGCGGCGGATGATCGTGGGGAAATGAAACTTACTTCGTGACCTCGGCAATGCGGCGCACGACGGCAACAGCTTCGCGACTGTCCCATTCTGCCTCGCCGATGACCCGACCAACCTCGCGGCCCTGACGGTCCAGAATCAGCGTAACCGGCAGGCCCGCGGCCCCGGCCTGGCGGGCCAGTGTCGAGTTCTTGTCGCGATAGATCGCCAAATTCTGGACATCGATCTCGTCAAAGAACTTCTTGATCTTGCCGATATCGCCCTTGTCGGTGGACACCGCGATCACCGCGATATCGTCACCTGCAACTTCACCGGCAAGTCGGTCGATCGAGGGCATTTCGGCCCGGCATGGGGGGCACCAGGTGGCCCAGAAATTAATCACGACGACCTTGCCGGCGAAATCCGCCATGGTCATTTGATCGCCGTCGCCTTGGGTGAACGGCGCGTCCATCGGATTGAACGAAGTGTCATGGATAACCAGTTTGGCCATATCTCCGGTTTTCAGTTCCTCGACACTCGCAGCGATATTCGAGGCCGCAGAGGCGGTCCCCGCAGGTGTTGTATCGGTCTCGCTCTCTGGAATCAGCAGCACAACTGCGATAAAGACGGCCAGAATCGCAACGGGTGCGAGTGTTTTCAACGACATCCGATCATGCTCCGCACGGAATCAAGCTCTCATGACCCTAGATAGCAATTCAAAGGCTGCTGAAAAGCCCCCCGCTGCGTCGCAGGCGAACACGATGTGGGGAGGACGCTTCGCCAGTGGACCCGAAGCCGTGATGGAGGCGATCAATGCCTCGATCTCCTTCGACCAGCGGTTTGCCGCCGAAGACATCGCCGGAAGCCGGGCCCATGCGGCGATGCTGGCGGCGCAGGGTATCGTCTCGGCCGGGGATCACGCAGCCATCGACAAGGGTCTGGTGCAGATCGAGGGGGAGATCGCCCGGGGAGAGTTCGCATTCTCCGCCGCCCTAGAAGACATCCACATGAATATCGAGGCCCGGCTGCGCGAGATCATCGGCGAGCCTGCCGGTCGGCTGCATACCGGCCGCTCGCGCAACGATCAGGTGGCGACCGACTGCAAGTTATGGGTCCGGCGCACCATCGACGAGACGGTGGCGATGCTAACCGCCCTGATCGCCGCCCTTGTGGATCAGGCGGATCGCGGCGCGGATATGGTGATGCCGGGCTTCACCCATCTGCAGGCGGCGCAACCCGTGACCTGGGGCCACCACATGCTGGCCTATGCCGAGATGTTCGACCGCGACCGGGGGCGGATGCTGGATGCGCGCGCCCGGATGAACGAATGCCCGTTGGGGGCCGCAGCCCTGGCCGGAACATCGTTCCCCATCGACCGCGAGATGACGGCGGAGGCGCTGGGCTTCTTCCGCCCAACCCGCAATTCCATGGATTCGGTCAGTGACCGGGATTTCGTGCTGGAGTTCCTCTCCGCCGCCACGATCACCGCGACCCATCTCAGCCGTCTGGCGGAGGAGCTGGTGATCTGGTCTTCAGCCCAGTTTCGGTTCGTGACCCTGTCGGACGGGTTCACCACCGGCTCCTCGATCATGCCGCAGAAAAAGAACCCGGATGCGGCAGAACTGATCCGCGCCAAAATCGGGCGCATCATGGGCGCCTCGATCGCGGTCACTACGGTGATGAAGGGACTTCCACTGACATTCTCCAAAGACATGCAGGAGGACAAGGAGCCGCTTTTCGATGCCGCCGACGCCCTGGCCCTGGCACTGGCCGCGATGGAGGGGATGGTGCGCGACATGGCGCCCAACCCGGAGAACCTGCGCGCCGCTGCCGGCGCCGGTTTCTCGACCGCCACCGATCTGGCCGACTGGCTGGTACGTGTTCCGGGCTTGCCCTTTCGCGAGGCGCATCACGTCACCGGGCGCATCGTGAAACTGGCCGAGGACAAAGGCTGCGACCTCGCCGATCTGTCCTTGGCCGAAATGCAAAGCGCGCATGAGGGTATTACCGAAGACGTCTTCGATGTGCTGAGTGTCGAGGCCTCCACCCGCAGCCGAACCAGTCTGGGCGGCACGGCGCCTGAAAATGTCCGCCAGGAAGTCGCCCGCTGGCGAGAGGATCTTTCATGAAAACCGCCATTCTGATCGCCGCCGCCCTGGCCCTGCCGCTCGCACTGGGCGCATGTGGCCGGAAAGGTCCGCCCAATCCCCCATCGAACGCCCCAGCGCCCGCAACCCAGGCGCAGGAAACCGAATCCTCGACCGAGTGAGCTTGCCGCCTCAACCCCGGCAACGCTTTTCCTGGGCGCGCGCCTCCTATCTGGGGCTGGCCCTCTGCGGGCTGATCTTTCCCGCGCGCCGATATGGCGCCTGGCTGCTGGAGAACGGCTTCGATGTGGGCGCACTGCAGGTGGCGCTGACCCAGACGCCAATCACCGCAGGGTTGACCGGAACGGTATTTGTCGTAACCACGGCAACAGTGGTTTTCATCGTCGCCGAATGCCGCGCCCGGCGCGATCCGGCGGCGATGATGTGCGTGCCGCTGACCCTGCTCTTCGGTGTGGCCTTCGGCCTGCCATTCTATCTCTATCTGCGACAAAGGCGGCGCGACTGATGGACCATTTTGCGTATCGGGACGGTCGGCTCTATGCCGAAGATGTGGCGATTGCCGATATCGCGGCTTCGGTCGGCACGCCCTTCTATGTCTACTCCACCGCCACGCTGCTGCGCCATCTGCAGGTCTTTGACGAGGCTTTGGCAGGAATGCGACACCAGATCTTCTATGCGCTCAAGGCCAACTCGAACCAAGCGGTGATCGCCACCCTGGCGCAGGCGGGCGCAGGGGCCGATGTCGTCTCGGGCGGCGAGTTGCACCGGGCCATGGCAGCGGGCGTGCCGCCCAGCCGTATCGTCTTCTCTGGCGTCGGCAAGACGGTCGCCGAGATGAAGGATGCCCTGAGTCACGACATCCGCCAGTTCAACGTGGAAAGCGAACCGGAACTGGAGCGTCTGAGCGCTGTTGCCCACACGATGGGCAAGACGGCAAAGATCACTCTGAGGGTCAATCCGGACGTGGACGCCAAGACGCACGCCAAGATCTCCACCGGCAAAGCCGAGAACAAGTTCGGCGTCGGGATCGACCGGGCGCCGGAACTGTATGCCAAGGCCGCGGCGCTGCCCGGGATCGAGGTGGTGGGCATCGATGTCCATATCGGCAGCCAGTTGACGGAACTCGCCCCCTATGAGGCCGCGTTTTTGAAAGTGGCCGAGCTGACCCAGTCGCTGCGCGATCAGGGCCAAGATATCCAGCGTCTGGATCTGGGCGGTGGGCTTGGAATTCCCTATCAACGCTCGAACGAGGCGCCACCCCTGCCATTCGATTATGGCGAGGTGATCCGGCGCACGGTCGGGCATCTGGGCTGCGAGATCGAGATCGAACCGGGCCGACTGATTGCCGGGAATGCGGGCCTCCTGGTCTCGGAGGTGATCTATCGCAAGGAGGAGGGGCGCACCTTCCTGATCCTGGACGCGGCGATGAACGACCTGATCCGTCCGGCGATGTACGAGGCCTGGCACGATGTGATCCCAGTAGAGGAGCCACCGACAGATGCACCTGTCGGTCCCGTTGATATCGTAGGACCGGTCTGCGAGACCGGTGACACCTTCGCCCGCGAACGCGACATGGTGCATGTGGGGGCGGGCGAACTGGTCGCTTTCCGCTCCGCCGGTGCATATGGCGCGGTGATGAGTTCCGAGTACAACTCTCGACCCCTGATCCCAGAGGTGCTGGTCAAGGGCGATCAGTTTGCAGTGATCAGGAAACGTCCCACATATGAAGAGATGTTGGGACGTGATACGGTGCCTGACTGGTTAACTTGAGCCTTCTATCGTCCCGTGATGGATGAGGGGGCCGAGGAGAGGACCGCAGATGAGCCAATTCAGCTTCCAGGGCATGATCCGCGGACACAGTCGCAGCCTGCGCAGGACCATCCGGCTCAGCGGTTTGGCGATTTGGGCGGAACGCCTGGCGGCGGCGCTCTGGCCCGCTTTCGCGATCATCTGCCTCTGGCTGGCGGCGGCGTTGATGGGCGGGTTCACCCTGGTCGATCCGGTGACGCACCGGGTGCTGCTGGCAGTGGGCGGGGCGCTGTTGACCGGGGCGCTGATCCTTGGCTTCTGGCGGTTCCGCCGCCCGCAGCAGGCCGAAGCGATACAGCGATTGGATCAGGGCCATCCCGGCCGCCCTTTGGAAGCGATGTCCGACACCCTGGCCGCAGGCCGTGGCAGCACCGAGGCGGAGGCGGTTTGGCGCGCACACCAGTTACGCGCGGCCAAGGAAGCGGCAGCGCTGCGCCCCGATCCCCCGGATCTGCGGCTTGCTGGCCTGGACACCTGGGCGCTGCGGCTGTTTGCTCCGGCGCTGCTGGCCGTGGCGTTTATCGGTGCGGGCGATGCCTGGCGCAACAATCTGGTCGCAACCGCAGCACCCCCGCCGGTCGAACCTCTGATCAGCGATGCTCGGGCCGCGCGGAACCCGGCCGCAGAAGCCTGGGCCGTGCCGCCCTCCTATACCGGGCTGGAGACGGTCTATCTGACCTCGCAAAGCGTGGATACGGCGATCCGGTTGCCTGCGGGCTCCGAGATTACCATCCGCGTCACCGATCTGGGCAGCACGCCCGAGCTTGCGGCCCCCGGCCTCTTCGGCGCCGATCAGTTTTCGACCCTGGGAACAGGTCTGGCCGAGATCGTGATGGAACTGACCGACAGCGGGCCCGTCACCGTGCTTGGCAATGGCGAGCCGTTGGCAAGCTGGCAGATCGAGATGATCCCGGACAATCCGCCTGAAATCGAGCCGGAGCTTGCGACGGGCGGACAGGTACGCACCACCCTGACCCGCGCGATCGAAATCGACTTCATCGCACGCGACGATTACGGCGTGATCACCGCCTGGGGCGAGATCGAGCCCGAGGAGGGTATCCGAGGCAAGGGCCTGGATCTGGAACCGATCACCTTCGCCCTTCCCCTCCCGATCAGCCGCGATGCGCGCGAGATCACCGATACCGTGACAGAGGATTTGACCCAGCATCCCTGGGCGGGCGCCGAAGTGCAGCTCCGGCTCTACGCCGAAGACGGGGCCGGTCAGACGGGCGAATCCGAGATCGTCGTCTTCACCCTGCCGGAACGGAACTTCCGCCATCCCCTGGCGCGTGCGCTGGTCGAACAGCGCCGCGAGCTGGCGCTGGATTTCGAGAAGGCGGTGCGTGTGCTGGACGTGATCCAGGCAGTCTCTCGTCGACCTGACGCGGTGTTTGGCGACAAGCACGGCGCCTATCTGGGCACCCGCATGGTGGTGCGCAGACTGGCCAACGCAATCATCGAAGAACGGGTGCCGGACGCCGCACCGGAGCTTGTGGACCTGCTTTGGGAGATTGCGCTGACCTTGGAAGGCACCGGCGATCTGGAAAACGCGCTGGCCAATCTGCGCGAGGCCGAACAGGCCCTAAGCGATGCCTTGGAAAGCGGGACGGAGGAGGAGATCGCAGACGCCATCGAGGAACTCCGCCAAGCGATGAGCGAATATCTGCAGGAGCTCGCCCGTCAGGCGATGGAGAACCAGCAGGCCCAACAACCCGGTCAGCAGCAACAGCAGCAGGGCCAGCGGTTCAGCGAGCAGGACTTCCAGGAAATGCTGGAGGAGTTGCAGCGCCAGGCGGAAAGCGGCCTGCGCGACCAGGCCCGCGACCTGCTGAGCGAACTCAGCCAGATGTTGGAAAACCTGCAAGCCGGACAGCAACAGCAGCAACAGGCGGGGCAAGGTCAGGGCCAGCAGGCGCTGCAGGAATTGCAGGAGATGATCCAGCGCCAGCGCGACCTCGCCGACCGCACCTTCGACGAGTTGCGCCAGCAGCGTCGGCAGCAGCAGCAGGGCAATCGCGGTCAGGGTCAGCGCGGCGAGCAGGGCCAGCAACCCGCGCCGGGCCAGCGCCCGGGCGAAGGCGGCAGCGGGCAGGGACAGTCGCCTGGCCAGGGCGAGCGTCCCGGCGCCGAGGGCCAGGGGGGCCTGGCCCAGCAACAGGAGGAACTGCGCCGCGCGCTCGAGGAATTGTCACGCCAGATGCCCGGTTCGGAAGGCGCCGCCCGCGCGTTGGGCGAGGCGGAGCGTGCGATGGGCGAAGCCCGCGATGCCCTGGAGCAGGGCGAAAACTCCGGCGCTGTCGAGGATCAGATGGAAGCGCTCGATCGGCTGAGCGAGGGCGCCCAGGCCTTGGCCGAATCGATGCAGAACGGTCAGGGCGATGTCGGGGCCGAAGGCCAGGGACAGGACCAGGGCGACGCGCGCAACCGTGCGGAGACCGATCCTTTCGACCGCCCGCTCAGCTCGCAAGGCGGGGTGACCGGAAACGATGTGGAAGTGCCCGGCCGTGCCGCAATGGACCGTGCGCGTGAGATTCTGGACGAATTGCGCCGACGCTCGGCCGAGCAGGAACGTCCGGAACTGGAACTGGACTACTTCGAACGGCTGCTGGAGCAGTTCTGAACTCAGCCTTCCTTGTCGAGCCCCATCAGCGCCACAACCGTATCGCGCACATTCCCGACGATGGCGGTGGCACCGCCGCGCAACTCGTCGATCCGCGCGACATACTCGGTCAGCGGCGCCTCCATGCCCGGCGACTGCGCAATGATCTGCGGTGCCAGCAGGTAAAGCGCGACCATCACGGCGACGACGATCACCACAAGCAGAAACCCGGTCATGAACAAGCCATTGCCGCGTTTGTCGTTCTGCAACCTTTTACGGGCGCGCTTGCTGTGCTTGCGCATCAGATTCTTGCGCGACTTGTCGGTATCCGGTGGCGTAGTCTTGGGCCGCCCATCGATCTTCTCGCGCAGCGGGTCGCCCGTCGTGCGTTCCTGCTCAGCCACGGGCGCGATCGGAACCACAGGGGTCGTCGCAGCTGCGGGCTCGGGCGCAGGAACGGGGTCCGGCTCAGGTGTGAAGTTCTGCGCGGGCTCGGGCGCGTTTTGCACTTCGTCGACGATCTGGCGGATCTCGGCAAGCTGCTTGGCACGATCTTCGCGGATCCGCTCGGCAGATACGGCGGGTTCCGGTTCAGGTTCGGGCGCGGGTGGCTCCTCGATCACCTATCCGACAGAACCAGCGGCTCCTCGGCCTTGGGCGGCATCGCGTGCCAGTCATTGCCACAGTTTGCGCAGGACACCAGCCGACCATCGGTGCCGAGAGCGGCATCGGGGACATTGTATTTGGCCTGACAATTCGGACAGGAAATTTCTGCCATGATCGCACTCTCGCGCATTATTCATCTGTTCTTCACGTGATCTATAGCCGCGAATTGACGGATCGCCAAGCGCGCGCAGTGAAGATGGTTGTCAAACATCTTGAAGATATGCGAGTTTCACGGCGCGGTGCAGGTCGGTATACAAGCAGTTTCAGGCGACTATGATATCTCTGAACGAGGTCAGTTTCGGCTATGACGGGCGCGAAACACTCGCCGGTCTTACTGCGGATATTGCCCCTGGATCGTTTCATTTTCTGACAGGTCCCTCGGGCGCGGGCAAAACCACGCTGCTGAAGATGCTCTATCTCGAACACCTGCCGCATGGCGGCCAGCTACATCTTCTGGGCGAAGACCCGGCCAGCCTGGATGCGCCTGAGCGCACCCGGTTGCGCCGCCGCATCGGCGTCGTGTTTCAGGAATTTCGCCTGCTCGACCACATTTCAGTCGCCGAGAATATTGCCCTGCCGCTGCGCATTGCGGGCAAGCGGCTGGAAGATTATCGCGACGACGTGCTCGACCTGCTCAAATGGGTCGGCCTCAGCCACCGCATGGAGGCGCTTCCCCCCCAGATCTCGGCCGGGGAGAAGCAACGCGCCGCCATCGCCCGCGCCGTGGTGAACTCGCCCGACCTGATCCTGGCGGACGAACCTACTGGCAACGTCGATCCCGAGATGGGAACCAAGATCCTGCGCCTGCTGATCGAGCTCAACCGGCTCGGCAAAACGGTGGTGGTGGCGACCCATGATCTCGGCCTGATCCGCTCGGCCAAGGGGCAGGTTCAGGCACGTATCCTGCGCCTCGCCGACGGCCAGCTTGCGCAGGGGAGTGCGGAGTTGTGAACTGGCGCATGCTGGTCAATGGCGGCGATGCCCCCCCGATTGTCCCGGCGACGGGTTGGTCGGCGCCCCTGACCACGCTCGCCGCCATGGCGATGGCGTTTCTGGCGGTTCTGACCCTGGCCGCCGGGATCGCAGCGGGCCGGCTGGCCGCGACATGGGAGGCAGACCTGGCGAATATCGCCACCGTCAGCATCACGGTGCTGCCCGAGCAGATGGCCGACCGGCTAGAGCGCACGCTGGAGGTGCTGCGCACCACGCCGGACATCCAAAGTGTCCGCGTCCTCAGCGATGCCGAACACGCCGAATTGCTGCGCCCCTGGCTGGGCGCGAATGCCAGTATCGAAGGACTGCCCGCGCCCAAACTGATCGAACTGCAACTGACCAACGGCGGCCCGGACGCGGCACGCCTGCAAACCCGGTTGGATCAGAGCGCACCCGGCGCCCGGTTCGATGACCACCAGGCCTGGCGCGGCCCCCTCGCACGCGCGGCAGGATCGTTGAAAACCCTGTCCTGGGCGGCAACCCTGCTGGTGATCGCGGCGGCGGCGGCCATGATCGGCCTCGCCGCGCAGGCGACCCTTGCGGGCAATACCGAGGTCGTGCGCGTCATCCGCCTGATCGGAGCGGAGGAAAGCTTCATTACCCGCGCCTTCGTGGCCCGGATTGCCCTGCGCGGTCTGATCGGTGGGGCGGCGGGGACGGTACTCGGCCTCATAGCCCTGGCCCTGCTACCGGATCTGGGCGGTGCCGCCGAGATTGGAATGCAGCTCACCCCCGGCCTCAGCACCAGTCTGTTCCTGCTGATCGCGGTGCCGGTCGCGACCATGGGGATCGCGCTCGTCACGTCGCACCTGGCCATCCGCGCGGAACTTCGACGGATCCTTTAGATGCACCATCGGCTGTTCCACGCGCTGCTTTATACACTGATGGGCATCATGGGGGTGCTCGGCGTCTTCCTCGTGCTGTGGAGCGGGGACTGGACCCGGCGCTGGATGAAGTTCTACGCCCGCTCTGCCATGCGCTTCGCTCGGCTGGTCTATGGGATCGAAACCGAGATTCGCGGCCCGGTCCCTACCGGCGACGTACTGATCGCCGCCAAGCACCAATCGATGTTCGATGTGCTGATCATCTATCAGGCCCTGCCCGAGGCACGGTTCGTGATGAAGAAATCACTGCTCTGGGTGCCGGTCTTCGGGGTCTATGCCTGGCGCACCGGGGCTGTGCCGATCGACAGGCGCCCCCGCCACGGCGCGGCGGAGGATCTGGCCGAGACCTTTCGTGGCAAGACCGGTCAGATCGTGATCTATCCCCAAGGCACGCGCGTGCCACCCGGCAAGCACGCCCCCTATCGCCGCGGCATCGTGCGGGTTGCGGACGCGACGCACCGGCCCATCGTGCCCGCAGCCACCAATGCCGGGGTCTTCTGGGGCCGCGATGGGAAGATGGCCGGGCCCGGGACGACCGTGGTGGAATTCTTCGAGTCGTTGGACGGCTCACTAGCCAGCAGCGAGATGATGGAGCAACTGGAAACCCAGGTCGAAGCCGCCACCGATGCCCTGGTGGCCGAAGCGTTAGAGACGCTGTGACCCCATCGAGATAAACTTGCGCCGCCGGTCGGTCAGCAGATCCTCGGGCGTGAGCGCACGCAGTTCGTCCAGCATCCCGCCCAGCGCTTTGCCGACACTCGCAATGGTGGCCCTGGGGTCGCGCTGCGCCCCGCCCAGCGGCTCCTCTATGACGCGGTCGATCACCCCCAATTGCAGCAGATCCTGCGCGGTCAGGCGCAGGGCCGCCGCCGCCTCCTGCATCTTCTCGGCGTTCTTCCACAGGATCGAGGCACAGCCTTCCGGCGAAATCACACTGTAGATCGAGTGTTCCAGCATCAGAACGCGGTTGGCGGTGGCAAAGGCCACGGCGCCGCCGGACCCCCCTTCGCCGATCACCACCGAGACGATCGGCACCTTCAGGCGTAGACAGGTCTCGGTCGAGCGCGCGATCGCTTCGGACTGCCCGCGCTCCTCCGCCCCCTTGCCGGGATAGGCCCCGGGCGTGTCGATCAGGGTGATCACCGGCAGCCGAAACTTGTCCGCCAGCTCCATCAGACGCACCGCCTTGCGATAACCTTCGGGCCGGGCCATGCCGAAATTCCGCTCCAGCCGCGTCTTGGTGTTGTGACCCTTTTCGTGGCCGAGCACGACCACGGGCCGGTCCTCCAACCGCGCGATCCCACCCATCACCGCGTGATCCTCGGCAAAGTTCCGGTCCCCCGCCAGCGGAGTAAATTCCGTGAACAACGCCTCGATATAGTCTTTGCTATGCGGACGGTCCTGATGGCGCGCCACCTGGCATTTCTGCCACGGCGTCAGCCCGTCATAGAGCTCGCCCAGCATATCCGCGGCACGCTTATCCAATTGATCCGCTTCTGCCCCGACATTCAGTTCCGGGTCCTGCCGGGCCAGCGCGCGCAATTCCTCCGCCTTGCCCTGAAGCTCGGCCAGGCCCTTTTCGAAATCGAGGTAGTTCTGCATATGCGCCTCCTGCTCCCGGGCGGATTTAAGCGGGACGGGGCTGAATTGCAATCTGATCCCACAATTGGCGCATCCTCCCCTTGGGGAGGGCCGGGGTGGGGACGCGCCTTCCGGATGGAAGGCGCCCGCAGGAGGAATGTGAGCGCGCGCGAACGCCGTTTAGCTTGCCGCCAGCTCCGCCTGGCGCACGATGACCTCGGCCTGGCGGATCGAGGCGATGTCGATCAGCTTGCCATCCAGGGTGACAGCGCCCGCTCCTTCTTGCTGCGCCTGCTCCATCGCGGCAATGATCTTGCGTGCCTGGGCAACCGCAGCGTCGGAGGGCGTGAAAACCTCGTTCGCCAGCGCCACCTGTTTCGGATGGATCGCCCATTTGCCAACCATGCCGCTGGTCGCCGCCCGGCGCGCCTGCGCCAGAAATCCCTCGTCGTCGGAGAAATCGCCAAATGGTCCATCGACCGGCAGCAACCCATGGGTCCGGCAAGCCGCGACAATGGCGACCGTCGGCATATGCCAGGGGTCGCCCCAATGCACCGCCCGCGCGCCACCATCCTCGCGCACGTTCTCGATCATGTAGTAGTCGGCCTGAGTCCCACCAATCCCGGTCGTCGCCATCCCCATCGACGCCGCGTAATCCGCAGCCCCCAGGCTCATCGCCTGCATCCGCGGGGATGACGCTGCGATGTCTTCGACATGAGCCAGACCTGCCGCCGTCTCGATGATCACCTCGAACCCGATCCGCTTCTCGCGCCCCTTGGCACGTTCGATCGCCGTTACCAGAGCATCGACGGCATAGATATCCTTCGCATTCCCGGCCTTGGGGATCATGATCAGATCGATCCGCTCACCGGCCCCTTCCAGCACCTCGGCCACGTCGCGATACCAGTATTCGGTATCCAGCCCGTTGATCCGCACGCTGAGTGTCTTGGTGCCCCAATCGATCTCGTTGATCGCCGCGATGATGTTCTTGCGCGCCTGAGGCTTGTCCGGCGGCGCCACCGCGTCCTCCAGATCCAGATTGATCACGTCCGCCGCACTCGCCGCCATCTTCTCGAAGATCTGCGGGCGCGAGCCTGGACCGAACAACTGGCATCGATTGGGGCGGGGCGGCGACGGGGGCTGCAGGGTGAAGCTCATCAGCGGGTCTCCTGGAAATGCTGCATCGCAGCGCAAGATTGTTGCACCGCTTCCTAGGCTGCGCGCAATGATCCGTCAATCGGGTTTCGATGAAGGCCCGCTATGGTGGCGTTCAACCCGCGTTCTCACCCTCCAGATCGGTCTGGACGAAGCGCGGGCTCAGATGCAGGTCCGTGGTCTCCAACCGCCCCGGGCCCAGACTCTCGAACTTATGTGCCATCTCTGCCGGCGCCATCAGGATATCGCCCGCCTCCGCGTCGATCTTCCGGTCACCGACAGTGAACCGCGCGCGCCCTGCTCGGACGATGAACATCTCGTCATAGGGATGCTTATGCAGCACCGGCCCGGCGCCAATCTCGTCGGAGGAAAAGAAAAACACTGTGATCTGCGTATCAAGATCCGCGCCTTCGACGCGTCCGCGCCAGG
Organism: Pseudomonadota bacterium; assembly: GCA_039030715.1. Lineage (GTDB taxonomy): Bacteria > Pseudomonadota > Alphaproteobacteria > Rhodobacterales > Rhodobacteraceae > Thermohalobaculum. The sequence continues at coordinate 44,894 of JBCCDU010000027.1, forward strand.
CATCCTCCGCCTGGGCCCAATCGTCCCGTTTGAGCCATACCGGTTTGCGTGTCATGCCTGTCCTCCATATCGGGCCGACCCGACCGCTGGGTCGCACGGTGTCCACGCGGGTCACAAGGCGCGATGCGGCAATTGACGCGGCACAATCACTTTCATACATCGGCAGGATGATACGCGAGATCCTGATCCACCCGGACGCCAAGCTGAAAAAGGTCTGCGAGCCCATCGATGCGGTCGATGACGCGACACGCGCGTTGATGGATGACATGCTCGACACCATGTATGATGCGCCGGGCATCGGCCTGGCTGCCCCCCAGATCGGGATACTCAGCAGGATTGTCGTGCTCGACTGCGCTCCTCGCGAGGCTGATGAGGGCCAACCCGCGCCCCCGCGCGAGCCGCTCTGCCTCGCCAATCCCGAAGTCACCTGGGAATCGGAAGAAACCTTCGAATACGAGGAAGGCTGCCTGTCGATCCCGGACATCTACGCCAATGTCACACGCCCGGCCCAGGTGAAGGTCAAATTCCTGAACCGCGAGGGCGCCGAGGAACATCGCGAGTTCAGCGGCATCTGGGCCACCTGCGTACAACACGAGATCGACCACCTGAACGGCAAGCTGTTCATCGATTATCTCTCGTCGATGCGCCGCTCGATGATCACGTCCAAAATGAAGAAGCTCAAGCGCAGCCGCGCCAGCGCCTGATGCCCCGACCCTACGTCATGTGGCCCGATCCCCGGCTGAAGGCAATGGCCCGCCCGATCGCCGCGGTGGATGACGATGTCCGCACGATCTGGGACGAGATGCTGGAGGCGGTGTACGCCATGCCCGGCATCGGGCTCGCCGCGCCGCAACTGGGCATCGATCTACGTCTTGCCGTGGTCGATTGCAGCACGGACAAAAGCGCCGTGCGCCTCGCCAATCCGGAGATCGTCGAAACCGGTCCCGAGACCCAGATCGTGACCGAGGGCAGCCCCAACCTCCCGGGCCTATTCGTCGAGATCGAGCGCCCCTCCAGGGTCCGCGTCGCTTATCTCGACGAGACCGGCGCCCAGGTGGATCGGGTCTTCGAGGAAATGTGGGCGACTTCCATTCAGCACCAGATCGACCATCTCGATGGCAAGATCTTCATCGACCGGCTCAGCCCGATGCGCCGACGCCGCGCTCTGGAACGCCATCGCAAGGCCCAGAACAAGAAACGTCGCGCATGAAGCTCGCTTTCATGGGAACCCCGGATTTCGCCGTGCCGGTGCTGCAGGCACTGATCGACGCGGGGCATCAGATCCTGCGAGTTTACACCCAACCGCCACGCCCGGCGGGCCGGGGCAAGAAACTGCGCCCCTCGCCCGTTCAAACCCGTGCAGAGGCGCTCGGTCTGGAGATCCGCACTCCGGACCGATTCCACGGCGACACGGTGGAGGGATTTGCGCACCTCCCAATCGACGCCGCCGTGGTCGTCGCCTATGGCCAGATCCTGCCTCAAGCAGCGCTAGATGCCCCGCGGCTCGGCTGTCTGAACCTCCACGCATCGCTGTTACCCCGCTGGCGAGGCGCCGCGCCGATCCAGCGCGCCATCATGACAGGCGATGCGGAAACAGGCGTTTGCGTGATGCAGATGGAGGCCGGGCTCGACACGGGCCCCGTCCTGGCACACGCCACCACCCCGATCGGGCCGCAAGACACGGCACTCACCCTCCACGACCGGCTGGCTGCGATCAGCGCCGGGCTGATCGTCGAAACCCTGCCCAAACTGCCGGATCTGACTGCCCATCCACAGCCGGAAGAGGGCGTGACCTATGCGGCCAAAATCGACAAAGGCGAGGCGCGGGTGGATTGGACCCATGGCGCCAGCGCCCTCTCGGCCCATATCCGCGGCCTCTCCCCCGTCCCGGGCGCATGGTGCGAGATCGCGGGCGAGCGGGTAAAACTGCTGATGGCGGAGGAGGCCCAGGGCAACGGTGCGCCGGGTACAGCCCTCGACGACAGTCTCACCATCGCCTGCGGGACGGGCGCGCTCCGCGTCACCCGCCTGCAACGGGCGGGCAAATCGGCAGCGTCAGCCCAAGACTTTCTGCGCGGCATGCCAGTGCCCGCCGGAACGATCCTTTCCTGATCCCCGGATGCGCGGCGGTGGAGCCGCAGACCGCCGGGGG
>JBCCDU010000028.1:0-46797 GCA_039030715.1 Pseudomonadota bacterium
AAATCTTCTTTAAGGGCAAAAGCGATGGGAGGAGAAGCCTGTTCATCCGGCATCCCTCAGAAACATATCGATCTCATCTCGTCTAGGGATCGCAGCCGCCGCACCCGGCCGGGTCACCTGCAGGGCCGCACCTGCTGTAGCGAAGCGCAAGGCCTCCTCCGCGCCGCGCCCCACGTCCATGACGGCGAGAAAGAGGCCCAGGAACGTGTCTCCGGCCCCTGTCGTATCTACCGGCGTCACGGGGAAAGCCGGCTGGTGCAAGCGCTTTGATCCTTCGATCAAGGTCGCTCCCGCATTGCCATTCGTCACCAGCAGCGCGGGTACGGGCAAAGCGTCGACTTCACATCCGATTTCTGCCGCCAGGGCATCCGCCTCACCCTGATTGACCGCGATCAGATCGGCCAGCGCCAGCATCTTCCGCGCGGACCCGGCCTCGAAAGGGGCCGCGGCATAGGCGATCTTCAGCCCGGCCCCGCGCGCCATTTCCGCCGCTTTGGCGACCAGATTGGTCTCGTTCTGGCAAAGCCACCAGTCGCCTGGCGCTGCCGCTGTCAATGCTCCCGCGATCTGATCGACAGTGAGGCTGCGGTTCGCACCGCCATGGATCACGATCTGATTTTCGCCTTCCGGCGAAACGTAAATCACCGCGTGGCCGGTTGCCTCATCCACCTCGGTAACTCTGCTGACATCGATCCCAGCACCGGCCAGATGATCCCGGGCCCAAAGGCCATCGCGGCCCACCGCCCCAATATGGGATACCGAGGCACCCGCCGCCGCCGCGGCCAGCGCCTGGTTCGCGCCCTTGCCACCCAGCCCGGCTGCATATCCGCAATCGGCCAGGGTTTCGCCCGGTTCGGGAAAATGCGATACCTGATGGACATGGTCGATATTGATCGACCCGAAGCAATGGATGGTCATGCGGCCTCGGCAATCGCCGCGAGGAAACGGCGCAGTTTCTGCGTATCCAGCATGCCATCGGATCGCACCCCCGTACAGATATCAACGCCATGCGGCCGAACCGCGCGGATCGCCTCGCCGACATTTTCAGGCCGCAACCCGCCTGCAAGGAAAACTGGGCGCCAGGTCGCCGTCACGCAAGCACGGCTGATCGACCAGTCGTGAACCTTGCCGGTTCCCCCCAAACGCCCGATGGTCGGCGTGCCGGAATCCAGCAGGAAGCCATCGACATGAGGGCTATAAGCAGAAATCGCCTCGACAGCCTCCGTGCCCTCGACATGGATCACCTGCCAGCGGGTCACATCGGGCGCAATCAGCGCGAGCTCCCGATGCACTTCCACCGACACATGACGCACGATCTGCAAGGTTCTCGCGCCGGTGACCCGACTGGCCGCCGCCAACTCTACCGCACCTTCCGCAGCGCTCAGGTGCACAGCGCACGCACATTCCTCGGCGCTCATCCGCGCAGTGATCGCCGAAATTTCATCCAGCTCCAGAGTACCGGGGCCTGAGGGCATCGGTCCGACAAGCCCCAGATAATCGGCCCCCGCCGCCCGCGCCAATGACGCCTCTTCCGCCGAGGAGATGCAGCAAATCTTGACCTTCACCACCGGCGATCCTCCGACCTCCATGGGCACCGAGGCCCTGTTCATCCGCAAAACGCTCTGCTAGCCTTATCACGTTCGCGCGTATTGGACCTTGGTGAGACATGTCCGCAGCCAGTTCTGAATCCCCCCTGACCGTGACCCGATCCGAAGGCGCGGGATGCGCCATTCTGCACGTTTCGGGCCGTGTCGACCACACCAACTCCGCCAGCTTTCTCTCGGCGCTCGAGGCTGAAGCGGCGCTGACAGCGGGCAAGCAGGGCTTGGTCGTCGATCTTTCCGGGTTGGAGTTCATCACAAGCGCCGGCTTGCGCGGCCTGATCCTGGCCAACAAGACCGTGACCGAAGCGGGCTCCAAACTCGCGCTATCGGGCCTTGCGGGCACGGTGGCGGATGTTTTCCGCATTTCGCGCTTCGACACACTGTTTCCCATCGCCGACAGTGTGGATGCCGCTTCCGCACTGGTCACTGGTTGAAATTCACGTCATAATTGTCTGGTCTCATGGGGTTTGAGGGCCACGTATGGCGGTTAACGTAAAGTTTTGGGGAACCAGGGGGTCCATACCGACACCTACGATGCCCCAGGCTCAGAAGGAGCGGATTCGCGCCATTTTGGCCGAGGCGCAGTCCGAAGACATCGCCGATGAAGCCGCGGTTGATCGCTTTATCGAAGAGGGATGCCGCGGCACACTGCCCACCAATTACGGCGGCAACACCGCCTGCGTGCAGCTTCACGCCGATGACGGAGCAGAGCTTCTGATCGACCTCGGCTCGGGCGCGCGGGAATATGCGGGCCATGTGATGAGCACACGCGGCCCCGTGTCGAAAGCGCCCTTTCATGTGCTGATGTCCCACCTGCACTGGGACCATATCATGGGCTTTCCGTTCTTTGTGCCGGCCTATATCCCCGGCAATGTCGTCCATATCTATTCATGCCATCCGGATGCGGAGGAGGCGTTCAAGCGCCAGCATGGCGCGCCTTCCTTCCCCGTGCCGTTCGACATTCTGGGGGCGGAGATCCACTTTCACACCCTGGACCCCGCCCAGGATGTGGAGATCAACGGCTTCCACGTCACGCCCCACCTGCTGCATCACGCGGGCGATGCCTATGCCTATCGCGTGCGCCGGGGCGAGAGCGATATCACCTACGCCTCGGATGGCGAGCACAAGCCGCATCTTATCTCGGACGATTATCCCTATCTGGACTTCATCCGGGGCACCAAGCTGTTGATCTTCGATGCACAGTATTCGCTGGCCGAAACGGTTTCTGTGAAGGAGGATTGGGGGCATTCCTCGAACTTCGTTGGTGTGGAACTGGCCCTGCTGGGCGAGGTCGATCACCTCACCTTCTTCCACCACGAACCCCTTAATTCGGACGAGAAGCTGGACGAGATCGTCGCCGAGGCGCGCCAGATCGAGCGCATGATGCGCGAGAACCGCAAGCCCGTTCATGTCTCGGGCGCCTATGACGGCCTCGAGCTGACGATCTGAGCGGGCGGGGCATGTTGGCCGGGCGCCCCTCGCGGTGGATCGGCCTGGGGCTGCTTTTGATTTGCCTGGCGGTCCAGGCGGGGTTGGGCGACGGGTTGGCGCCGCCATGGCGGCGCCTCTGGTTCGACAGTCTGCAACAGATGGCCCCACGCGAGCGTGCCGAGGACCCGCCCGCTGTTATCATCGCCATCGACGAGGGCTCGATCCGCGCTTTCGGTCAATGGCCTTGGCCACGCGACAACATCGCCTATCTGATCAGTAAGCTGCGCGAAGCCGGAGTGCGTGCAATCGGGGTCGATATCCTGTTTTCGGAACCCGACCGGATGTCACCGCTTGCGCTCTCGCAATGGCTGGGTGAGGTTGATCCAACGCTGGGTGCGCAGATCGCCGAACTTGGCGACACCGACACGGTTCTGGCCGAAACGATCCGCAGCGCCCATGTCATCCTGCCGATTGCGGGGATCACCAAGGATGTGCCCGCCTCGCGTAACAATCTGGGTCTGGCGCCAGCCGTGGTGATGGAAGGCGTGGATGCCGCCAAGCTCAGCGCCTTCGCAGATGGACTGCGCGCGACCCCCCGCTTGCAGCAGGCGGCGGAGGGGCAGGCGGCAATCGCCTTCGACGGGCTGCCGGATGGCGTGGTGCGCCGGGTACCTGCGATCCAGGTGATTGGCGATCAGCCTGCCGCGATCCTGGGCGCCGAAACCCTGCGCGTCGCCGAAGGTGCGTTTTTCACGTCAGTGACGCCGAAGGGGTCGGGTTTGAATGTCGATCTGGAGACCCAGAGTTTCCCGACTGAGGAAGACGGATCCTTCTGGCTGCACTTCGGCTGGGTCGAGGAGAACGACCCCCGCTACATTCCGGCCGGCAAGGTGATGGCGGGCGACGTCGGGGCCGAGGCGCTGCGGGGCAAGATCGCCCTCCTCGCGGTCACCGGCTTTGGCACCGTTGACAGCCAGACCACCCCGCTGGCGCAGGAAGTCTGGGGGATCGAGGCGCATCTGCAGATGATCGAACAGATCGTCGATCAGCGCTTCCTGCGCAGACCATTCGGGATGTTCCTGGCGGAGACCGCTCTGCTGGGCCTCATGGGGATTGTCTTGGTCCAACTGATCCCGCGCGCGCCTCCGGTGGTGTCGCTTGCCATCGGGGCCACCGGAGCGATCGCACTGCTGGGAATTTCGTTCGTGGCGTTCCAGGCGGGATGGCTCTTCGACGCCTCGGCGCCCGTGCTTGGCAGCGGCTTGACCGGGGCTGGCCTGATTGCCCTCGGCCTGGTCGAACGCGATCAGGAACGCAAGTCCGAGATGCGGGCGCGCGAGCTTATGCTGGAAGCCGCCACCGCGATGCAGCGCAGTGTCCTGCCAGCGCAGGTTTTCGAGGAGCCTCGTGTGCGCCTGGCTGCCCATCTGACGCCCTCCTTCGAGGTTGGCGGCGATCTCTACGATCACGCCATGCTGGACGAGAACCGGCTGTTCTTCCTCGTCGGCGATGTCTCGGGCAAGGGAATCGCCGCCTGCCAGTTCATGGGAATCTCGAAACGTCTCTGGCGGATCACGGCGGAAAAGTTGGAGCAGGATATCGGCGGCATCCAAACCACGGCGAACACCCAAATCGCGCAAGACAACTCCGAGATGATGTTCGTCACCGGCATTGCCGCTATCCTTGACCTGGCCACCGGGACCCTCAGTTATTCAAGCGCTGGGCATGATCAGCCGATTCTTCTGAGCCAGGGCCAGGCACCGCGCCAGCTCGACGAATTCACCGGCCCCGCCGCGGGGATCATGGCGGGTATGGACTACCCAGTGGGCGAAACTCGAATGCAGCCGGGTGACCGGCTTGTGATGTTCTCGGACGGGATCAGTGAGGCCTTGGATGCCAAGCGCGAGGCTTATGGCATCGATCGCCTCATCGCGTTTCTGGAAAGCGCGCCGCCCGACACCTCTCCAGCTGAGCTGATCGACCTCATCCTCGCGGATGTCAGCGGCTTTGTTGCGGGGGCGGAGCAATCGGACGATCTGACCCTGATGGTGGTCGAGCTCAGCACCTGATCTCAGTCGAAAACCTCCAAACCCAGCGAAACCTCGGGCGGGCTCAAATCCATCAGACGCGTGCGACGGTTGCGCAGTCGGACCGGCGAACGGGCAGGCCCGGCTTGCGGCCCCTGCGTCACCGCGGCCTGCAGCTTGTCGAGCAAAAGCTGGTCGCGTCGCGCCTCGATCCCGAAAAACGGCTGGTTCAGCACCTCCAGGCGCCTCAGCTCGCGCGCAATCCGCGCCTGGTCTGCCGGGGAGTCCCGCGCCACGCGCGCCTGGGTCTGCAACTGATCCAACTTGCCGGACAGGTTTCCAGGGCCGGCCGCAGCGGGCATGGCGAGAATTGCCAGACCTATGAAAGCGAATATCCGCATAAGCCAAGTCTAGCCGGAACCAGCGCCAAGACAAAGTCGGTACAAAAAGAACGGGGCTGCGTGGAGGGCAGCCCCGTTCAAAATGTCATCCGCTGGCAGAGGGGGGATTGCCTTTAGGATGACGTCTCGCATCGCGGCTGAGATTGGGGACCTTGCCCGCGATACGAAAGCTCATGTGTGGATGCCGGCGGAGACCGGCGGGTTGTACTGTCACAGTCACTTGTCTTGTGCAGGGTCGAACGCAGGTAAAATCTGCTTCCGTCGCGGCTCAGGCGCCTAATTTTTCAATCTGTTCAACGAGGGCGGGGTCAACGGGGATACCGTCGGCGGTCAGCCGGGCCCGCAATTGCTGTCTGCGGCGTCCGGGCAGCCGCGCATCCGCTTGCCCCTCGATCGCTGCGGCCATCACGCCGATACGTGCCAAACCCTGTGCGCCCAGTGCGCCAGGATCGATGGCGATGATCACCTGTCCGGTGCCGGGGGCCGCGCCATCCGCCTCGAAAAAGCTCGTCGCCTCGAACCCGAAATTCGAACCGGTTAACGCTGCCGCGATCAATTCGACCATCAGGGCCAACACGGCACCCTTCGCGTCGCCCAGCGGCAGCATCGTGCCTTTCAACCCCTCATCTGGATCCGTGGTCGGGTTGCCATCGGCGTCCAGCGCCCATCCCTCCGGAATGGGTTCGCCCTTCTGCTGGGCGGCCAACAGCTTCCCACGCGCAACCTTCGACAGCGAAAGGTCGATCACCAGCGGTTCCGCCCAGGGCACAGGCGCGGCGAAGGCAATCGGATTGGTGCCGTAAAGCGCGCGGCCCCCGTTCCAGGGGGCAATCGCGGCCGGGGTGTTCGCGAACATCAGCGCGACCAGACCCTCGCGGGCCAACCTCTCGACCACCAGCCCGGTCACACCCGCGTGGTGCGACGCGCGGATCCCCGCGATCGCCATTCCGTTAGCGCCGCAGATCTCCGGCAGCCTCTCGATGGCTGCGTCCAGCGCCGGGTAGGCAAATCCATAATGTGCATGGATCGCCAAGGCGGTGGTGTTAACCCGCTTGATCTCCGGCACCGCATGCCCGTCGACCTTGCCGGAAGACGCCTGCGCGCCATAGCTCGGAACCCGCCGCAAGCCATGTCCGGCCTGTCCCGCCAGCTCGGCTTCGACCAAGGCGCGCGCAACTGCATTGGCCTGATTGCGTCCGGTATTGCAGCGGACAAGACAGTCCGAAACCAGCATCTGCGCCGCGTCAATCGTCAAACGGTCGGCCATCGTCCCTCCCGGCAGGCTGGGTGCCGGGCCACCGCCGCCCTGCGGGTGGGTGGGTGGAAGGGCGGTGGTGGCCCGGCTAAATAAAATAGCGCGCCCCGCAGGAGCGCACCGCATCTTCAGCCGTTAACCTATCCCGCGAATCAGGCGGAGCGGTAGAGCTTTGTCATAACGAACTCCTTGTGGCCCAGCGCTTCCGCCGCTGTGGCCCGGCCATTCGAAGTCCGGCGGATCATCTCGATCAGCGCGTCACCGGCTTCCGAGATCGTCATTTCCCGCGTCAGAACGCCCGTCACATCCACATCGATGTGCTCGGACATGGTTCGCAGCGTCCGCGGGTTGCCCGAAATCTTGATGACAGGCACAATCGGGTTGCCGATGACGTTGCCCTGACCTGTCGGGAACGTATGCACCACATATCCCGCCGCCGCCATCAGCGTTACACATTCTGCCGCTGCGGAGGATGTATCCATGAAGTAGAGACCGCGCCCCTTCTTCGGCTCCTCCGCTGGCCCTAGCGCGTCGATATAGGTGCTGGTGCGTCCGATCTTCTCCAGGTTCCCCAACGCCTTTTCCTCGATGGTCGAAAGCCCGCCCAGGATGTTCCCTTTGGTCGGCTGACTGTCACTGAGATCCGAGGTCTTGTGCGCCTCAATCACATCGTCCTGATAGGCTTGGAAGATCTTCATGAACTTCTCGCCAGCCTCCGGCGTCTTCGCCCGCTTCTCGCAGATATGCTCGGCCCCGGTGATTTCCGAGGTTTCGCCGAAGCAGCCATAAAGCCCGTGCGGGATCAGCTTATCATACATGTTGCCCACCGTCGGGCAGGATGACAGCCCAGTGGTCGTGTCCGACTCGCCGCATTTGGTCGAGACCCAGAGATCGCTCAAGGGGCATTCCTCGCGCTGCAACTCGCTGGCCCAATGCACGAATTCCTTGGCCTTCCAGCTCGCCGCTGCGATGGTCGCGATATCGCCGTTCTGCTCGATCGAGAATTCCGCCACCGGCTTGCCGGTCTCGCGGATCCCATCTGCGATCACCTTGGTCCATTCCGGCTCGATTCCGATGACGACCACGGCGGCGACATTCGGGTTGGCCCCGGTGCCGATCATCGTGCGGAAATGCAGATCCAGATCCGCGCCGAACTGCAGCCGGCCATAAGCATGGGGCAACGCGATCGTGCCCTTGATGTTGTTCGACACCGCCTCGCAGGCGGCGTTCGAGATGTCGTCCACGGGCAGGATCACGACATGGTTGCGCACGCCCACGCGCCCATTTTCACGGCGATAGGCATTGACCGTCAGGTTCGAGAAATCGAGAGGCATCTGATCACCACCGTTTGGTTTTGAGGTTGTGGGTATGGACATGGTCCCCGGTTCCAGCATCGCCGATCATCTTGCCGATATCTTCGCCGTACTTGATGATCGTATCGCCCTTGGCCAGATCCTTCAGCGCCACCTTGTGGCCAATCGGAATGTCCGCGTTGGCGGTCAGTTTGAAATCCGAGTTGTCATGGGTGACGACGCAGAGCATCTCGGTGCCCGCGGTCAGCCCCTCGACCACGACCACACCGACATTGTCGGCACCGTCATGAACCAGCAGGTGGGGTTTCGACATCCGCTTTCCTTTCCTTAGTCTTATATAAGAGCTATAAGACTTATAGAACTGAATCGTTTTGGAGTCGAGGGGCTTCGTTCATGCCCGATGACAGCACACCGCTTTATGCACAGATCCGCCAGGCGCTGATCGACCGGATCGCAGGTGGCGAGTTCGGCGCAGGCGCCTGCATTCCCTCGGAAGTGGCACTGGCCGAGGAAAGCGGTGTCAGCCCCGGCACGGTGCGCAAGGCTATCGACGCCCTGGTCGCGGAAGGTGTGCTGACACGCCACCAAGGCAAGGGCACGTTCATTGCCGAGCAAACTCCGGAACGAGCGCAGTACCGCTTCTTCCGGCTGACCGACGCGACCGGCAATCGCGTAACCCCCGAAACGGTGGAAGAACGGATCAGCCCCGCCAAAGTGACAGCCCCCGTTGCGAGGAAACTGGGCTTGGCACCCGGTGATCCGGTCTTCCTGACCGAGCGTCGGCGTTTGATCGACGGGCAGCCTGCGCTGCTGGAAACCATTGTAACCTCGGCCACCTTGATGCCGGGTCTCGACCGGGAAACCCCGCTACCCAACGCCCTCTACCCCTTTTACCAAGCACGCTACGGTCTCTCGGTCATCTCCACCGACGATCACCTCTCCGCCGTGATCGCCAGCGGTAAGGACGCGGAGGCACTCGGCAAATCCGACCGCACCGCGCTGCTGGTGATCGAGCGTGTGGCCAGGGATCTTCAGGGCAAGCCGCTGGAGTGGCGCCGAACCAGATGCATCAGCCAGCATCACGCCTGGGCGGTAAGCCTGCGTTGATCATGCGCGCCTTGCTGTCCCGGACTTGATCCGGGACCTCTTACTCAGAACTTGCACTAGAGGTCCCGGATCAAGTCCGGGACACAACACCGCTAGCTGCCTGCGTCACGCATCATGCGGGGCAGCATCCAGCCCAACCAATCCTTCGGAATGAAATGTCCACCTTCATGGGTGCAGAGGGTCAAGGCCGCCTCCCAACTCCGGCAGGTATAGCGATCATGGTCGAAGACCTCCGGCGGCTCTTGCACATTGTTCATCCGACGCCAGAGCAGAACCCCGTCCTCAACCTCATCGAAGGGACCGATCGGCAGGCCATAGATATTGTCATTCAGCCCGTGAACATGCGCGAGCCGGACAGGCCCTGCGCAATCCACATCCGATTGTCGCCAGAGCCCGCCTGCAATGGGCAAGTAACCCGCAAAGGCGTTGCCCCGCTGGCAGGCCAGCCGCCACGCCATCGCGCCGCCATAGGAGAAGCCCGAGATGTAGACCCGCGAGCGATCAATCGGCCAACGCCGCGCCGCATCCGCCAGCACACGGTCGACAAAGTCCACATCGCGGCTGTTCTCACCCCAGAAGCTCCAGCTTTTGCCGAGGCCATCAGGCGCGATCAGAAGCATCCCATTCTCGCTCGCAGGCCCGCTGACCCGTTTGTTGCGCAGAACATTTATCCCTTGCCGGCCCCAGCCATGAAAATGCAACAGAACCGGCAGGGCGGAATCGCCGTCCCATGCTTGCGGAGTTTCTGCGCGATAACTGCGGTCACCCACGAGGCAGGCACTCTCTCCCCCACAGGCATGGGCGGGGGCACCGACGACGATGGCGAGGAACATCAATATGCGAAGCATGCCGGGGAAGATAACCGTCTTCCCCAGCACGCCAAGTGACGCTTTTGCGAGCGTTCCCTGCTATCTGGTGATTGTGCCGATCAGGTTCTGCAACACGTTGCCCGCACTGGGCCTGCGGCTGGTCTCTTCGACCACCAATGCAACCGTGTCTCGATTGAAGAAACCCGTGCGCACCAGGCCACGGTCAGATTGGTAGTCGCGCAGCGCCGTTCGCGTAGACTTGTCGAACGCACCGTCCTGCGGCCCTGGGTTGAACCCCAGGTAAGCCAGCCGCTGCTCCAGCGAAATGCGCGATTGCAGATCCAGGCCCAGGTTCTTTTCGATCGCCGCGTTGCGTTTGAAATTGGCCTGAAAGTCCAGCTTCTTCAACTCACGCTTGGCCGCTGCGGCGAAGTTGCCATCAGGATAACGGTCGAGGAAGTTCTGATAGGCGCCGACGGTCCCTTGAGCCTTGGCCTTGCGGAATGCGGCTCGTTCCACCTTCTCTTCGGCTTTTTCGCTTTTTGCCATCAGGCGCTCCAGCCCGGCCAACGCCTTGTCGGCATTCACGCCCTCGGGATATTTCGCGAGATAGGCGCGATAGCCTGCGGGCGTGCCGAGGCGGCCGGTTTCCTGCCAGTATTGCCGGTCCTCGCGCTCCAGGCGCTCCGCCAATTCACGTTTGGCTTTCTCACCCTGCTTGCCGAGGCGGGCGAACTGGCCCTCGGTCAGATATCCGGTCGGCTTATGTCCGTTCGCTTCCTGCCAGGATTCCATGCCAGCGCGGGTGCCGGGGCCGAAAATCCCGTCGATGCCGTTTGGATCGTGGCCCAGCAGGGTCAGCGCCTCCTGCACCCAGCGCCGCTCGGAACGGGTCAGTTTCAGCGCCTTTTCCGCCTCCGCCGCCGGGTCCGCCTTGACTTCGGCCTGGCCCAGCTTGTTGCGGGCAAGGTTGGCGAATTCGCCTTCGGGATAGCGGCTCAGATATGCCTGATAATCTGCGGGCTTTTTCGAGGCCTCAGCCGATTGCCAGAACGCGACTTCGATCTGTTTCGCGATGTCGACGGCGGCGGGATCGGGCTCTGCGACCAGGACAAGCGGATCATCGGCGTCGCCGGCGACCCAGACTTTGTCACCAGCGGTGTCCACCGCCCATCGGACCATCGCGCCCGGATCGAGAAAATCCTCAGCCACCCGTTTTGCAAATTTGGAATGCTGCTTGCCCTCGCGCTTGATCGCGCGGCCCGGCGCGACCGGAGAGACCAGCAGGACGCCGTCCACCTCACCCGGGTCAGCGATGCCGGGCTCGGCAATCGCGCTCGGCTCGAACCCCTCGTATTGTGCGGCATCCAGAAAGACCACGGCCCGACCTGCCTGCGCGCCTGCGATCTTCAGCACCAGATCCAGCGGGATCGCATCCAGCATGACATCGACCACACTGGAAGGCGCCAGATCGACCGGCGCCAGATATGTAACGCCATCCGCACGGAGCGCGTGACCGGAATAGTAGATCACCAGCGGACCATCTGCAGCGGCCTTAGGTGCAAACCGTTCCAAAAGCGATGCGAACTCTGCTCGGTTCAGGTCATCCCCTTTCAGCACCTCGAACCCCGCCTCGCCGAGCAGGCGCGCGATACGGCGGCTATCGTTGAATGCGGTGGCGGCGTCGGGCGCTTCGGCATAATCCGCATTGCCGATCACCAGCGCCACACCCTCAGCGTTTGCCGCAATCGGGGCGCAGGCGATCAAGCCCGCGGCCAAGGCTGCGTTTAGATGTTTCATGTGATCCTCCCAGATCTGTTTGGGGTATATTTGCCTTATTCGCTGACCAAGGCGACAGAAGTTTGATCCGCGAAGGGCCGTTTCGGGAGGATTCAGCGGCTTTGCCGACCGCTCACGTGCTGTTTGACTGCATTTCCGCCAGAATATCCGCAAGGATTGCGAATCCGCTGCCCCAGCCTTTGTCCATACCGGCCATCATCTTCGCGAAGCACGCGATCTCGGCCTCGGTTGCCTCCATCGGGGTCTGGCTGAGGCGCACCAATGTCCCGCCAGACGCCTCGGTGAAGATCACACGGGTCAGCAACAGGCGCGGCCAATCGGGCATCATAGGGTTGGAGGCGACGTTCCACTGCCGATCCGTGGAAGCATGATGCCAGACCAAACGCGCGCCCGTCTCGATCTCGGTGAAGTCGGCGCGGCTGCAGCTCGAACCGCCGTCCCATTTCATCTCGTTCAGCCAAACTCCGCCGGGACGCAGGTCGAATTCGTGGATCACCGTTTCAACATTCGGGCCATACCAGCGGGCGAGAAGCCGTGGATCGGTCCAGGCGCGCCAGACCATTTCGCGCGGGGCATCGAACTGACGCTCAAGGACATATTCCGGCAGATCAGTCATTCTGGGCATTCCTTTCTGCGGCTGATTTCATTTCGGCCAGAACGGTGTCGAGCTGGTCGAAGCTGCCCGTCCAGAATTTGCGGAACTGGTCTAGCCAGTCGGCAGCCTCCGCCATGCGGTCCGCCTTCAAACGGGCGGGGCGACGCTGGGCATCGACCTTGCGCGCAATCAGGCCCGCCTGCTCCAACACCTTGAGATGGCGCGAAACGGCGGGTTGCGACATCGCAAAGGGCGCCCCCAGCTCTGAAACCGTTGCTTGGCCATCGGCCAACCGTGCCAGGATCGCCCGTCTTGTCGGATCGGCGAGCGCCGCGAAAACCGCATCCAATGCGGGATCGGGGGAAGCGAGAGCGTTTTGCATAACATGCCTGTTATATAAGATATCCGTTATGTCAACCGTCTTTTCGCGCCAGGAATGATCTGCTAGCGGGAGAGGAACACCCCTTCCAACGAGGCCACGCCGTGTCCCGCGCCATCTCGTTTCTCTATCGCCAGCCTTGGCTGCTCCTGACGCTTTGCGCGTTGTTTTGGGGCGGCAATGCGGTGGCAGGCAGGCTGGCCGTCGGCCATATCCAGCCCTTCCAGCTTGTTCTGATGCGCTGGCTCTGCGTGGCAGTCGCGCTGTGGTTTCTGTTCGGCCATGAAGTTCGGGCGCATTGGGGTGTGCTGCGGCCGCGTCTGAGCTGGTTGATCCTGATCGCCACCGTGGGCTTCACCGTGTTCAATGCGCTTTTCTACATCGCCGCGCTCAGCACCACGGCGGTGAATATCGGGATTCTGCAGGGCGCGATGCCGGTAATGGTGCTGATCGGCGCATTCCTCGCCTATCGCACACCGGTCGGCTGGGTTCAGGCGCTTGGAGTCGTCGTCACCCTGGCGGGGGTTGCGACGGTCGCCAGCCAGGGGGCTCCGCTAGAGCTTCTGAGATTGGGGATCAACCCGGGCGACGGGTATATGCTGATCGCCGGTGCGGCCTATTCGTTCTACACGGTCATGCTGCGCAAGCGGCCCGACATTCCGGGGCGGGCGTTCTTCACGGTGATGGCCATCGTGGCGCTGGCAAGCTCCATCCCGCTGGCGATTGGCGAGGCTGTGGCGACCGGCTTCACCATGCCGACCACGCAGGGCTGGCTTGTGGTTCTGTTCGTCGCGATCTTCCCTTCCTGCCTCAGCCAATTGTTTTTTTTGCGCGGCGTCGATCTGATCGGCCCGGGGCAGGCCGGGGTCTATATCAACCTCGTGCCAGTCTTCGCATCGATCCTCGCGGTGCTTATTCTGGGTGAGCGGTTTGCCTGGTATCATGCGGCAGCCCTGGCCTTGGTTTTGGGCGGGATCTGGCTGGCGCAGCGCAGCGCCAGCCTGGCAACCCGCGATCAGACCCGCTGATCCAGACGCAACGTCAGTTCGGACATGTGCCGTGCGCGGGCGATCAGGTCGTCGCGATAGGATAGGCCCAATGCGGCCTCCACATCGCCTCGAGTCAGGCCCGCATCGTCCAGGACATGATCGCCCTTGTCGAGCAACCGGCGCAGCGCAGCGCGGTCGCGACGGGCTTTAAGCCAAAGGGCGAGATGAGCGGCAATCAGGGACAGCATGACGATTATCCTCCGGTCCAGTTGAGCCACCTCGTCGGCGGCATGAAGTAGAATATGAGGTTGGCGGCAATTAAGTGAAACTAATTAGATTGACATTTGAGTTCAGAAACGCTGAACTAAGATTATGAACAAGATCTTCGCCCCACCCGCCCCTGCCGCCAGCCTGGACATCGATGTCTTGCGCACCGTCGTCGAGATTGCCGAAACGGGGTCGATGACCGTCGCGGCGGAGCGCGTGGGCCGCACGCCTGCCGCGCTCTCGATGCAGCTTAAGAAACTGGAGGAAACGCTGGGCCGCAGTCTGTTCGTGCGCAATCGTCAGGGGATGTACGCGACCAGCGAGGGCGAACGGCTGCTGACCTACGCCCGCAAGATGGTCTCGCTGAACCACGCAGCGCTCGAAGCCTTCCGCGGCCCGGCGCTGACCGGCGAGATCTCGATCGGGCTGACGGATGATTTGGGGTACGATCAGCTGGCCAGCGTGCTCGGTGGGTTTGCGCAATCGCATTGCGGGGTGACCGTGAATGTCAGCATGGCGTCCTCCGCTGCGCTGGCTCCAGAATTCGACAGGGGCAATCTGGACATGACGCTGCTGTCGCCCGGCTGCGCAGTTGGTCGGCGCGAGAGCGACATTACCGTGCATCGCGAGAAGCTGATCTGGCTTGGGGCGGAGGGAGGATGCGCCAAGTCGCGAACCCCCCTGCCGGTGGCAGTCGCCAATCCCGGCTGCGCCTGGCGGCGCCAGGTGATCGAGGCTTTGGATCGCTCGGGCCGACCCTATCGCGTCGCCTACATCTCAGATTTCGATGCGGCCCTTCAAGCTGCGATCAGCGCCGACCTGGCGGTTGGCGCGATGCCGGAAAGCCGGATCGGCCAGGGTCTGGTGCCGCTGCGCGGCGCTGCCGGGCTGCCGGAGCCAGGCGCCAGCGAAATCGTGCTGCGCATCGGTGCCAACCCGACCCCGGCGGTCGTGGCCCTGGCCGAACACATCACTGAAAGCTATCGCCGCCTGCGCTAGACCTCCTCTGCGGGGGTTGCAAGAAACAGGAATCAGGCGTATATCCGCCACAACATCGCGGCGGCCTCGCTGGTTGGCGAGACCCCCACCGGGTTATGTGAGGCGGGCTGCGAGGCTCGCTTTTTTGCTTTTGGACCCTGGGAGAGCACCCGAATGGCCGACATGGTCGCCAAAGCCGCATTCGACAGACGCCTGGCCGAGATCGTGACGCCCACGGTCGAGGACATGGGGTTTGAGTTGGTGCGCCTGCGCTTCATGTCGGCAAAGTCAGCGACAGTGCAGATCATGGCCGAACGCGCAGACGGCACGATGGAGATCGAGGATTGCGCGAAGCTCTCGCGCGCCCTTTCGGCCGTGCTAGACGTCGAGGATCCGATCGAAGGGGAATACAGCCTGGAGGTGTCCTCGCCCGGCATCGACCGCCCGCTGACCCGGCTGGTCGATTTCAACCGCTGGGAAGGCTATGAGGCCCGGTTGGAAACTGACGAGATGATCGACGGGCGCAAACGCTTCAAGGGCATCCTGGCGGGTGTCGAGGAAGACGAGGTGCTGATCGAGATCGATGCCGGCACCATCGGGCTGAAGTTCGAATGGCTCAACGATGCCAAGCTGATTCTGACCGATGACCTTATCCGCGAGAGCCTCCAAGGCCGCAAACACGCTTTTAAGGAAGACGACTTCGACCAGATCGAGGAAGAAACCACCGAAATCCTAACGGAGGAAAAGACCATGACCAAAGCCACGACCAAGGGGCACGCCTGAGATGGTCAGCGCAAACCGTCTGGAGCTGTTGCAGATCGCCGATGCGGTCGCGCGGGAGAAGCTCATCGACCGTGAATTGGTGATCGAGGCCATGGAAGACAGCCTCGGCAAGGCCGCGCGTTCGCGCTATGGCGCCGAATATGACATCCGGGCGGTAATCGACCGTCAGACCGGCGACACGAACATGTGGCGCGCGCTGGAGATCGTGGAGGAGGTCGAAAACCACTTCACCGAGATCAGCCTGGAAGAAGCACGGCTGAAAAATCCCGCGGCCGAAATCGGCGATTTCATCACCGAACCGTTGCCCGCCATGGAATTCGGCCGGATCGCAGCCCAGACCGCCAAGCAGGTCATCGTGCAAAAAGTGCGCGATGCCGAACGCGACCGCCAGTACGAGGAGTTCAAGGACCGCGTTGGCGAGATCATCAACGGCCAGGTCAAACGCGTCGAGTACGGCAACGTCATAGTCGATCTTGGCCGGGCCGAGGCGATCCTGCGCCGCGATCAGTTGATCATGCGCGAGGCGTATCGCCCGAACGACCGGATCCGCGCCTATATCCGCGATGTGAAACGCGAGACCCGGGGCCCGCAGATCTTCCTCAGCCGCACGGCGCCGGAATTCATGGCAAAGCTGTTCGCGATGGAGGTGCCGGAGATCTACGACGGGATTATCGAGATCAAGGCGGTGGCCCGCGATCCAGGCTCGCGTGCCAAGATCGGCGTGATCTCCTATGACAACTCCATCGACCCGGTCGGGGCCTGCGTCGGTATGCGCGGCAGCCGCGTGCAGGCGGTGGTCAACGAGCTTCAGGGCGAGAAGATCGACATCATCCCCTGGGTCGACGACGCGGCCAGCTTCATCGTCAGTGCTCTGCAGCCCGCCGAGGTCGTGAAAGTCGTGATGGACGACGACGCGCAGCGCATCGAGGTTGTGGTGCCGGACGAGCAACTCTCGCAGGCCATCGGTCGGCGCGGCCAGAATGTGCGTCTGGCCAGCCAGCTCACCGGTTGGGACATTGACATCATGACAGAGGCGGAGGAGAGCGAACGCCGTCAGCAGGAGTTCAACGAACGCTCGGCCATGTTCATGGAAACGATGAATGTGGACGAGATGGTCGCGCAGCTTCTGGTCTCCGAAGGATTTACCGCCCTCGAAGAGGTTGCCTATGTCGAGATCGACGAGCTGAGCGCCATCGACGGTTTCGATGAAGGCACGGCGGAGGAGTTGCAGGCCCGCGCCCTCGAAAGCCTGGAGGAGGTCAACCAGAAGGCCCTGGCCGCCGCGCGTGAGCTGGGTGTCAAAGAGAACCTGGTTGAATTCGAAGGCCTCGCCCCCCAGATGATATTGGCCCTGGCCAAGGATGGCGTGCTGGATCTCGAAACCTTCGCGACCTGCGCCGACTGGGAATTGGCCGGCGGCTATACCACCATCGATGGCAAGCGCATCAAAGACGATGGCGTGCTGGAACCTTTCGACGTCAGCCTGGAAGAGGCCCGCTATCTCGTGATGAAGGCGCGGGTCGATCTGGGCATCATCAAGCCCGAGGACATGATCCTCGAGGAAGAAGGCGCCGAGGGCGAGGACGAAACCGAGGAGGCATGATCTGACCCGGGGCGGCAGGACAAAGGATCGAGACGGGCCCGAGCGGCGCTGCATCGCCAGCGGCGACAGCGGGCCGACGGATCGTATGATCCGCTTTGTGCTGGGACCCGGAGATCAGGTGGTGCCGGATCTGGCGGCAAAACTGCCGGGGCGCGGGGTTTGGCTGACCGCAGACCGTGCCCTGGTCGAGACGGCGGTGAAGAAGCGGCTGTTCTCCCGCGGGTTCAGGACGCAGGCTGGCGTGGCCCCGGACCTCGCCGACCTGCTGGAGCGGCTGCTGACAGAGCGGCTGACCTCGATCCTCGCCATGGCGCGCAAAGCGGGCCAGGCAGTGACGGGGTTCGAGAAGACCAAGGCACGGCTTGCCGACGGAAGCGGCGCCATCTGGGTCGAGGCGCGGGACGGTGCCGCCGATGGCCGGACGAAGCTGCAGCGCGTCGCGGGCGGACCGCCCGGGATCGGCGTTCTGACGGCGCAGGAATTGGGTTTGGCTTTTGGCCGCGACTTTGCCATACATGCCGCGCTTGACGCGGGCGGGTTGGCAAAGCGCGCATTGGCCGAGACGCATCGCCTAGCCGGGTTCAGACCCGGAGACGCGGTTGCAGATGTGGAAGGCGCGGCGGCACTCGCCGGCGTGTCAGGCAAAGACGAAGGGCGCGGGCCAGCAGGCCCCAGACAGGACAGCGTATGAGCGATACGGATAATGACAACAAGGGTATGGGCCGTGGCCGCACTGGGGCGGGACCGCGTGGACCTGCGCGTCAAAGCCTTGGCGGGGGTCGTACCAAATCCGTTGTTGTCGAGAAAAAGCGCAAGCGGGTTCTGACGCCTCCCGGTGCGGCAAAGCCGACACTGAACCTCGCGCCCAAAGCGAAGGCAGAGCCTGAAAAGGCGGCCACTGGCGGTGGTGGCGGCGAGCGCAAGCCCCCGACCGCCCGTGCTGACACGCCCGAAGCACCGCGCCCGCAGAGGGGCGGCGGTCGACCCAACATGCTGAAATCGCTGTCGGAAGAGGAATATGCACGCCGCCTTCAGGCCCTGAAGCAGGCCAAGAAAGACGACGAGATCCGCAAGGTCCGCGAGGCTGAGGAAGACAAGAAGCGTGCCGAACGCGCCGCCAAACGCGCCGAGGAAGAAGCCGCCAAGCGTGCTGAGGAAGAGGCCGACGCTGCGGCCCGCGAAGCGCGCGAGCGCGAAGCTGCCGAAAAGGCCGCTGCCGAAAAGGCCCAAGAGGAAGAACGAGCCGCCGCCGAGGCCGCAAAGGCAGCTGCGTCGGCCGCTGCCGCCGCAGCCAGTGGCGACGCACCTGCGGCAGCACGCCCGACCCGCACAGCCGAGGAAGACGATAGCCGTGCCCGCCGGGGCCCGGGCGGCGCTGCAGCGCCGAAGAAGCAACAGCAGCCCACCCGTGGCCGCGGCGACGACCGCCGCCGGTCGGGCAAACTGACGATCGCGCAGGCCACCGGCGATTCGGAAGGCGGTCGCCAACGCTCGATGGCCGCGATGAAGCGCCGTCAGGAGCGTGAGCGTCGCAAGATGATGGGCTCGGTCGAACGCGAAAAGGTCTTCCGCGAAGTGACCTTGCCCGAGGCGATCACGGTGCAGGAACTGGCCAACCGTATGACCGAGCGGGTCGCCGATGTGGTCAAGTCGCTGATGAAGAACGGCATCATGGCCACCCAGAACGAGGTGATCGATCAGGACACCGCCGAACTGGTGATCGAGGAGTTTGGCCACACCGTCAAACGCGTCTCGGAATCCGATGTCGAGAACGTCATCGAGACCGAGGACGACAAGGACGAGGATCTGATCCCGCGCGCCCCGATCATCACGATCATGGGCCATGTCGATCACGGGAAAACCTCTCTACTGGACGCGCTGCGCAAAACCAATGTGGTCGCGGGCGAGGCTGGCGGGATCACCCAGCATATCGGCGCCTATCAGATTGTCAGCGAGGGCGGCTCCAAGCTGACCTTCCTGGACACACCAGGCCACGCGGCCTTTACCTCGATGCGCGCACGCGGCGCTCAGGTGACGGATATCGTGATTCTGGTGGTTGCAGCCGATGACTCGGTCATGCCTCAGACCATCGAGGCGATTGCCCATGCCAAGGCCGCCGAAGTGCCGATGATCGTGGCGATCAACAAGATCGACCGCGAAGGCGCGGACGCCAACAAGGTGCGCACCGAGCTTCTGCAGCATGAGGTCATCGTCGAAGCGATGTCGGGCGACGTTCTGGATGTCGAGGTTTCGGCCATCACCGGCCAGGGGCTGGATACTCTGGTCGAAAACATCGCGCTACAATCCGAGTTGCTGGAGCTGAAGGCCAATCCCAAACGCGCCGCCGAGGGTGCCGTGATCGAGGCCAAGCTGGACGTGGGCCGCGGTCCAGTAGCCACGGTTCTGGTCCAACGGGGCACCCTGCGCACCGGCGACATCTTCGTCGTCGGCGAGCAATGGGGCAAAGTGCGTGCCCTGGTCGATGACAAGGGCGAACGGATCAAGGAAGCCGGACCATCCGTCCCGGTCGAGGTTCTGGGCCTGAACGGCACGCCGGAGGCTGGCGACGTGCTGAACGTGGTCGAGGACGAGGCCAAAGCCCGCGAGATCGCCGACTATCGTCAGCGCACGGCGCGCGAGAAAGCTGCCGCTTCGGGCGGGCGCACAACCCTGGATCAGCTTTTGGCGCAACAAAGCTCCGGTACCGACCTGGCCGAGCTGCCCATCGTGGTGAAAGCCGACGTGCAGGGGTCTGCCGAGGCCATCGTTCAGGCAATGGAAAAGATCGGCAATGACGAGGTCAAGATCCGCGTCCTGCATTCCGGCGTCGGCGCGATCACGGAATCGGACGTGAACCTGGCGGAGGCCTCGAAAGCCCCGATCATCGGCTTCAACGTTCGGGCCAATGCACCTGCGCGCGAGGCGGCAAACCAGAAGGGCGTCGAGATCCGCTACTACTCGATCATCTACGATCTGGTGGACGACATCAAACAGGCGGCATCGGGCCTGCTCAGCCCCGAGATCAAGGAAACCTTCATCGGCTATGCCACGATCAAGGAGGTCTTCAAGGTAACCGGAGTCGGCAAGGTCGCCGGTTGCGAGGTCACGGAAGGTGTTGCACAACGCGCCGCCGGGGTGCGCCTTCTGCGCGACAACGTGGTGATCCACGAGGGCACGCTGAAGACGCTGAAACGCTTCAAGGACGAAGTGAAAGAAGTCCAGGGCGGTCAGGAATGCGGCATGGCCTTCGAGAACTACGAAGACATCCGCGAAGGCGACGTGATCGAGATCTTCACGCGCGAGGAGGTCGAGCGCACGCTGGCGTAACCCGCTGGCGGCGCTATCTCGTTCCGGATGACAACACGAAAAAAGGCCTTGATTCTGGGCGCGACCGGCGGGATCGGCGCGGCTGTCTCCGCACGACTGTCAGATGCGGGAAGGGCTATCACAGGTCTATCCCGCCGCGATGGGCTGGACTGGACCGCGCCTGCGCAGGCCGAGGCAGCCTTGTTGCGCGCCGCAGACGCGGGCCCCTTCGATCTGATCTTCGATGCCACTGGCGCCCTGACGATCGGCGAGGCACAGCCGGAAAAGAAACTGGCCGCGATCGAGGCGGAAGCGATGCTCGCCCAATTCGCTGTCAATGCGGTGGGACCGGCATTGATCCTAAAGCATCATACCCGGTTGCTTCCACGTCAGGGTCGGTCGGTATTTGCGACCCTCTCGGCCCGGGTTGGGTCCATCGGCGACAACCGGCTCGGGGGTTGGATTTCATACCGCGCTGCGAAGGCCGCGTTGAATCAGGTGGTTCGCACTGCGGCGGTGGAGATTGCTCGCACACGGCCCGAAGCCATCTGCGCCGCCCTGCATCCTGGCACAGTGCGCACGACGCTCAGCACGCCAGTTATCGGGCAAGGCGGCCCTTCCGTTCTAGCACCAGAAGATGCGGCCGCGCGCCTGCTGAGCGTGCTCGATGGCCTGACCCCGGCGAAAAGCGGCGGATTCTATGCCTATGACGGCCAGCCGATCCCCTGGTAGGGCGCTGGACAGGCGGCCCGCGCGGATGCTAAGGCGCGCGCCCATTGGAGATTGAGACCATGTCGAAACACCTCGCCGACGGCCCCTCGCAACGCCAGCTTCGCGTGGGCGAACTTATCCGGCGCGCGCTGAGCGATGTGCTGATGCGCGGCGACCTGCACGAGCCCGAACTCGAAGGCGCGTCGATCACCGTGGGAGAGGTCCGCGTCAGCCCGGACCTGCGCCAGGCCACAGCATATGTCATGCCTCTGGGCGGCGCCAACGCGGACGCGATCCTGGCCGCGTTGAACAAGGCCAAACGCGATGTACGCCGTCAGGTGAATCGCTCCGTCACACTGAAATTCTCGCCCGACATCCGCTTTGCGCTTGACGAGAGCTTCGACCGCATGGATGCGACCCGCGAGATGCTCTCGCGTCCCGATGTGGCACGCGATTTGGAAGATTAAGGGTCGCATTTCCGCGGCCTGACAGTTGATTTGACGAGAAGTTCAACCGTAGCTAACGCTCGCGCCGAGTGGTTACAAATGGTGTGGCGGTTTTAGAATAATAACCTCCAAACTGTTGCTCTAAGCCGCACTGTACTGCTCGACAAAGATAGACATGGGTTGCCGAAACCGTTTGGAGCCGACCTTCAAACAAGCTCGATGCGACAGAAGATGACTTTTGCCCTAGGTGGAAGCGCACTCGCATCAGATTATACTGTGGGTTTTCATTAAGGAGTCTTTCAGATGGCAACAGAAGAGCTTTTAGTCGCCAGCGCCATACTCGCAAATGGTAATATCGGTCAGGTTGTTGGAGAGTTCGACGGCCTGGGTTTCGCGCTCGGTAATGGCTTCCGAGCAATCGTGCGCAACGGAAAAACCGGCGAGCTTCTCACCGATTTCCCCATCCCTATCCCCGCACCACAGACAAGTATCGAAGGCATTGGAATCGCCGGAGTCCTCTCGATCGTCCCGGATGCAGATGGAGGCTTCTTTGTGCCGGTGTTTCAATTCGCGGGTCCGCTTAAACTGACCCGAGTGTCAGCCGACGGCATCCCGGGCATCCTAGATGACTTTGTTCGGATCGACGGCGACGAGGAGTTCTTTTTGCCAACCGGGCGCGGGGAGACAGCTGACGGGGGCTTCCTGATCAACGGCATCGCTTCTTTCGACCCCGACACTTCGGACCATCCCCCGGAATTCGCCGAAATTTTCGGAACTGGGGAGTTTCGTATATCGCCATTACCCGAAATCGACCCGGACGCCACGGGGATCCCGCTGAAAAATGGCAACCTGCTCTTCATCAGCAATGGCGTTAATACGACGGAGCGCACGATACAATTGTTCGATCCTGATCTGAACTTTCTTGGGGAACGGACGGAACCGCTGGCAGATCTCGAAAACGCTGTCGCGAGGGTGAGCGGGAGTCCGTTGAAGATCGAAGAACTGCCCCTGTCCAACAAATTTGTCGGTGTATGGCAGCAGTTTCAAGGGCCAGTTCTCAACCCCGGCCCCGACGTTCCATTCGTGCCGGAGAATAGTCCCACGGGCCTGTTCCTTGGGTTCGGAGATCTGCTGGGCGAAAACACGCTCGACGGACTTAGCAATGTTACCCGGATTACCAGCGATCTGACTGACCGTATACTCGGGGGCAGCTTCGACATAATGGCTTTGCCGGATGGAAGCTTTATCGTCGGTTGGATTGCGAGGTTACGCGTCGGCGAGCAAGGCGCCAGCATGCTCGAAAGCCAGGCTTTTTGGCAGCATTTCGACGCCGACGGTATAGCCTTGAACGAAGCCCAATCGGTTGGACCGGCTGCACAGCAAGAACGAGGGGTCTTTATCGAGCCGCTCGAGGCTGGCAAATTTTTGCTCACCACGCATGTCTTGGAAGATATTGACGACCGCGGAATGTTGGACGCGTTTGAGTTCTCGGTCGATCTGAACCCAGTCGTCGATGTGCTAAGCGATTCGTCTGATCAGTTTATCGGGAACCGAGAAGTTCAGGTCGTACTCGGCCTTTCCGGCAACGATATTATCGAAACGCGGGCGGCTGCAGATGTCGTACAGGCGGGCGCTGGCGACGACACCGTCAACGCCGGGACTGGCGATGACAGCATCGATGGTGGGCTGGGCAATGATCTGCTTCTCGGCTTTTCCGGCGATGACACCCTGGATGGCGGTGCCGGTGATGACACCCTGGTCGGCGGGAGCGGCGCAGACCGCTTGGTGGGCGGCGCAGGTTCGGATGTGGCCGATTACTCCGCTGCGAACAACCGTGTCTTTGCGGACCTGCAGAATATGACTGACGGAATCGGCGAAGCCGCAGGCGACTTCTACTTCGGGGTCGAGCATCTGGTCGGTACGGGTCAGAGCGACTTCTTGCGTGGAAACGCTGTCGGCAATCATCTCGCTGGAGGCACAGGGTCCGACAGGCTTTATGGACGGGGCGGGGACGATACGCTGAAAGGTGAGGCGGGGGTCGACAAGCTCTACGGCAATGCGGGTTCGGATATCATGTCCGGTGGACTGGGGGCGGACCGGTTCATCTACTATCAGCTCTCGGACAGCCGGGCCGGGGTCGATGAACGCGACACGATCACGGATTTCGCTGCGGGCGAGGACCGGATTGAGCTTCGCTGGATCGATGCCGACACGACCGCTGCAGGGAACCAGGGCTTCGACTTCATCGGCAAGGCCGGCTTCTCCGGCAAGGCTGGTGAGTTGCGCTTCTTTCAGGCCGGCAACGATCAGCGCAGCGTGGTTTTGGCAGACGCGGATGGGGACCGGATCGCGGATTTCGAGATCGAGCTGCTGGGCGAGATCCCCCTGACAGAGGAAGATTTCTTGCTATAACGCCCTTGGTGGACTTTCGGGAGTGGCGACATGGCGATCATTGAATTCGTTCTGGACAGCGTTGAATTGCCCAACGGCAATATCCTGCAGATGGTCGGCGAACTCAGCACGGTCACCGGCGACAACTTCCTGCGCTTCCTGCTGATCGACGGCACGGATGGCAGCACGATCCTTAGCTTCCGCGAGCCCGATGGGCCGCTGCAGGACAATGACGAACCTCGCCAGATTCTGGCGCTGGAGGACGGCGGTTTCGGCATCGTCTTCGAAAGCAGCGGCCTGGTTAGCTATCTGCGTTTCGATGCCGCCGGTCAGCCGGTGGGCGACGCGATACCGTTCGGGCTAACCGAAGATGGCGGCGACGTCGTCATCAACTCGCTGCGTAACGTCATCGATCTGGACGGGCAGGGACGGGCCTTTGTGATCGAGAGCCAATCGACCCCCACTGATCCCGGGGCGGAAGGCACCACGGTAATCGCGCTCCACATCATCGCACCCGATGGCAGCGTGGATACGTCGGTTGAAGTCCCGCAGCAGACAACTCTAGGCAACGGGTTTCAGCTCGATGACGGCACTTTCGTGCTCTATAGCGTCGAAGACCGTTTCTTTCCCTTCGATCAACACCCCGACTTGATCGCCACTGTTTATGACGCGCATTTCCATCAGATCGGACAGTCCCAGACACGGACGGAAAATGTGACCGAGCGCGGCTCGGGCGGGTTCAGCATCGGCCCGGTCAAACAGGCAAGCCTGCAGAAATCGAATGTCAATGTGGTCGCCTGGGCGCAGCCGGGCGCAGGTGCCAATAGCGGGAACCTGGACCAGACCGCAATTTTTATCGGCTTCGGTGCCAAGACAGGGCTCGACCAGCGCTTGACGAATATCACCAGGATCGCGCCTGACGAGGCCGTTCTGGACAATTTCGAGCTTCTGGCCCTGCCCGATGGCAGCTTTATCCTGGGCTGGACGCAGGAGCTGGACACCGACACGCCGCAAGTGGTCTGGCAGCAATTCGACGATCAGGGCAACGCGCTGAGCCCGATCACCGACATCGACAGTGTTGACCCCATCGAGTTCGGCGTGGTGCTGGACCTGCTGGGCGATCAGCTTCTGGTGACGAGCGCCGCCCTGGACACCACAAATGAAGGCACTGTACTGACCCGGCAGAGCTTCGATTTGGAGCTGGAGCCTTTCAGCGAGTTCGACGATGTGTTCACCGGCGCGGAAACGTCTGAAACCCTCGACGGGCAGGCCGGTGACGATCAGATCGATGCGTCGGGCGGCGATGATGTCATCATCGGTGGCGATGGGGATGACAGTATCGATGCGGGAGAGGGCAACGATACGATCAATGGTGGAGAAGGGGCTGACCAGATCGACGGCGGCGCGGGCATCGATACCGCGGATTACAGCGACGCAACCCAGCGCGTGCGGGTCGATCTGCAAGGCTCGCTCGCCGGGTTGGGAGACGCGGCGCGCGACGCGCTAACCTCTATCGAGAACATCCTCGGCGGCAGACGTAACGATGATCTGCGGGGCGATGGCGGCGCAAACGAGATCGATGGCGGCCTGTCCTCGGACCAGGTCCATGGTCGGGCCGGGGACGACATCCTCAATGGCGGGCGCGGCGCGGACAAGCTCTACGGCAACGCAGGCGGCGATGTGATGTCAGGTGGGCCGGGCACCGACCGTTTCATCTACTTTCGTGCCAGCGACAGCCAGGCGGACAATCGCGATACGATCACCGATTTCGAAACAGGCGAGCGGATCGAGATCAGCCGCCTGGACGCGAACATCGGTATCGGCGGCAATCAGACATTCGAATTCATCGCAACCGCAGGCTTCTCAGGCGATGGCGGCGAGCTGCGCTTCTTCCAATCGGTCGGCGGCAATCGCACGGTTATTCAGGCCGATATCGACGGAGACAGCGAGGCGGAATTCGAAATTGCATTGAACGGGCTGATCGCGCTCTCGGCCAATGATTTCGTCCTCTGACGGTCGAGCGTCACCCTTTCGCATCCCGCGAGCGGCTCCCACGGGGCAACAACAGCAATGTCATAGTTGACGCCACCCGATTCGATTGGTCTAGTCTCGACTTATCCGGCTTGTGCGATGCAGCGAATGCGGTTGCGTGGGCGGCGTGAACTTTAACGGCCTGCGCCTCGGACCCGGGGGGCCATGGTCAATCAAAACGGGTGTGACAGGGAGTGTCTCTATGAAACTGAAACATATGCTGATCGGTGCTGTCAGCGCGTTTGCCGTGACCTCGGCAGCGCAGGCCGCCGACACAATCACCGTCGTCTCGTGGGGCGGCGCCTATACCAAGAGCCAAGTCGAAGCCTACCACAAGCCTTGGATCGCTTCGACCGGCAACAAGATCGTCTCCGAAGACTACAATGGCGGCCTTGCCGAGATCAAAGCACAGGTCGAAGCCGGCAATGTCACCTGGGACATCGTGGACGTGGAACTCTCGGACGCCGTGCGCGCCTGTGATGAGGGTCTGGCCGAGGAGATCGATCAGTCGATCCTGCCCGCAGCCCCCGATGGCACCCCAGCGGCCGAAGACTTCATCGCCGGCACGCTGGACGTGCCCTGCGCTGTGCCGACCATCGTTTGGTCGACAATCTTCGCCTATGACGAGTCGAAGATGGCCGACGGCCCGAAAACCATCGCCGATTTCTTC
Source organism: Pseudomonadota bacterium (assembly GCA_039030715.1). Taxonomy (GTDB): domain Bacteria; phylum Pseudomonadota; class Alphaproteobacteria; order Rhodobacterales; family Rhodobacteraceae; genus Thermohalobaculum. The sequence goes on from JBCCDU010000028.1 coordinate 26,897, forward strand.
GATCTGGAGAAGTTCCCTGGCAAGCGCGGCATTCGTAAGTCGCCGAAAGCGAACCTGGAAATGGCACTGATGGCCGATGGCGTGGCCGCAGACGAGGTCTATGATGTGCTCGGCACCTCGGAAGGCGTAGACCGGGCATTTGCCAAGCTCGACACCATCAAGGACGAAGTTGTCTGGTGGGAAGCCGGCGCACAGCCGCCGCAGCTTCTGGCCGATGGCGAAGTCGCGATGACCACCGCGTATAATGGGCGGATCTTCAACGCGGTTGCAGCCGAAGACAAGCCGTTCAATATCGTCTGGGACGGCCAGGTTTGGGACCTCGACCTCTGGATCATCCCCAAAGGCGCCCCGAACAAGGAAGCCGCGATGGACTTCCTGGCCTTCTCGACCGCGACCGAGCAGCTCGCTGGTCAGGCTTCGTGGATCTCCTACGGCCCGACCCGCAAGTCGTCGACATCGCTGATCGGCTCGTACAACTCGAAGCCCGATCTGGCGATGGGTCCGCAGATGCCTACGGCGCCCGAGAACTTCGCCAATGCGCTGCAGAACAATTTCGAGTTCTGGGCCGACAACCAGGACGAGCTGAACGAGCGTTTCAACGCCTGGCTCGCCAACTGATCAGGCGATCACCCGGTCCGCGCCTGATGGGGCGCGGACCACACCATTCGTTTTGTCATTTTCCGGTGTAGGGGGATCGGTTACATGGCCGTGACCGAGATGGATCAGGCGATACCTGCGGCGAACAGCGCGATCGACTCGCGCGGCAGGTTGATCGCGGCGGACGGGACCCCGCTCAAACAGAAACTGGGCCAGGCGCTGTTCCGCAGCAAGATGCGGGCCCTGGGGCTTGTGGCGCCGCTACTTTTGTTCATTCTCTGTGTCTTCATTATCCCGATCCTGATGTTCATGTCGCGCGGCTTCCACGAAGGCACTTATGCCGAGCATATGCCGCTCTCGACCCCGCTGCTGCAGGAGTGGAACGGCGCCAGCGAGCCGACCGAGGAGATGTTCGCGGCCATGGCCGCAGATCTGGCCGCGGCGCGGGCCCATCCCGAAAAACCCATCGGCAAGGTTGCGACACGGGTGAACCGCGAGCTTTCGGGGACGCGGTCGCTGATCACCTCCACCGCACGCCGCGCCGCCAGGATGGAGGCTCCCTTCAAGGACGCGATGATCGAGGCCAAGGCGAAGTGGGGCGATCTGGAGACCTGGCAGGCCATGAAGGTGGCCGCCACTTCCTATACCCCCGCCTTCTATGCCGCTGCGCTGGATTACAAGTATACCGCGACTGGGGAATTCGTGCCGCAGGACGAATTGCGCCAGATCTATGTGAAGCTGTTCCTGCGCACGATGGAGATTTCGGTCATCGTAACCATCGCGGCCCTGATCCTGGGCTATCCGGTGGCCTATCTGCTCTCAACCATCCCCAACCGCATCGCCAACCTGCTGCTGATCCTGGTGCTGCTGCCGTTCTGGACGTCGATCCTAGTGCGCACAACCGCCTGGATCGCGATGCTGCAAAGCCAGGGGGTGTTGAACGATCTGGCGGTTTTCGTCGGGCTGACCGGAGATGACGGGCGGTTCTCGTTGATCTACAACAAGACCGGCACGCTGATTGCGATGACGCATATCCTGCTGCCCTTCATGATCCTGCCGCTCTACTCCGTCATGAAGACCATTCCGCCCAGCTATGTACGCGCGGCGAAATCGCTGGGGGCCACCAACTGGACGGCGTTCTGGCGGGTCTATTTCCCGCAGACCATTCCAGGCATCGGCGCGGGGGGCCTGCTCGTCTTCATACTGGCGATTGGGTACTACATCACTCCGGCTCTGGTCGGCGGCCAGGATGGGGTGATGATCTCGAACTTCATCGACAACCACATGCGTTCGACGCTGAACTGGTCGCTTGCGGCGGCCCTGGGCGGTGTTCTGCTGATCTTTGTCCTGTTCCTCTATTGGATCTACGACAAGGTCGTCGGCATCGACAATATGAAGCTGGGGTGATCCATGTCTGAACTGCCCCCCTATGCCACAACCGGCCAGCGCATCTGGTTCTACAGCTTTCGGGTGATCTGCGGGCTGATCCTGTTTTTCCTGATCGCACCGATCGTGGTCGTCATTCCGCTCAGCTTCAATGCCGAGCCCTATTTCAGCTTCACCTCCGGCATGCTGCGGCTGGACGCCGAGGCACTCTCGACCCGCTGGTATGCGGATATGCTGCGCAACGGTATGGCAGCCCCGGATGCCAAGGAGGGCTGGTGGTCCGATATGTGGTCCAACGCCCAATGGGTGCGCGCGATGAAGAACAGTTTCTTCATCGGAGTTTTCGCGACGCTGATCTCGACCTCTCTGGGGACGCTTGCAGCCATCGGACTGTCGCGCTCCGAGATGCCGTTCAAGAAGGTGATCATGGCCACGCTGATTTCACCGATGATCGTCCCGCTGGTGATCATCGGTTCGGCGATGTTCTTCTTTTTCAGCGATCTGGGCCTGGCCAAAACCTATCCCGGCATCATCCTGGCCCATGCCGCCCTGGGGACGCCCTTCGTGATCATCACCGTGACGGCGACGCTCAGCGGGTTCGACCAGTCGCTGGTCCGGGCCGCGGCCTCGATGGGGGCGGATCCGGTTAGGACCTTTTTCAAGGTGCAGATGCCATTGATCCTGCCTGGGGTGATCTCGGGTGCGCTTTTTGCCTTCATCACCTCGTTCGACGAAGTGGTGGTGATGCTGCAAATGGCCAGTGCCGAGCAACGCACCATCCCGCGCCAGATGTTCAGCGGTATTCGCGAGCAGATCTCGCCCACCATACTGGCAGTGGCCACCATCCTGGTGCTGATCTCCGTCGCGTTGCTGGCAACAGTCGAGATGCTGCGCCGCCGATCGGAGCGGTTGCGCGGCCTCAGTCCCAGCTAGAATTCGAAGTTCTGGGCGATCAGCTCGGCGGCATTGACGCCGTCGAGCTGGATCGTTCCCGCATCCAGCGTGATCAGAGTATCGGCACCTACCTGGGCGATGGTCAGATCTGCCATCCCAGTGGCAACCGTACCCAAATCGATGATCTCGCCCGCACCAAAATCGGTGATCCGGTCAACCCCGAAGTCCGGCTGATCAAAGACGAAACGGTCGCGGCTGTCGCCCCCGGTCAGCAGGTCGTCGCCCGCGCCACCGTTCAGCACATCGCGCCCCACGCCGCCATGCAGCGAGTCCGCTCCGGTGCCGCCGTCCAGGGTGTCGTCGCCGTTGTCACCCTTCAGACGGTCATCGCCCGCGTCGCCCTGCAAGACATCAGCGGCGATACCTCCGAACAGGCGGTCGTCACCATCGCCCCCGGCGATCCGGTCATATCCGTGCTCGCCACGCAGCCAGTCATTGCCAGCGCCGCCCGCGATGCTGTCATCATGGTTCCCGCCGGAGATTGCATCTGCCCCGTCGCCACCATCGACGCTGTCTCGGCCGAAATGCCCACGCAGGATGTCTTCTCCTGCGCCACCGGTCAGGGTGTCGTCGCCCGCCTGCCCGCGCAGCATGTCCGCACCCTCCGATCCGTGAAGCCGGTCGTTGCCCGCACCTCCGTTCAGAGTGTCAGCTACGGCACTGCCGCTGAGGTCGTCATCGTGCATGGAGCCGAGCAAGCGCTCGATACTGATCAACAGGTCGCCCTCAGCCTGGTCACCCGTGGCCTCACCCGTTGCCAGCGAGACCTGAACCCGCGCATTCGCGCGGGCATAGGTCACTGTGTCGAGCCCATCGCCGCCCGAAAGCCGGTCGGCCCCAGCCCCACCATTCAGGAAATCGTCGCCCTCGAAACCTTCCAGGACGTCGTCGCCATCGTCGCCCTGTAAGATATTGCGCATAGCATTGCCGTTCAACGTGTCGTTCCCGCCCGCGCCACGTGCGTTTTCGATGGAGACGCCATTAGCGATCGTGAATCCGCCATGGATTTTGTCGGTGTTGGAGACCATGCCCCCGCCCTGCTGCGTGAAGTCCAGCGTTGCGGCGCGCAGGTCGATGGTCGTGTTCAGATCGCTGCTGCCGACGATCCAGTCGACGCCGCCGGTATCCCAGATCGCCGTATAGCCGGTGCCAGAGCCGTTCTGATCGATCAGCCGGTAAACATCATCACCCGCTGCATGATCTTGGTTCACGCCATAGAGCTGTTGAAGCGCGGCGATATCCAGTGTTCCGAAACTGGCTGCGTAGCCATAGTCATAGGTTCCGGGAGGGCCGCTCTCCGACGTCAGATACCCGTCGTTGTAGCTGAGCGTGGTGAAAATGCTCTGATTCAGATCATTGGAGCCCAACGTCCCGCTGGAGGTGACACCCTGCAACACCTCGGTCCCGTTTCCCGTGTCGTGAGGATGCGCCAGGCCCAGCCCGTGGCCGATCTCGTGCATCGCGACGCCGTACATGTACCCGCCACGCTCCAGCCCCCCACCCGCCTGGTCATCCCAGGCGGAGAAACCGTTGTTCAGGACACCGTGCCCCCCCGTCCCGGTGCTGGTTGGAAAGTAGAAATAGCCGAGCAGCGTGCCATTGCTGATCGCGCTGGACAGGTTGCTGGAGGCAAGCTCCAGATCCGCGGCATCGCGATCATTGGTCAGTTCGAAGTCGATATCGGCGAAAGTCTCGACCTGTTCGAAAATCGAGAAAATCTGCCCACGCTCGTATTCGTTGAACCCGCTCGCCTCGAACAGCTGCGTCGTGCCGTCGAACCGCTCGGAATAGGTCTCGCCGCCTTCGGCCAGATAAACGTGGATCTTGTCCGAGGTATCCAGTGCATTTTCACCGCGGATCGCATCCACAGGGCTGGGCGGCGTCGCACCGCTGACGGTCAGGTTGAAATCGCCTGTATAGCGGCCCAGATAGGAATCAACGTCGATGAAATAGGCGCCGGTCTCGAGGGCGCTGAAAATCAGCTCGCTGTCCAGATTGACGGCGAACCGGATGTCATCGTTCTCGGCCAGCACCGTGCCCCCCGCGTCGCGAACCCGCAGGACCGGGTCGCGCAGCTCGTCTATGCCGACGCCCGAAAGCTCGATCCGGATCGTCTGACCCGCCGCGAGTTCGATGCGGAACCAGTCGCTGTCGCCTTCCTCATCCAGGCTGCCAGTCACAGTCTGTCCGACAGCGATTGCCGCATCGGTCGTCAGATCGCCCGGAATGAGGCCAAGCGCGGGCTCGTCCAGGGATTTGGCAAGCTCGGCATTCTCGGCTGCCAGCTTTTCGAGCGCACCCGCATCGCCGCACAAATTCAACCCACAGAAATAACACATCGGCACGGCCCATCCGCTGCCGCAGGTGCGCGCTTTCGGCGCGCGACCGGCGAAAGAGAGGCAGACGCATTTTGCGTGCCGTTTTGCAGCGGGGAAAATTGGTCACCGTGACCCCACCCCAGGGCCGGATCGCAGATCAAGCAGCCATTTGATGAGGGCCACCCCGCCCGTCTCACAGGTCAGAGGGTTAAACGCCAACCATTTTACTTCCCTTAACAGCAGAACGGGATGCGAATAAGCAAAGGCTGTGACACTCACGCAGGTGACGACCGCACGGGAATCGCGATAGAATTCGCACTGGATCCAGCTTTAAGCGAGAGACGGGCCTGCGATGAATTACGATGACTTCTTCAAGACTTCCCTCGATACGCTGCGCGACGAGGGGAACTATCGCATCTTCGCGGATCTGGAACGCCAGAAGGGCAACTTCCCGAAAGCGACTTTTCATGGCGGTGGCAACAAGCCGGATGTGACCGTTTGGTGCTCGAACGATTATCTGGGAATGGGCCAGAACGCGGATGTGATCGACGCGATGCATCAGGCATTGGACCGTTGCGGATCGGGCGCGGGCGGTACGCGCAATATCTCGGGCACCAATCACTACCATGTGGAGCTGGAGGCCGAGCTTGCGGACCTGCACGGCAAGGAAGCCGCGCTGCTGTTCACCTCTGGCTATGTTTCCAACTGGGCGGCATTGGGCACCTTGGCTTCAAAGATGCCGGGCTGTGTCGTGCTGTCGGACGCGCTTAACCATGCCTCGATGATCGAGGGGATCCGCCATTCCCGCGCCGAAAAGCGGATCTGGAAGCATAACGATGTCGCCGACCTGGATCGCCAGTTGGCCGAGATCGGCCCGGACCGCCCCAAATTGGTGGCGTTCGAGAGTGTCTATTCGATGGATGGCGATATCGCGCCCATCGCCGAGATCTGCGATGTCTGCGAGGCCCATGGCGCGCTGAGCTATATCGACGAGGTTCACGCCGTCGGCATGTACGGCCCGCGTGGCGGCGGCATTGCCGAACGCGAGGGTCTGATGGATCGGATCGACGTGATCGAGGGAACGCTGGGCAAAGCCTTCGGCGTCGTCGGCGGCTATATCACCGCCAGCCGCGATCTGGTGGATTTCGTGCGCTCCTTTGCCAGCGGGTTCATCTTTACCACTGCATTACCGCCCCATGTCGCGGCTGGGGCCGCGACCTCGATCCGTCACCTGAAAGCCTCGGATGACGAGCGGATGGTCCAGCGCGACCGTGTGGCACGGGTGCGCGCAGCGCTTGACCGGTTGGGTATCCCGCATCAGCAAAACCCTAGCCATATCATCCCGGTGATGGTGGGCGATCCGGTGAAATGTAAATACATTTCGGACACGCTGATGGAGGAGTTCGGCGTCTACATCCAGCCGATCAACTATCCCACCGTGCCCAAGGGGACCGAGCGTTTGCGCATCACGCCGACGCCGCTGCATTCCGATGCGGATATCGATCATCTGATCGAGGCGTTGGAAGCCCTCTGGGCGCAATGCCAGCTCGCCCGAATGCCCCGCGCCGCCGAGTGAAGCAGCAGCAGGGCTAGCCTGCCGATAAGATCGCTGTTAGTTCATCGAAATCGACGGGCTTTGCCAAAATGCCATCGGCGCCTGCGGCCGCAGCCTCCGTCGCGTGCTCGGGCGTGATGTCCGCGCTCAGGCTATAGATCCGAACCATCGAGCCGGTTTTATCTGCAGCACCGCGTTGCGCCTCGCGGATCTCGCGGCAGGCCGCAAGCCCATCCATCACTGGCATGTGGTAGTCCATCAGGACGAAATCTGGGGCGTTCTCGTGGAACTTAGCAACCGCCTCGGCGCCATCCGCCGCCTCTGAGAGCTCCGCCCCAAGCGGCGTGAGGAACGCGGTCAGCAGAAAACGGTTCACCTCGTTATCATCGACAATCAGGATGCGCAGCGACCGCCCCTCGGACCCGGCATCTCGCAACATGCCCTTGGTCGACACGACCGCATTCCTGCAGTTCGAGCGAGTTGACGCACACTCCAGCGGCAGCGACAGCGTGAAGGTCGCGCCGGCACCAAGGTTGGAGTGCAGCTTCAGATCGCCGCCCATCAGACCAGAAAGGCGCTGAGAAATCGTCAGCCCCAGTCCGGTCCCACCGTTTTGCAACGCACTTGGCTGGCCCTCGTCACCGCCAAGCTGGGCGAATTCGCGAAAGATCAAGTGTTGATCCTCTACCCCGATACCCGGCCCCGTATCCGTGACGGAAAAACTCAGACCAGCGTCACCCATCGTCAGGCTCAGCGTGATACTGCCCGCAGGTGTAAACTTTACAGCATTGCAAACCAGATTGTTGAGGATCTGCTGGATCTTCTCGGCGTCGCCGATATAGGTGCTCCCCTGCTCCGGCGCATCGACCGTCAGGTTCAAGCGCTTCTCCATGGCGATGGGCGCATAAAGCTCCTGAACATCCCAGCACAGCGCCGCCGGATCGAAGGGTGCCTGGCTCAGATCGATCGTGCCGCTTTCGATCTTCGCCAAATCCAGGCTGTCATTCAGTTGGCGTGTCAGCATTTGACCCGATCTCAAGATCGCATCGACATAGCGACGCTGCGTCTCGTCCAAATCGGTTTCAGAGAGCATACGCGCCAGGCCCAGCATGCCGTTCAGCGGCGTGCGGATTTCGTGGCTCATATGCGCAACGAATTCGGTCTTGGCGGCGGTTGCTGCCTCGATCTTCGCGTTGGCGCGGGCCAGCGAGGCTGCGGTTTCCTTAAGCTCGGTGATATCGGTGGCAAAGCCCGCAACCGCGCCGCTGGGGGTGCGAATCTTGGTGATCCGGTACCAGCCCTTCCCGGGGTAATACTGATCGATCAACTCGCCGGTGCCCGAACGCTGGGCGGCCACCCGTTCGGCGACATAGGCCTCGATGTTCTCGGGGTCCAGATCGCTTGCGCTGAAGCGGATCAGATCCTCGTAATTCAGTTGGCCGGACGAGATCCGGTCGGCGAAATGCTCGAACGCCTCCGCGTGGATATCGGCATAGGCCCGATTCCACGCGATCAGTAGGTTGCGGTCGTCATAGATTGCGGTGGCGGTGGCGGCAGCTTCAATAGCCTCGATCAGCAGACGATGCTCGTGCGCGATCATATCCACTGGCGGCCAGGTCCGCTTGGACGCCACAATAGTGTCAGGCATATGCAGTTTTCGCACCGTCACAGGCAGCCCGTCGATCGCCAGCTGCGCAAGGGCAGGCCGGTCGCCAATTGCTTCGCAACACCCACCCGATTGCCCTCACGATTCGCCCCACGAAAGAGTGGCGTCGAGAGGTACACAGCCAAAAGTAATATTTGCTTAAAGCCCGGCTGTTAGCAATTCGATAACCAAAACACCTCCATTCCTGGACCGTTATGAGCATCGCTGGCAGCGGAAACTTCTTCGCCTTCGACGGGCTGATCGCACAGGCCGGAAACCTGGCCGATGGCGCCCTTCAGCTTTCGGAAGGAATCTATGCATTCGCCGGGTTCGACACCGGACTGAACAACGCCGCCGGACCGGCAGAGGTCAACGCATCGATCGACCTGCTGGACGGTGTCGCGGTTACAGTCAGCGACCTCTTCGGCGATGCCGGCGGTACGGGGGGATTCCCACTCAGCGCATTCGTTGGCAAATCCTACAGCGCCGGCAACACAGTATCGGCGCGCGTCACGGTCGCTCAATCCTCATCGCTGACCCTGCTGCCCGTCGCGAGCTATATCAGCGGGACCGGCACGGTCGGCGGATATGACACTCTGAATATCGGCCTGGGCACAGGTGGAACCGGGTTGGTCGAAGTAACCGGCGAGGGCAGCCGGTTGAGCGCTATTGGTGCCGGCGCCTTGATCCGTGTGGGTGCTATCGAGGGAACGGGGGTCCTCGCCATTGATCAGGGCGGCCAGGTCGAAACCTTCGCCCTGCAGGCAGGCAACGGGCTGCTGTCCGCAAAATCTGCAATCGGGCGCGTGACCGTGGATGGCCCCGGCAGCCTTCTCAGCGTCGGTGCGGGCTTCGGCAGCTATGTCGCGCCCGCGGCGCTCGGTCGTTCCGGCACGGCCACCTTCGGGCTCAGCGATGGCAGCGGCGGGGCAGAGGGGGATGGACGCGGCTATCTCACCATCACCAATGGCGGCGTCTTGCGGGTCGAGAATGTGCCGAGCATCACAGACTTCCAGCTGCTGCGGTTCGGGCGCGACGCTGGAACCTATGGCTATGGATTGATCGACGGGGTCGGCTCGACCCTGAATGTCGTCCAGCATGGTCCAGCGGGCGATCAGTATCTGGGTGGCGCGACGCTGGATGTGGGCCAAAGCGGACAGGGCCGGGTGATTATCCAGAATGGCGCGTCGGTAGAGATCGCCGGGGATGCCGCGCTTCTGGGCATCTCTCGCATGCCGAGTGGCCCACAATTACCGGCACAGGAAAGTCATCTGAGCCTGCTGTCCGGCAGCACATTGACGGTGGATGCGGGCGCTCATCAGGGCGGCATCGCGCTGGTTGGAAGCGGGGCGGATGCTGCGGGTAGACTCACGGTCAGCGGGGTCGGTACGGCGCTGACATTGGCTGGCAATGCGCCAGTATCGCAGGACGCCACAGCATACGGTACGGCGCTGATACTGGGGCGTGAGGGTTCTGGCATCGCTGAAGTCAGCGATGGGGCCATGATCGCCATAGATGCCGCAGACGACCGCCTTTCAGGCTTGATCATCGGTCAGCTCGGAGGCTCCGGCACCCTGACCCTCGACGCCGCCACTATCACACTCACCGGCAGTCATGCTGGCGTCGAAGCGCCCCGAATCGTGTTGGGGGAGGGTACCGGCAGCCAGGGCGACCTGATCCTACGCAATGGCGCCAGACTGGAAAACCTTGCCCCAAGCGGTGTGACACTGATCGCGCCCGATGCCAGCGGCACCGGCAGCATCGAAGTGACGGGTTCTGGCACCACCCTCGTCGCCGGGCCGCGCCTGCTGGTGGGCGCAACGCTGGACGCCAGCAACGCGATACAGCCGGATACCGGGGGTGACGGTACCCTGGCCCTGCGCAATCAGGCCATTGTCGAAGCCGACGAGATTATCGTTGGCACCAACGGGCATCTGATTCTGGATGACGCCGAACTGGCCGAGGATCTCGTCCTCCACGGCAGCCTTGCTCTCTCACCCGACGCGGTGACCGTCGAGCAAATCAGCGCACAGCTCTCCCTCCGTCCCGGCGCAAGCCTCGCACTGGATCTGACGGCATTTGAAACCGGCCAGACCGACCAATTGGTCTTCACGGAAGCCCAAACGCTTGAATTAGACGACATCGCAGTGGAGCTGAAGCTGGTCGAATATACCCACTTCTTCGCCGGCGACAGCTTCACCTTCGCCGAGACACCCAATTCCCAGCCCACTCAGTCGATCGAGACGATTGATATTGCGGCTGGCCGCGCAGTCCGTCTGATAGCCGAAGGTACGGAGCTAAGCGTCGAGGCAATCCATGGCAGCGCTATCTCGATCCGACCGAACGGCGCCATCGGCCAGGTCACGTTGCCCGCTGCGAACAACATTGTCCCTGCGCTGGGATCCGGCGATCCCGATCCCAGTGCTCCGCCCACGGCCGACCCCGCCAATTTGGATCTGAGCGCAACGGACCCGCTCGACCTGCCGCCAGACGACCCCGCAGGCGGTAATTTTCTGTTTTGACACGGCGGGGGCTCTTCAAATCCGGTGCATAGCCCTTTTCGCAACGCACAAACCGCCCTAACGTTGGCGAAAGAAACCAGGGGCCAGCACCTATGTTCAACGAGATGACGGGCGATGACGGCAAGCTGCGCGACGCCTACGCCCAGGTCTCAGACTGGATCGAGGAAACCGGCGAAGACCGCCTGCGCCAGCGCTCGGCCGAGGCCGAAGCGATCTTCCGCCGCATCGGTATCACCTTTGCGGTCTATGGCGAGGGCGGCGACCCAGAACGTCTGATCCCCTTCGACGTTGTGCCCCGCGTCTTCGCCGCCGCCGAATGGGCTCGGCTGTCGCGCGGCATCGAACAACGCGCCCGGGCGCTGAACGCATTTCTCTACGACGTTTATCACCGGGGCGAGATCTTGCGCGCCGGCATCATCCCCGAGGCGCTGGTCTATGGCAACGATGCCTTCCTGCCGGAGATGATCGGGATCGAACCGCCGGGCAAAGTCTACTCCCATATCGTAGGCATCGACATCGTGCGCACTGGAGAGAGCGCATTTCAGGTGTTGGAGGACAATTGCCGCACACCGTCGGGTGTCTCCTACATGCTGGAGAATCGCGAGATCATGATGCGGATGTTCCCCGATCTCTTCTCCTCCGGCGCGGTGATGCCTGTGGACGACTATGCCGATCATCTGCGCGCTACGCTTGAGGAAGTGGCGCCCCCCGCCTGCAAGGGCGATCCCAACGTGGTGGTCCTGACACCCGGCAGCTTCAACTCCGCCTATTACGAGCATTCCTTTCTGGCGGATCTGATGGGGATAGAACTGGTCGAACCCTCGGATCTCTTCGTGGACGAGGGTCGGGTCTGGATGCGCACGACCCAGGGGCCCAGCCAAGTGGACGTGATCTATCGCCGGATCGACGACGACTACATCGATCCCCTGGCATTCAGACGAGACTCCATGCTGGGCGTACCGGGCATCTTCAACGTCTATCGCAGCGGTGGCGTAACTCTCTGCTCGGCGCCCGGGGCGGGGGTGGCCGACGACAAGGCAATCTATTGCTTCGTGCCGGATATGATCCAGTTCTATCTCGGCCAAAAGCCGATCCTCGAAAATGTCCCGACCTATCGCTGCGCCGACAGCGATGCCTGCGCCCATGTGCTCGACAACCTGCAGGACCTGGTGGTGAAGGAAGTGCATGGCTCCGGCGGCTACGGCATGCTGATCGGTCCGAAGGCAACGGCGGAAGAGCGCGAAGCCTACGCCAAGCGGATCGAGGCGGACCCGGCGGATTTCATCGCCCAGCCGACCCTGGATCTGTCCGTGGTGCCAACACTTGCCCACAATGGCATCGCGGGGCGGCACGTGGATTTTCGTCCCTATTGCCTGGTCGGCAAACAGGTTCGCCTTGTGCCCGGTGGCCTGACTCGCGTCGCGCTCAAGGAAGGCTCGCTGGTGGTCAACTCCAGCCAGGGTGGCGGCGTCAAGGACACTTGGGTGCTGAGCGAATGACCAGGCCAACGTCAACCACCTGTACCAGAGGTCCCGGGTCAGGCCCGGGACAGCAAAGCGCCCAGGGGATGGGTCGATATTACCAACGCTCGCGGCATCTCCTCGGCCCGGGTGGGTGGGTGTGCCTGACATCGGCCATCCTGTATGGCATCTGCCTGGGAGGGCCGGGGAGATGCTGAGCCGGACCGCCGAGAACCTGTTCTGGACCGCACGCTATATGGAGCGAGCCGAATGCACGGCACGGCTGATCGAGATGGGCAGCCGCATGACCATGCTACCCGGAGCCCATCATCACGAGGAATGGCGCAGCGTCGCCAATGCCTGCGGTGCGGGCGAGGCCTTTGCCGATGAGGCGGTCATTACCGAACAAAAGATCCTTTCGGCCCTGATGCTCGATCCAGAGAATCCCTGCTCGATCCGGGCCTGCATGGATCGCGCCCGCGCCAATGGCCGCGCAGTGCGCACCGCGCTCACCCGCGACATGTGGGAAGCGTTAAACGAGGGCTGGCGCCTTCTCGATGGCGTCGATACCCGAACCGCCCATCGCGACCTGCCGATCCTGCTGGACTGGGTGAAAGGGCGTGCGGCCCTCTTCCGCGGTGCGGCCGCCACCTCGATGCTGCGCAATGACGGGTACGACTTCCTGTTCCTCGGCGGTCATATCGAGCGGGCGGACATGACGCTTCGCCTTCTCGACGTCAAATACTGGGTTCTGCTGCCGGAAACAGATGTGGTCGGCGGTGGGCGCGACCATCACCAGTGGACATCCGTGCTGCATGCGACCTCGGCCATGCGTGCCTATCACCAGATGTATCGCGGCGACTACGTGCCCTGGAAGATCGCGGATTTTTTGATCCTGAACCGGGCCTTCCCGCGCTCGATTGCCTTTTGCTACGATCAGATCAATGGCTATCTGGAGCGGTTGGGCGAGGCCTATGGCACCACCCATGCCTGCCACGAAACCGCGGGCCAGATGACCCGCGATCTGTCCGGCCATAAAATGGGTGAGCTGTTCCGCGAGGGCCTGCATGAATTCATCCATGACGGAATTCGACGCACCCGTCGGCTCAGCTCCGAAGTCTACGACGCGTATCATTTCTGAGGGGGGATCATGGCGCTTTCGATCAGTCACCGCACCGCCTATGCCTATGATCCGGCGGCCGACCGGGCAGGCCTGCGGCTGAAACTGTTCCCGGCCCAGACCCAGGCGCAGGCGGTGCGGGACTGGCAGGTCACAGTCAATGGTGACGGGCTTGCTCCAATCCTCGTCAATCCGTTCGGCGATGCCGAGGCGATGTGGTTCAGCAATGGCAAAGTGACCGAGATCGAGGTCGAAGCGAAAGGGACTGTCGAGCTCACCGACACCTCCGGTGTGCTCGGCAAACTCGGCTTTGCGCGGCCCACCGTCTTCTGCCGCGAAACTCCGCTGACGGAGCATGACGAGGCGCTGGTGGATCTGGCCAACTCGATCGCGGCGGATACGCCACTGGGGCGGATGCACAGCCTGAACGCCGCCGTCCATGAAGCCATCGCCTATCGCAAGGGCGTGACGGAGAGCGTGACGACCGCTGCCCAATCCCTCGCATTGGGCGCCGGCGTCTGCCAGGACCTCGCCCATGTATTCATCTCGGCGGCAAGGATCATCGGCCTGCCCGCACGCTATGTCGCCGGATATTACGTCGAAGAAGCCAAGGATCTGGCGACCCACGCCTGGGCCGAGGTCTATCTCGACGGGCTTGGTTGGACGGGTTTCGACCCGACGCACGAAATAAGCCCGAAGGACAGGCATATTCGCCTCTGCTGCGGCCTCGATGCAGACGACGCCGCCCCGGTGCGCGGTCACGTCATGGGCGAGACCGAAGAAACGCTAGAGATCGCCGTCCAGATCAGCGATCCGGACCAGGGCGCCCAATCGCAATCCCAGCAATGAGAGGCCCATGACCTATTGCGTCGCACTTAAGCTAAACCAGGGGCTCGTATTGTTGTCGGACACGCGCACGAATGCAGGCGTCGACAACATCTCGCGCTTTCGCAAGATGTATACGTGGGAGGATCCGGGCAATCGCGCTATCGCCACCATGTCATCAGGCAATCTCTCGATCACGCAAGGGGTCACTAACCGGCTGTCGGCGGCGATCAAGCGGGCGGAGGCGGGCGAGGATGTCGAGACCATCCTGAACGCCCCCACCATGTTCCGCGTGGCGCAACTGATCGGCGAGACGATGCGCGACATGCAGGAGCGCCACCGCGCGACCCTGCTCGAACAGGGGGCTGGGGCAGATGCCCTGATCCTGGTCTCGGGCCAGATCAAGGGCGGAGATCACCGGGTCTTTATGGTCTATTCGGCCGGCAATTTCATCGAGGCGACCGAGGACACACCGTTTTTGCAGATCGGCGAGCACAAATACGGCAAGCCGATCCTCGACCGGGTGATCACGCCGGAAACATCGATCGGTCAGGCGTTGAAGGCGGTGTTCCTGTCGATGGATTCGACCATCCGCTCGAACCTGTCGGTCGGTATGCCACTGGACCTGGCAGTTATCCCCGCAAATGAATATCGCTTCTCGACCCTACGCCGGATCGAGCCCGAAGACGCGGACTGGCAGGCCCTCTCCAACGGCTGGGCAGAGGGTATCCGTGAAGCGTTCGAGCATCTGCCTGAGGTGGAGCTGGGCTGACCGCCTCAGCGCGGCGAGCGTTTTGCCAGGATCCGCTGCAACGTGCGCCGGTGCATGTTCAGACGCCGCGCCGTCTCCGAGACGTTCCGGTCGCAAAGCTCGAAAACCCGCTGGATATGCTCCCACCGCACGCGGTCGGCAGACATCGGGTTTTCAGGTGGTGGCGGTTTCTCCTCGCCACGGCTGAGCAATGCCTTTTGCACGTCATCCGCGTCGGCGGGTTTCGAGAGGTAATCGACAGCCCCGATCTTCACCGCAGCGACCGCGGTTGCGATGGCGCCATAGCCTGTCAGCACGATCACCCGGCTGTCGGGGCGGATCTCGCGGATCGTCTCGACCACGTCCAACCCATTCCCGTCTTCCAGCCGCAGATCGACCACCGCATAGGCCGGGGGGCGCTGGCGCGCCATGCGCAACCCCTCTGCCACGCTCTCGGCCATCTCGGCAGCAAAGCCGCGCTTTTCCATCGCCCTGCACAACCGCTGGCGGAACGGCGCATCATCGTCAACGATCAAGAGGCTGGAATCAGGGCCGATATCGCCCAGGGTTTCCGTCATGTTGTTTTTCCTGTTTCCGGTCCCCGTCGCGGAGTGCTTCTCATTTGCTCCACACTTGAAGATAGGGCTACCATGGCCCCCCGCCACTTTGCAAATCTCTGCTGATGGAGGCTTTTTTGCCGCGCCTTTACGTGCTGGTCGCCCCGTTGTTCGTTGTGTTGTGGAGCACCGGTTTCATCGGTGCCAAGCTGGGCCTGCCCCACGCGGAAGCGATGAGCTTTCTAAGCATCCGGTTCTTCCTCACGACATTGGCCTTGTTGGCCTGGGTCATGGTCGCACGAGCGCCCTGGCCTACGCCGCGCCAGGCCGTTAGCGCGGCACTGATTGGTGTGATGGTCCACGGCATCTATCTGGGCGGGGTTTTCCAGGCGATCGCTTGGGGGGTAGAGGCTGGGGTCTCCGCCCTGATCGTCGGGCTTCAGCCCGTGGTGACCGCCCTTATCGCCCATCGGTTCCTGGGCGAACGCCTGAACCGGGTCCAGACCCTGGGCATGGTCTTCGGCACGATGGGCGTCGCGCTAGTGGTGCTGCGCAAGCTAGATGCGGGGATTGGCGATTGGGGTGGCGTGATGCTCTGCATTCTCTCTCTGCTGGCGATTTCGGTTGGCGCGGTGCTGCAGAAAACCCGCGCGGCTGATACGCCAATGCGCAGCGGAAATCTGATCCAGTTCGCCGCCGCCTGCACCTTCACCGCCATCCTCGCCGCGCTCTTCGAGACGCGCGAGATCGACTGGACGCCGTCCTTCGCCTTTGCGCTGGGCTGGCTTGTGATTGTGTTATCACTGGGCGCGATCACACTGCTTTATGTGCTGATCCAACGCGGCGGCGCGTCGAATGTCGCGAGCCTGTTTTTCCTGGTGCCGCCCTCCACCGCGCTCTTCGCCTGGTTTCTGTTCGACGAGCGGCTGGGCCCGCCGGAACTGGCGGGCATGGCTGTCGCGGCCCTGGGAGTTCTGATGGTCAATCGCCCGCAGAGCTTTCAGCGCAAAGCGGATTGAACCCGATCAGCGATCAGCGCCCGAGGTTGGGCTGAAATCCGGGTCCGCGCCGTCGCCGCCTCCGCCCAATGTTCGCAGGACATCGCGGAAGATGCTGTCGACAATCGAGTCGCCACCGCCATCGTTCGTGCTGCGCGGAACCTCCGCCACCACCGTTGCCGGGGTTGGGCGGGTGGTGAAGATCGGTCGCGGTGTCCTGCCTTCCAGAAGACGGGTCATCACCTCACGCCAGATCTCGGCAGGCAGGCCGCCGCCGGTCACGCCGGTCAGCGGCGTGTTGTCATCATTGCCCATCCAGACGCCGACCACATAATCCGCAGTGTAGCCGATGAACCAGGCATCGCGGGCGGCCTGGGTCGTGCCTGTCTTGCCAGCGGCCTGCCAGTCGGCGATCCGCGCGCGGCGGCCGGTGCCCTGTTCCACCACTTCGCGCATCATATAGGCCAGAAGCCCGGCGCTCTGCTCATTCAGCACTTCGCGAGTTGGCACGTCGCCCCGCCGCAGGAGTGGGATTTGATCGCCGCGCAAAACGATCTCGTTCACACCAAAGGGCGCGGCTAGCCGCCCCCGGTTGGCAATCGTCGCGTAAACGCCGGTCATCTCGATCAACGTCGCTTCCGACGTTCCCAGCGCAATCGCGGGGCCGGGGGCGAGTTCGGAAGATATCCCCATCTCCGCCGCCAGCGCACGCACTTTTTCGCGCCCGACCCGTTCCGACAGCCGCACGGCGACGGTGTTGATCGAATTTGCCAGCGCCTCGGTCAGACTAACCGCACCGGCATAGTTGCCACCATAGTTTCGCGGGCTCCAGCCACGGATCGTCAGCGGCTCATCGACCATGACATCCCGGGGGCTCATCCCGGCCTCCATCGCCGCGGCATAAACCACGGGCTTGAAGGCCGATCCGGTCTGGCGCTTGGCCTGGGTCGCGCGGTTGAACCGCCCAGTCCCGTCGCCATGCCCCCCAACCATGGCAAGAACGGCGCCGTCATAAGACATCACGACTACGGCGGCCTGGGCCTTCGACCCTTCCTTCACCTTCGTGCCGAAAACCTGGACCACGCCCGCCTCGGCCGCGCGTTGGGCCTGGGCATCGAAGGTCGTCGAAATGGTCACATCCTCGGTCGTGTCTTCAGTCAGATAGGAGGGCGCGGTTTCCATCACCCAATCGGCAAACGCCCCCCCGGCGCGCGCCGCAGCGGCGGAGGAAAGCTGCGCCGGATTGGCCAGCGCCTCGAAAGTCTGGTTTTCGGTCAGATAACCCTGTTCCTGCATCAGGCGCACGATCACGCTGGCCCGACCCTGGCTGCGTTCCAACCCGGCGGTCGGGGCATAACGCGAGGGCGCGCGGAGCAGACCCGCCAGCATCGCAGCCTCCGCAGGGTTCAAAACCCGCGCCGATTTGCCGAAATACCGCCGCGCCGCCGCTTCAAACCCATATGTCCCGGCGCCCAAATAGACCCGGTTGAGATAAATCGAAAGGATATCCTCCTTGGAGTATTTTAACTCCAGCGCCAGGGCCATCGGCAGCTCTTTCAGCTTGCGTTCGAGCGATCGTTCCGCCGTCAGGAAGACATTCTTGGCCACCTGCTGCGTCAGGGTGGACCCGCCCTGTACCAGCCGCCCCGCCCGGAAGTTCTGATACATCGCCCGCGCAATGCCACGCGGATCGATGCCGATATGGTTCCAGTAGCGTTTGTCCTCCGCCGCGATGACCGCGTGGATCAGATGCGGAGAGACATCGTCCGCCTTCAGCTCGCCGCCATATTGCTCACCTCGCCAGGCAAACACGTTGCCGTTGCGGTCCAGCATCGTGACGGAACCCGTGCCGCGCCCGTCGAACAGGTCGTCGGCCGAGGGCAAAGTGGTGAAATAAAGCAGCGTTGCCCCGGCAAGCACCATCGCCGCCGCCGCGGCCAGCGGCCAGGTGATGCGCCACACGACACGGAACGTGCCCATAACCACCGCGCGCACAAAACGCCCGATAAGGCCGGGTTCTTTGGATTTCTGGCCGGCGACTTTGCGTCCGCCTTTGCCCTTGGCTTTCTTGTCAGGCTTCTTCACCGGTTCGTCCTGATCGCTGCTCGTGCGCTTCGCGTTCTAGCATGAGCGCCTTTGGGGATCAGCCCCCTATGCCATGCCCTCCCTACATCGCGGCGCTCTGTGGCAATCGCAAGGCCTGGGAACAGGTTCTATGCAGGTGTTTGTACAGGCTCTGTGCAGCGCAAAACATAAGCACATAATATTTTGTGCTTAATATCTATGCATACTTGAAGCATCAATACAACCAGATTGAAATAAAATCCATTAATATCAAACAGATAAGCCTGACGTGCAAAACTGGCACCGTTCTTGAAATGCATCGAGTGGCTGCGCTAGCCGCACAAACAAAAGAACAGCGAGGAGATCATGAAACTGATCATTTCCGTCATCAAACCCTTCAAACTCGAGGAGGTGCGCGAGGCGCTCTCCGCTATCGGGGTGCAGGGGCTGATGGTCTCGGAGGTCAAGGGCTATGGCCGTCAGGCCGGACATACCGAGATCTACCGGGGTGCCGAATACGTCGTGAATTTCGTTCCTAAGATCAAGATCGAGACGGTCGTCGCCGACGATCAGACCGACAAGGTGATCGATGCGATCTCCAGCGCCGCGCGGACCGGCAAGATCGGCGACGGCAAGATATTCGTGCTCGATGTCGGGCAGGTTGTGCGCGTGCGCACCGGCGAACGCGACGAAGACGCGATTTAAGCGTTACGAGAGGGAAAACACATGACGATCCAAACCAAAACCCTGGGCCTTGCAGGCCTGATCGCGCTGGCGGCGTCGCCCGCGCTTGCCCAGGAGGCGTCCCCGGATGTGCCGGGCCATTCTGTTTTTGTCTTCAATACCTTGCTGTTCCTGATCGGCGGTTTTCTGGTGATGTGGATGGCCGCTGGCTTCTGCATGTTGGAGGCTGGACTGGTCCGCTCGAAGAACGTGGCCATGCAATGTACCAAGAACATCGCGCTCTTCTCAATTGCCGCTGTCGGCTACTATGCTATCGGCTTCAACCTGATGTACCCTGGCGATGGC
The DNA here is from genome assembly GCA_039030715.1 of Pseudomonadota bacterium. GTDB lineage: Bacteria > Pseudomonadota > Alphaproteobacteria > Rhodobacterales > Rhodobacteraceae > Thermohalobaculum. Next base: position 46,678 of record JBCCDU010000028.1, read on the forward strand.
TGGTCGATGGAAGGCTATCTCGGCGCATTTGGTCTGACCTCGCTGGAACCTGTAGGTGTTGCAGCGGCCGATGTGGGCGATATCGAGTATGCCTCGGTTGGGTCGGACTTCTTCTTCCAG
>JBCCDU010000029.1:0-46653 GCA_039030715.1 Pseudomonadota bacterium
CTAAGCTGCGATACAATCTCTTCCGGCTTCTCTCGTTTTCCAGCCATCGCTGATCCTCCAATTGCGGGATAAATCTATCCCAGTTGGTGGACCACTTTCAGGGGGATAATCCAGTCTTGCTCCAATGGCGCGACAAAGCTCACTCTGCGACGAAGGCAAACCTCATTTGCTTCTCTCCGCGAAGAACACCTTGGCCTTCCTTAGAACGTCCCTCTCCTCCCGGAACAGGCGGTTCTCTTTCCGCAGCGCGGCGGTGTCGCGTTCCAGACCGGAATGGACCGTTGGTTTCTCAGGATTGCGCCGATCCTGCGGTATCCAGCTGTGCAGCGTTGATAAGCCGATCCAAAATCTGCAGCCACCTGCTTGCGCGGCGACCCATTGGTCGACGCCACGCGCACTGCTTCGGCGCGAAATTCCTCGCTCGGTCGTAATGCCGTCTGTGTTCTCCTTCGCGACACGATACGTGTTCAACGAAGCAGCACAAATCCGTGAAAGGTCAGGTCATGGTTTAGCCGCCCGACCTTGCGCGCGTTGAGGGCCACCTGTTCGCAAAATCATTATTGATTCAGCGCTGCGTTGCCTTAGCGCTCCGGCTGGCTTGTCCGCAAAACTGCGTCACCAGGGCAGGCAGTTCTCAGCCCGATCGACGCAGGCTGGTCTGAGTTTCGAACACATGTGCATGTCCGGGCAGGACCGCGAATTTCATGACCTGGCCGGCCTCCGACAGGGGATGTACGCCTTGCAGGCTGGCGGTGAAGGTCTCCCCATCGCCCGATAGTTTTCCGTGGAAGAGCGTGTTGGCGCCGAGCGGCTCGGTCATCTGGACAGCGAGGCTGATCGGACCGTTGTTATCGGGCACCAGATGCTCGGGCCTGATCCCCAGTTTGACCTGGCCATCGGCGCCCGTCGCCTCAGCGACCTTCGCGCCGTTCAGCAGGACGGAACCCTCGCGCACTTCCGCGTCCAGAGTGTTCATGGCGGGACTGCCGATGAATTGGGCTGCGAAGAGGGTGCGCGGTGTCTCGTAGACCTCGAGCGGCGTTCCGATCTGTTCGGCGACACCGCCGTTCATCACGATCATACGGTCCGCCATGGTCATCGCCTCGACCTGGTCGTGGGTCACGTAGAGCGAGGTCACGCCGAGCTTTGCCTGCAATTCCCGGATCTCGAGGCGCATTTGCACGCGTAACTTCGCATCCAGGTTCGATAACGGCTCGTCGAACAGGAAGACCGCAGGCTCGCGGACAATCGCGCGTCCCATGGCCACGCGCTGACGCTGGCCACCGGAGAGCTGGCGCGGCTTGCGATCCAGCAGTGCTTCCAACTGCAAGAGCCGGGCGGCCTCCTGCACTTTTGCGTCGATCTCGGACTTCGGCAGCCCGGCGATCTTCAGCCCGTAGCCCATATTCTGACGTACCGAGAAATGCGGATATAAAGCATAGTTCTGGAACACCATCGCGATGTCGCGGTCCATCGGCTCCTTGTCATTGGCACGCTCGCCGCCAATCAGGATATCGCCAGAGGACACCGTCTCCAGCCCCGCAATCATCCGGAGCAGGGTGGATTTTCCACAGCCTGACGGCCCGACGATCACGATAAACTCGCCGTCCTCGATATGGGTATCGATACCGTGGATGACATCGGTTGGGCCAAAGCTCTTCCTGACGTCTTTCAGTGTGACTGTCGCCATGATCTATTTCTCGCTGTCCACCAGTCCGCGGATAAACAACCGCTGCATACTGACCACGATGATGACCGGCGGAATCATCGCAAGGATCGAGGTCGCCATGATCACCGGCCAATCGGCCACGTCGTCGCCAGATGGGAACATCTGTTTGATGCCCATGACGATGGTGTTCATCTCAGGATCCGTGGTGATCAGCAGCGGCCAGAGATACTGGTTCCAGCCATAGATGAAGAGGATCACAAAAAGGGCGGCCACATTCGTTCGGCTCATTGGCACGACGATATCGATGAAGAACTGCATCGGCCGGGCACCGTCGACCCTCGCGGCCTCGGCCAACTCGTCCGGGATCGTCAGGAAGAACTGGCGAAACAGGAACGTCGCTGTCGCCGATGCAATTAGCGGAAAGATCAGCCCGCCATAACTGTTCAGCATTCCAAAACCGGCAACCACTTCGAAAGTCGGCACGATCCTGACCTCGACGGGCAGCATCAGCGTCAGAAAGATCATCCAAAAGAAGAAATTCCGTCCCGGAAACCGAAAGTAGACGATTGCGAAGGCGGAGAGGAGCGAGATGATGATCTTGCCCACCGCGATACCGATGGCCATCACCAGACTGTTCAGCAGCATCGTGGCGACCGGGACATTCACACCAGAGAAGAGCGCTTTGGAGTAGTTCCGCCAAAACTGATCCCCCGGCCAGACCGGCATGGGCGGGCTGACGATTTCAGGCTGCGTCACGGTCGATGCAACGAAGGCCAGCCAGATCGGGAAGAAGATCACCAGCACGCCGAGGATCATGAACACATGGGTCAGCCACAGGCCGGCACCGCGCTTCTCGACCATGCCATGCACATCCCGCGCCATCAGTAATGCACCCGTTTCTCGATAAATTTGAACTGGAACACGGTGAGCAGCCCGACGACGATCAGGAGGATCACCGATTGCGCCGAGGACGAGCCGAGATCCTGGCCGATGAAGCCGTCGGAGAAGACCTTGTAGACAAGGATCGTCGTGGACTGCTGGGGCCCGCCTGCCGTGATGGTATGGATCACACCGAAGGTTTCGAAAAACGCATAGACCACGTTGACGACCAGCAGAAAGAACGTGGTTGGTGACAGAAGCGGCAGGACGATCGTGAAGAACCGCCGCCAGAAGCGCGCACCATCGATCGCCGCGGCCTCGATGACCGAGCGGGGCACGGCCTGCAGAGCAGCAAAGAAGAACAGGAAGTTATAGCTGATCCGCCCCCAGGCAGACGCGACGACGACCAGCCCCATAGCTTCGCCGCCGTTCAGGACGTGGTTCCAGTCGTAACCGAGCTGACCCAGATACCATGAGACCACGCCGACCCGTGTGTTAAACATGAAAAGCCAAAGGACGCCTGCCACCGCCGGGGCGACCGCATAGGGCCAGATCAAGAGGGTGCGATAGACACCCGATCCTTTGATCAGCCGATCCGCGATCACCGCGAGGAAGAGAGCCGGGATCATCGAGCAGAGCGTGACCAGCACCGCGAAGATCGCCGTTGTCAGAAACGAGGCCCGATAAAACGCGTCGCCCAGAAGAAACTCGAAATTGCCCAGACCGACAAACTGCGAGGACAGGCCGAAGGGGTCGGGGATGAACAGCGACTGCCAGATGGCTTGCCCGGCCGGATAAAAGAAGAAGACCGCCGATATCGCCACCTGGGGTGCGATCAGGAGAACGGGAAGCAGCCAGCCGCGAAAAGTGACGCGCTTTTCCATGAATGCTCCCCCGGGAGAGCGGACAGGCAGGGCGCGGTGCCCTGCCTTCCGCGTTTCGCTTTTAGCGGTTGGCGGACTCGAAGCGCCGCAGCAGCGCGTCACCGCGCGCCTTGGCGCTGTCCATGGCTTCCTGCGCGGTCTTATCGCCAGCCCAGATCGCCTCCAGTTCCTCGTCGATGATCCCGCGGATCTGGTCGAACGACCCCAGGCGCAAGCCCTTGGAGTTGGCGGTCGGCTCGTTCGCCGTCATCTGGATGACCGCGATGTCGGTGCCGGGATTGTCCTCGTAGAACCCGGCCAGACGTGTTGCCTCGCCAGCCTCAAGCGTGATCGGAAGGTAGCCTGTGTTCTGGTGCCAATTGGCCTGCACGTCGGAGGAGGAGAGGAAGCTCAGGAACTCGCCAACCCCCCTGTATTCGGTGTCTTCATGTCCTGACATGACCCAAAGCGAGGCGCCGCCGATAATGGTGTTTTGCGGGCTGTTGCCGACACCCTCCCAATAGGGCAGCGGGCGCACGTCAAAGTCGAACTGCGCCTCCGCCTTGATACCGGCATAGCCAGCCGAACTCTCGGTGAAGAGCGCACATTCCCCCGCGCGGAAATTCGCACCGCCTTCGTTGCGGCGACCGGTGTAAATGAACTTGTCGTCCTGCGCCCATTCCCCCATGGCGGTGAGGTGAGCAATCTGCGCTGGCCCGTTCAGCGCCAATTCGGTGTCGAGGCCGGCGAATCCGTTGTCCTGCGTCGCGAAGGGCACGTCATGATAGGCCGAGAAATTCTCTAGATGGATCCAGCTTTGCCAGGCTGTTACCAGGGGGCATTCCTCGCCACCCGCTTTAAGCTGGTCGAGAACCGCGCTCACATTCTGCCATGTCGAAAGATCGGTATCCGGATCGACACCCGCGGCCTGCATCGCATCGCGATTGACCCACAGGACAGGCGTTGAGGAGTTGAATGGCAGGGACAGCATCTCGCCATCCGTCGAGGTATAGTAGCCCTTGACCGACCCAATATAGGCTTCGGGATCAAAGGTCGCACCGCTCTGGGCCATCACCTCATGCACCGGCTTGATCGCGCCGCCAGCGGCCATCATCGTGGCGGTCCCGACCTCGAACACCATCAGGATGTGGGGCTGCTCCTGGGCGCGGAAGGCAGCGATGCCTGCATTCAGGGTTTCTGAGTAATTGCCCTTGTGACTTTCGACCACGGTATAGTCGCTCTGGCTCGCGTTGAACTCCTCGACCTGCGCCTTGACCAATTCACCCAGCCGCCCGGTGAATGCGTGCCAGAACTGAACTTCGGTTTGTGCCATTGCCGTCAGCGGCGACAGCATTACGGTCGATGCGGCGAGCGCGCCGATCAGTGACTTTTTCATATTTTCCTCCATGCACCGGGGTCGGCGCTTATATTTGCACGGGTCGCATCTGCGCCTTCGCGCGAAAAATGTATGCGAGAATCGTTTTGCGAAACAGTACTTGTTCCAAGGCATCCAATTGTCCGCGAGGACTACGGCGCTTTCGCCGCGCGGCCGACATTCGCCAATCTGTGTTCCCGCAAAATGATGTAAAGGCCGGCGAACACGGTGATGCAGATACCGACTGCTGCCAGCCCGTTCGGCAGGTCCGCAAAGATCAGCCAACCGATGGCCGTGCCGAATGGGATTTCGAGATATTGCATCGGCGCGAGGGTGGAGGCCGGGGCGAAACGCAGGCTCCAGGTCATGAACAAATGCGCCACAGTGCCGATGAAGCCGAGGCCGACGAGCAGCGCCCAGACCTCAGATGCCATGTCCAACTGGAAATCTCCGCGGGTCGCAGGCCAGATCAGTAACACCGGGATCAGGTAGAGACAGGCCTGCACCCCGCTGATCGCCTGCAGCTGGATCGGATCGACATCCCGCGCGATCTTACGCGTCACCATCATGAAGAGGGCAAAAACCACGGCCACGCCGACCGGCAGCAGGGCGGGATAGCCTACCTCGACAAAGTTCGGCTGGATGACCATCAGGGTGCCCGCGAAGCCAACGGCGCAGGCGGTGATCCTATGCGGGCCGACCGTCTCGCCCATCACGAAATGGCCCAGCAGCAGCATGATGAATGGCATCACGAAGGCGATGGCCAGTGCATCCGCCAGCGGCAGGAAGCGCAGCGCGCTGAACATCAGCCCGATCCCGACGATGTGCAGTCCGGTTCGCAGAAAGGTCCACCAGACCAGCCGTCGGGGCAGACGCAACCCGGTTCGCTGCAGCCAGGCCAAAGGCAGCAGCACAATCGCCTGCACCCCGAAGCGGATCAGGATCAGGATACACAGCGCGACGCTATCGCTCAGCAGTTTCGCAAAGCTGTCGCCCAAGGGCGCAAGCACGCAGAAGGCGAGCATCAGTAGGATGCCGAGGAACGGACGGTCGGGGGCCATCGGCCATGATAGATCCAGGCGATCGCGAAGCACAAGGCACCGCGCCGATATCACGATCCCATGCTGTGTCGTGGGCCTCCCGCATATCGAGCGCCCAAAGCGAGATCAGCCGCCAGCCCAGAGCGCGGTTTCAGGGTGAAACTGCGACCAGGCAAACCAAAATGCCTGATGGCTGCCGAGGTCCGAGCCGTCTACATCCACGGCCCTGATCCCGCCGGCATCCAGCTCCAGTCTGACATTCTCGAACGCGATCTTGTCGCCGTTCTTCAAGGCGACGAATGCCTTGCTCCTCTGGAAGGCCACCGGTTTTCCGGATGCGGTGATCGCGCCGATGATATCCTCGTGTACCGGCAGGCGTGGATCGACGTCACCGATTGGAAAGATCGGCCCATTTGCATCCCGGCCGTTGCGGAAGTCGAAGTCACGACCCAGTGCCAGTTCCTCGATCAGCACCGTCGTTTCGGGGTGCGCCTTTTTCCAGGTTCCCCAGTCGGTGGTGATGACCGTGGCCTGCTCCAGCTTCAGCTTCTTTTCGGCCAGCGGCCCCGTCACTGCGTGACCCAGAAATGTGTCGAAGACCGAGAACGTATTGACGTCGTACATCACCTTGTTCGAACGAATGAGCAGACCGGATGTGCGCAGCACCGGACGTTCGATCCCCTCAGGAAGCTGATCGGTGAAATAGGCCTGCGCTGCGCCGCATAGCGTGCAGTAAGGGATTCCCAAAGTCCGCCCGCCAAGGGTGTCATTCACCATCTCGCGCACTTCCATGATGCGCCGCGGATAGGCCCTGTATTCGCCGTTCACCTCGACACCGAAAACGATGTCGTCGTCTTTCAGCCAGGTCGCCTCCTCGGCGGTGCTCACTGTGGGATTGTCGGCTGCGGGGATGCAGTTGCACACCTCATCGGTTTTGTCATAGGGCCGGTCGTCGATCAGGACGCCACCCCAAGAGACAAGCCGCCAGTCGATATCGCCCTCAACGAAGATCCTGTCCCAGCCGGGGACGAGACTGGTGAAGATCGCGCGCTTGACACGCAGATAGTCGGGCGGCGCCGGAATATCCCATGCGACCAGATGATCGGTCAGATCGCCCCACGGATTTCGGGCATCCAGGTCCTTTCCCAACAATTTCGAGGCCACGACGGTCAGTTCGTCGGTCAGCCCGCGTTCAGGCACGAACCGCATCAAATCGCCGATGAGCCAGGCGATCCTGGGATCTTTCGACTCCGCAACCACCTCAAGGGCCTCGGCCTGATCGCTGTCCCAGCTGGATTTGGTCATGCTGTCGACAAAGGCCACCTCGACGGCGGCCTGCAACGCCTCCGGCAATGGCCCGGTCGGGACCGCTGGCGGCTGACCGAATTGCTCGATCACATAGCTGGGCAGCGGTTTCGCGTCCTGCGCCCAAAGTGCATTGGCCCAGAGCAGAGAGAGAAGCGTCACCAATGCGACGAATGCGATTTGGGAGTGCGGCTTGACCATGGATGCCATTGCGTGCCCTTTATCTGTCGTTTTCCTCCCCGGATGCGCACACCGCGAGAGGCTGCTGCGAGCGGCGCGCATCTCTGCTCAAACCAGATGCAAGGGACAAGAGCGCGCCGAGACGTCTTTCATATGCCCGCACCTTTCCAGCCCGCCAATCACGATTGCATCACCTTTCGGTGGTCACGCGAATCCAAAGTCATCACTACTGCCGTGGTCATCCATGTCAGCCGGTGGGTGCGGATGGTGAGAGATCGTCACGCTGCCTTTCGGCGAATAATATGCCGCAGGCGCATCCATAGCGCTTTAACGCGCCGCGCTATCGACTACCTAATAGTTAGAGAGACCGAGCACAGCAACGCGGGATAGCCCATATTGCGCGAGCGACGATACTGTGTCCGTTGCGCCCCAACAATGGCACAGCCGCAGAAGAGGAGAGATCACAATGACCAAAGTTCTTCAGTCCCGTCGCAACCTCCTGATGGCAGGGGCCGCCGCTGCGGGTGCGACGCTGGTCACTGGCACATCCGGCCTGCTGATCCCGGCGCGTGCGGCAGGGCTTGCCCACACACCCACCATGCGTGGCGGTTCCAACAATTATCGCCCCGGCGCGCCGCTCGTCGAGCGGATCGGCGGTGGCGGCTTCGACATGACCGGCACCGTGCGCCGCGCTGGCGATGGCGCACCGCTGCAAGGCATCCGCATCCAGATCTGGGCGCATACGACCGAGGGGCACGAGCGCGAGCCTGAGAGTCATGGCGCGACGCTGACCGATGCAAATGGCCAATTCCGAATGGACATGCCACAGATCGTTCCGGCCTTCGGTCAGGCGCATGGCCATCTGGCCTATGACGCGGACCATGACGATAACGGGTTCGAGACGGTCTTCTTGCGCCCGGTCATGTCCAGTGCGCAGGATACTAGTCTCGACGTTCAGTTCGTACTGCGCCCCGCCTGATGCCAAAACCCTCGGGGCGGGCGGCCCTGATCTGGGCGGCTTTGGTCATAGCTTTGTTGGTCCCCATCGTCGAGGCTGCTTTCAGCCCGCTGCTGGCATGGCGCGAACCGGTCTATATCGCCGCAGGTTTCGCTGGGGTGATCGCAATGGGGCTGCTTTTACTGCAGCCCCTGTTGGCCGCAGGGCTCCTGCCCGAACTGCCCCTGCGGCGCAGCAGACGCCTGCATGGATGGCTGGGCGGCTGTCTGGTTTTCGCGGTCCTGTTGCACGTCGTCGGTCTGTGGCTGACCAGCCCACCGGATGTGATCGATGCGCTGCTCTTCAGATCGCCCACGCCGTTTTCCGTATGGGGCGTGATTGCCATGTGGGCAGTCTTCGCCGCTGCCCTTCTTGCCCTGCTGCGTCGGCGGCTGCGCCTGAAACCATCGCTCTGGCGGCTAATGCATGCGACGCTGGTGACGGTCGTCGTCCTCGGCTCGGTCATCCATGCTATACTGATCGACGGCACAATGGGACAGACCTCGAAAGTCGCTCTCTGCGCACTCGTATTGGCTGTTGGCGCAAAGGTTATCATCGGCTTGCAGCCTTGGAAGCTGCTCCCCCGCAGAAAGGCTTGAGCCAACGGCCAGGCGATATCTGCGAAGCTTGGCAACCTGGCCGACCTGAATTCCCGCCTGCCTCCAGCGCCATACCCCAGTCGCCGAAAAAATGAACGTGAGCGTCCTGTTAGGCTACCCTCGACTGCGATATGACTAAAAGAAAACAAGGCGAGGGGCAGATATGGAAGCGCTCGGTCTGACTTTTGAGATGGTCATGGTGCTGGGCGTACTGGCCCTGACGATGTTCCTGTTCGTGTCAGAGATCGTCAGGGTCGATGTTGCGGCGATCATCATCATGGTGCTGCTGGGCTGCCTCGCCGCCCTACCGGGATTGGAGAACCTGGTCGATGTGCGTCACCTGTTCGATGGGTTTGGGTCGAACGCGGTTATTTCCATCATCGCTGTAATGATCATAGGGGCCGGGCTGGACCGTACTGGTGTGATGTCGACGGTTGCGGGGTGGATCACCAAGATCGGCGGCACGACCGAGTCCAGACTGATCATGCTGATCTCGACCACGGTCGGCGTGATTTCCAGCTTCATGCAGAATGTCGGGGCAGCAGCGTTGTTCCTGCCCGTGGTCAATCGCGTCGCCGTGCGCACCTCGGTACCGATGTCGCGGCTTCTGATGCCGATGGGGTTTTGCGCGATCCTTGGTGGAACCATCACGATGGTCGGCTCCTCACCGCTGATCCTGCTCAACGATTTGATACTCGGCATCAATGAAACCATCCCCGCGAATGCGCAGATGGACACGTTCGAGCTGTTCGATGTGGCGCCGGTGGGTCTCGCGTTGGTGGCTACGGGCATCCTCTATTTCATTTTCCTCGGCAAACTGGTGCTGCCCAAACAAAAGGCTCAGGATGTCAGCCGAGGGCGCTCGCTGTTGGAGTATTACGACCGCATCTACGGCCTGAAGGGCGAGATCCACGAGGTCATCATACCCGGGGAACACGCGGTCAACGGAAAGACCATCGATGACCTTGAACAGGATTACGGCATTCAGATTATTGCCACCAACTATCGCGGCAAAACGGTCATGGCGCCAACGCGGGATATCGTGATCTCCTCCCCCGCGAGGCTGGCAGTCATCGGTGAGCCCGGCAAAGTCGACGCATTTCTGAAGGATACGGGCTTGAAAGAGGCGCCGCAATTGCTGGCCTTCGCCACCTCGCTGGGCTCGGACAAATCCGGCATAGCCGAGATCGTGGTCCGACCGGAGGCCAGCATCATTGGCAAGACCGGTCGCGAGATGTGGTTTCGCCGGATTTTCGGCCTGTCCCCGCTGGTGATCTATCGCGGGGGCGAGACGCTGACCCGCGACCGGGCCGAGATCGGGCGCACCGCCTATCAGGCGGGCGATCTCCTGGTCTGCCATTCGACCTGGGCGGCATTGACGCGGCTGGAGTCCAACAAGGATTTCGTCGTCGTGACTTCGGATTATCCCAGAGAGGTCCTGCGCCCGCAGAAACTGGTCTGGGCGCTGCTGTTTTTCTCCATCGCGCTGGGGCTGGTCCTGTTCTCGGACCTGCGCCTGTCCCTGTGCCTGCTGGTTGGCGCCATTGGAATGATCGTCAGCCGCGTTCTGAGCATCGAGGAAGCTTACGACTCGGTTGGCTGGAACACGGTATTCCTGCTGGCCAGTCTCATCCCGCTCGGCCAGGCGGTTCAGTCGACCGGCACGGCGGAATGGATCGCGGATCAGTTCCTCAGCGTCCTCGACGGGATGCCGGTCTGGGTGATTCAGGGAGCTGTGGCGGTGCTGGCGACAGCGTTCACCCTGGTGATGTCGAATGTCGGTGCGACGGTTCTTCTGGTTCCGCTGGCGGTTAACATCGCGCTGGGCATTGGTGCGAGCCCCGCGCTCTTCGCCCTCACCGTCGCGATATCGACATCGAATTCATTTCTGATCCCTACACATCAGGTCAACGCCCTGATCATGGGGCCCGGCGCCTACAGGGTTGCAGATTTCATGCGCGCGGGCGGGATCATGACAATCCTATTCCTCATCGTTTCGATGCTGGCCCTAAATGCCTGGTTCTGACAGCACCCTCGAACCGGCTCCGCCTTGATCGAGGCAAGTTGATTGGAAGGGGCAGCGAAGTGGGTTTAATCAGCAGGGATGCGCTGCGCAGTTTTGATCGCCTTGCTGGCTTCTCCCGTCGCTTCCGAGGAGCGTGAGGTTTTCTATGGCACCTGGGGCACACCGGAACAGTGCACCGGCACCCCGATCAAGCCAGGCGGGACGGTCCGCGCAGAACCGTTCGAGATCAATCCGGAATGGCTGCGGCACGGCGAGGTTTGGTGTCGCCTCAGTTGGTTCCCAGTAGAGCCTCGCGAGGATGGGTTCTTCACTGGCGCACAAGCACAATGTGGCGAGGACGCCGTCCGCGGATACAGGCTGGGCATGGAACTCTCCGGCGATGAACTGCTGCTACGGTGGGGTTTCTTGCTCTCGAACGGCCCGCTGCAACGCTGCCAAAAACCTTGATCCCGGACTGACATCTCGGGTTTTGCAGCATTCGCTATGCAGCCTCGGGCACGGAGTAGCCGCGCCGGATCAATACGACCGAGACTCGGCGTCAGCGAAATTGCAGGGTTCGACGCGTCGCGATGCAATTGGTCTTCCGCGCCGGCATTACGAAAATCGGAGATGCCTCCTTGCGCAATTCTTGTCATTCTCGCGACGTTCCCGCACTCCAAGATGGCACCAGAGAGGAGCGATCCATGCCCAGCTATATCGTTATCGGAGCCAGCAGAGGGATCGGTCAGGCAACCGCCGAGCATCTTGCCGCGAGCGGTGCGGATATCCTGTCGGTCTCCCGCAGCCCATCCAGCGCGGGAACCTGGATCGAGGCCGATATCGGCTCGCCGCAGGGTGTCGCGAAGGTGGTCGAGGCTGTTGGGGAACGCCCGCTCGACGCCCTTCTGTTCCTGGGCGGTATCTGGGAGAAAGGGGCCTTCACGGATGATTACAGCTTTATGGACAGCTCCACTAACGAGACGTTGACGGTGCTGGCCGTCAACCTGGCTGCGCCTATTCTGCTGGCACAGGGGCTGGCTAAGAACCTTGCCAAGTCCGAAAATGCACGCATCGTCCTGATGGGATCGACCTCGGGCCTGCCGAACGCAGCGACGCGGGAGGTCGCAAACACCGCCGCGAAGTTCGGCCTACAAGGCGCGGGCGAAGCGTTGAACCTGTCGCTGCGCGCCTACGGGATCGCGACAACCGTGATCAATCCCGACAATGTCGCCACGCCGGAAGTGGAAGAGGACATCGCTCAAGGGCATTTCGGCGATCAGATTCCGATCCCGCTGGAGGATGTCATCCGAACCATCGACTATTTGCTCGGCCTCAGCCGGCACAGCGTTGCCTCAGCCATCAACCTGCTGCAGAAAACGCCCGAGAGGTAGTCAGTTCGGCATCAACGGCCTCAGCTTCGCCCCATTCTAACAGGCAGCCATCACGCGCCGGTCTTTCGATACACGTGGATGCGATGGGTCACCTCCCCCGCACCATAGGGCATGGATTGCAAGCTGGGGCTGGTCCAGAGCTCGCGCCACGCACCTGCTGTTGTGAGGGCTGCCACCCGATCCGGATAGGCGGGTTCCTGCGCTGCGTCGTCGCGCAGACTGAACACGATCGGTGCCCCCGGGCTGGCAGCGCGTAAGAGACCGTCGAGGCTTTCTGGCGGTGCATGATTTGGCGTGATCGTCCCGATGCAGAGGACAGCGCCCATGCTGCCATCTGGCAGGCCAAGACGGGCACCAAGCGCGCCTTGATGCAGCTCGGCATAGATCCCCTACCGCCGCGCCACGTCCAGCATGCCTTCTGACAGATCCAGCCCGATCAGCGGGCCATAGCCCAATTGGGCAAGTGCCTCGGCTTGCAGGCCGCCGCCACACCCCGCGTCCAGAATCGGCGCCGTGCCAGCGGGAACGGAACGCGCGAACGCACCCGCCGCCAACGCCGGCAGTCGATAGCCCATGGCGCAGAGATCCTGTTCGTATTGCTGCGCCCATTCATCATAGGTGGCCTGCTGATCGTCAGGACTTGTGGCTTTATAGGACTTCAGAACCTTGTTGCTGGTCATGCCTTCAGCCTTTCATTCTCCGGGTCCCAGGGCGCTTTGGGAAGCACTGTCGCAGCCACGCGTTTGCCGAGCAAGGAAACCTCGAGCACGGTTCCGGCCGCGCGGGCGCTGTTGGCCAGAAAGGCGATGGCGAGCGAACGTCCTACCGTATGGCCGTAGGCTGCCGAGGTCACGGAACCTACGAGGTCGTCGTCCTGGAACACAGCCTCGCCGATTAGGGCATCGGTCACTTCACCCTCCAGCGCGAGGAGCGCGATACGGCTGCGCGGGTTATGGGCCAACATCGCGTCACGGCCCACAAACTCCTTGTCAGTGGCCGCGAACCGCTCCTGCGCCACGTCCTTTTGACTGGCATCATTGGCCAATTCATGCCCGCCGCGATAGAACTTCTCGAGCCGGAGGCAATCGAGCGCCTTGGAGCCGAAAGGTGCGATGCGATGCGTTTGACCTGCGGCCCAAAGCGTATCCCAAACCGCACCCAACCGCGAATTCGGGACGTGCAACTCGAAGGCCAACTCACCGGTGAAGCTGAGCCGCAGCGCGGTAGCCTTAACCCCCGCCACCGTCAGTTCCTTGCAGTCGAGCCACCGAAATGCACCGTTCGACACGTCGTCGCCGGTGCAATCCGCGAGCACGTTCCGCGCCAACGGTCCTGCGAGGCAGAGAATGCCGATATCGTCGGTTTCGTTGACGAATGTGACGTCCTCCGCCACCACGCCGCAATGCAGGGTCAGCCAGTCCCAGACGCGCCGCTCCGAAGGTGCGCCGGTGACGAAATAGAAGCTCTCGGGGCCGGTGCGCGCAATCGTGGCTTCTCCCTCGATCGTGCCCTTGCGGTTCAGCAGCAATGTGAGACATGTGCGGCCCTCGCGCGGCATCCGGTTGGCGCAGACCGCGTTCAGCCAGCGTTCGGCACCAGGCCCCTCGATGCGGAATTTGGCGAAGGCCGTGAGGTCGGCCAGGCCAACCTTCTCGCGAACCGACCTGCATTCGTTTGCAACCTGATCGAAAGCTGCAGTTCTACGCCAACCCAGCGGCTCGGGCGCATAGAGACGCGGGCGCTCCCATCCACCTGCCTCTTCGAAGAGCGCTCCCAGCGCGGCGGTTCGGTCATGCGCGCCGGAGCGCTTCACACCTCGACAGCTTTGGCGCTGATGCTGTGGATACGGCATAGCCTGGCGCAGGGTGTAATCCTCGGTGGCGCGCGCGCGGGCGAATGCGTGATCCGCCCAGGTGCCGAAGCGGCGCGGGTCGAACGCACGGGTCGAGATGTCGGCGCTGCCCTCGACCATCCACTCGGCCAACGCGCGCCCAGCGCCAGGCCCCCAAGCGATGCCCACCGTCGCCCCGCAAGCCAACCAATAGTTCCTCAGCCCCGGGGCTGGCCCCAGCATCATGGCGCCATCGGGAGTGTACGTGATCCCTCCATTCACCACCCGCTTGATGCCGCGGTTCATCAGTTTCGGCATTCGCTCGAAACAGTTCTCCAGCCAGGGGGTGATTCCATCCCAATTGGGTTCGAACAGCTCGTTGGCGCTGTCCCATGGGCAGCCGTCCAACCAGACCGATTGCGGGTCTTGCTTGTCATAGAGACCGATCAGCGCCGATCCCTGCTCGCGCCGGACATAGCCACAGAAGTAGTCATCGCGGGTCACCGGGATCTCGTGGCGCATGCTTTCGAATTCAGGCACGGCATCGGTGACGACATAGTGGTGCAGCATGGTGGTGATTGGCAGGTCCAGCCCGGCCATCGCGCCGATCTGCCGGGCGTGGTAGCCGCCCGCATTGACCACATGCTCGGCAGTGATCGTGCCGTGTTCCGTCACCACATCCCATTCGCCGCCGGGTAATTGCCGCGTGTCAACAACACGGCAGTTGCGGATCACCTTGGCGCCCAGTTGCCGTGCCCCCTTGGCCATGGCCTGACAGGTACCGGACGGGTCCACATGCCCGTCGCCGGGTGTATAGATCGCGCCAAGAACACCTGCGGCATCGACATCGTAAAGCGGGTTGAGACGTGTCACCTCCGCCGCATCGATGATCTCCGCCTCGCGCCCGCGCGCCAGAACGGCATCGCGGATATGGTTGATCCAGTCCATATGAGCCGGGCTGGTCGCCACCCGCAGCGAGCCGCAGCCGTGCCAGCTTACACCAACCCCGGTTTCCGCCTCGATCCGCGTGTAAAGATCAATGGCATAGTCATGTATGGCGCCCAGCGCCTGGCCACCTACCATGCGGCTGATCAAACCGGCGGCGTGCCAGGTCGCGCCGCTCGTCAGTTCGGCCTTTTCCAGCAGCACACAATCGGTCCAACCCATATGGGCGAGGTGATAGAGCACACTGGCGCCCATATTGCCGCCACCGATCACCACAACGCGCGCGTGTTCGATCATGGCCTATCTTTTCAGCGAAACCGGCGTATTGGCCCAGACGATCTGGGCCTCCACCTGCCCACGGTTGTGATAGCGATGGGGGAGATCCGCCAGAAAGCTGAAGCTGTCGCCGGTCTTGAGATGAAAGACCTCCGTGTCCAGGGTCAGTTCGATCTCTCCCTTCAGCACCATGCCGGCCTCCTCGCCCTCATGCGTGTAGAGATCGTCGCCTGTGCTGCCGCCGGGTTCGTAGGTCGAGATCCCCATGACCATATGCCGGTCCAGACTGGCCGACAGGAGGTGATCTTCAAAGCCCATGTAATCGGTGCCGGAAACGCCCGAGTAGGTCAGCTTGCGCCGCCGGTCTGCGCGCACGATATACGGGCGCTCCTCCGCCGGCGCTGGGCCGTCGGTTTCAAAGAACCAGCCCACCGGCATCCCAAGCGCCTCCGCGATGTCCTGCAAAGCCGTCACCGAAGGACGCGCCTGACCACGCTCGATCTTGGAGAGGAAGGATACCGAACGCCCACTGGCCTCCGCCAGATCCGCCAGCGTCCTGTTCTGTGCCTTGCGCAGCGCACGCAGGTCCTCGCCCAACCGACGCAAGGGATCTCGATGGTCGATTTTTGGATTTTTCTTGACCTGCATGACAATTTACTGTGCAAAATTTTCATAAAGCCGCAAGACTTTTCTCAAAGGAGCATAAGATGGGTGATCGGTTCCCGGATACGCCGGTTCTCCGCAGGGTGAAGGCGTTACTTGGCGAGGACGGGCTGTCACAGGCATTTGCGCCAATCGAGGAAGCCAGCGGTCTGCCCAACGCCGCTTATTGGTCGGATGAGTGGCTGGCTTTGGAGCAGGAACATTGCTTTCGCCGGGCATGGGTCTTCGTCGGTGCAGAGGCGGAACTGCCAGAACCAGGCGATATGAAGCCTGTGGATGTTGGTGGCGCGCCGCTGATCATTCTGCGAGATCAGGACGGCCTGATCCGGGGTTTCCACAATGTATGCCGGCACCGGGGCGCGAGGCTGGTGACAGAGGCCTGCCGTAGACCAACGCTGACCTGCCCTTACCATGCCTGGTCCTATGCGCTGACCGGAAAGCTGCGCTCCCGCCCGCATTTCAGCGGGCCGGGTGTGGTGGACAAGTTCCCGGATGGGGGCGGCGAGAAGCTCGATCTGGTGGAGGTGCGCATTGCAACCTGGAACGGTTGCACATTCGCCAATGTCTCGGGCGATGCGGAACCGTTGGAGGATTGGCTCGAACCGCTGCTGGAACGCACGGGCAGCTACAATTTTTCGGCCATCCGCTGGGCTGGAAAGCTCGATTTCGAAGTCGATGCAAACTGGAAGCTGGTCTACGAGAATTACATGGAGGGTTACCACGTCTTCGCCGTGCATCCCAAACTGCTTAAATTCGCCCCCATGGACGTCCGCTGGTCCGGCGAATGGGACCGCCATGTGTTCTACAACGACTACATCTTTCCGGAACTGGAGAAAGGCCGCGGCGAGGGCCTGCCGCACTACCCCGGCCTTTCCGAAGAAGACTCCAGACGGGGCCTATGGTTCCTGTGCTTCCCGCATTTCGCGGCGGAGGTGTTTCCCGATCAGTTCTCGGTTCTGGTCAGCTATCCAGTTGCACCGAACAAGACGCGCGAGGAGCTGCATGTCTTTCTGATCGGCGAGGCTGCCACGTCCGAGGCTTACAAGGCCACCCGGGAGGCGACGTTAAAAATGTGGGACGACCTGAATCGCGAGGATCTGGGCATGCTGGAGTTGCTGCAGCAGGGCCGCCTTTCGCCAGCCTATGACGGCGGTCGCCTCAGCCCACATTGGGAAGGCCCGACCCATGATTTCGGAAGACGCGTGGTAGAACGCATCTTGTCCTAGCTGCTCGCCCGGATACTGCGGGACTGGCCCAACAACACGTCGCAGGCAAGTTTTCCGCACTGCGGGATAAAGTTGATTTCCTCCGCAAATTATCCGCGTGCTACTGGTTCCATCGATTGGGGGAAAACTGGCTCTTTGAGCAGCAGAAAGGATCTCCCATGGCTGACACTGTCCCAACTCAAGCTTCGATCGATATCAGCGCAACGCTGGAGGAAACCCTGTCGGGCGACGACCGTCTTTTTGGGGATAACGGTGACGATACGCTTCGCGGATTTGACGGGAACGACGTAATCGGCGGGCGCGGCGGTGCGGATCTTCTGCAGGGCGATGGTGGCAATGATCGCCTATCCGGCGGCGAGGGTGGTGATACGCTCGAAGGTGGTGAGGGCAACGATGTGCTTTCGGGCAATGCCGGCGCGGATGCGCTCAGCGGCGGGAGCGGAGACGACACTCTGCGCGTCGACGCCGAAGACACTCTGATCGACGGGGGCGCTGGCTTCGACCGACTGTTCGTCGAAGGGTCGGGCGGCGTCTCCATCGATCAGGCGGCAAGCAGCATCGAGCGTGCGACAGGCGCTGCCGGTGACGACACGTTCGACGCCTCCGGTCTTGTCGAGGCGACATTCCAGAACGGGCGTGGCGGCGCGGATACGCTGATCGGCGGCGCGGGAGACGACCGACAAGTCGGCGAGGACGGCAACGATCTGATCCAGGGCGGCGATGGCGCGGACAGCCAGCGTGGTGGCAACGGTGAGGACACCCTCGACGGCGGTGCCGGAAACGACCGTCTGAGAGGCGGCGAGGGCAACGATACGCTCGACGGCGGTACCGGCAATGACGGGCTGAGCGGTGGCAGCGGCGATGACGATCTGCGCGGTGGCGACGGCAATGACAGGCTGGATGGCGGCGAGGGTGATGACCGCCTCCAAGGCGAGGCCGGCAACGATGTCCTCTTCGGCAGCCTGGGTGCGGATGTGTTCGTCTTCGGCGCAGCCGGTGGATCGGATGTCATCAGAGATTTCACGGTCGGTGTCGATCTGATCGAGTTCGACATCGCAGGCGCCTCGTTCGAAGATCTTGCGATTGCGGGCGCGCGCTCTGGCGCGGTTATCTCGCTTGGCGAGACCGAGATTTCGTTGCGCAACGTCGCTGCAGAGAATCTGGACGCGGCCAGCTTCACGTTCCAGGGAGGGAGTGCCGACGCCCTGCCGTTCCCGGAGGCTTTCGGCGTCATCGACGCGGCGGATTTCGGGATTATCGCCGATGATGGGATCGACGATACGGCGGCGATCCAAACGCTGTTCGACACGTTCCAGACGAAAGTTACATACTTTTTCCGGGACGGCGTCTACGATATCTCGGACACTCTGGCGCCGCCCAACGGGACCGGCGTGCCGGTGCCGAACCAAATCACCATTCAGGGCGAGAGCGAGGAGGGTACGATCTTCAAGCTCGCGGATAACCTCGACCATCAGGGCGCCATCCTCGACTATGGATCGGGTGTAGCGCAGGCGTTCAACAATCGCATTCTCGACGTCACTTTCGACATCGGCGTCGGAAACGCGAACGCGACCGGCCTGTCCTTCGCCGGTAACAATCAATCGAGCCTCAGCGACGTGACCATCCGTTCTGGCGAGGGGGGCGCTCTTGGCCTGAACCTCACGACGGGCGAGACCGGACCGATGCTCGTGGAGGACGTCACCATCGAGGGTTTCACGCTGGGGATCGACAATCGCAACCAGGGCAACAGCGTCACGCTGGAGAACGTTACGCTGCGCGGGCAGGAAGTCGGCATCAACAACGGGCGGGCCGATGGGCTCTTCGCGCGCCAGGTCGACTATGAGGGGCCGGGGACGGGTCTGGTAAACGCCGACCAGTCGTCGCGCGCTGTCATCCTCGACAGCGTTTTCACATCGACCGCCGCCGACGAAAGCCAGACGGCGATTGTGAACACGCGCTTTCTCTACGCCGAAAACGTCGAAACCGACGGGTTCGCGAAGGCCATCGACGCGCAGCTTTTGCAGAACTTCGGCAACGGGGACATCGACGGCGACTCCATCGAGGAATACTTTGGAACAGGCGATATCGGCCCGAGGCGCGGCGGCGCCAGCAGCCTGTTCGACAGCCCCGACACGCGCATCGGCCTGGAACTCGAGGAGACGCCAGAACCGCCGCTCGACCCGGATCTGAGCAACTGGGCGAGCCCTGAGGATTTCGGCGGCGTCCCAGGCGCCGACGCCACCGCCGCTTTGCAGGCCGCCATCGATTCTGGCGCGACGACGATCTATCTGCCAGCGGCCGACGAAAGATGGGTTTTCGAGGGCGAGGTTCTGGTGCGCGGGAACGTCGAACGCATCATCGCCTCTGATGGCGGGCGGGTGACCGGCGCCCAGTTGCGCATCGTGGACGGCACAGCCGACACCGTGATCGTGGAGGGGCTGAGCGCAATCTTCGCGCCCGTCTCCACCAGCTTTGTCCATGATAGTGATCGTACGCTCGTCCTACGTGACATCGCCAACGCGAATTATGAAGCCGCCGCGGAGAGCGCCCAGGGCGACGTCTTCTTCGCCAACTTTGTTGGCGGACCCATCTATCTGAAGGATCAGAGCGCCTATGGCCGCCAGATCAACCTCGAAGGAGACAATGCCACTGTCGGCATCGAGGCGAAAATCGTGAACGATGGCGCAAATTTCGTGGTCCTGGGGCTGAAGACGGAGGATGCGGGAACGGTCCTCAAGACTGTCGACGGCGGCGTGAGCGAGGTTCTCGGCTCCTGGCACAACGGGCCATTCGACGCCTCGATCCCACGCTTTGTCACCGAAGACGCCAGTCTCTTCGCCGCCGGAACCACCGGCGCAACCGCCGCCACCGGTTTCAACCTGGCGCAGGAGACCCGCAATGGCGAGACCCGCACCGGCGAGATCGGCGTGGACGCCTATAGCGCCTACGACGCGTCGCTGATTGCGGACCGCCTGATCCTGTTAGACAATGACGAGGCGACGACCACCGGTACATTCACGAGCACAACAGGTCTCGGCGGCTTCCTGGGCGACGATTTTCTGTTCGCGGAGGCGGGAACCGATGCGTCGATCACCTACGACGCTCAGGCCGTGAGCGGCGGAACCTATGAGGTGTCGATCCGTAACTTCAACAACGCGGAAACCCTGGCAACCGGCGTGGATATCAGCTTCGGTGGCGGCGGCGACACGTTCATCTTCGAAGCGCTCGATATGAGCACGGCAGAGGAACAGTACACGATACTCGGCACCGCCGACGTCGCAGCAGGCGAGAACCTCTTCGTCAGTTACGGCGCAGCCGAGGCTGACGGAATAATCATCGCCGATGCCGTGCGTTTCGAGCTTATCGAACAGCCGCCTGTGCCCGTGGACGAGCTGGCTTGACCGGAAGCTGGGCTCGCGCCCGGAATGCAAGCGGCTAGCGCACCGGGGTGGGGGCTCGGTACGCTAGCCATCTGCACTTTACGCCGGGCCAGCGGGTCGGCCCCGAGATCTCGACCAATCACGCAGTCCGATCTCTTGAGATCTTGTTAACCTCTCGAACGCAGCGCGCATATTGGTGAAGTTGCGTAGGCAATTTTGCCTATGCTCGCCGCCTAGACTTCAGGACTGATTTGCCAGGCGCAGGATTTCCATCAACTCGACAAAGGATTTGATTTCCATCTTCTCCAGTATGCGGGCGCGATGGTGGTCGACGGTGCGGGGGCTGATATCCAGCGCGCGCGCGATCTCTTTGCTGGAGGTGGTTGAGGGGCTGGCGACGATCAGATCCACGATCTCGCGCTCGCGCGGGGTCAGGACAGCCAGCTTTGCGCTCGCCTCTTGCGAGGCGCCGCTGCGCGCCCGATTCTCGGCATCGGCCTCCAGTGCGGCATGGATGCGCTGAACCAGAACCTCGGTCTTGAATGGTTTTTCGAGAAAGTCGATGGCGCCAGCCTTGATGGCCTGCACCGACTCCGGCACGCCGCCATGGCCCGTCACGAAGATGATCGACGGGCAGTGATCGAATTTCGCCAAGTGCTCCTGCAATTCCAACCCCGACATGCCGGGCATGCGCTGGTCGAGTATGATGCAGCCGGGCCGCGTCGGATCATAGGCTTCGAGGAACTGAACGGCCGAAGCATAGGCTTCGATTTCGAACCCCCGCTTGCTGAGCGAGCGCGACAGCGCAGACCGCACACCTGCATCGTCATCGACGATGAAGACCGTGCCGGCGGCTTCAGACATCCTGATCCTCCCCGAGGCAGGGCTTGCCCGAAGCATCAGCAGCATCCGCAGACCATGTCACCGTTTCATTCCTCATCATCGGTCCTGCACCGTCATGTTCTGGAGAGCGGCACGGTGAAGCAAAAGCGAGCGCCACCCTCGAAATCCGCATCGTGCCAGAGCTTGCCACCCCCGGCCTCGACAATCGCCCGGCAAATCGACAGCCCCAGGCCCATGCCGTCCTTCTTGGTGGTCTCGAACTGCGCGAACAGGTCGATATCTGGGTCGACACCCGGTCCGCTGTCCTCGACCGCAACCTCCGCATTCTCACCCTCGACCCGTGCCTTCACCGCGACCTGCCGCCGGCCTCCCTCGCCCGCCGCTATCGACTCGATGGCGTTGCGCAGCAGGTTGATGATGACCTGGGCGATCTCGACCGGCGTGCCCACGACCTTCGGTAAGTCATCGGACGCGACCGATATCCGGACCGCGTTTTCCTTGGCCTGCGGCTGCACGAGGCGCAACGATTGCTTGAGAAGCTGGTCCAGGTCGAACACCACCTTGCTCTCCTCGCTCTTGCGCGCGAAGGAGCGCAGCGCCTTGATGATGTCACCCGCGCGATGCGCCTGTCGGTCGATCTCCGTCAGGATCTGCCCAAGTTCCCCGTCGCGTCCCGCCGCCTCCTCCATCGTCATCAGGGCGGCATCCGTGTTCTGCGTGATAGCGGTGAGGGGCTGGTTCAACTCGTGAGCCAGACCCGCCGCCATCTGACCCAGCAATTCGCCCCGAGCAATATGCGACAGGTCCTGGTTCAGCTTCTGGATCTGTGCTTCGGCAAGTTTGGCGGACGTGATGTCATCGATGGTGGCAAGCTCGTGTAGCGGATTGCCCTGGTCGTCGCGGATCATGATCGAGTTCACATGCACCCAGACCGTCTCACCATCCTTGCGGATCCAACGCCGGTCGCTGTTGATCGCCACCTCTTCGTCTTCGTTCGAAATCGGGCGAGAGATGTGTTCGGTCTCATCCGGGTGATTGAGATCGGCCGGTGCCTTCCCCAGCAACTCTTCCGGCGTATATCCGGTGATATCCGCGAACTTGGCGTTGACCCGGATGAAGCGCCCTGTGTCGCGCGCCACCTGCGCCATGCCGCGGGGCGCGAGGTCGAAAGTCTGCCCGTATTCATGTTCGGACTTCTTGCGCTGAGAGATCTCGCGCAGCAGCGTTTCATTCGCCTCCTCAAGTTCCTTGTAGGTCTGAGGCTGTGGCTCGGCGGCGTCGATTTCTCCCTGAGAGATCAGCGCCGAGCGCACCGCGAAGGCCCGGACTGGCGCGTGTATGTAATTCGCCAGGATCAACCCGATAATCGCTGTCGCGATGGCCAGGCCGACAGCGATCCAGATGTTCTGGATTCGGTTTTCCTTGATCTCTCCGATGAAGTCGTCCTCCGGCGCGAAGACCGCGATGGTCCATGGCAGTTCTTCGCTGATCAGAGGCATCACGATCGAGACATAGGTCGCGCCCGCGTACTCGAACTTGGCATAGGTTTCCTCATCGATGGAAACGATGCCCGTCTCCGCCAGATGCCCGAACGCGGCCCGGGCCACCGGGTCATCGATCTCGCCGATGCCAGCGAAGCGGAAAGTCCCATCGCTGTTCACCGCCTTGATCAGATCGCGCTGCGGGTGGGCAATTACATCGCCATTCCTGTTCAGAATGATCGCCGTTCCACTTTCGCCGATTTTCAAATGTGCGAGAAAGTCGGAAATCTCGTCGATTTCGATGTCGACACCGATCACACCCTTCAGGTCTCGATCCTCCGGCAGAACTGGCGAGGCGATGGTGATGCCGGGTTGCTGGGACGAGAAGAAGATATACGGGTCCGTCCAGATGCTGCGGCGCTCCTCCTTCGCGGTCTGATACCATGGCCGGGTCCTGGGATCGTAGGTGTCCGCCGGGTCGTCCTTGCGCCCCACTTCGCTGAAATCGGCATCACGCCAGATCAGGTCGGTCTTTCGCGCGCTTTCGGTGCGCATCACGATCTTGGTACGGAAAGGGCCCGGCCCGTCGCTGCGCTTCACATAGACGAAGCCGCCCTCCTCGTCGCCATAGAAGACGCCGGCGAATTGCGGGGCGATGCGCAGTTGCTGAAACAGAAGCTGTTCGAGCAGTTTGCGGTCTTCCCCCAGCACGATGCGGTTTTCCGCAAGCCGCGCCGCCAGGATCGCCGCGCCGCGCGCGGGGTCCAGAAAGCCGTTCGCATGTTCGATGGTGTTGGTGCCGACATCGCGCAGCAGGTTGCGCGCATGATCCAACAGAACACGCTCGGAACTGACGAAGGAGGACAGGACGACCAGCGTGACCGCCACGAATTGAAGCCCGGCGAGGCACAGCGCCAGCCATATCCCCAGCGAGAGCTTCATCTTGGCCTGGCCACGCGGGCTGCTCCGCAAAAGGACGAGGGTGGGCGCTTTGGCAGTTGCGTGTTCATCTCACCGTCCATTGCAAATCTTCGCGCCCGATCACCGGACAGAAACCCATTCGACCAGCGGCCTCGCGCCCTTATATCCCGCACTCTCCGCTATTTGCCGATAAACTGTCCCGGCAGACACACTAACCCGCACTTTCGCAAGTGAGTTAGGTTGCAGCAGCGCAATGGCGTTTTCTATAGGTAATCTCACCTATCAACTTCGTTATAGAATGATCGTAGACCTTGGGTCGGCTCCAGTCGCCTTTAAGGAGCTCGCGATCGGGGATAAGCAGCCCCCACCCAATTTCCCCGGTCGCACCACTCCCCCCTTCAAGCAGGCATCGCGCTTAGTGGAAGGGTATCAGTCTCCGAACTCGGATTTTCTCGAGGATGCGCGGGGCGCACGCAACTCACGCAGGATTGCGCAGCGCCCGAAGGCGCCGCGCCTATGATCGGCTTCAGGCCAGAAGATCGAACCGGTCGTTCATCATGACCTTGGTCCAGGCCGCCACGAAGTCGCGCACGAACTTCTGGACATTGTCGTCCTGGGCGTAGACCTCGGAATAACTACGTAGGATCGAGTTCGAACCGAAGACCAGGTCCGCGCTCGTGGCGGTGAACTTCACGGCGCCGCTTTTACGGTCGCGCAGCTCGTAGGTGCCATCCGAGGCCGGGTGCCAGCTCATCGACATGTCGGTCAGGTTGACGAAAAAATCCGTCGTCAACTGGCCAACGCGGTGAGTGAATACACCGTGTGCGGAACCGCCGTGATTGGCACCCAGCACGCGCATTCCACCGACCAGGACTGTCATCTCGGCGGCTGTGAGCCCCAAAAGCTGCGCGCGGTCCAGCATCATCGCCTCAGGCGAAACCGCATAGTCCTGCTTCTGCCAGTTGCGGAACCCGTCCGCCAACGGCTCCAGTACCGAGAAGCTGTCGGCATCGGTCTGCTCGTCAGTGGCGTCGCCCCGGCCAGGCGTGAACGGTACCGCAACGTCCGAGCCCGCAGCCTTGATCGACTGCTCCAGGCCGACATTGCCAGCCAGAACGATCACATCCGCCACCGATGCGCCGCTTTCAGCCGCGATCGGCTCGAGGATGCCGAGGACCTTTGCCAGACGCTCGGGCTCGTTGCCTGCCCAGTCCTTTTGCGGGGCCAGGCGGATACGGGCACCGTTCGCGCCACCGCGCTTGTCCGAGCCACGGAAAGTGCGCGCACTGTCCCATGCGGTCGCGATCATCTCGGATGCGGACAGGCCGCTATCGGCGATTTTCGCCTTCACGGCGGAAACGTCGTAGGAGGTCGATCCGGCCGGGATCGGATCCTGCCAGATAAGTTCCTCCGCCGGGACATCCGGGCCGTAGTAGTTGGCACGGGGCCCCATATCGCGGTGGGTCAGCTTGAACCAGGCCCGTCCGAACGTGTCGGCGAAGTAGTCGGGATCGGCACGGAATTTCTGGCAGATCTCGTTATAGATCGGGTCGACCTTCATCGCCATATCGGCATCGGTCATCATCGGTTTCTTGCGGGTGGTGAGGTCGGTCGGGTCGACCGGCATTTCCTCCTCCGGCATATTGACTGGCTGCCATTGATGCGCGCCTGCGGGCGATTTCGTCAGTTCCCACTCATGATCGAAGAGATACTCGAAATAGCCCATGTCCCATTTGGTCGGCTCCTTGGTCCACGCGCCCTCGATACCCGAGGTGAAGGCATTGGTCGCCTTGCCGTCCTGGCCCGGGTTGGCCCAGCCAAAGCCCTGCGAATGGACGGGGCAGCCTTCAGGCTCCGCGCCGATCTGATCGTGGGCGCCGCCGCCATGGGCCTTACCCACCGTGTGGCCGCCACAGGTCAGCGCGGCAGTTTCCTCGTCATTCATTGCCATGCGGGCGAAGGTCTCGCGCACATGCTGCGCGGTGCGCGCCGGGTCGGGATTGCCGTTCACGCCTTCCGGATTCACGTAGATCAGGCCCATATGCACGGCGGCCAGCGGGTTCTCCATGGTGGAGGGCGTGTCGAGATCGCCATAGCGGTTCTCGGACGGGGCCAGCCATTCGTTCTCTGAACCCCAGTAAACGTCCTTCTCCGGCCCCCAGATGTCCTCGCGGCCAAAGCCAAATCCAAAGGTTTTCAGACCCATGGATTCGTAGGCGATGTTGCCCGACAGGATGATCAGATCCGCCCAGGACAGAGCATTGCCGTACTTCTTCTTCGCAGGCCAGAGCAGTCGTCGCGCCTTGTCGAGGCTGGCATTGTCGGGCCACGAGTTCAGAGGCGCAAAGCGGATATTGCCGGATCCTGCACCACCGCGGCCATCGCCCAGGCGATAGGAACCTGCCGCGTGCCAGGCGAGGCGGATCATCAGCCCGCCGTAATGGCCCCAATCCGCTGGCCACCAATCCTGGCTATCGAACATCAGTGCGTGAACATCGGCTTTCACAGCCTCGAAATCCAGCGCCTTGACGGCCTCGCGGTGATTGTAATCCGCATCCATCGGATTGGTCCGGGCGTCGTGCTGGTGCAAGATGTCGAGGTTCAATGCGTCCGGCCACCATTTGGTTACCGCGTTGTCGAGACCGGTGTTGCCACCGTGCATGACAGGGCAGCCGGTGCCTGGGGGGGTGTTGCTTCCGTCCATTGTGCCTCTCCTAATTCCGGGCGTTGCGTGCGTGAGCAATTGACAAGTTAGAGCGGCTCTAAAATTTGCTCCAATTGAATTTCCAAAAGAGCGTGATAAGAAATACTAATGATCGGCCTCACCCTCAGGCATATGCGCTATTTCGCGGCACTCGCCTCCTATCGTCATTTTGGCCGGGCGGCCGAAGCCTGCGCGATCTCGCAGCCCGCACTCTCGCTGCAGATCAAGGAACTTGAGGCGATGCTGGGCGGACGTCTGGTAGAACGCACTGCAAAACAACTTCATCTGACGACATTGGGAGAGGACTTGCTGGCGCGCGTGCAGGAGATCATCGTCCGGGTCGATGATCTGGAGGAACTGGTCAGATCGTCCAAGGACGCCCTCTCCGGCCGTTTGCGGCTCGGCATCATCCCTACGGTCGCCCCATACCTGCTGCCGCAGATCATAAAGGCATTGGGGGCGCGGTTCCCGGACCTGGAGCTGCAACCGCGCGAGACGATCACACAATCCCTGGTCGAGAACCTCCTCGGCTCACGCCTCGACGTCGCGATCGTGGCGCTGCCCATCTCCGAGCCGTCCCTGCGCGAGTTCGCGCTGTTCGACGAGGACTTCTATCTGGTGCGCCCGTCCAGCGACGCGGGAAAACCTGCGCCCAGCCCCACCAAACTTCAGGCCATGCGCCTCTTGCTGCTGGAGGAGGGGCATTGCTTCCGCGATCAGGCGCTTTCGTTTTGCGACTCCATCGGATCGAAACCCCGGCACATCATAGAGGGCAGTTCGCTCTCCACACTCGTTCAGATGGTCGGTGCTGGCATTGGCGCGACGTTGATCCCCCATATGGCCCTGCCGTTCGAGACCCGGTCCGCAGATGTCTCGGTGGTGAAGCTCCCCCCGCCCGGGCCGTCGCGCACCATTGGCATGATCTGGCGCAAGGCCAGCCCGCTGGGCGAGCAACTGATGACAGTCGGCGCAATCATCCGAAAGGTTGCGGAGGGGAAATAGCCTCGCCCGCAGCGTGCTGCATTGGCCCGCTTGACCGACACACTATTGACCGCGACCCCGTCCGAAGATCTGCGCCATCACCATGAGCAGCGTGGTCAACAGGATCATGATGGTCGAGATCGACGCGATGGTCGGGTCGATCTGATCGCGCAGAGCGTTGAACATGTTGCGCGTCAGCGTGGGATTGTCGCCGCCCGAGATAAACATGGCGACAACCACCTCGTCGAACGAGGTCAGGAACGACAGCAGCGCCGAGGTCACGACCGCGAAGCGGATCTGCGGCAGCGTGATCGTCAGGAACGCCTTCCAGCGCGGCGCGCCAAGGCTGCGAGCCGCAAGCTCCTGGTTCATGTCATAGCTTTTCAAAGCCGAGCCGGTGACAATCAGCACCAGCGGCAGGGCTAGCATCGTGTGCGCCAGGACCAGCCCGGTGAGCGTGTATATCAGGCTCATCTGCACATAGGCATAAAACGCCCCGATCGCGACCAGCACCACCGGAACCATCATCGGCGTGATCAGCAGCACAAATGACGCGCGGACGAACTTCACACCGGATGTATGCAGGCCATAGGCCGCGATCACACCCACAGGGGTTGCCAGCAGCATCGTCAGCACCGCCGCCTTCAGCGAGGTCGCGGTTGCGCGCATCCATTCCGGCGAGTTGAAATAGGTCTGGTACCAGTGGATCGACCAGGTCTCGGGCGGGAATTCCAGATACTGCGAGGCCGAGAAGGACATCGGCACCACGATCAGGGTCGGCGCAACCAGCAGGATCATCGTGATCGCCGAGAAGACATAGAGCCATAGCCGCTGGCCATGGGTCACCTGCGTCTCGGAAGCGGGGCGGCTGAACCAGGACATCAGTGACTGCCTCCCGCAATGTTCTCGAGCCTGAGGAAACGGGACGCGACCCACAGGATCGCGACGGTGGCGACCAGCAACACGACGCCCAAGGCGCTGGCGGCCCCCCAGTTCACGAACAGCTCGATATTCGAAACGATCTTCATCGAGACCATGATGACCTTGCCGCCGCCCAGCACAGCGGGCGTGACGAAAAATCCGAGGCAGAGAACGAAGACCATCAGCGACCCAGCGAACAGGCCCGGTGTCGTCAGCGGGAAGAAGACCGTCCAGAACGCGCGGCGCGGGCTCGCGCCCAGGTTCGAGGCTGCTTTCAGATAGTCCCGGTCGATGGCGCACATGGCGTTGCAGACGGGCAGGATCAGGAAGGGCAGCATGATATGGACCATGCCGATCAGCGTACCGGTCATGTTGTGGACCATCTTGATCGGCTCGTCCCACAGACCGACTGAGATCGCCCAGTCGTTCACCAGCCCGCGCTTTTGCAGCAGCACCAGCCAAGCATAGGTGCGCACCAGAAGCGACGTCCAGAACGGCAAAAGCACCGTGATCAGGCAGATATTGGCCCAGCGCCGTGGTAGCTGCGACATGAAGTAGGCCAGCGGATAGCCGATGAGAATGCAGAGGCCCGTGGTCAGCACGCTGACCTGAAAGGTCGTCACAAAAATCCGCGAGTAGGATTTGCGCTTGATCATCCGCCCGTAGTTTTCGAGCGAGAAGCCGCCATCGGCGCCAATGAACGAGAGGTAGAACAGCCAGCCGACCGGGATCACCAGAATGATCAACACCAGCAGGATCGCGGGCGAGGCGAGCCCGAAGAGCTTCATCCGCTCGAACATCGCATCGCGGCGCAGGCCGACGGCATGGGTGTCAACCGCCTCTCTCATGCGTCCTCGCCCGAGATGATCCGCGTATCGGCAGCCGAAAGCCAGAGGATCACAGCGTCGCCCGCACCGGGCAGTTTGTCGACAGTGCCGTCTCGGACGGCACCGCGCAGACTGATCTCGGCGCCGTCAGCGAGTTGGGCATAGAGCAGGTAGCTGTCGCCCTGATATACGACCTCGGACACAGTGGCTTCGAACTGGTTGGCAGCGCCCCCCAGGGGGCCAAGGCTCAGCCGTTCTGGCCGGATCATCAGCAACAGGCTTGGCGCATCCGGGATGGGTCGCGACAGGGCCAGCGTCTTGCCGGCATGCAGCACCTGATCCCCCTGCCGCGTCACCGGCAGAAACGTGGAATCGCCGATGAAGTCAGCCACGAACCGACTGGCCGGCTGATCATAAAGCTCCTGCGGTGTCGCCAGTTGCATGATCCGACCGTGGTTCACAACGGCAATGCGGTCCGACATGGTCAACGCCTCGCGCTGATCATGGGTCACGTAGACCGTGGTCATGCCAAGCTGTTCGTGCAGATGGCGCAGTTCGATCTGCATCCGGTCGCGCAGCTTCTTGTCGAGCGCAGAGAGCGGCTCGTCCATCAGCAGAATGCGCGGCTCGAACACAATCGAGCGCGCCAGGGCCACGCGCTGGCGCTGTCCGCCCGAAAGCTGGTCGATCCGCCGGTCGCCGTAGCCGCCAAGCTGCACGGTCTCCAGCGCCCGTTCGATCCGTTCCGCCATCTCGGCCTTGGCCATTTTGCGGATGCGCAGGGGATAGCCGACATTGCCCGCAACCGTCATATGCGGGAACAGCGCGTAGTTCTGGAAGACCATGCCGACATCGCGCAGATGCGGCGCCTTGCGGATCACCTCGTCCGCGCCGAATCTGAGGCTGCCCCGGTCAGGCCGGGTGAAGCCCGCCAACACCATCAGCAGTGTCGTCTTGCCCGAACCGGACGGGCCCAACAGCGTCAGGAACTCACCACTGCGCACATCCAGCGAGACGTCGTCCAGCGCGAAGACCTTGCCATAGGTCTTGGTGACATTGCGCACCGTGATTGGCAGCGCGCCCCCGGTCTGATCGGCCAAAGCCCGTCCCCCGCATCGTGCCGCAGGCCGGGTCTGGCCTGCGGCGGTTTCTCAGGCGTTCAGGATCACTCGGTCAGCATTTCCTGATACATCTCGTTCGCGATGGTCTCCCATTTGGCATACCATTCCAGCGACACAGGCACCTGCTGCGCCGCGTTCTCGGGCGAGGATGGCAGCGCAGCCGCCGTCGCCGCATCGATCACGCCGGTCTCGTAGGCCGCTTTGTTGGTCGGGCCATAGGTGATGTATTTCGGCAGATCGTCCTGGTATTCGGGCTTCGAGATCTCGGCCAGAAACTCCATCGCCACATCCTTGTTGGGCGCACCCTTGGGGATGGCGAAGCAATCGTAATCCAGCAGCGCCTGATTGAAGTTATAGGACAGCTTCGCGCCATCCTTCTTGGCATTGTCGAAGCGCCCATTCCAGCCGGTGCTCATATCGACCTCGCCATCCTTCATCAACTGCGCATGCTGGGCGCCGGAGGACCAGAAGATCGCCACATGCTCCTTGATCGAGCGGATCTTGTCGAGCGCGCGCTCGATCCCCTCCTCGCTGTCCAGCACCTTGTAGACATCTTCGGGGGCGACGCCATCGGCCAGGATCGCGGGCTCCAGCGCCCCGGCGACCTTGGCGCGCAGCGCGCGGGTGCCTGGGAACTTCTCCACATCGAAGAAATCAGCCCAGCTTTTCGGCCCGTTATCGCCATAAGTCTCTGTATTATAAGCGAAAACAGTCGAGAAGACATCGCCGCCAACGCAGTAATCCGTCTTCAGCGTGGGATAGAAGTTCGAGACGTCGATGATGGAGTAGTCGAGCTTTTCCAGCAACCCCTCCGCTGCCGCCCTGGCGGCAGATCCCGACCCGCTAGCCACGATATCCAGCGTCACGGCGCCCGAGGAAACCTGCAGCTTCACATCGGACATGCCGCCATAGGTCTCCTCCTTGACCTCGATGCCGGTCGCTGCCGCGGCAGGCTGGAACAGGGCCTTGCTCTGCGCCTCCTGATAGGAGCCGCCCCACGAGGCGATGGTGACCTTGCGATCCGCCGCGAGCGCGGCGCTCGACAGCAGAATCGCCGCCAGTGTCAGGCTGAGTGTGCGTTTCATTCCGATCCTCCTTGTTGTGTCGCCTGCATGCTTGGCAGGCTCTTTTCGCCATTGTGCCTATCCGGACGGGCTGGCGATCCCCGGCCGCTTTCTCTCAGGCCGCGTGTCGCGCGGCGCGTTTGTATTCCAGACGATCCCGCCGACGGTACCAGGCAACCGCCGCAGGCAGAAACCAGGGATTGCCGCGATAGAACGGGCGCGTGGGATTGGGCAGATCGTCCAGCGCCGTGCGCCCCTCGGCCAAGCCCAGCGTTTTCTGGCCCAGGCGCATTCCCAGATAGCTGGCCATCGAGACGCCCGAACCGCAATACCCCATGGCATAGCGCACCCCGTCATGCGTGCCGGTATGCGCCAATTCGTCAAACGTGTAGGCGACGAAGCCCATCCAGGAATGGCTGACGCCATAGCCGCGCAATTGCGGGAAGATGCGGCACATATCCTTGTGGAGTTTTGGCCCACTGACCGCCGTATCTGTCTCCTTAGCAGAAACGCGCCCACCGAACAGGACCCGCGTGCGATCGGGCGAGGGACGATAGTAGTAGACGACCTTGCAGGTGTCGCTGGCGATCCGGTTGGTCGGGAAAAGCTCATCCATCAGGGCTGGCGGCAACGGTTCGGTTGCGATGATGTAGCTGCCGATCGGGATTATGCGGCGCTGCAGCCAGGGTGTCAGGCCCGTCGTATAGCCGTTGGTCGCCACGATCACATCTCGGGCACGGATCAGCCCCCTCGCCGTTGTCAGCAGAAAGCCCGCTGCATCGCGCTCCAGCCCAGTAACGGCACAGTGACCGACCACCTTGGCCCCCGCCTCAAGCGCCACGGACAACAGGCCACGGTGATACTTGCCGGGGTCGAGCGCCGCATGACGCGGAAACACCACACCGCCATGATAGGTGTCGGTGCCGAGCTCGCGGCGCTGTTCGCTTCGCGGAACCGCATGGGCCTCGATCCCCTCGGTCCGCAGCATCATCTCGGCGTCCTGGGCGATCTCCTCGTAATGTTCAGGGGTGTGGGCTGCGTGGAACCGCCCGGCCCGGCTGAAATCGCAGGCGACGTCGTTGCGCGCGATGAATTCGCCGATCCAGTCGAGCGCCGCCTCTCCCTCCTTGCGGATCGCCTCGCCACGCCGGGTGCCGAACCGGGCCGCGAGATCGTCGAGCGAGGGCTTCACGCTGGTACTGATCTGACCGCCATTGCGGGTGCTGCATCCCCATCCCGGATCCTGTGCGTCCAGCACCAGGGTGGTGCGCCCGCCACGGGCGGTTTCGATCGCGGCATGCAGACCGGTATAGCCCGAGCCGATGATCGCTACATCGACATTGGCTGGCGGGTTCGCCGCCCATTCGGGGGCGGGAGGCAAGTTGTCTAGCCAATAGGAACTGTGTCTACAATCGGCGGTGAGTGGGGTGGCGCGCTGCATCTCGCTGTCAATCTCGGTCGCGCCAGCCATGCCGCGTCCCCTCCGGTCTTGTCACAGACTTGGTGCCGCGCCACATGCGGACCAACTTGACGATAGGAAGGAAATTTTATTACATCAATTTAATTACCCTTATCCAAATATTCGATTTGCTTATGCTTGGGCCAGGGAGATGCTCATGCAACTGAAACTGCGGCATCTGCAGGTCTTCAATGCGCTGATCGAGGCGGGGTCCGTTTCGCGTGCGGCCGAACGCCTGAACCTCACGCAGCCCGCAGTCAGTATCGCACTCGGAAAGCTAGAAGACGAACTGGGGTTCCGTCTTTTCCACAGGGATCGCGGGTTCTTCGCCCCGACCAACGAGGCGGCCCATCTGCATGCCGAAGTAGCACAGGGCCTGCGCGCCATTTCGCGTATCGAGCAGCGCGCGGCCGACATCCTCTCCGGCGCGACGGGCGGGATCAGCATTGCCACCAATGGGGTGCTGGCGATCAACATCCTGCCTGACGTGGTGGCAGGCTTTCAGCGCGACAATCCGAACATTCATGTGGATATCCGCGTCCACAGTTCGCGCCAGATCGCCTCTTGGGTGAGCGGCCGCCAGATCGATATCGGCGTGATCGACCCGCCCGTCCCAGTGGCCGGCCTGAATGCCGAAATCTTCGAGATGGAGTGTGTCTGCATCATACATCGCGACCATCCGCTCGCGACGTTGGACGAGGTGACCCCGAAGGATCTACATGGATGCTCGGTCATCGGAATTACCGGCGATCACAGCATCGACCGGCAACTCGACGCGATGCTGTCCGAGTTCGAGACACCAATCCATCGCAGCGGCAATGCCTATTTCTTCGCGATCGCCCGCAATTTGGTCGCGGCGAGCAATCTCGTCGCAATCATTGATCCTCTGAATGGCGGCGTGAGGGAGATGGATTGCGTGGTGGCGCGTCCCTTTCGGCCAAGGATCACCTGCGAGATCGCGATGATCAGCGCCAAGGGACACGAGACGAGCAGAGCCACCAGCGAATTGCGCGAGCGGATAAGGGCCCGGATCAACCTCGGCCAGCGGCAGGACAAGGACGCTGCCCCGGCAGGGCTGGAAGCTGGAACTGCCAACGGCACTTGAACGAAGCCAACACCCACCGCTGCAGAACACTCAACCTAAAGGCGCAGAAATACGACGCGCGCTCACCGCTACATGCGCGTGCCAAAGCTGTTTCTATGGGGTCTGCACGCACTGTCCCGGCGGCACTTGTCCCAATTCGAAGCAGCGGCGATTGCGCAGGTCGATTTTCTATGTCACCCTTAAAGGGCAGGTCGCTTTGCTCATATGCAAGCGCGGGTTGAGGGGGAATATATGTCTAATATCGCGGGCAAAGCTTATGCCATGAATGTGCTGACGCCCAGCACACCGCGTATCACCTGGGTCAACAAACTGCTCTTCATGGTCAGCCGGGGTCAGCCTTCGACACTCGGCGGCCTGCTGGGCCTTTCGCTGATCCATTTTGCAAGATGGGCGTTCGTGAGGCCGCAGGACTGGCCGGTTTTCGACAAGTCGCTGGAGTACGAGAAAACCAAGATCAAAAGCGACTACATGATCTTCTGCTCGAACTTCAACGGCACCTGGGACCAATATATCGATGCGTTCTCGGACGGGATTCCGAACGGTCTGAACCTGTTCTGGTACTCGGCAACGAAATACCCAGACTCGATCCCGATCACGCCATTCAAGGACTACATCACCCATAATCAGATCGACACAAATTACTATTTCAACGCGACACCGGGCGCAGCGCAGCGCGATGTAAAGGCAGGCCTTCGGGTGCGCCGCGCGGTTCTGGCGCTGGAAACGGCACATGCCGAGCAGGACGCCGAGACGTTTGCCAAGACCTTCGCCACGCAACTGGGGACGGTTCAGAACTATCTGGGCGACCCTGGCTTTGGCCCGGTGGCAAGCCTGGACACCGAGAATGCGGACCTGAACCGCGAGGCCATCGTGCGGGAGACCGCCAAGCGCGCCGCCGCCGAGAACAAGGCTGCCGAAGCAAAGGCAGCCAAAGCCAACGCAGGCACCTGAGACCTGGCCCAAACCTCGGACGATCAGAGGAGACCATCCCATGCCGAATTTCGATGGCGGCCACTATTTTCTGACCACCTTGGCGCCGATCAAAGTCAACAAGCAACCGGGCGACGAGCCTTCAGACCCGCCGCGCGAAAGCTATGTCACGAAGGTGCAGCGCGCTCTGGCGCATCTGCCCACCGCACAACAGAGCCCGGCGACAATCGAGATCGCCAAGAACAATCCCGCGGTCATCAGCCCATTCGCCAAGACACCGCGCACCCATCTGGGACGCTTCGTGGTGATCGACGATGCGATCTATAACGGACGCAACAAGACCGATGCGATCCTGTCCTCGATCGGGGTGAAGCCGCAACCGACGGTGCCCCAGGAAATCGACAAGCTTCCCTGCCCCTATCTGATGTTCTGCGTCGATTTCGATGCGGTGATGACGCCGGGCGATCCGCTGCCGCATACGCTGAGCGAGAGCGAGCAGAACAAGATCCGAGACGCTTATCTGATGGATTTATGGGAGCACAGCTCGGCCGAACTGAGCAAAATCTACGAGAACTGCCAGGGCTTCGAAGGCGTCAAAACGCCCGAGGATTTTGCGAAATACATCGCGCGCTGCCAGATCGAAACCTGGATGCCGTTCAACGACTATTATATCGGCGACGAACTGACCAAGCTGCCGGAGATCCCGCTCGACAGCATCATCTCGAAGGTGAAGTTCCTGGGCATTGCGGGCGTTGCGGCGCTGGCCTTTGGTATTTTCGACGGTATTCTCAGGCTGATTTTCGATGTGTCGATCGTCGGCGGGATGTTCAACTCGATCTGGGCGGTGGTGGTCGGGATCGTGCTGTTGCTGATCCTCTGGTTCTACATCAAGGGCGTCTACAACAGCATCCTGACCGACAACCAGAAACCCTGGGCGGCGGCCGAGTTCGGCGACCTCCCCTCGGTGCTGAAGGGCCTCTATATCCAGCAGCGTTTCTCGGACTTCGTGATTGCCAATCAGGGTAAGACGCCCCAACAGCTGCACGACGCGTTCGGCGCATTCCTGAAGGAGCATGACCCCTCCGACGTGCTGGAAAAGACCCAGCCCCCTGGCGTGATCAAATCATAGGAAGACCAGTACGATGACCCGTGAGCTCGATCTCGATGACATCCAGGGCAATGTGATCCGCGCCTATGGCAAGTTCGGATACCCGAAAGCCCGCTATTTCTTCATTGGCCTGACCAATGCCTGGGTCGGGCGCGAATTCGTCCGCCGGGTGCAGGACAAGGTGACGACTGCGCGGCGCTGGCCCAAGAATTCTGCTGGCGAGCGTGAAGGACCGCCGATCACCATGAATATCGGCTTCACTTTCATGGGCCTCTATATGATGGAACTGCCGACCCGCACCTTGCAGGGCATGCCGGATGACTTCATCGACGGGATGCGCAAGCGAGCGTTTATTCTGGGCGATCAGCCGCTCAGCGACGTGACGCGGGTGGAACAGCCGGTTCTGCCGACCGATCCAGTGCCGGATTGGATGAAGAACTGGGACCCCATCTGGCAGGACAACCGACGCGCGCCCGGCCTTCCCGGCGACGTGCATATCTGGGTCTCGATGAACGCCAAGGTGATCCCGGGCACAGAAACGCCCGTGCCCGGCAGCGACGGCGAGACCGACATATTGGAGGAGCGCACGCAATGGCTGCGCGACACCTGCCGCGAGGTTTGCGAGGCCTATGCCCGCCACCACACCGGCAAGAAGGGCACCGATGACAGCAGCCAAAGCCGCGGCTGGATCGGGATCATCGCCAAGAACGGCAAGGATGGCGATCAGGAGTACCAGGAAGCCTCGGCCGTCTTCGACGACATCTATGACGACAAGGGCAACAAGCTGCGCCTGCCGACACCCTATGAGCATTTCGGCCTGTCGGACGGCATCGGCGATCCGGTCTTCGAGGGTCAGTTCGACGAGGCCGAAACCCGCGCGAAGGTCAAGGGGCGGGGCAAATGGATGGACCCCGACAAAGGATGGGAGCCGTTGGCAACAGGTGAATTTCTACTGGGCCACCCGGATGAGAGCCAGGAGCTGCCCCCGGCGGCGCGCCCGCCGGAATTCAGCCATAACGGCACGTTCATGGCCTATCGCAAGCTGCATGAGAACGTGACGAGCTGGAACGACTACTTCAAGGCCGAGGCCAAGACCTACGCCAAGATGACCGGCCTGACCGAGGAGCAGGCGGATGTCACCCTCCGCTCGAAGGCCGTGGGCCGATGGCCCGATGGCGTCCCGTTGCAACGCGCCGGCACACACAAGGAATGGGAGAAGGTGCGCGCCGAGCATGGGCTGAAATATGCCAATGAAGAGAAAAAGGACCTCGCGACCTATCTGCGCCGACTGGCCTATCTGCGGTCAGAGCATGCCTCGGACTTCAAATATGCCCATGACATGCAGGGCTATGACTGCCCGAACTCCTCGCATCTGCGGCGAGTCAACACCCGGGACTATCTGGACCCGATCAACGACATGCACCCGGAACTGAACAAGGACAAAAACGTCAACAAGAACGCCAATACTAGCCTGAACAAGCGCCGCCGGATCATGCGCCGGGGCCTGCCCTATGGTCCCAGCACATTGTCCGAGGGCAAGGACGAGGGCGAGCAGGGTGTCGCGATGATGATCATCTGCGCCAACCTGTTCCGGCAGTTCGAGTTCGTCCAGCAGCAGTGGATACAGTATGGGCTCGATTTCAACTCGGGCAACAACACCTGCCCACTGGTGGGCGATCACTCCAAGCATACGCGCTTCACGGTTCCGGCGGATCCTGCCAAGGACGGTGTTCCTTATGTCTGTGAAGGTCTGAAGAACTTCGTCGAGCCGCGCGGGGGGGAATACTTCTTCATCCCGTCGATGACCGCGCTCAGCATGATAGCCGATGGGGTCGTCGACCCAACCTGAAGACGGAGAAGCCAAATGTCAGCCATCGCCGCCTTGATCTCGACGCCGCTGAAGGTTCTGCAGAACTGGATCATGGGTCTTTGGGGGCTGCTGCAATTGATCGGGATCGCAGCAAAGACCGCGATGGAGAAAGGCGGCAGCTTTCAGGAGCGCATCGTCGCCAAGCTGCTGGCGGCCGAGGGGCAGCGGGTCGCGCTGTCCGTCCTGCGCGCCTTCTTACCCAATATCGTACTCTCGAAAAAACTGGTCGCTGCTTATGAAAATACAGGCACGGCAATCATAACCCGGCGCGAGGATGTCATCGACATGCTCAACCGGAACGATGATTTCGAGGTGGTCTACGGCCCACGCATGCGGCAGATCACAGATGGCGACAACTTCTTTCTGGGGATGCAGCCGGGGTGGGATTATACCCGCGACACCTCGGCGATGCGTCTGGCCGCGCGCGCGACCGATGTGGCCGAGATCGTGCTGCCCCGAGCCACCGAGGTCGCAAACGAGGCGGTGGCCAAATCCAACGGCTTCATAGACCTGCCCCAGGATGTGGGACTGAAGACTTCCTCGGACATGGTGGCGCATTACTTCGGCACGCCGGGTCCTTCCTCCGAGACGATGATCAACTGGACGACCAAGATGTTCTGGTACTTGTTCGCCGATCTCGGTGCGGACGATTCCCTGAAGACTGAGGCGCTGCACATCATGTCCCAAGCGCGGGACTATCTCGACGAGACGATCGCCGCGCGCAAAGCGGAACCCGCAGGCGGAGACGATGTTTTGAGCCGATGCCTGGCGCTGCAGGCCGCCGATACACCGGGGATGACCGATCTGGGCATTCGCAACAATATCGTGGGTCTGTTGATCGGAGCGGTGCCCACCCTTTCCAAAGCTGCGTGCCTGGCGCTGGAGGAACTGATGCGCCGCCCGGCCGAACTGCGCGACGCCCAGGCCGCGGCACTTGCCGACGATGACGAAAAGCTCGCCCGCTATATCTGGGAAGCGCTGCGCTTCAACCCACACCAACCGGTCCTCTATCGCCGCGCGACACGCGATGTGGTGATTGCGCGCTCGACCCTTCGCGAGAAGACGATTCCGGAAGGGACGCTAGTCTTTGGCGTCACCCTCTCCGCCGCATTCGATACGCTGGACGTGCCCCAGGCTGGCGACTTCAAGATCGACCGGCCGCCCGCCACCTACATGACCTGGGGCTATGGCATGCATAATTGCTTCGGCGAGGTGATTAATCGTGCCGTCATCCCGGCGATCCTGAAGCCGGTCCTTAAGCTGAAGAACCTGCGCTATGCTGATGGCGCAACCGGGATCGACGGGGCGGGGACGCCCTTCCCGGTTCACATGAAACTCGCCTACGACAAGGTCTGAGCCGATGGAAACGCCGCTCCTGGTCAACCTGGCGCCGGCGGTCAGCACCGATGTGTGCAGGTGGTGCTTCCAGCACTGGGGGATCAAGAACCGAGAATGTGTCCATGTCCCGGTGTTCCACCTTGTCGCGCTGAAATGGTTCGGAACCTCGAACGATCAACGCCCGCTGGTCGTGGTCGGCGACGAACGCTATCGCACCGAATCCGAGATCACCGCGCATTTCGACCCCTTGGCCGCGCCCGAGCGTCGTCTGATCCCGGAGGGCGAACTGGGCGAACTGGGCGAACTGGGCGAGACGGTGCTGGCGGAGACCAACTACTATCACAAGACCATGCGCCGCGGCGTCGTCAGCTATATGTACTGGAACATGCTGCAGAACAGGCAGTTGGTCTGGCCCAGCTTCACCAAACACACCTCGTGGTTCGAGCCGCCTCTGGCGCTGATCG
Source organism: Pseudomonadota bacterium (assembly GCA_039030715.1). Taxonomy (GTDB): domain Bacteria; phylum Pseudomonadota; class Alphaproteobacteria; order Rhodobacterales; family Rhodobacteraceae; genus Thermohalobaculum. The sequence goes on from JBCCDU010000029.1 coordinate 39,762, forward strand.
TCTGGCCGGTTATCCGTATCGGCCTGATCAAGGGCCTGGATCTGAGCGCCGAGAATGCGATCAAGGCCCTGGACGTGGTGCGCGAGGGCTTTGACAGGGTCGAGGCCACGCTGGCCGATGGAAGACCCTATCTTACAGGCGACAGCTTTACGCTGGCGGACCTGACCTTCGCAGCCTCCGCCGCTCCGATCGTGCTGGCCGACGGCTATGCGGGGCATCTGCCAGAGGAGGCCGCACTGCCGGCCGAGATGCAGACGGTGGTCAATGAGTTCCGGGCGCGCCCAGCGGGCGACTTCTGCCAGCGCATGTACGATTTGCACCGCAAGCCCAGCGCAGGGTGAGGATCGATGTCCACGCCCACCATGATCAGCCTGCTTCCAAGCACCGATGCCGATCTGGCCCGGTGGATGCTTCAGGTCTGGAATGTGGACTACGTCGAGCGGCCCCACGCGCCGATCTTCCACATCGCGGCCCTGCAGAAGGCGGGCTTTGAGGCGAGCGACAATCCAGGGACCCTGATCGGCAACACGAAGCTGGCTGGCATCGACGCGCTGGCAAAGCATTTCGATCCCGAACCGCCCTCGGGCACCCGCCTGCTACCAGACGATCCCTCCGCGATGCTGGAGGATGCAGCCTATTACCGCCTGAAGATGGGTGGCGGAGTTGTAATCTGGGCCTATTTCCATTTCATGCAGGAAAAGCGCCTGGTGATCGACAGTTTCGTCACCGGCGTGCCGCTGCTGGAATGCGTGGCGGTGCGGCTGGGCTTTCCCTTCATCCGCAAGAAAATGACCGAGGTGCTGAAGCTCTCGCCCCAACGGGCTGCCGAGGGGATGGACCGGGTGAACGCCGGTTTTGATAAGGTCGAGGCGCTTCTGGCCGATGGCCGACCCTATCTGCAGGGCGATACACTGACCTTGCTGGATCTGGCCTTTGCGGCCTCTGCGGCCCCGATGGTGCTGGCCAAGGGCTATGCGGGGCATCTGCCGACCATCGACATGATGCCGCCAGACCTGGCCACCACGATCAACGCATTTCGCGACCGCCCCGGCGGAGCCTTCATCCAGCGCCTATACGACACCCACCGGACGGGCTGAGGAGATGTCATGAAGAAGCTCGTAACCCTGTTGCCATCGGTGGATGTGGATCTGGGTCGCTGGCTGATGCAGCTCTGGCAATTCGAATACGAGGAGCAGCCCCACGCCCCGATCTTCCACGTCATCGCATTGCAGAAGCTGGGACTGGGCCCCAGCGATTATCCCGCCCTGATCGACGGCGACCAGATCACCGCAGCGATAGAGCGCCTGGTCGTTGCCTATGACAAAAAGGGCGCCATCAGCGTCATGCCCGACAAGGAGGCGGAGCCGGACCTCTATCAGCAGGTCTTCGATCTGCAGAACGGCGCGCGCTACACCATGGGCGACGGGGTGGTGAACTGGGCCTATTACGAGTTGATGAAGGACAAGCGCCTGGTCTGGGACAGTTTCACCCATGGGGTCCCGCTGAAGGAGCGCCTGGCGGTCCGGTTCGGCTTCGGCAAGATCCGCGACAAGATGATGGAGGGGCTAAAGCTGGACGATGCCACCGCCGCCAAGGGGCTGGCCGCCGCCCAGGCGGGCTTCGACAAGATCGATGCATTGCTGGCGGATGGCCGGCGCTATCTGGCGGGCGACCGGCTGACGCTGGCGGATCTGGCCTTCTCGACCTCCGGCGCGCCGATGGTGATGGCGCGAGGCTATGGCGGGCATCTGCCAAAATTCGAGGTCCTGCCCACCTATCTCAAGGAAATCGTGCAAGGCTTCCGCGACCGTCCTGCCGGTGCCTTCATTCAGCGCATCTATGATGAGCATCGAAAGTGACGCAAGGTCATGCGGCCCAAGCCACCCGCGCCGCCGAAAAGTGACTTGAGCGCGCCCTCCGCGCCACCTAGCTTTCCGGACATGAATGATTTGATCCAACATCCGGCCTATACGAGGCAGGAGCGTGTCGCAGATGCAGTGGTGCATATCGCGGGCGTTACAAGCTCGCTAATGGCGGTTCCCGTGTTGATCACGCTGGTCGCCGTCTGGCACGGAACAGCCTCGGTGATCACGGCGGCGGTGATCTATGGGCTGAGCCTGATCGCGGCGCTGTCGATTTCCGCCTCTTACCACATGACCTCGCATCCGCCGATCAAGGAGATCCTGCGTCGCCTGGATCACTCGGCGATCTATATCCTGATCGCGGGAACCTATACCCCTTTCGCTGTGCTGGTGGGCGGCTCTGCGGGCCTCTGGATGCTGGTCGGCATCTGGACTGCGGCGGCAACCGGTGTGGCAATGCAGATCCTGGCCCCGCGCAAGCTGGAATGGGTGGCACTTGTCCTCTATCTCGGCATGGGCTGGGCGATCCTGCTATTCGGCTATCCCCTCTTGATCGCGCTCTCAAACGCCACTATCGCCCTCATCGCCGTCGGAGGATTAACCTATACCGCAGGCGTCGGCTTCCACCTCTGGCACCGCCTGCCCTTCCACAACGCCATCTGGCACGGCTTCGTCCTGGCCGCCAGCGGCGTGTTCTATGCCGCGGTTATCGTGGAGACGTATTTGAGGGCGTGACCGAAATGGGGTTTGCCCCTGCAGTCTCGCGGACTAGGCGCTTTCGCTAAGAGGTAAAATTACGACCGAGCCGGCCAACGACTGATTTGAGCCCACTTTACCAAATGCTGCGGCTGCACCAATGTCCGGTTTCCAGTTGCACCGTTGAGCGCGGGCGCGCACTGTAGAGCGCAGCGGCAGGAGGCAATCGCGATGAGTATTGAGGTTTGGTTGGCATATATCGCGGCATTCACGCTGCTTTCGCTGATCCCAGGGCCAAGCGTCTTTATGGTGATCGGCCAGTCGCTTTCCCGTGGCCTTGACGCAGCCTTTTACTGCATCGCAGGTGATCTGTTGGGAGGCGTCGTTATGATGACGGTTGCCTATATCGGGCTTGGGACGCTCTTGGCCGCATCCAGCGGCGTCTATCTTCTCGTGAAATGGGCTGGCGTTGCTTACATGGCGTGGTTGGGCCTATCTCAAATCCTCGCAGCGCGTCGCATGGTCGAAGCCGATCTGACTGCGCCGGCAACATCTGCGATCCGTGCGGGAAGTCTCAGGGCTGGATTTCTGACAGGGATTCTGAACCCGAAGGCCATCTTTTTCTACGTGGCATTTCTCGCTCAGTTTATGAACCCAGCATTCCCACTGACGCCACAATTTCTCATACTGATGGCGACCTCCACAACCATAGTGCTGGTCGTTCTTGCGGCCTACGCGCTTCTGGCGGCACAGGCTCGAAGAGCATTTCAAAGCCTGCGCGCGCGCAAGCGGATGGGCTATACGGGTGGCACATTTCTGTTGGGCGGCTCGGCCATAATGGCGTCGAACTAGCAATTGGCGGACGCTTTCTGAAGTGTTCGAAGAACGTGTGTAGCCACTTCTCAGAGCCGCAAATTTTCTTTGACGCAGACTTGACCTCAACCAAGGTTGAGGTTTCAGGCTGCTTCAAAACTCATAAGACTTCGGGTGAAAACTGATGAATAAGATCGAAATTCAGTGTCCGTTGTCAGGGATTTTGGGCCAAAGAGCAGCCTGATTTAGGCGAGTATCCGGCTCATCTGGTTGGTTTGATTATGCGGCGGATTTGCGGTGAAGCAAGCGCCTGGTTTCAATGGTCTTCCGCTTGATCCTTTCTCGTTATTGCAGAATAGCCTGACCGCGTCCGAAGTAGACGTCGGCGGGCGTGAGGTTTTTCAGGCTCTCGTGATATCGTCGGTGATTGTAGTGGTCGACGAATGCCTCGACGGCCAACTCCAAGGCTCCAGGCAGATAGTAGTTTCCGAGTAAGATGCGGTTCTTCAGCGTTTGATGCCAGCGCTCGATCTTTCCTTGGGTCTGCGGATGGTATGGTGCGCCACGGACATGCTCCATCTGTCGATCTTCGAGCCAGTCAGCCAGGTCACCGGAGATGTAGCTGGACCCGTTGTCACTGAGCAGCCTCGGCTTGTGTAGGACGGTTGCCTGATCGCAACCTGAGGCTTGCAGAGCCAGGTCCAGCGTATCTGTCACATCGGTCGTCTTCATTGTCGTGCAGAGCTTCCAGGCGATGATGTACCGGCTGTAATCGTCCAGGATCGTCGAGAGATGGAACCAGCCCCAGCCGATCACCTTCAGGTACGTGAAGTCGGTCTGCCACAACTGGTTCGGCCGCGTTGTCTTATCCTTGAACTCGTCTGCCGCCGACAGAACCACATAGGCCGGGCTGGTGATCAGGTCGTAGGATCTGAGGATGCGATACCCGTTCGTCGGGCGGTCCTTCCACTGGAAGGCCCGCTTCTCCCTCCTCACCCTCTGACATAAAGTACTTTTCCGTATCTGTAAACTGTACGGCCAACTCGCGCGGCGACAGCTCGCCTTCTTTCAAAGCCAGATCTTTGATCCGCTCCCGGACAGTTGCGGGAATGCGGTTCCAGACCTGTGACGGTTTGGGACTGCGATCCTCCAGGGCCTCGGGGCCGCCGGACTGATATCGGTCGTACCAGCGGTAGAAGGTCGTCTTGGGAATGCCGAGTTGGTCCAAGCTGCGCCTGACTGGCAGGTGCGATTGTTCAACGAGGCGGATGATCTCGATCTTCTCGGATGCAGGGTATCTCATTCGTCATTCGACCATTGTCCTCGGACCAATGGCGGACAAGGTCTCATCCCCATCCGCGATCATGCTTTTTTTGAGAAGACGAAGCTCTAGGGCTTGCTAGGCAACAACCTCTTTGAGGTCACGGGCTTCCTGGCGCAGATCTTTGACTTCGCCCGTTGAGGCAGCCCGTGCGGTGTCACCCGCCAGCCGTCGCTTTCCAGCTTCGAGGAACTCCTTGGACCAGTTGTAGTACAAGCCCGGAGCGATCCCTTCACGCCGGCACAGTTCCGCAATCGTGTCCTCTCCCTTCAGGCCGTCCGGGACGATCCGGATCTTCTCTTCGGCTGAATACTGTCTGCGTGTCGCTCGGCGGATGTCTTTGACGGCCTTCTCGCCATGGCTCTTTCGTTTTTCCGATGTCTGTCTCATCTCCACTCCTTGGTGGGTACGATGAGCCAGAAATCCTCCCTTATCAAATCACCCTAAACTGTCCCACGAGCGCTGACGTCAGACAGAGCCAATGCATGGGCGAGACGCGATTAAGGCGTATTGGCAAGAAGGCGCAGCGGACGCGCAGGAAAACGTGGAATTTTCATCTCAGGTCTGGGCGGCGGGTGCTGATACCGCTGTTGCTGGCTGGCAGGCGAAATTCACGCGAATCCCTTCGGGTGTCAGGGTTGAACTCGATGGCACCTTTCGTCTGAGGTTTGCGAGAGTCTCGGGACACCTTCTCTGTGAAAGCCTCGAAGAATGGTGGCACCGGAGAGAAAGCTAAGCGGACGTTCATGTCCAGCACCACAACGGCAGAAGAGTCCGCACAGCAGACTGAGCATAAGATCATTTTGCACTGCCAGGTTCCCAACGTGGTTAACTTCCCTTCATCATCGGCTGCTCTTTGCCCAAACTCCACAGTTTCCTCGCGCAGGAGGAGACTCGATCTACCCCAAAACGGAAAAACTCGACTCGTCGTTGATCGGGCGCTTGCGCGAGTAAAACCCCGCATCGATCTCGCGGTCCAGATAGGGCAGGCGGAACTGCATCGGGGCAGTGTCGTGATCGTTCCCCGCCTCGCTATACGCCACCAACGCCGCCATTATCTTACCAGCAATCGGCGCGTTCTTGTACTGATTGCCGCTGGTCCCGCAGGCCATGTAGAAGCCCGGAAGCTGGCTTTTGTCGTAGATCGGGATCCAGTCGGTCGACGCATCGTACAAGTCCACCACCCCGCGCATCTTCGACGGAATCCCGAGCGAGGGCACCCGCTGGCCATAGCGCATGGCCTGCACCTTCCACTGCTCGGAAAAGTCGCGGTCGTAATCGGTGTCGTCCTCCACCCAGACATGATCGTCGCAGGGCGGATCTTCGGAACCGATCAGGATGTGGTTCCCCTGCTCCGGCCGACAATAAAGCGCAATGTCGCTGTCCGAGACAATCATTCCATCGGATTCGAAGTCGAAGCCCGCGGGGCTCGGCACATGGACCACCTCCTGGCGCAACGCGCGTGTGGTTATGGTCATATCGTCCAGAACCCCTGCCATGGCGTTGATCCGGTTAGAGGCAGGCCCCGCCACATTGATCACCACCGGTGCATGGATCTCCTCACCCGAGGTCAGCTGCACGCCCTTGGTGCGCCCGCCTTCGCTCAGGATCTCCGCCACTTCGGCACCCATCCGAAAGGCCGCCCCCTTGGCGCGCGCCGCATGGGCTAGGTTCTGCGCGCTCAGCGCCGGATCGTTGACATAGCCGCCCTGAGGCCAGAAGACGCCGCCCTTCAGATGCTTGCCATTCGCCTCGCCAAAGCCAGGCTGATCTGGTCGCTTCGCCGGCGCGAAACTGTCGAGGGCGTAGACGGGCAAGCGCTCCGCAATGCGCGCCGCATCCCATTCCTCGAACGCGCAACCCAACTCTCCCGAATATTTCATATGCTTTTCCAGATGCCCGTTGGCATCGGTTTTCATGACGAGGCACCCGGTCTCGCGAAACTCCGCCAATCCGCTCGGATCGCTGGCTTCCAGATACTCGGCCCAGTCGCGCCAATAGTGATAGCCCTCATAGGCAAAGGCCGTGCCGTCCAGCGTCGAATAATGCATCCGAATGATGGCGCAGGAGCCTGAGGTCGAGCCATGCCCAGCCTGCGCGTTCCGATCCAGGCTAAGTGTTGTCCAACCCATCTTTGCCAGCTCTTTCATCAGCACCTGAAGCGACCAGTAGTCAGCAATGATGTGATGAATAGTAAAGA
>JBCCDU010000030.1:0-46235 GCA_039030715.1 Pseudomonadota bacterium
CACCCGCCGCCCCACCTCCCGTGTGTGGCCCCGCCTTTGCCCGGGCACCACTCCTCCCCCCCCCCGCCATGTGGCCCCGTAAAAGGCCCGGGACAGCACAGTGCTTCGGAGGATGGCTGAGCTACAGCGACCGCGAGGCCAGTTCCTTCATGATCTCGTTGGTGCCGCCATAGATCCGCTGCACCCGCGCATCCACGAACAGTTGGGCGATGGGATATTCCATCATATAGCCATAGCCCCCGAAAAGCTGCAGACATTCATCGATGATCTTGCCTTGCGCCTCGGTCACCCAGTATTTCGCCATCGCGGCGCGATCGACGCCGAGTTCACCCTTCAGATGCGCCATCATGCAGGCATCGACGAAGCTGCGTGCGGCGAGGGCGTGAGCGCGGCATTCGACCAGTTTGAAGCGGGTGTTCTGGAACTGGATGATCGGCTGGCCGAAGGCTTCACGCTCCTTGCAGTACGCGATGGTATCCTCGACCGCGCGCTCGATTGCGCCAATGGCATTGAGCGCGATGATCAGCCGTTCCTGCGGAAGCTCGTTCATCATCTGGGCGAAGCCCTGCCCCTCGGCCTGACCCAGCAGGTTTTCCGCCGGGATCAGGCAATCCTCGAAGAACAGCTCCGATGTGTCCTGCGCCTTCAGCCCCACTTTGTCCAGATTGCGCCCGCGGCGAAAGCCGTTCAGCCCATGGGTCTCGACCACCAGAAGCGAGATGCCCCGCGCGCCCTCTGCCCGGTCGGTCTTGCAGGCGACGATGATCAGATCCGCGTTCTGACCGTTGGTGATGAACGTTTTGGAGCCATTCAGCCGATAGAAATCGCCCTCGCGCACGGCATTCGTGCGGATCGATTGCAGGTCGGAGCCCGTGCCGGGTTCGGTCATCGCCAGCGCGCCGACCAGTTCCCCGGTCGCCATCTTCGGCAGCCAGCGATGCTTCTGCTCGTCGCTGCCGTGGGTCAGGATATAGGGCGCGACGATCCCGGAATGCATCGAGCCGCCAAAGCCCGCCACATTCATCCGGGTGGTTTCGATGGCAACCACCGCTTCATGGCCGAAATCGCCGCCCAGACCACCATATTCGTCCGGTATCGCGGCGCAGAGCAGCCCGGCCTCGCCCGCCTCGTTCCAGGTCTCGCGCGGCATCATATGCGCGTCGAGGAATTCCTGCTGCCGCGGCACCCAGCGATCCTCGATAAAGCGCGTCACGCTGTCGGCGTAAATGCGGTGCTCTTCCGCCATCCAAGGACAGTCAAAGTTGGCGATCGGCATGGGGTCTCCTTGATGCTGAACTGTGCGCCCGATGAGCGCCATGATCCCCCGTAAAGAGGCCTTATTGATATCAAAAAATCGCCATTTCGTCTCATTATGTGAAATTAATCCCAAATCCATACAGTCTTGGAAAGAGTTTGGGTTGATTAAACTTGAGTGGATGTGTCTAACCGAGCCAACCGGGGAGGCGTTCGAAGATTCTCGCATAGCGAGCATAAGGCACATCTCTCTACTCGAGAAAATAACCGGCCGGGGCCTCGGGCATCCGGGCCGAGAGTGCGTATACGGAGACCGAGGCAATGGCGACTGTGACGGGGACGACAGGGCGGGACACTCTCGTTGGGACTGGTGACGACGATCTGATCGATGGCCTCTCGGGCGACGATCTGATCCAGGGTCTCGATGGCGATGATATCATCGATGGCGGCATCGGCGCCGACAGCATCGAAGGCGGTGCGGGCAACGATACGATCAACGACACAGGCGCCCCGGCCCCCGGACAGTTCATCATAACGGGCTTCGAGCTCAGCAATTTTACATTCACCACGGCGGATGGCGACCCGGATGCGATTGTCGCATCGGGCAACATCAACACCGGCAATATCGACCTGGAAGTGGGTGGCGGAATCACCATGGCCGCCGGGGGCGATGTCACGGTTGTCGTCGCCGATGACGACGATCTGTTCGAAGACGGTTTTCTGGAAGACGGTGCGGCGGGCTCGTTCACGACCGTCGCCGAGACAGTCGAGATCAATGGCGAGACCTTCGTACCCGGTCAGATTGTCGAGGCCGAGGTTCAGATCGAAGCCGATGACCAGAACGGTGTGCCGATCATCTTTACGGTGGTCACCATCGCGCCCGTAGGCGACACGACCGACAATACCGGCCTGCCGGTTTTCATCATTTCCGACCGGCCGTTCGATGCAGCGGACACCTTCACGATCACTGGTTTCGCCGATGGCAGCGAACTGCCCTATGAATCGATCTTCACGCTGGGCGACACGATCGATGGCGGCGAGGGCGATGACAGCATCAATGCCGGGCTGGAGGATGACTCCGTCACCGGCGGTGCGGACGACGACCGGATCGCAGGCAACGAAGGCGCTGACACGCTGGATGGCGGTACTGGCACCGATACGGCGGATTATTCGACCTCGGCGGACGCGGTTACCGTCGACCTGGGCGCGGGAACAGGGACCGGCGGCGATGCGGAGGGCGACACGCTCTCGAATTTCGAGGATCTGCTCGGCTCGGCCAACGACGACAGCCTGACCGGTGACGGTGGCGCGAACTCGATCGGCGGCGGTGCGGGCGCGGACACCATCGCGGGCGCTGCGGGAGACGACACGCTGAACGGCGGTGCGGGCGATGACAGCCTGGCGGGCGGAGACGACGCCGACACGGTCATCCTGGAAGACGGCTTCGGCAACGACTCGATCGCTGGCGGCGAAGCAGGCACGGACAGCGATGCGCTGGATGCAAGCGCGCTGAGCGGCGGCGTCACGGTCGATCTGACCGGCGACGAAGCAGGCACATTGACCGATGGCGGCAACACCGCAACCTTTGCCGAGGTCGAAGAATTTATCCTGACCGATCAGGATGATGTGTTCGACGGCCAGGATGCAGCCTCCAGCGTGACGGTGGATGCAGGCGCGGGCGACGACAGCGTGATCGGCAGTTCGGGCGACGACGTGCTCGATGGCGGTGCGGGAACCGACCTGGCCGATTACTCGGATGCGACGGGGCCCGTCACGGTCGACCTCGCAAACGAAACCGCGACGGGGGCCGAGGGCAGCGACACCCTCACCAATTTCGAGAATATCGCCGGTGGCTCGGCGGCTGACAGCCTGACCGGCGATGGTGGCGACAACGTGATCGACGGCGGTGCGGGCGATGACGTCATCGATGGCGGCGCAGGCTCGGACTCGGTCACCGCGGGCGCGGGCGACGATACGGTGGCCGCAAGTGCCGGCGACGACAGCCTGGATGGCGGCAGCGGCGGCATCGACACCTACGATGCCTCGGATGCGACCAGTCCGGTCATCGTCAATCTGTCGGATCAGACCGCGACCGGCGCAGATATCGGCGAAGACATTGTCGCGAACTTCGAGAACGCAACCGGGGGCAGCGGTGACGATGACATCACCGGCACCGGCAGCGCGAACACGCTGGATGGCGGCGCGGGCGACGACACGCTCGACGCAGGTGCCGGAGATGACTCGGTCCTGGGCGGCGCGGGTGCCGACAGCATCATCGCAGCCGAAGGTGCCGACAGCGTCGATGCGGGCACGGGCGACGACACTGTCTCCGGTGGTCTGGGCGATGACAACCTGGATGGCGGCGCGGGTATCGATACGGCGGATTACTCCGGTGCAACTGGCCCTGTCACCGTGGACCTGTCGAACGAAACCGCGACCGGCGCGGACGGCAACGACACGCTGACCAACTTTGAAAACGTCACCGGCTCGACCAATGACGACAGCATCACCGGCGATGGCGGTGCAAACGTCATCGCGGCTGGCGGCGGTGATGACAGCGTCGATGCAGGTGCGGGAGACGACACGGTCGATGCCGGCACGGGCGACGATACCGTGGCAGCCGGGGCTGGAGACGACAGCCTGGATGGCGGTGTAGGGATCGATACCCTGGATCTGGCCGACAACACCACCGATGCCACGGTCGATCTGGCCGGGGGCACCGCGTCCTCGACCGAAACCGGCGACGACGACATCGCCAATTTCGAGAATGTCGAGACGGGCTCTGGCGATGACAGCGTAACGGGTTCGGCTGCGCCCAACACGATCTCGACCGGCTCCGGCGACGATGAGGTGGATGCGGGCGCAGGTGCGGACAGCGTAGATGCCGGCGCAGGCGACGATACCGTCGCGGGCGGCGCGGGTGACGACAATCTGGACGGTGGCGCGGGCACCGATACTGCCGACTACTCCGGCGCCTCAGGCCCGGTCACGGTGGATCTGTCCAACGACACGGCAACCGGCGCGGACGGCAACGACACGCTGACAAACTTCGAGAATGTCACCGGCTCGGACAACGATGACAGCATCACCGGCGACGGTGGCGCGAATGTTATTGCGGCAGGCGACGGCGATGACCAGGTCGATGCAGGCGCGGGCGATGACAGCGTCGATGCGGGCGACGGCGACGATACGGTCACAGGCGGCCTCGGCGACGACGATCTGGACGGTGGGGCCGGGATCGACACTGCCGACTACTCCGACGCCTCGGGTCCGGTCACCGTAGATCTGTCGAACGAGACGGCGACCGGTGCCGATGGCAATGACACTCTGACGAATTTCGAGAATGTCACCGGGTCGGACAACGATGACAGCATCACTGGCGACGGTGGCGCGAACGTCATCGCGGCAGGCGACGGCGACGACAGCGTCGATGCCGGTGCTGGCGACGATACGGTCGACGCAGGTGCTGGCGACGACACTGTTGCCGCTGGCGCGGGCGATGACAGCCTCGACGGCGGGCCGGGCACAGACACGCTCGACCTCGGCGACAACACCACGGACGCGGTGGTCGATCTGGCGGGCGGCACAGCTTCCTCGGCCGAAACCGGCGACGACGACATCGCCAATTTTGAAGGTGTCGAAACCGGCTCTGGCGACGACACCGTCACCGGCAATGCCGATGACAACACGATCTCCACCAATGACGGCGACGATTTGGTCGATGCAGGCGCGGGCGATGACACCGTCGACGCGGGCGATGGCGACGACACGGTTTCCGGCGGCGCGGGCGACGACAGCCTCGATGGCGGTGACGGTGTCGACACGCTGGACCTGACCGAAAACACCGGCCCGACCGTTGTCGATCTCGAAGGCGGTACAGCATCCGGCCCGGAATCGGGCGACGACGACATCGCCAATTTCGAAGGCGTAGAGACTGGCGATGGCGATGACAGTGTTACCGGTAATTCGGATGACAACACGATCATCACCAACGATGGCGACGACGTGGTCGATGCGGGTGCAGGAGATGACACGGTCGATGCAGGCGACGGCGACGACACTGTTGCAGGCGGCGCCGGAGATGACAGCCTGGACGGCGGTGACGGCATCGATACGGCCGATTACTCCGACGCACCGGGTCCGGTCACGGTCGATCTGTCGAGCCAGACAGCGACTGGCGCGGATGGCGACGACATTCTTGAAAACTTCGAGAACATCACCGGCGGCACCGATGACGATACGCTGACCGGCGATGGCGGCAACAACACCATCGACGGGGGTGGCGGAGACGACACCCTGGATGGTGGCGACGGCGACGACGTTCTGATCACCGATGGCGGCGACACTCTGATCGGCGGCGACGGCGAAGATGTGGCCGATTTCAGCGGCGATCCCGCAGGTTCGGATATCGAGATCACCATCGATCCCGCGAGCCTGGATGGCACCGATGCGGATGGCGGCACGCTTTCGGGCATCGAGACGCTGATCGCCGACGAGCAGGACGGTGACGACCCGGATGCGATCGACAACGATGTCCTGACGCTATCCGGCCCCGTGGATCCCGCCGATATCAGCGATATCGATGACACCGCGACCGGAACGTTCACCCCGGCGGATGGCAGTGACCCGATCACGTTCGGCGGCTCCGGCGAGCCGACCCTGTCGGACTTGTTGGGCTCGGGCCCGGGAGGCGGTGCGCCCAACGGCGACTTCGCGATCACCGGCGGGGATACCGATGGTTCGGTCGGTGCGCTCAGCTTCCAGAATTTCGAGACGCTGAACTTCTCGACGATCTGCTTCACGCGCGGGACGATGATTGCCACAGTGAACGGGGACGTTGCGGTCGAGGATCTGGCCGAGGGTGATCTGGTTCTGACCCGCGATCAAGGCGCGCAGCCGCTGCGTTGGTCTGGTGCGCGCACTGTGCCCGCCACGGGCCGGATGACACCGGTCATGATCAAGGCCGGGGCGCTGGGCAATGCGGCGGACCTGATGGTCTCGCCTCAGCACCGGATGCTGATCACCGATTGGCGCGCGGATCTGATGTTCGGCGCCTCGGAAGTGCTGATCGCCGCCAAGGATCTGGTCAATGGCGACACTATCTTCGAGGCCGAGGGAGGTGAGGTCGAATACTGGCACATCCTGTTCGACACCCACCAGATCGTTATGGCGAACGGTGCCCCTTCGGAAAGCTTCCATCCCGGCGAGATGGCGCTGAGCGTGCTGGAAGAAGCCGCCCGCGAGGAGGTGCTGGAACTCTTCCCGGAGCTGCGTACCGACGCCGCCAACGGATATGGCAAGGCCGCACGGCCCAGCCTGAAAGCCTGGGAGGCACGGTCGCTGCGGCGCTGAGCCCTTATAACGAGGCAGATATAGAAAGGGCCGGATGCACGCGCACCGGCCCTTTTCAATTCACCTCGCCGCTTGTCAGGGTCCCTGACCTTACACCAGAGGTCCCGGGTCAAGCCAGGGACAGCAAAGCGCCTGGCGGATGAAACCGGCTTTCGGTCAGCTTTTACCCTGACCCGTCTCGGTCGCGTTTACCAGGCAGGCCATGTTGCCGTAGGGGTGCTTGTTTTCCTTCATCAACTGATGCGCATGCCCGATCTCGTCGAAGGCATAGGTGCCCGAGAGGCAGGGATCGACCTTGCCCGCCATGACCAACTCGTTCACCGCCCTGGCCTGCTCGTCATTGGCGACATGGCTGCCTTGCAGACGTTTCTGCATCATCCAGTGATAACGCAGATCAGCGGTGATGTTGTAACCGGTGGTTCCGGCGCAGATCACCACCATGCCGCCGGTATCGCAGACGAAACAGGAGGTTGGCAGGGTCGCCTCGCCCGGATGCTCGAACACGATCTTGGGGTTCTGGCGCGTGCCCAGGATGTCCCAGATCGCCTTACCAAATCCCCGGGCGCCCTTCATCCAGTCGCCCCATTCCGGGCTGGTGGTGTCCGGCATCGTGCCCCAATGCGAGAAATCCTTGCGGTTGATCACCCCGACGGCGCCCTTGTCGAGGCAGAACTGCCGCTTCTCTTCGTCCGAGATCACCGCAATGGCCTTGCCGCCAAGGGCGGCGACGATCTGCACGCCCATCGCCCCGAGTCCACCAGCAGCCCCCCAGACCAGCACGGCGTCGCCCTCCTCGACCGTGTGTGGCGCGAAGCCCATCAACTGGCGATAGGCGGTCGAGGCGCAGAGTACATAGCACCCCGCTTCCTCCCATGTCAGATGCTTGGGCTTGGGCAGGATCTGGTGCGATTGCACTTTGCAGAACTGGCAGTAGGAGCCGTAATTGGTCTGGTAGCCCCAGACCCGGGTCGAGGGCGCCAGCATCGGGTCCTTGCCGCTCAGCACCCAAGGGTCGTCGGGTTCCCACCAGCCGGAATGGACGACGACTTCGTCGCCGACTTTGCATTCGGTCACGTCCGAGCCCACGGCCCAGACGATGCCGCTGGCGTCAGACCCGCCGGCGTGGAAATCCTCCGGCTCGCCCTTCTTCTGGCGATCCTTGATCACATCGACCGGATAGCCGAGCGCGGCCCAGACATTGTTGTAGTTGATGCCCGAAGCCATGACATAGACCAGCACGTCCTTGGGGCCGATCGCAGGCGTCGGGATCACCTCGCGCTGCCAGGCATCCTTCGGCTCGCCGAAGCGGTCTTGGCGCACGGTGAACGCGTGCATATTGGCGGGAACTTCGCCAAGCGGCGGCATCTCGCCGAGGTCATAGAGATCTTTGGGGGCAGCTTTCACCGAGGACATGTGGCGGACTCCTGTCAGGGGTTATGCTGCGGAATTAGCAAATGTCTGACATTTGTCAAGCGCCGGGTTAGACCCCAGGCCCAGACGGCATTCGGCGGACTCAGCGCTCGTCCGTCTCGCTGGCCAATTGACGCAGTGCCTCGACATCGGTCACGTTCAGGCGACCGTTGCGTTTCTTGACCAGACCCATGCGGTTCAGGGCGCTCATCTGGCGCGATACGGCCTCGCGGTGAAAGCTGATCCGGTCGGCCATCACCTGATGGGTCGGTGCGGGATCGATAACGGCGGAGTTGCCGTCATACCCCTCCTCGTCGATCATCCGCACAAGCTCGCGAAAGACCCGGCGCGAGCCCGGGAAGATCGAGTATTCCAGCACCCGCTCGGTCAATGTCCGCACCAGCATGCTGAGCCGGGTGAGCAACACGCGGTTGAAATCGGGCGATGCGATGGTGAGAGCCCAGAACTCCTCCCGCGACAGGCGCCCGACCCGGCAATCGGTTTCAGCCACCACGCTGGCCGACCGGGCACCGCCGTCGATCAACGCGACCTCACCGAACATATCGCCCTCGTGCAGCGTGCGATATTCGACGACCCGCCCGGTTTCCGAGAAGATCTTCACCCGGGCGGAGCCTTCCAGCAGAAAGCAAAGCTCCTGTTCAACTGCCTGATACGAGACGATCTGCTCGCCCGCCCCGAACTCGCGCATCGCCAGCTTGCTCTCAAGTAACGCGCGGGTCGCTGCGTCCAGTTCGTCCAACATGCTCTTCAAAATGCCAACACCCCACCAGTGATCGGGCCCCGCAATCAATCGAATTTTGGGCCCTAACCCTTCGCCAGTGGTAAGTCTGTCGCGTGAATAAGACCGTTCGAGGGCAAGACATTGGCACGTTTGGCCATCGCGTATGAAATCACATCGCGAATAATTCGTGTATCGGAATGTGATTCTCTCAGGAGTTGCAAAAAAGGATCAGTTCGCCACCCAGCCACTCCGCCAGCGGCATGGTTGCGGGCGCGTCCAGAACGGCGCCCGAAAGGGCCGAGGCGGCGGCATCCGACAGACCGAAGGATGCAAAGCAGGCGCTGACTTTGGCCTCGATCTCGCAGGCGTTCATCGGATCGCCGGGCCCGCCTGGAACCTCGGCCACTTCGGCACTGCGGATCGTGCCGTCGGTCAATGTCACGGTAACGCGGTCGGGGTAATCGGCCGAGAGATCCGTGATTCCGGCCGGGACCTGGCGCGGGCGGCAGGACAGACGGGCCTCGAGCCCGCGCAGATCGATGCGGTCGAGCATCGCGTCGCCAAAGCTGTCGGTGGTCACGCCGCGATTTTCCAACGCGCAGGCGACGCACCAGGTGGTGGAGAACCGCGCCTCCGCCGCGCTGCGCGGATTGCAATTGCCTGCGACGGCGGCGAACGGTGCGGGCATGTCGATCTCGCCGGACGCGATCTCGCTGGCGGGCAGATCCAGTTCCAGCGCGGCCGCAATGGCCCGGTGAGTATAGGCACAGCTTGGAAAGCGTTTGCGCGCGATCTGCCCTGTGGCCAGCGGGCGGTGCAGCACCAGTTCCCCAGGAAAGCCAGGCGAGTCCGTTGCGCCATAGAGATCGATCAACGCGTTGCGCCCGGCCCAGACATCCCCTGCCCCGGTCACGCCCGACCGGGCGAGCAGCGCCGCCTCCACCCCCGCCTTCGCGGCAAATCCCGCCTGCATGGGCTTCGCGTCGCTGCCAAACTGGGATTTCAGCCCCCCCGCGCGCGAGGAGGCGAGGGAGAGCGCCGCCGACGCCTGCCCCGCATCCAGCCTCAGCAGGGATGCAGCGGCGGCGGCGGCGCCGACCGGGCCAAGTGTGCCCGTCGCATGCCAGCCGAGCCGGTAGTGGCCATAGCCCAGCGCCGAGCCGAGTTGCGCGATCCCTTCGACTCCAGCCGCATAGGCACCCAGAAAATCATCTGCCCGCGTATGCGCCCCGGCCAGCGCCATAAGCGCCCCCAGGACCACGGCGCTGGGATGCGCCGAGCCGATCAGTTCGCTGTCGTCGAAATCCTCCGCATGGGCTGCCGCTGCGAAGTACATGGCCGCATCGCCGGGTCCGGCATGGGCCAGGCCGAACCCCGATCGATCGCCGCCCCGTGGCAGGGCCGCGCGCAGTTTCTCTGCCAGTGGCGTTCCCGCGCCCGAAGCCACGCAGCCCAGCGTGTCCAGCAGGCCCAGCCGCGCCTCCGCCATCGTGGCGGCGTCCAGACCAGGCCCATCGGCCAGCCAGGCCGCGAAGCGGGTGAGCGGCCCATCATCCGAGGCAGCACTGCGGAGCACGCGAAACATCCCTTATCGGAAACACCAACCAGCTCACCATTGGCCGGTGTTTCGCGTGATGTCAAAGCCCCGGTGCGGGGTCTGTCAGAAGCGGATCACACGTTCTGTCGCGCCGCTACCCGCGCCGATTGTAACCTGCCCGGTCTGGGTCGCGCCTTGGTAGGTCGAGGTGATCGTGTAGCGCCCCGGCGCCAGATCGCCCAGCAGCCATGGCCCGGCGCAGTTCGCCTCGATCACCGGCTTGCCGTCGGCGGAGATCACCGTCTCGATCCCGCCCAGATAGGAGCCGCCCTTCTCCGCATAAACAATTTTCAGGCGGTGCGGGAAAGCCGCGGCTTCGGCCGCCGCGTCCTCGCCGATGCCCGAGCAGAGATGCGCCCCAGGCTCGGCCAGCGCCGGTCCGGCGGCAGTCCCGGTCAGGGCCAGTGCCGCGACGAGAGGGGTCCAGATACGCATGGTAGTTCCTCCTGTCTTGCCATCGTCGGTGCGCGAGCATGTCGGCAGGCAACCGCGTCAATACAAGGGGTGGGGAGAGAATTTATGCCAACTGTGCGCTCAACCGCTGCTCGCCCGCTCTGCCCAGCCATGGCATGTGGCGCTGGGGCCTTCGCGTTGCAGCCGGGCAAGCTGGCGCTGCGCCTCCGGCCCGGTTGGACGGTGGCCTGCCGGGATCTGCCAGATGCAGAAATTCGGCACCCCCATGGGCTCGAACCAGTCGGTGCGCTGCTGAAAAAACCGCTTGTGCAGCGTGTTCCAGACGAAATGTTCCAAAGCTGCGAGATCGCGCCAGACGCTGAGCGTATAGGTCATCAGCGGATCGTCGCGGAAATCGGCGCCATCGGGGCCGTCCTCGTCCTCCAGCCGCCAAATGAACCCCGGGCTGCGCTCAGCTATCCCATTGAGGCGTTTGATATTGTCGACAAATCCCGCCATGCGCGGATCGTCCAGGGGATAGCGGGCGCGGGCAATGTTGAATTGCGCGATATGGATGGCCGATTTCGTCATCACAGCGCCTCCAAGGCCAGGGCGATGCCCTGCCCGACACCGATGCACATGGCGCAAAGCGCGCGTTTGTGCTCTCGCTCGCGCAATTCCAGCGCAGCAGTCAGCGCCAGGCGCGCGCCGGACATGCCCAACGGGTGGCCAAGCGCGATGGCACCGCCATTGGGGTTCACGTGCTCCGCATCGTCCGCCAAGCCCAGCATTCGCGTCACCGCGAGCGCCTGGGCGGCAAAAGCCTCGTTCAGTTCGATCACGTCGATCTGGTCCAGGGTCAGCCCCAGCCGGGCGAGCAGCTTTTGCGTCGCGGGCGCGGGGCCGATGCCCATGATCCGCGGCTCCACCCCCGCCACGGCACCGCCCAGGATGCGGGCCAGCGGCGTGAGGCCATGGCGTTCAACCGCAGCACCGGAGGCGATCAGCAAGGCCGCCGCACCATCGTTCACGCCCGCCGCATTGCCCGCCGTGACCGTCCCATGCTCGCGAAACGGCGTATCCAGGGCCGCGAGCTTGTCGGCCGTCGTCTCGCGCGGATGTTCGTCCGTCGCGACGGTCACAGGATCGCCCCTGCGTTGCGGGATGTTGATCGGGGCGATCTCGCGCGCCAGACGTCCCCTGGCCATGGCACGTGCAGCGCGTTGCTGCGAGCGCAAGGCAAAATCGTCTTGATCCTGGCGGGTTATGGAAAACTGTTCCGCCACGTTCTCAGCCGTCTCGGGCATCGAATCGATCCCGTGGCTGTGCTGCATCTGACGGTTGATGAAGCGCCAGCCAATCGTGGTGTCATAGATCTCGGCCCGGCGGGAAAAAGCCGTGTCACCCTTGGGCATGACGAAGGGCGCGCGGGTCATGCTTTCGACCCCGCCTGCGAGGATCACATCGGCCTCTCCCAAACGGATGGCACGGGCCGCCTGGGCCAGGGCCTCCAGCCCCGAGCCGCAGAGGCGGTTCACCGTCACCCCCGGCACATCGACGGGCAGCCCGGCGAGAAGCAAGCTCATCCGCGCGACATTGCGGTTGTCCTCGCCCGCCTGATTGGCGCAACCGAAGATGACGTCGTCGATGGCCTCGGGCGGCAACGCCGGCACGCGTGCCATCAATCCGCGGATCACATGCGCACCCAGATCGTCGGCGCGCACCTGGCTGAGTGCGCCACCGTAACGGCCGATAGGTGTGCGCAACCCCTCGCACAGAAACGCGTCCTGCATGTCCATTTCCCCCGGTATCGACGGCAGGTGTCGATCCAAATGGATAAGTTCTCTAGATTTAACACTTCCTGTCCCAATTTCCGTTGCGAGAGCAAATCACAGATATGCCCATTCAGGTCGAGAGAACCGGCACACTGGCCGTCGTGAAGCTGGACAATCCGCCGATCAACGCCATCGGCAAGGACGTGCGAGAGGGGCTGCTGCGGGCGGTGCAGCGCGTCGCGACCATGCCGGTGGCGGCCGCCCTGCTGGTTTCGACCGGGCGCAGCTTCATCGCCGGTGCCGATGTGACGGAGTTCGACAAACCACCCGTTCCGCCGCACCTGCCGGATGTGATCGACGCGATCGAGGGTTGCCCGGTGCCCTGGATCGCCGCGATCCACGGCCCTGCGCTGGGCGGCGGTTTGGAGATCGCTCTCGGATGCGCCTGGCGGATCGCCGGGCCGCAGGCCCGCCTGGGATTGCCCGAAGTCGCCATCGGCATCATCCCCGGTGCCGGCGGGGTCGAACGATTGCCCCGGCTGATCGGTGCCGAACCCGCATTGGACATGATCACCAGCGGGCAGCATATCGGGGCTGAAAAGGCGCTGGATCTGGGCCTGATCGATGCGATGGCGGAAGGGGATCTCACCAGCTTCGCCGCCGGTTTCGTCCGTGGCAGGACGCGGCCCGCTCCGCTCCGCGCTTGCCCCGCGCCTACGTTTGGACAGGCGGATCGCCACGCGTACCGCGCGCAGATTGCCGCCAGGGCCGCAGGTGTCGAAGCGCCGCTGCACGCCTTCGACGCCGTCATGCGCGGTCTGGATCAGCCGTTCGAACAGGTTCGATCCGCAAATCGGCAGGTGTTTCTGGATCTGAAAACCTCGCCCCAGTCCCGGGCGCTGCGCCATGCGTTCTTCGCAGAGCGCGCGGCTGCAAAACCGGCGGCGATTGCCGGGGCCGCTCCCCGGCGGATCGACCAGGCAGGGGTGATAGGGGGCGGTTTGATGGGCGCCGGCATCGCGACCTCGCTGCTGATGGCCGACATCCGGGTTACACTGATCGAGCGCGACCAAACCGCTGCCGAGGCTGCAACCGCGCGTGTGACCAAACTGCTCGACGGGGCGGCAGCCCGCGGCAAGCTGGCGGACGTGTCGCAAACCGTCTCTCTCCTGAACACCGGCACGCGGATGGAGACGCTGGCCGGCACCGATCTCGTCATAGAAGCGGTGTTCGAGGATCTTGCCGCCAAACAACAGGTCGTCCGGGCGGCGGTGGAGGTAACCGGGCCGGAGACGCTTTTGGCGACCAACACCTCCTATCTCGACCCCATGCAGATATTCGACGGCATCGACCGTCCCGAACGCCTGCTGGGCCTGCATTTCTTCAGCCCCGCCCAGGTGATGAAATTGGTGGAGGTGGTGGCCTGCCCCGGCACCTCTGCTCAGACGCTGGCGACGGGGTTCGCCCTGGCCAAGCGGTTGGGCAAGACCGGGGTGCTGTCGGGCATCTGCGACGGCTTCATCGGCAACCGCATGCTAAGCGCCTATCGCCGGGCGGCGGATTACACGCTGGAGGATGGCGCCCTGCCCCACCAGATCGACACCGCAATGCGCGAGTTCGGCATGCCGATGGGGCCATGTGAACTGCAGGATCTCACCGGCTTGCAAATCGCCTGGGCCAACCGCAAACGCCAGGCCGCAACGCGCCTGGCGGCGGAGCGATACGTGCGGATCGGCGACCTCCTCTGCGAGGCAGGCCGTTTCGGCCAGCGCAGCGGGCGCGGCTGGTACAGCTATGCCGAAGGCAGCCGCAAGCCCCAGCCGGACCCGGAGGTCGAGGCGCTGATCCTGGCGGAGGCCGCCCGAAACGGCATCACCCGGCGCAGTTTCAAGCCCAAGCAGATCCAATCGCGCCTGCTGGCTGCAATGATCAACGAAGGCGCGTTGATCCTGGACGAGGGTATCGCCGCAAGGCCACTGGATATCGATACCGTCAAGATGCTGGGCTATGGCTTCCCACGCTGGCGCGGGGGGCCGATGCACCACGCCGACGCCATCGGCGCAGAGCGCATTCTGTACGATATGGAGGCGTTGGCGGCCGCGGCCCCCGGCTCGTGGCGGATCGCCACCTCGCTGCGTCGGGCGGCGGAGGGCGAGCCCTTCGCCTCGCTGAACTGAGCCGTCCTGAATGGATTGCCTCGCGCCCTGCCCTATGCGATGCACATCGCCTGAGACGGAGCGGGGCGCACACCAATCATGACCGCCAGCCTGGTGATCGAACAGCTTTTGAATGGCCTGCAATTCGGCGTGATGCTGTTTCTGATGGCCGCCGGGCTGACCCTGGTGTTCGGCGTCATGGGGCTGATCAACCTGGCTCACGGCTCGCTCTACATGGTCGGCGCTTTCGTGACGGCCTATGTCGCCGGTGTGACCGGGTCTTTCTGGATCGGGCTTGGCGCAGGCGCACTGGCGGCGGCGGCGGTGGGTGCGATCGTCGAGGTGACGGTCATCCGCAGGCTCTATGCGCGCGATCATCTAGATCAGGTGCTGGCGACCTTCGCGCTGATCCTGATCTTCTCGGAAGGCACGCGGATGGTCTTTGGCGCGCAGCCCCTGTGGCTGGATGTGCCGCCGCTGCTGGCGGGGGCGGTGACGCTGCCGGGGGGACAGCCCTATCCCGTCTATCGGCTCGCGATCATTGCGACCGGGGTTCTGGTGGCCGTGGGGCTCTTTCTGTTGATCCTGAGGACGCGTCTGGGGATGCGGATCCGCGCGGGCGAGAGCGACCGCGAGATGATCGGCGCGCTGGGCGTGGATATCGCCCGCCTCTACACTTTGGTCTTCGCGCTGGGTGCCGGGCTCGCGGGCCTGGCGGGCGCCATGATCGGCGCGCTGCAATCGGTGGAGGTCGGCATGGGCGAGCCCGTTCTGATCCTGGCCTTCGTCGTGATCGTGATCGGGGGGATCGGTTCGATCAAGGGCGCGCTTCTTGGCAGCATTCTGGTGGGCGTCGTGGACACGCTGGGCCGGGTGTTCCTGCCGCTTGGGCTGGGTCAGTTCATGGACAGTTCCGCCGCGAACACCACGGGCGCCGCCATCGCCTCGATGCTGATCTATGTGCTGATGGCGCTGATTCTGGCGATCCGGCCCAAGGGGCTGTTTCCCGCCCATGGATAGGCGCGAGCGAGCGGTCAATCTGGGCCTGATCGCCCTGGTCGCGGCGGCCCCCCTGGTGGCCTGGGCGCTGGGCGAGGTCTACTACATCAACCTGGCCAGTCGGGTCGCCATCGTCGCCATGGCTGCGGTGGGCCTGAACCTGGCGCTCGGTTTCGGTGGCATGGTCAGCTTTGGCCATGCGGCGTTCTTCGGGCTGGGGGGCTTTGTCGCCGGTGTCGCGGCGTTTCATGATTTCGAGGAGACGCTGTTCGCGGGCCTTTTGCCCGGCACCAATCAGATGCTGGTGATCTGGCCCGTGGCGATGGTGATCTGCGGGGTGGTGGCCGCCGCCATCGGTGCCATTTCCCTACGCACCCAAGGCGTCTATTTCATCATGATAACCTTGGCCTTCGCGCAGATGATCTTCTATTTCGCGGTTTCGTTTCCGGCCTATGGCGGCGAGTACGGGCTTTCGATCTATGTCCGAAACGAGCTGCCGCTGGTCGATACCTCCGACCCCATGCAGTTTTTCGCGATCAGCTTTCTGGGTCTTGTCGCCGCGATCTGGATCAGCGCGCGCATCATGGCCTCGCGGTTCGGCGCGGCGCTGACCATGGCGCGGCTGAACGAGACGCGGCTGGCAACCTCGGGCATCGAGCCCTTTCCGGTGCGCCTGACGGCCTTTGTCCTTTCGGCCATGATCACTGGGCTGGCGGGGGCCTTGTTCGCCGATCTGAACAACTTCGTCGGGCCGAGCATGCTGAGCTGGCAGCGCTCGGGCGAGATCATGGTGATCGTGATCCTGGGCGGGGTTGGCAGACTCTATGGCCCGGTCGC
This sequence comes from Pseudomonadota bacterium, assembly GCA_039030715.1. Taxonomy (GTDB): domain Bacteria; phylum Pseudomonadota; class Alphaproteobacteria; order Rhodobacterales; family Rhodobacteraceae; genus Thermohalobaculum. Next base: position 16,516 of record JBCCDU010000030.1, read on the forward strand.
GGGGGCGATCCTGTTCATCCTGCTCGAGACGTTCATCGGGGCCGAAACCGAACACTGGCAGCTTTTCCTGGGTCTCATCCTCCTTGGCATCGTGCTCTTCGCACGCGGCGGCGTACTGGGTGCCCTGGCGGGAGGCGCGCGCCATGGCTGACCCGGTGCTGGAGATCGCAGGGCTCAGCAAACGCTATGGCGCACTGACCGCGACCGACGATCTGAGCCTGACCCTGCGCCCCGGCGAGATCCACGCGCTGATCGGCCCGAACGGTGCGGGCAAATCCACCCTGATCGGGCAGATCGCGGGCGCGATCAGGCCGGATGCGGGGACGATCCGGATCATGGGCCACGATGTCACCCCCCGCTCCATCGCCGCACGGGCGCGGCTGGGGCTGGGGCGCAGCTTCCAGATCTCCGCGCTGGCGAGCGATCTGAGCGTGCTGGCCCATGTGCGGATCGCGGCGCAGGCGCGCGAGGGCGGTGCGTTTCGCTTCTGGGCGCCGGTGCGGTGGGATGCGGACCTGCGCGAAGCGGCGATGACGGCACTTGCCCGTGTCGGTCTGGCCGACCGGGCCGATGCAACGGTCGGCGCGCTCAGCCATGGCGAGCGGCGGCAATTGGAAGTCGCCTGCGCTTTAGCGCTGCACCCGCGACTTCTGCTGCTGGACGAACCCATGGCCGGGCTGGGGTTGGAGGGGACCGAAGCGATGACCCGCTTCCTCGCGGATCTGAAGCACGAGATGCCGATCCTGCTGGTCGAACACGACATGGACGCGGTGTTCGAGCTGGCCGACCGCGTCTCGGTCCTGCTCTATGGCCGCATCATCGCCAGCGGGACGGTCGAGGAGATCCGCGCCGACGCAGCGGTGCGCGAGGCCTATCTGGGCGAGGCGCATTGATGCTGCGGGTCACGGAAATCGAGGTGTTTTACGGCGCCAGCCAGGCCCTCTTCGGTGTCGATCTGAGCATCGGCGCGGGCGAGGCCGTGGCCCTGATGGGCCGCAATGGCATGGGCAAATCCACGACCATCCGCACGATTTGCGGCCTGACCCCGGCGCGGGGCGGCGAGATCCACTTCGAAGGCCAGCCGATCACCCGCCTGCCCGCCCACCGCATCGCGCGGCTGGGCCTGGGCCTGGTGCCGGAGGGGCGGCGCTGCTTCCCCAATCTGACGGTGGCGGAGAACCTGCTGGCCACCGCCCGCCCCGGCCCCTGGGATCAGGCCGCGATTGTGGAGTTCTTCCCGCGTCTCGGCGAACGCAGCGGCCAGATGGCCTCGACCCTTTCCGGCGGCGAACAACAAATGCTGGCCATCGGACGCGCGCTGATGACCAACCCGAAGCTCCTGATCCTGGACGAGGCGACAGAGGGGCTTGCCCCGCTGATCCGGCAGGAAATCTGGGGGGCGTTGGCCAACCTGAAAGCCCGCGGCCAGTCCCTGCTGATCGTCGACAAATCGCTGCGCGAATTGCTGCCGCTGGCCGATCATTGCGTGATCCTCGAGAAGGGCCAGAACGCCTGGACCGGGGCGCCCGACGCCCTGAATGCCGATCTCAGCACGCGCTATTTGGGGGTGTGAATGGCATTCATCCGTCTGACAGATCTGCACGTTCCGGCGGAAGAAACGCTCTTCGGCCTCAGCCCGCGCGCGCGCCTGGGCGCATTGATCGATGTCATCAACGCCGAACATTCGGATGCCGAGTTCGTGCTGATCACAGGCGACCTGACCCATGCCGGATCGCCCGCGGCCTATCGCGCGCTGAGCGGGATGCTCGCTCGCCTGAAGCTGCCGGTTCATCTGATGTTGGGCAATCACGACGCCCGCAAGCCTTTCTTCGAGACCTTCGACAGTCCGCGCGATCCGAACGGCTTTGTGCAGTTCGTGATCCAGACCGAAGGCGGGCCGGTGATCTGCCTCGACACGGTGGACGAAGGTCAGGGCTCTCACGGCCGTCTCTGCCCCGCGCGGCTGGACTGGCTGCGCCAGCAGATCGCCGCCCTGCCCCCCGGCCCCTGGATGCTGGCCATGCATCACCCGCCGATGGATCTGGGTCTGGCGAATATGGATCGGATCAAACTGCGCGACGGCGATACGCTGTGGCAGGTGCTGGCCCCTCGCCCGCCTGCGCAGATGCTGATCGGCCATGTTCATCGCCCCATCAGCGGGGCGTGGCATGGGGTGCCCTTCCAGATCCAACCGGCGGTTAGCCATCAGGTCGCCTATCGCGCGACCATGACCCCCAAGCTGATGCTGGCTGACGAACCGGCGGCGCTCTCCATCGTATCATTCGGCACCGAAGGCCCCTTGATCCAAGAGCGGCGCCCGGGATCAGAGGGGCTTGCCTTCCCCAACGGCTAGGGCGCGTATCACCCGGCGGTGAAACCGGTGATAGCCCCGCTCCACCACCTTAAGATGCGGGCGCGTATGGGTGTGGAATGCCGGGAGTTGGTGGAACGGCACTGTGGGATAGGCGTGATGCTCCGCATGATAGGGCATGTTCCAGGCCAGCTTGCGTACCGCCCAGGTGGTGAAGGTCGTCCGTGTGTTTTCCAGCATATTGGCCACCGGCGGACAGCGGCCATGCTCCGCCAGCAGATAGAGGCGCAGCACCGGTTGACCCAGCAGTGCCGACAGCAGCCAGACCTGCACGATCCAATGCGCACCCATCACCACCGCGATGGCCACCAGCGCGTAAAGTGCCAGGAAGACCCGCGCTTCGCGCCGCACTCTCGGCAAGGCCCGGGCCGGCACGAAGCTGTCGTTGCAAAGCCCGCGCGCATTTCGGAACAAGGTCCGGACATGCCCGGCCCATGTGGGCAAGCCGCTGAGATAAGCCAGGTATCCACGCCAGGTCGCGGGCTTCGGCTCGGTCAGTTCGGGATCGCGTTCGGGGTCGTTGGTGAAGCGGTGATGCGCCAGGTGAAAGTGCCGGAACCACTCCGGCGGCAGAGCCAGTAAGACGCCACAGAGACGCCCGACCCAGACATTGAGCCACCGACTGGCAAAGGGTGTCTGATGCACCGTCTCGTGCAGCAGCGTGAACAGGAAGACGATCAGCACCCCCTGCAGCGGCATCACCCACCACCAACCATGCAGGATCAGCGCGGCACCCAGTAGGATCGCCCCCAGATGCAGCGCCAGATGCACCAGCCCCGGCCCGTCCGAGAGCCGGGTGAGCGCACGGCGTTCCCCCTCCCCCAACCCGGCGACGATCTGTTTGTGGTCCATAACGGCCATGATAGTCGTGCGTCCGACCTGCGCAAGCGCTTGCCTCGCCCCACCACTGGGATAGGTTGGCGCCATGACAAAGCTCCGCCAGGATCCGCACGGCACCCACGCCCCCGTCTCGAACGTGTTGGAGATCGCTATCGGGCGCGAAGTGCGCGAGTTGCGCAAAGAGCGGGCGCAGACCGTAGCGGACCTGGCTCAGGCCACCGGGCTGTCGGTGGGCATGCTCTCGAAGATCGAGAACGGTGGTATTTCGCCCTCGCTGACCAGCCTGCAAACCCTGGCCCGCGCCCTGGGCGTGCCGCTCTCCACCTTCTTCCGCCGCCATGAGGAGCAGAGCGAGGCGATGTTCGTGCCTGCGGGCGAGGGCGTGGATGTCGAACGCCGCGGCACCCGCGCGGGGCATCAATACCGCCTGCTGGGCCATTCGGCCGCGCCGGACGCGAAGGTGGTGGTGGAACCCTATATGATCACCCTCACCGAAGCCTCGGACCGGTTTCCGACCTTCCAGCATGCAGGCATCGAGTTCCTGCATGTGGTGGAGGGCGAAGTGACCTATCGCCATGGCGACCAGCTCTACCGTATGGGGCCGGGCGACAGCCTCTATTTCGATGCCAAGGCCCCCCATGGGCCGGAGGAGATGCATGTGCTGCCGGTGCGGTATCTTTCGATCATCAGCTATCCTCAGGAATAATTGTTTCTTCTGAGTTGAATTGGCGATCGCGGGTTTCTAGATTGCGACCAGTCGAATCCCTCATCTGAAAGGGCAGGATATGTGCGGCATCGTCGGCCTCTTCGCGAAGTCTCAGAGCATCGAGCAAGAGATGGGTGCGCATCTGGGCGCAATGCTCGCCACCATGTCGGATCGCGGCCCCGACAGCGCGGGCTTTGCCGTCTACCGCGATGCGCGCCCGGACGAGATCAAAGTGGTGCTGCAATCGCCAGACCCGGACACGGATTTCGAGGAATTGGAGGAGGCGCTGGCGCCTCACGGCGTCGCGCTCAAATCGGTCGAGCGTATCGAGACCCACGCCATCCTGCGCCTGCCCGCCGGTCAGTCCGAAGCGCTGCGCGAGGCGCTGGCGGAGGTGCGCCCCGCAATCCGGGTGATGAGCCGGGGCAATGCCATCGAGATCTACAAGGAAGTCGGCCTGCCGGAGGATGTTTCGCGCCGCTTCGCGCTCGACAAGATGTCCGGCACCCACGCGGTCGGCCATACCCGAATGGCGACCGAAAGTGCGGTGACGACCCTGGGCGCGCACCCCTTCTCAACCGCGCCGGATCAGTGCCTGGTGCATAACGGCTCGATGTCGAACCACAACAACATGCGCCGCACCCTGCGCCACGCAGGCGTACGGATCGAGACCGAGAACGATACCGAGGTCGCCGCCGCCTACCTCTCCTGGCGCATGGCGGGGGGGCAGAATCTCGGCGAGGCGCTGGAGACGGGGCTGAAGGAATACGACGGGTTCTACACGTTCCTGGTCGGCACCGAGACCGGCTTTGGGGTGCTGCGCGACCCGATCGCCTGCAAGCCCGCCGTGATGGCCGAAACGGCGGATTACGTCGCCTTTGGCAGCGAATACCGCGCTTTGGTGAACCTGCCGGGGATCGAGGCCGCCAAGGTGTGGGAGCCTGAACCCGCCACCGTCTACTTCTGGCAGCATCAACAGGGGCTGGCGGCATGAACACGAACACCGAACTCGATTACGCAGCCCTGGGGCGCCGCGCGATCAATCAGGCGCTGCAACAGGCCGATGCGGGTGCCTTCACCGTGGCAAATCCCAATGGCGCCCACGCGTTGGCCTGCGGGCTGATGGCACCGCTGGAGGTTCGGGTGAAAGGCTCCACCGGCTATTACTGCGCGGGCATGAACCAACAGGCCCACGTGCATGTGGAAGGCTCCGCCGGGCCCGGTGTCGCCGAGAATATGATGTCGGGCCATGTGGTCATCGAGGGCGATGCCAGCCAGTATGCCGGCGCCACGGCGCATGGCGGTATGCTGGTGATCAAGGGCAACGCCTCCTCGCGCTGCGGGATCTCGATGAAGGGCGTCGAGATCGTGGTGCGCGGCAATATCGGCCATATGTCGGCCTTCATGGCGCAATCGGGCTCGCTGGTGGTCTGCGGCGATGCGGGCGAGGCCCTGGGCGACTCGATCTACGAAGCCAAGCTGTTCGTGCGCGGCAAGGTCGCCAGCCTCGGCGCCGATTGCGAGGAGAAGGAGATGGATGCCGAAAACCTCGCCCATCTCTCCGATCTCCTGACGCGCGCGGGCATCCAGGACATGGACCCATCCGAATTCCGCCGCTATGGCTCGGCGCGGCGCCTTTACCATTTCGACATCGACAACGCGGGGGCTTATTGATGACTTGGGCCTCCCGTCTGCTGCCGGCGGCATCTGCTGGGCGTGATGACAGGTTCGTCAACTATGCGCTGGCGATGGGTTTTCTGGGGGCTCTGCTGGCCATTCTGGCGCTCGCCATGGTGGTCGCGGCCGATCCTGATCCGATGCGTATTACGATCTATGTCCTGATCGGAGCGGCTTTTCTGCTCAGACTTCTGCAGAAGCTCATCGCCATCGCGATCCTCAGTTTGATCCCAAGACAGTCCGAACCCACCCGCAATACGCAGGAAACGCGAGATGGATGACACCCCCCCAAAAACGCCCCAAACCACCCCGCGCAAGTCGGCGACATTCGATGACTATACGCTCAGCGAGATCCGGAGGGCGGCGGCCACTGGCATCTATGATATCCGCGGCGGCGGCGCGAAGCGCAAGCTGCCGCATTTCGACGACTTGCTGTTCCTCGGCGCTAGCATGTCGCGTTATCCGCTGGAGGGGTATCGCGAGACTTGCACGACCGACGTCACGCTCGGCGACCGCTACGCCTCGAAACCCCTGCATCTGGATATCCCGATCACGATTGCGGGGATGAGTTTTGGCTCGCTCAGCGCCCAGGCCAAGGAGGCTTTGGGGCGCGGGGCCTCGATTGCGGGCACCTCCACCACCACCGGCGATGGCGGCATGACGCCGGAGGAGCGGGGGCAATCCAAGCACCTGGTTTATCAATACCTGCCAAGCCGTTACGGCATGAACCCTGACGATCTGCGCAAGGCGGATGCGATCGAGGTCGTGGTCGGTCAGGGCGCCAAACCGGGCGGCGGCGGCATGTTGCTGGGGCAGAAGATCGGACCGCGCGTTGCCGAGATGCGCAACCTGCCGGAGGGGATCGACCAACGCTCTGCCTGCCGCCACCCGGACTGGACCGGGCCGGATGACCTCGAGATCAAGATTCAGGAGCTGCGTGAGATCACCAATTGGGAGAAGCCGATCTATGTGAAGGTCGGCGGCGCGCGGCCCTATTACGATGTGACCCTCTCGATCAAGGCGGGGGCCGATGTGGTGGTGCTCGACGGGATGCAGGGCGGCACCGCGGCGACGCAGGAAGTGTTTATCGAGCATGTCGGCCAGCCGACGCTCGCCTGCATCCGCCCCGCCGTGCAGGCGCTGCAGGATCTGGGAATGCACCGCAAGGTGCAACTGATCGTCTCGGGTGGCATTCGCAACGGCGCCGATGTGGCCAAGGCGCTGGCGCTGGGCGCCGATGCGGTGAGCATCGGCACCGCCGCCCTGGTCGCGCTTGGCGACAACGACCCGGCGCTGGAGGCGGAGTACAACGCGCTCGGCACCACCGCGGGCGCCTATGACGACTGGCACGAGGGGAACGACCCGGCCGGGATCTCGACCCAGGACCCGGCGCTGGCGGCGCGGCTGGACCCGGTGGCCGCCGGGCGCAGGTTGGCAAACTACCTGAAAGTCATGACGCTGGAGGCGCAGACCATTGCCCGGGCCTGCGGCAAATCCAGCGTCCACAATCTGGAGCCCGAGGACCTCTGCGCCCTGACGGTCGAGGCCGCTGCCATGGCCCAGATCCCCCTGGCGGGCACAAGCTGGGTGCCTGGGCGCGACTGACGCAAAGTCACGGCTTCCCCCCTCGCCCACTTTCTGAAAGGGTTTGCGGTGCGAGGGGCAACGGAGGCCGCCATGACCGATTTGCCTGCACCCTTTCAGTCGATGCTGAATGCTTGGAACGAGCCGGAGCCCGACAAGATCCGGAGCCATTTGGACAAGGCCCTGTCGGCGGATGTGGAATTCTGCGACCCGAACTATCACATCACAGGCATCGACGCGTTCGAGCAGATGATCCGTGAGTTCAAGGCCCAGTATCCGACCGCGAAGGCACAACATACCAGCGGACTGGATCATCACCACAACCGCTACCGCTATGCCTGGCTGGTCTCGGTCGATGGCGACCCGGTGGTACCAGGTCTGGACGTGGCCACCGTGGATGACGATGGCAAGGTCTGCCGCATCGACGGGTTCTTCGGCGACCTGCCCGCGCTCTGAAACCTACCAGCGCGAGACACCGGGCCCGACGTCCTCGGCCCATGCAGCGACCCGGCTGGGCGGGATGATCTCGACCCGGGTTCCCGTCGAGATGTCCACCACCACCTCCGAGCCCGGCGTCGATCGGCCACGCAGGCGCCAGCGATCGGGCAGCGACTGGTGGCGACGGTCCGGGTCCGGCGCGCTCCAAACCAGTTCCGGCAGGGACCAGCTCAAGCATCCGTCGAGATGGACGACATCCAGGTCGCGATCCCCCCAGATCATGACCGCATTGGTCTCGGTCTCGAAGAAATAGGCCTCGAGCACATAAAGATCGTTCGGCAAATCGTTCTGCAGGTTCACCAGTTCCAGACTGACGATCTGTGCGCCGTCCAGAACCGCATAGCCCGCGCCAGAGATGAAGATCGTGTCGAAGCCGCCGCCACCGTTGAAATGCGCGCCCTTCGGCGCCCAGGTCATCCCGGCGGCGCCGGGCCCGATCAGGGCAGTGTCTGCGGTACTGGGACGCCCGAAGGGGGCCGGGTTCAGGGCCGGCTCAGGTATGGGAGTGGCGGCATCTTCAGGCGCCTCGGCCCAGCAGACGGTGCGACGCTCGCGCTCGGCCAGCACGCTTTTGACCGGAAGCCAGAACGGATGCTGACGTTGATGCCAAGCAACGATCGCGGCGATGCCGAGGATGAAGAACAGCCCCGCCTTCATCAAGAACGATCTGGTCATGCAAAAGGGCGTTCAGTGGAGAACGTCATAGCAAAAAGCTCCTGAAATCACCGGGCCAGATTACATGTTTCGGCGCAGGCGCCAAGCGCGCTGCGGACTGCCGAAACGTCAGAAGACCGATAGCAGGAGAAACAAGCCCACCACCGCCGCCTGAAAGGCAGCAATCAGATAAAGCATCAGCTTGAACGGTTGTTTGCGCGTTTTGTGACGGAGAATTTGCTGCGCGGCGAGGGCGCCGGGAGAGCCGCCCAGAAACGCCAGCATGAGCAGGGTATTTTCAGAAATCCGCTGCCTGCCCACGCGCGCCGCGTACTTATCCTGCTCGAAGAATGCCCAGGCAATGAGGTTTATTAAGATCAACCAAACCGCGATGGCCGCGAGGATCATCCATGGCTCTGGCAAAAGTGCGCCTGTTTCAGACGCCGTTTCAGTCGCCGTTGCGAGTGGGGTTTTCCATACTGCTCTGCCCGGTCCAATCCCAAGTGCCGGCATCGCGTTCCTCCACCGCCTGTTTCCAGCCAACCTTTTCGGCACGTTCCTTGAACGCGATGCCTTCTGGCGAGTGGCGGGTGATGCCGTCGAAGATCGTGGCCAGGCGCTGGGTTTCGGCAAGGCCCTGGGCTTCGATGGCCTGGTTGACCACCATCTTCTGCATCATCAATTGGTTGACCGGCACGCTCGCCATGCGCTGGGCCAGCGCCTCCACCTCGTTCTCCAGGTCGGCGGACGGCACGGCTTTGAGCACCAGACCCATTGCGGCGGCCTCGCGTCCGTCGATCTTGTCGCCGGTCAGCAGCATGCGTTTAGCCCGCTCGGCCCCGATGCGATAGACCCACATCGCGGTGGTCGGACACCCCCAGACGCGGGCGGGCATGTAGCCGATCTGCGCATCCTCGGCCATCACCACGAAATCGCAGCAAAGCGCGATGTCCGAGCCACCCGCCACAGCATGGCCCTGCACCCGTGCGATCACCGGTTTGTGGCTGCGCCAGAGGCTCATGAAGTGATCCGTGTTGGCCGACATGAAGGCGTAGTCCTTCATCGGATCCCACGGCATGGGCTGGCTGACTTCGTTGGTCCCTTGCGCGTAGTATGTGAGGTCATAGCCCGCACAGAACGAGCGCCCAGCGCCGCCCAGCACGATCACGTGCACAGCAGGATCCGCATTCGCCCGCGCCACGGCGGTGGAGATCAGCGCCGGCATCTCGCCATCGATGGCGTTCAGCACCTCGGGCCGGTTCAGCGTGATGCGCGCGATCCGGCCATCCGCCTGGTAGAGAACGCTGCTCACCGGCCCCGGATCCGGGGGTCGAGAGCGTCGCGCAGCCCGTCTCCCATGAAGTTCACGCTCAACACCGTCAGCGAGATCGCGAGACCCGGCCAGATCACCCGGCTGGGGGTCAGGGTCATGAAATTGGCCCCGTCGAACAGCAATCGCCCCCAGGTCGGGAAGTCGGACGGAAAGCCCAGGCCCAGAAAGCTCAGCGCGCTTTCGGTGATGATCGCATTGGCGATGCCCAGCGTGGCGGAGACCATGATCGGGCTCAGCACGTTGGGCAGGATATGGCGGCTGAGGATCTTGGTCGGGCGCGTCCCGATCGAGCGCGCAGCGAGCACGAATTCGCGCTCTTTCAAAGCCAGCACATCGCCCCTGACGATCCGCGCTGTCTGCATCCAGGAGGTGATGCCGATCACGGTGACGATCAGGATGAAGATCCCCGTCTCGGGCCCGAAGGTCAGGCGCAGCGTATCGCGGAAGACCAGGATGATGACCAGGAGCAGCGGCAGCAAGGGCAGCGCCAGGAACAGATCTGTCAGGCGCATCAAGGGACCGTCCAGCGCCTTGAAGAACCCCGCCAGCATGCCGATCAGCGTGCCCAGCACCAGCGAGATCAGCATCGCGGCAAAACCCACCGCCAGCGAGACCTGCCCCCCCGCCAGCACCTGCGCGAACATGTCCCGGCCCAGATTGTCGGTCCCCATCGGATGCGCCAGGCTGGGTCCCAGATTCTTGGCGCGATAGTCGAGATAGCCCGGATCGGTGGTGTAGAAGATCGGCCCCAGGAACACGACCAGTGTGATGATCGCGAACACCGCCGCACCCACGAGCGCGCCCCGATGGGCTCGGAACTGCACCCACACATCCATCCAGAGCGAGCGGTGCGCGCCGATGGTCTCCTCGCCTGGTTTGGCCAGATCAGTCATAGCGGATCCTCGGGTCCAGGATGCCGTAGAGGATATCGGCGATCAGGTTGAAGAAAACGATCAGCACCGCGAAGATGAAAGTCAGCGTCTGCACCAGCGGAATATCCGCCCCCTGGATGCCGATGATCAGAAGCTGCCCCAACCCGTTCACGCGGAAAATCTGCTCGGTGATGATCGCGCCGCCAAAGATCTGCGGCACGCCCAGGGCGATCACAGTGACCACGGGGATCAGGCTGTTGCGCAGAACATGGATCAGGACGACCGTGCGCTCCTTCAACCCCTTGGCCCGCGCGGTGCGCACATAGTCCTGGTTGAGATTGTCCAACATCGAGGCGCGCATGAAGCGCGAAAGCTGCGCCGCATTGAACAGCGCCAGCACCATCACCGGCATCGCCATCTGCTTCATCTGTTGGGCAAAGCTGGACCAGTCATCGACCACAAGCGTGGTGTCATAGATCGAGGGCAGCCAGCCCAGCCAGACCGAGAAGATGATGATAAACAGCAGTCCCGTGAAGAAGGTCGGCACCGAAAAGCCCAGCATGGAAAAGAACGTGCCGAACTGGTCGAACCAGGAATATTGGCGATAGGCCGAGATCACGCCGATCGGGATCGCGATCAGGATCGCCACCACATAGGACATGCCGACCACCCACAGCGTCTGGGGCGTGCGTTCGACGATCAGGTCAACCACCGGGCTGCGGGTCGCCCAGGAGGTCACGCGCAACCGCTCGCCATCGCCGAACTGCCAGCCGAAGCTTTGTTCCAGGATGTTCAGCGGCTCGTTGACGAAGAACTGCTTGCACCAAAGCAGATAGCGGATGTGGAAAGGCTCGTCCAAGCCGAGCCCGGCACGGATCTGCTCGCGCACATCCGGCGGGATCGTCAGAGGCAGATTGCCGGTCGGATCGTTCGGGGCCAGGTCAAGAATGGCAAAGATGATAAAGCTGATGAACAGCAGCGTAGGCACGGCTACAAGCGTCCGCCTGATCGTGTATCGCAGCATGAAGGATCCCCCGACGCGGTCATGCGCGGCCCCGGGTCGGGGCCGCGCAACCTCAGATCACTTCAGACGATGCCAGTCTTCGATGTTCCAGAGCTCGCTGTCCCACGAGTTCATCTTGACGCCGCCGAGGCTCAGCGCACGAGCCGAGACATCGCCGCGGTGGATCAGGGGGATGATCGCACCTTGCTCTATCAGCAAGTCATTCATGGCCTTGGCCAAACGGATACGGTCGGCGGGTTCGGCGGTTTTACCCATCTCGAGCGACATCCTGTCGTACTCGGCATCGCAGAAACGGGGCATGTTATTGCCCAGCCACTGGTTCGCTGGTGACGGAATTTCTTTGCAGATCCAGCGCGCCATGTATTTCTCGGGATCGGTGCCGTCGAAGTTGTTGGTATACATCTCGATATCGGCAAAGAACTTCTGGAACGTGTCGGGGCTCGACTGATCGCCGCCGAAGAAGACCGAGGCGTCGATGTTGCGCAGCTCCGTCTCGACCCCGATATCGGACCACATCTGCTTGATGAAAGCCTGCGTGCCTTGGCGAACCGAGTTGGTGGAGGTCTGGTAGAGGATGCTCAGCCGCACGCCGTCCTTCTCGCGCACGCCGTCCGAGCCCGGGACCCAGCCCGCCTCGTCCAAGAGCTTGTTGGCGGCCTCGATATCCTGGGTCTTGCACCAGTCATTGGCCGTGGAGGCATAGGCGGTCGGCGCCGGCAGCACGTTGCAGGTCACCTGTCCCGCCTTGCCATAGCCCGCATCGACCAGGATCTGCCGGTCAATCGCCAGGCTGAGCGCGCGGCGCACGGCCGGGTCGGTCAGGAACGGGTGGGGGTGATCCACCGTCCCGCGCTCCTCGCCCAGCGTCGAGCTCGGATCGGTGAAATTCACCATCAGCCGCTCGACCGAGGTGCCGAAGGAATTGACGATCTCGCCTTTGCCTGCCGCTTCCATCTGGATCAGGATTTCCGGCTCGACCTGCAGGTTCCAGGCATAATCGAACTCGCCGGTTTCCAGCACGGCCCGCGCAGCCGAGGCCGCATCGCCGCCGCCCTTGAAGAGAACAGTGCTGAAATGCGGCTTGCCCTCCTCGCGGTAGTTTTCGTTCATCGCGTATTGCACGACGTCATTGGCTTTGAAATCCACCACCTTGAAGGGGCCCGTGCCGATGGGCCCGAAATTCTCGGCCGTGCATTCCGGGGCCTTGGCGCCCATGCAGTTTGCGAACTGCGCCTTCTGGATGATGGGCGCCGTGGTGCCCACGAACGGGCCATAGGGGAAGGGCTTGGCGACGCCGAAGGTGATCTTCACGGTAAGGTCGTCCAACGCCTCGATGCTCGCCACATCAGTGAAGTTGCTGGCTGCGTTGCAGCCGCCTTCGGGATGCATGCAGTATTCGCCCGAGAAGACCACATCCGCCGCGGTGAGGGGCGTGCCATCCGACCAAACCACGCCGGATTTCAGCTTCCAGGTGATCGAGGTCAGATCCTCGCTGATACCGCCGTTCTCCACCGTCGGGATCTCGGCCGCCAGTGCGGGCACGATCTCTCCGTCCTTATCGTAATAGGCCAGCGGCTCCAGCACCAGGGACGAGCTTTCGATATCCTTGGTCCCGCCCGACAGATACGGGTTCTGGATCGACGGCGCCTGCCAGTAGAGGATGTTGAGCTGCCCATCGGCCCCGCGTTCGGCCATCGCCGGGGTCGCCAGCATCGCGCCGGCCGCGATGGTGGAGAGGAGTTTGGTTCGCTTCAGCATGGTGGTGTCTCCCTGTTTTTGTTTGCTGAGAGGGCGGTTGTGATTTTTTGTTGCGCTAGCCGATCAGATGACAGGCTGCGATATGGCCCGGCGCGATCTCGCGCGGGGGTGGTTCTTCGGTGAAGCAGCGTTTCTTGGCCTGCGGACAGCGGGTGCAGAACCGGCAACCCTGGGGCGGATTGGCCGGATTGGGCACATCGCCCTCCAGAATAATATGGCTCCGGGTCGCCTCCACCACCGGGTCCGGGATCGGCACGGCCGAGAGCAGCGCGCGGGTATAGGGATGCTGCGGGTCGTCATAGAGTGCATCCACCGGCCCGGTTTCGACGATCTTGCCCAGATACATCACCGCCACCCGGTCGGCGATATGGCGCACCATGGAAAGATCGTGAGAGATGAAGAGATAGGTGAGCCCCAGCTTCTCCTGCAATTCCTCCAACAGATTGACGACCTGCGCCTGGATGGAAACGTCAAGTGCAGCAATAGGTTCGTCGCAAACGATAAAGTCTGGCTCTAACGCCAAAGCCCGCGCGACTCCGATCCGCTGGCGCTGGCCGCCCGAGAATTCATGCGGGTAGCGATTGGCGAAATTCGGGTTGAGGCCCACCGCATCCAGCAACTCGCGCACCCGCTGTTGCCGGTCCGCGCGGCTAAAGCTGGTATGCTCCACCAGCGGCTCCGCAATGATCGAGCCGACCGTCATGCGCGGGTTGAGGCAGGCCTGCGGATCCTGAAAGATCATCTGAAAGCGGGGCCGGACATCGCGTAGCCGCTCCGCCTTCATCGCACCTATCTCGGTGCCGTCGAACACCAGCGAGCCCTCGGTCAGATCGTAAAGCCGCAGGACCGCGCGCCCGACCGTCGACTTGCCGCAACCGCTCTCGCCCACCAAGCCCAAGGTCTCGCCGCGCGCGATGTCAAAGCTCAGCCCATCCACCGCCTTCACCACGCCGACCTGTCGTCGGATGACCCCTCGCAGGATCGGGAAATGCTTGGTCAGGTTACGCGCGCTGACCAGCGGCGCGGGATCGGCGTCAAGCATCCACAGCCTCCCAATGGCAGGCCACCAGATGGCCGTTTCCAACCGAGCGCAGCGCAGGGTTCGAGGCCTGGCAGGCCTCGAACGCCTGATCGCAGCGCGGCCCGAAGGGACAGGTGCGCGGCACCTCCCCCAAATGCGGCGGCTGGCCAGGGATGGAATAAAGCGTCTCGCGCGCGCCGGGCTCGACGCTCGGCATGGTTTTCAGCAGCGAGCGGGTATAGGGATGCTGCGGATTGGCGAACAGCTCGCGCACCCCCGCCTGCTCGACAATCGCGCCGCCATACATCACCGCCACCCGGTCGGCGATGCCTGCAACGACCCCCAGATCATGGGTGATCCAGACAATCGCCATGCCAAGCTCTTGCCGCAGTTTTCTTATGATCTCGAGAATCTGCGCCTGAATGGTGACATCCAGCGCCGTGGTCGGCTCATCCGCGATCAGCACTTTGGGGTCGCAGGCCAGCGCGATGGCAATCATCACGCGCTGGCGCATGCCGCCCGAAAACTGGTGCGGATAATCGCTCAACCGGTCGCGGGCGGACGGAATCCCGACCAGCCGCAACAGCTCCACCGCCCGATCCTCCGCAGCCTTTTTTCCCAGGCCCATATGCAACCGCAGCGGCTCCACGATCTGATAGCCGACAGTGAAGACCGGATTGAGCGAGGTCATCGGGTCCTGAAAGATGAACCCGATCCGCCCGCCCCTGATGCGGCGCATCTCCTCGTCGCGGATTTGCAGCAGATCCCGCCCCTCGAAACGGACAGCGCCCTTGCGGATCTCGGCGGGGGGCGAGGCCAGCAGCTTCAAGAGCGACATCATCGTCACGCTCTTGCCCGAGCCGCTTTCGCCCACGACCCCCAATAACTCGCCCGGTTTCAGCTCGAAGCTGACCCCGTTGACGGCGTGGACCATCCCATCCTGCGTGTGAAAGACAGTTTCGAGGTTTTCAACCTCGAGCACGCTCGCTTCTGTGTTCGGTTCAGCGTTCAGCGACGCGGCGGTCACGCGACCCCTCCGATTGGCGATTTACGGCAATACTAGATATCTTTCCCCCGGGCTTGGCAAGGTCCGGTTGCATCTTGGCGATCACACTCTGTTTTAAGGCAATCCCTTGATCTTGGGCCGCTTTCAATCAGATACTACTGGATCTTTTCCCAACTTTCGGAGCATTCGCGATGCCGCTGATCAATCGTTTCGCAGATTTTCATGCCGACATCACCGAATGGCGCCGCGATATCCACGCGAACCCCGAATTGCAGTTCGATGTCCACCGCACCGCAGGCATCGTGGCCGACAAGCTGCGTGCCTTCGGCTGCGACGAGGTGGTCGAGGGGATCGGGCAGACCGGCGTGGTCGGCGTGATCAAGGGGCGCGAGACGGGCTCGGGCAAAGTGGTGGGCATGCGCGCCGATATGGATGCGCTGCCGATCCTCGAGGCAACGGGCAAACCCTATGCCTCGACCGTGCCTGGCAAGATGCATGCCTGCGGCCATGATGGACATACGGCCATGCTGCTCGGCGCCGCGCGTTATCTGACCGAGACGCGGAATTTCGACGGCACGGTCGTGGTGATCTTCCAACCGGCCGAGGAAGGCGGCGGCGGCGGGCGCGAGATGGTGAATGACGGCATGATGGACCGGTTCGGCGTGCAGGAGGTTTATGGCATGCACACCCATCCGGGTACCCCGGTCGGCCATTTCTGCCTGCGCGCCGGCCCCCTTCTGGCCGCCGCCGACCGCTTCACGATCGAGATCGAAGGCTATGGCGGGCACGCGGCCTATCCGCACGAGACGATCGACACGACCCTTGTCGGCGCGCAATTGTTGCAGAGCCTGCAGACAATCGTGGCGCGCAATGTCGACCCGGTGAAATCGACCGTATTGTCGGTCACGATGTTCGAAACCGACTCGACCGCCCAGAACGTCATCGCGCAGACCGCCAAGTTGACGGGGACCGTGCGCACGCTGGACCCGGGGGTGCAGGACATGGTCGAGGCCAATATGCACCGGATGGTCGAAAACCTGGCCGCAGCTTTCGGCGCCAAGGCGATGCTGAACTACAAGCGCGACTATCCCGTGACCGTCAATACCGAGCGGGAAGCCGGTTTTGCCGCGGATATCGCCGCCCAGGTGATGGGACCCGATGCGGTCGACGCAAACACCCCGCCGCAACTGGGGGCGGAGGATTTCTCCTTCATGCTCAACGCCCGCCCGGGCGCCTTCATCTTCATCGGCAACGGCAACACCGCCAAGGTCCACCACCCAGAATTCGACTTCGACGACGAAGCGATCCTGTCGGGCTGCTCCTATTGGGCAACACTCGCCGAACAGCGAATGCCGGTCTGACGCGCTCATGGGTCAGAGGCGCGCGCGGACAACTTCCAGCGCGCCGCCGATCACGTCTTGCAGGTCCGCGCGGCTCGCTCCCGCTTCGGCCAGCGTCACCATGCCACCGACCGCAGCGGCCAGGACCCGGGCGGTGGCGGCATCGGCCTCGCGTCCCTTGCCATCCGCGTTCAGCAGGCGGCGCATATTCCGTACGTAGTCGCTGTTCACCCGGTCGAGTGCCGCGTCCACCTCAGCCGTATGCCCGCGGAGTTCCAGGGTCGACCGGCATCGCAGGCAGCCATCGGGCCGGTGCGGATCCATCATGCGATCGGCGCTCGCATGCAGCATGGCCGCGACAGCCTGCACCGGGTCCGAGGTCTGTGCCAGGATCTCGCCCACCCGCGCGGCAACCCGTGCCGCGTACCGGTCGAGGGCCGCCGCCAGCAGCGCATGCTTGTCGCCATAGAGCTTGTAGAGGCTCGCGCGCGACGCACCACTGGCCGCTGACAGGTTGCTGATCGAGGTTTCGGAAAAGCCGCCGCGCCAGAACGTATCGGTGACCGCATCGATGATCCTGCCGTCATCGCAGATCACCGGGCGGCCTCTACGAGATATTTTTGTACTCATGGATCTTTTTATTCTCGCAAATTTATGTATCGTGCAGTCTGCAAATAACAATTATCGGAGACCAGTGCCATGACAGTTTCGAAGCCGTTAGGCCTGATTGCCGCAATCGCGCTTGTCACATCTGCGCGGGCCGAAGTGGAGAAAGTGACCCTGAACGAGATGCCGCTTGCCAAAACGCCGATTGCCGGCGTCTCCTCGGCCATGGTTTCCGGCGCGATGAACGCCCCCGGCGCATTCGGTGCCAACGCAATCATGCGCGCGGGCAGCGTCTTCCCTCCGCACAGCCACCCGGATGCGCGCATGTCGCTGGTGCTGGAAGGCACGATGTATCTGGGCATCGGCGAGACGGTCGATCCAGGCGCCGAGCAAGCCTTCGAGGCGGGCACGCTGGCCGTGACCCCCGCTGGCACGCCGCACTGGATGGTGGCCCGCGACGGCGATGTGCGGATCCTCGAAATCGGCACCGGCCCAACGCAAACAGATTGGGCCGCGCAATAGCTGCGCGACCACAGGCCAGGCCGACCGGGCTTAACTCAGATGATGCACCTCCTGCAGGCCATAGACCGGGGTGGCGATGCCCTCCATACGGGCCTTCAGTTGCAATGACAGGAACTGCGAGTAGTGGCGCGACTGGTGCAGGTTGCCGCCGTGGAACCACAGCGCCTCCTGCTGGGTCGGCTTCCACATGTTGCGCTGCTCGCCCTCCCAGGGGCCGGGGTCCTTGGGGGTGTCCGAGCCGAGGCCCCAGACCTTGCCGACCTTGTCCGCGACCTCCTGGCTGATCAGATCAGCCGCCCAGCCGTTCATCGAGCCATATCCGGTGGCATAGACGATGACATCCGCCGGAAGCTCCTCGCCGGTATCCAGTTTCACGCCGTCCTCGGTCATCTCGACCACCTGGCCACGGGTCACCTTGATCTCGCCGTCGATGATCAACTGGCTGGCGCCGATATCGATATAGTAGCCCGATCCACGGCGCAGATACTTCATGAAAAGGCCCGAGCCGTCCGTGCCCCAGTCCAGCCAGAAACCGGCTTTCTCCAGGCCCGCATAGAAATCCGCGTCCTCCTCGCGGATGGTGTCATAGATCGGCTTCTGGAAGTCATGGAGGATGGCGTAAGGCACCGAGGCGAAGATCAGATCGGCCTTGTGATGATCGATCCCGCTGGCCACCGCTTCCTCGGAATAAAGCGCGCCCAGCCCGTGTTTCATCAGCGGATCCGAGCGCACGATATGGGTCGAGGAGCGCTGCACCATGGTCACATCCGCATCGTTCTCCCACAGGGCCGCGGCGATATCGTGGGCGGAGTTGTTCGACCCCACGATCACCGCCTTCTTGCCCTTGTACGCATCCGGCCCCGGATGTTGCGAGGAATGATGCTGGTCGCCCTTGAACCTTTCCATTCCCGGAAACTCCGGCAGATTGACCTTGCCTGACATACCGGTGGCCAGGACGAGTTGCTTGGGCTTCAGCACCACCTCCTGGCCATCGCGGTCGACGGTGATGGTCCACGCCTTCGCCGCCTCGTCATAGCTGGCGGATTTGGCGGTGCTGCGCGTCCAGTAATTCAGCTCCATGATCCGGGTATACATCTCCAGCCAGTCGCCGATCTTGTCCTTGGGGCTGAAGACCGGCCAGTTCGGCGGGAACGGCAGATAAGGCAAATGGTCGTACCAGACCGGGTCATGCAGGCAGAGCGACTTGTAGCGGTTGCGCCAACTGTCGCCGGGTCGCTCGTTCTTTTCGAGGATGATGGTCGGCACGCCCAATTGGCGCAACCGCGCGCCCAGCGCGATGCCACCCTGCCCACCGCCGATGATCACGGTATAGGGTTGGGTGTCATAGCCGAGCGTGCGGGCCTCCTCCGCGCGCTCCTCCTTCCAGGTCGGGCGATGCTTGCCCGCGCCGTGCTTCGCCCCCAGCGGCCTATGGGTGCCATGGGGCTCCTCATGGCCCTTCAACTCGACCATTGTCGTCAGCAGAGTCCAGATCTTGTCATCCTGAAGCCGCATCAGGCCATAGCCGCGCGAGACCCCGGTTTCGAAGGTGAACCAGGCGGTGATGATGCCGCCATCCTCGGTCACGGGCTCATCCGGGTTCAGCGCCCAGTTCGCGGGTTGGGTGGCCGAAAGCTGGCTTTCCAGCATCGCGCGCACCGCGTCGCGGCCCTCCATCGTCTTGATATTCCAGGTAAAGCTAACAAGGTCGCGCCAGTAACAGGTATCGGCGAACAGATCGACCGCGGTGTCGACATCGCCAGCCTCCAAAGCAGTGCCAAGTGCCTTGAGAACACGGTCCGCATGCGCCTCGGGCGTTGCATCAAGCATGACTTTCCTCTCCTTCGCGTGACTTCAGCCTCGCTTCTTATGCCCATAGGTTGCACATGCCTCTCCACGCTTGGCAAGGTGCCGGGGCGATGGGGAGGGTGCCCCGCACCGCCACCTGTCGCCGCGCGGCTTGCTCCGCCGGAACCAGCCGCTAGACTGCGATGATGGAAGAGATCGACGGCATCGAGACCGATACAGCCACTGGCGCGAGGGCTGACGGGGGGACTGACGCGAGGGCTGAAGGGGGGACCGAGACCGAAGCCACGATCGTCGAGCAGGAGGTCGGCGAGGTCACCGATTTCGTGACCGGCCTGGCGCTTCAGATGACCGAGTGGCTGCAGGCCAACATCCTGACATGGGATGCGCTCTATCAGGTCCCGGCGCTGGTGGTGGCGCTGCTCCTGGCGCTTTGCGTGCGCAGGCCGTTCCGCCGTCTGATGGACGGCCTCAGCGGCGAGCGCACCCTGGGCACCCTGGCGCAACGGCTGATCCGCACGGTTTCCGCGATCTCGGTGCCGGTCTGCTGGGCGATCGGGCTGTGGGTCGCCGCCGCGATCCTGGGGCGTTTGGAGCTGCCGTTCAGCCTGCTGCGCCTCGTCGGTTCGTTGCTGAACGCCTACATCGTCATCCGGATGGCGACCATCTTCATCCCCAGCGCCTACTGGTCCGCCGTCTTCGCCTGGATCGCCTGGTCGGTGGCTGCGTTGAACTCCATCGGCCTGCTCGACCCCGCCATCGCCATGATGCAGGCGACGGGCTTCGATATCGGCGAGGTGCGCATCACCCTCTGGACCGTGATCAAGGGGGCGATGGTCACAGCGCTCCTGATCTGGCTCGCCTCGATCCTGGCCGAGATGGTCCAGCGCCGGCTGGAGCATGTGCAGACCCTGAATTCCGCGCTGCGCCTGCTGATCAGCAAACTGATCCGTATCGCCCTGGTGATCGTCGCCGTGGTGGTGGGCCTGACCGCCGTGGGCGTGGACCTGACGGCCTTCGCGGTCTTCTCCGGCGCCATCGGCATCGGGGTGGGCCTGGGCCTGCAGCGGACAATCGCCAATCTGGTGGCCAGCTTCTCGCTGCTGGCCGACCGTTCGCTGAAACCGGGCGATGTGATCGAGGTCGACACCTCGCAAGGCCCGACCTATGGCGTCGTCGGCAAGATGACCACGCGCTACGTCTCGGTGCGCACTCGCGACGGGACCGAGACGCTGATCCCGAACGAGGTGCTGATTTCGAACCCGGTCACCAACTGGTCCTATTCCGACAAACGGGTCCGCCGGAAGATCCCCATCGGGGTCTCCTATGATGCCGATCTCGACCGGGTGATCCCGCTCTGCCTCCAGGCGGCGGATGAATGCGACCGCGTGCTGAAAAACCCCAAACCCGCCTGCCTAGTCAAGGGCTTCGGCGACAATTCCATCGATCTGGAACTCAGGATCTGGATCGACGATCCGGAGGAAGGGGTGAGCAATATCGCCAGCCTGGTGATGTTGCAGGTCTGGCGGATCTTCCGCCAGCATGACATCGAGATCCCCTACCCGCAGCGCGATCTGCACTTGCGCTCGGCCGTGCCGCTCGTGGTGGAGACGCCGCCAGATGCCTCCCAAAGCTGAGCCACCCGCCATGGCGCAATCCGACACCCATCCGACCCAGGGCCTGACCGCATGCCATATCTGCGATGCGCTTTGCCACGACCGCCAGCCCGGCCCGGGAGAGCGGATCCGCTGTCCGCGCTGCAATACCGTTTTGCGCACGGGTCGGCATGCCGCCATCGACCGGTTGCTGGCGCTGGCCCTGGCCGTGCCGCCCCTGATGGCCATCGGACTGGCGGCCTCGTTCCTCTCGCTCTCCGGCGGCGGCGCGATGAACGAGGCGAGCGTCCTCGACGCCGCCTCCGCCGTTGCCACAGCCGACACCTGGCCGCTGGCCTTCGCCGTTGGGGCGCTGATCATCGCGTTGCCCGCACTCCGCGCTGTCGCGCTCACCTATGTCCTGCTGCCGCTGCGCCTCGGCCATGCGCCTGCGCGCCATGCCCGGATGGCCTTTCGCATGGCGGTCGACCTGCGCCCCTGGTCGATGGCCGAGATCTTCGTGATCGGCGTCGCCGTCGCACTGGTCAAGGTCACCGGCATGGCCAGCGTCACTCTTGGCCCGGCCTTCTGGTCTTTCGTCCTGCTCGCCATGGTCGCGCTGATGGAGGATGCCGTCCTCTGCCAGCGCAGCATCTGGGATCTGTTGCGATGAGCGGCCAGGTGCTCACCGCCCGCGCCGCGGGCCAGGTCGCCTGCACCCGCTGCGGTGCTGTGTGGGCGCCGCGGTTGACCTCCTGCCCCAGATGTCATGCCCGGCTGGCCTCGCGTCCTGTCCACGGGCTGGGACCGGTCTGGGCCTGGTGGGTCGCGGGCCTGCTGCTCTACATTCCCGCGAATATCTGGCCCATGCTGGTCACCCGGACCCTGGGGCGCGAGGAAGCCAGCACCATTCTGGGTGGCGTCGTGGAGCTTGCCAATCACGGCTCCTGGGGCATCGCCGCGATCGTCTTCATCGCCTCGATCGCCATTCCCGTGTCGAAATTCGCCGCCATCGGGCTTCTGGCGCTCGCCGTTCGGCACCGTGTGCCGATCCGAGGGCATGGCCTGATGGTCCTCTACGAGGTGGTCGAGTTCATCGGGCGCTGGTCGATGATCGACATCTTTGTGGTTGCGATCCTCTCGGCACTGGTGCAACTGGGCTTTCTGGCCTCTCTCGCCCCGGGGCCCGCGGCGGCGTGTTTCGCGCTGTCGGTTGCGTTCACCATGCTGGCGGCGCGGGCCTTCGACCCAAGGCTGATCTGGGACCGGATTGGAGAGGACGCGTGAGCGACCAGGCACCCGACGACACCCGCGCAGGGGCGATGGAACCCCGGATCGAAGGCGCGGGCGAGCGGCGCTGGCCGTCGCCGGTCTGGCTCGTGCCGCTTCTGGCCGTGCTCGCGGCCCTCGGCCTCCTGATCCAGAACCTCGCCACGCGCGGTCCCCTCATCACCATCGAGCTTGCAACCGCATCGGGCCTGGTGGCTGGCGAAACCCAGGTCAGGTACCGCGATGTCGGCGTCGGGCGGGTCGAGGATCTGCGTTTCTCGCCAGATCTCGGCACGGTCCTGGCCGAGGTGCGGATGTCGCGCGATGTCGCCCCCTTCCTCGACGAAAGCGCCCGGTTCTGGGTGGTCAAACCGCAGGTCTCGGCCCAGGGCATCACCGGCCTCGAGACGGTTCTGACCGGCAGCTACATTCAGGGCTCGTGGGATACCGAGCCCGGCACGGTGCAAAGCCGCTTCGTGGCCGAAGAAACCCCGCCCATGACCCCCGACGGCACCCCCGGTCTGCGCCTCCTGCTGCGCGCCGTCGATGGCGGATCGCTGGAGGTCGGCTCGCCGATCTTCTTCAAGCGCGTGGAGGTGGGGCGTGTCGAAAGCAAACGCCTGACCGAAGACGGCAGCGCGGTCGAGTTCGAAGTCTTCATCAACGCCCCGAACGACAAACGGGTGACGGCGGCAACCCGGTTCTGGAACGCCTCCGGCGTCGATCTACAACTGGGGGCCGATGGGGCGCGCCTGAAAATCGCCTCGCTGGCTTCACTGCTGCGCGGCGGCGCGTCGTTCGACACGGTCGGAACCGGCGAGGACACAGCCGTGGAGCCCGGGCGTATCTTCCCGCTCTACCCTTCCGAAAGCGAGGCGCGGGAAAACGTCATCGCCGGCGATCTGGAAAACCAGGTCACATTGCAGATCCTGTTCGGCGGATCGGTACGCGGGCTCAAGCCCGGCGCCTCGGTCGAATATCGCGGCATCCGGATCGGCCGGGTCAGCGAGGTGCGCGCCGCCGTCGATCCGCAGAACGGCCGGTTCCGGACCCGCACCATCATCCAGATCTCGCCCGCCCTGCTGGGCTTCGCCGGGGAGGAGCCGGGCGAACCGGAAACCCTGCGCTTCCTGCGCCAGGCAGTCGAGAGCGGGCTGCGCGCGAAACTGGCGATGGGCAACTTGCTGACCGGCTCGCTCTTCGTCGATCTTGCGGATGTCGCCGATGCGCCGCCCGCCACCCTGGACGAAAGCGGCGAGACGCCGACCCTGCCCGCAGTCGCCTCGGATCTGGACGAATTGACCGGCTCGGTCGAAGGCGTGCTCGACCGTGTCGATGCTCTTCCGATCGAGGCCCTGGTTGGCAATGCAGTCGCCCTGCTCGACAATCTCAACCGGCTGGCAGGGTCGGAGGATACACAGGCAATACCCGGCCAGGCGCGCGGCGTGCTGTCAGCCGCCGAAGCCCTGGTCGCGGGACCCGAGCTCAAGCAAGTCACCACCGATGCGCAGGCGCTGGTGGCGGCCTTGCGCGGTATGGCGGAGGATCCGGGTCTCGCCACCGCACCCGAAAAACTGGGCGGTCTGCTGACCAGCCTCGCATCCATCGTCGAGGAACTGGAGAGGGCCGACAGTGCAGGCAGCCTGGCGCGCAGCCTGTCCGCCTTGGAGGCCCTGACCGCCGATCCGGCCTTCGCCCGCCTACCGGCCAGCGCGGATGCGACGCTGGCCGCCCTGACCGCAATGCTGGACAACCCCGCGCTCAGCCAGTTGCCGGGCGAGATCAACACCACCCTGGCCGAGTTAAGGAGCACCTTGACCCTGCCCGGTGTCGCGGAGCTGCCGGGCGACCTGCGGGCCGCCCTCGCCAGCCTGCAGACCCGGCTTGACGATCCGGGACTGGCGCAGGCCACGGCCGAACTGGGGCCGCTTTTGGCCGAAGCCAGGCGCAGTCTTGAGACGCTCTCCGGCAATCTGGACCCCACCCTCGTTTCGCTGCGTGAGATCCTGGACGACCCGGGTACGCGCGCCGCACCCGCCGCCCTGACCGAGAGCCTGCAGGCCGCCCAGGCGCTCCTCGCCGATCCCGGCCTAAAGACCGCAACCGCCGAGGCGGGACCGACCCTGGCAGCCCTGCGCACCCTGCTGGACGCCCCGGGAACGCAGGCCGCACCCGAAGAACTCGCCGCGACCCTGCGGGCCGCGAAGGATCTGCTGGTATCGCTCGAACGCGAAGGCGCTGCGCGCAATCTCTCGCAGACCCTGGCCGCCGCGCGCCGTCTGATCGACGACCCGGCCTTGCTGCGCGCCTCCAGTTCGCTCGCCCAGACCATGGATGCGCTCAGCGCGGTGCTGGCCGCGCCGGGGGCGGAGGAGTTGCCCGCCGCCACGACCCAGGCACTGCGCGCCGCCAGTGCCCTGATCGATCAGTTCCAGCGCGAGAATTTGGGCGGGGCGGCTGCCGGTGCGATGTCCGGCATCGCCGATGCCAGCCGGGCGGTGGAACGCTCGGTCTCCGGCGTGCCCGCGCTGCTGCAGCGGCTGAACGAGGTGTCGGCCCGGGCCGATGCCTTGCTCGCCTCGCTCAGCGTCGGGTCCGAATTGAACTACGAGGCGATCACCGCGATCCGCGAGATCCGCGATGCCGCCCGCGCGGTCTCGGACCTCGCCGATCTGGTGCAGCAGAAACCGAACTCGATCATTCTGGGAAAATGACCATGCCGCCACGGATACCCGCCCTGCTCGCGGCACTCGGCCTCCTTGTCGGGGCATGTACTGCGACGCAGGAACCTTCGTTTTATCTGCTCGAACCCCCCGGCACGACGGATCGGGTGCCGACCGGCCCGGTGATCGGCCCTGTGATCGGCCTGCGCGAATTCGCGCTGCCGCTTTATGCCCGGCGCCAGCAGATTGCGGTTCTGGGCGCGGACGGCGCGGTTGCCGTCTCGGACCTGCACCGCTGGGTTGAGGATCCCTCGCGCGCCATCACCCGCGTTGTGGCCCGCAGCCTCTCCGCCGGGCTCGACCGCCCGGTGGTGGTGGAGCCCTGGCCCCCCGGCGTCGCACCCGAGCAACGTGTGGATGTGGAGGTCGATCTGCTGCTCGGCGCGCTCGACGGCGATCTGCGGCTGGAAGGGCAATACCGCGTGATCCGCGCCGCGGGTCCTGCGGGTGGCCGCGTCACCCCCTTTGCCCTGGTCGAACCGGTGGGCGGGCCCCGCTATAACGATCTGGTATTGGCCCATGGTCGCATCCTCCAGCGTCTCGCCGCCGCGATCGAGGCCGATATCCGCCGCTAGCCGCAAGCTTGCAACCGCGCCCGATGGGCGCGATGCTGCTCCAAAGACCCATGGGAGGAGCACGCATGAGCTTGCCGCACGGCAATGCCGCCAGCTATTTCGTCGACCGGCATCTCGCCGAGGGTCGTGGTGACAAGATCGCCTATATCGAAGGCGACCGGCACCTGACCTATGCCGATCTGGCAACCCAATCAGACCGGATCGGCGACATGCTCGCCCGCCATGGGATCCGGCGCGAGGACCGGGTCGCCATGCTGGTTCTGGATGTCATCGAATTCCCGGTGATCTTCTGGGGGTGCCTGAAGGCGGGCATTATTCCGATCCCGCTCAACACCCTGCTCACCGCGGATCAATACGCCTATATCCTGGCCGACAGCGGCGTGCGCGGGCTGATCGCCTCGGCGCCTTTGCTGGAAACCGTGGCGCCGGTCCTGCCCCGGCTTGATGCCGTCTTCGTTGTCGGCGGCGACCCCGGCCCCCACCTGGATTTCGCGAGCGAACTTGCCGCCAGCGCGCCGCGCCCGATGATCGCCACATCGCCGGACGAGACCGCGTTCTGGCTCTACTCCTCCGGCTCCACCGGCAATCCCAAGGGGGTGCGCCATGTCCATGCCAGCCTGCGCGGCACCTGCGAAACCTACGCCGCCCAGGTGCTGGGGATCGACGAGGGGGATGTGGTCTTCTCCGCCGCGAAGCTGTTCTTCGCCTACGGCCTCGGCAACGCGATGAGCTTTCCGCTCTCGGTCGGGGCCACCACGGCGCTGTTGCCGACCCGGCCCACGCCCGATGCGATTGCCGGGGTGATGCAGGCCGTGGAACCCACCATCTTTTACGGTGTACCGACGCTCTTCGCTGCCATGCTGGCTCATGCAGGCGATGGCCCTATCCCGGGCACCGGGCGGCTGCGCATCTCCGCCTCCGCCGGCGAGGCCCTGCCCGAGGAGATCGGCAGGAGGTGGCAGAGCAAGACCGGCATCGCGATCCTCGACGGCGTCGGTTCGACCGAGATGCTGCATATTTTCCTCTCGAACCGACCGAGCGATGTGGAATACGGCACCTCGGGCCTGGCGGTCCCCGGCTATGACCTGCGCCTGGTCGACGAGGCGGGGGCGGAGGTCGGCCCCGACCAGGTCGGCGAGTTGCTGGTGGCGGGCGAAACCGCGGCGGATGGCTATTGGAACAACCGCAGGAAAAGCCGCGCGACCTTCGAGGGCATCTGGACCCGCACCGGCGACAAATACACACGTCGCGCCGATGGCCGCTATGTCTATTGCGGGCGCACCGACGACATGTTCAAGGTCGGCGGTATCTGGCTTTCGCCCTTCGAGGTCGAGCAGGCGCTGATCACCCATCCGGCGGTGCTGGAGGCCGCGGTGGTGCCCGCGCTCGACGAAAACCGGCTGGAGAAACCCAAGGCCTTTCTCGTGCTGAAGAAACCCGCGGTCGACCCCGATGCCCTGGCCGAGGAAATCAAGGCCCATGTCCGGGCCCGCATCGGCCCGCAGAAATTCCCGCGTTGGATCGAGATCGCGGACAGCCTGCCAAAGACCGCCACCGGCAAGATCCAGCGTTTCAAGCTGCGCGCGCCATGACGCCCTGGCGCCCGGGCGAGCGCCTGGACCTGAAGATCGGAAACGACCGGTTGGAGGCCGCCTGCCACGGCCCACCGCCGGAGGCAGCCGACACCATCGTCCTGCTGCATGAAGGGCTGGGCTGTGTTGCGCTCTGGCGCGATTTCCCCGCCCGCCTGGCGGAGGCGACCGGCAAAGGCGTCTTCCTCTGGTCCCGCGCGGGCTATGGCCGCTCCACGCCCTGCGCCCTGCCGCGCCCGCTGGATTACATGGAGACCGAGGCGCGGGAGGGCCTGCCGCGCATCCTCGACGCCATCGGGTTTCGCAAGGGCCTGCTGCTGGGTCATAGCGACGGCGCCTCGATCGCCGCGCTCTATCTGCGCAGCCATGCGGATTATCGCGTTCGCGGGCTGATCCTGATCGCGCCGCACTTCTTCACCGAAGCGACGGGCCTGGCAGAGGTTGCCCGTGCCCGCACGGCGTTCGAAACCGGCGATCTGCGCCAGCGCCTCGCCAGGTACCACGCCGATCCGGATGCCGCGTTCCGGGGCTGGAACGACGCCTGGCTGGATCCGGATTTTCGCGCTTGGGATATCACCGACAGCCTGCACCATATCCGCGTGCCGGTCCTGGCGGTTCAGGGCCGCGACGATCCCTATGGAACGCGGGCCCAGACCGAAACGCTGATCGAACGTGTCCAATCTCCGGTGGAAACCTCCCTGCCCCGGGAATGCGGTCACGCCCCGCATCTGGAGCAGCCGGACGCGACGCTGGCAGAGATCGCCGCCTTTACCGCGCGCCTCGACCGGATCGAAGGCTGAGCCGCCTCAGCGGCCCGTCCAGTCGGGCGCGCGCTTGCCCAGGAACGCCTCCATCCCCTCGCGGAAATCCGCGCTCATATAGGTTCGGGTGATCAGGTCCGAGGCATCGGCGCCCGGCCCTTCGACCCGCAGGCGGCGCAAAGCCTCCTTGGTCGCGCGCAGGGTCAGGGGCGCGTGCGAGGCGACCAGCGCCGCCATCTCGCGGGCGCGTGCGTGGGTCGCCTCGGCATCCTCCAGCACCTCGGCCACCAGACCGGCGGCCAGCGCCTCCTCCGCCCCGACCAGGCGCGCTGTGAAGATGATCTCGCGCACACGGCCAGGCCCGATCAGCGCGGACAGGCGGTTGAGATTTCCGATCGAAAGACAATTGCCCAGCGTCCGCGCAATCGGAAACCCGAATTTCAACCGCGCATCGCAGACCCGCAGGTCGCAGGCGGCGGCAATGGCCGCCCCACCCCCGGTACAGGCCCCCGTGATCGCGGCTATGGTCGGCAGGGCACAACGCTCGATATCCCCCAGAACCCGATCCATCTGCGCCTCGTAATCCAACGCATCCTGCGGTTCGGAGAAGCCGCGAAACTCCGTCATGTCGGTCCCGGCGGCAAAGGCGCGATCCCCGCCACCCCGGACGATCAGCGCCTTCATGGGGCCGTCTTCCGGCATCTCGCGGCAGATCCTGGCAAGCTCGTCATACATCGCCCGCGTCAGGGCATTGCGCCGGTCCGGCCGGTTCAGCGTCACGACGGCGATTGCGCCATCGGCTTCGAAGATCACATCGCGCATGTCTCGTACGTCCCTTCCGTTACCGGGCCATCTCCCTCCCGCGGGTGGGCGGGTGGAGGGAGGGGGATGGCCCGCGGCCGCAAGGCCGCTCAAACCACGCTGAAAACCGTTTTCGGCGCCGCCATGGTGCCTGCCGCATGGGCATCGAAGACGCCCGGCCCCTCGGCCAGATCGCGCGTCTCCAACCAGTCGAGCGCCCCCAGGCGACCATCGAAAATCGCCGCCGCCGTTTCGCGAAACGCCTCTGGCGTGTAAGTATAGGTGCCCAGAAATCCGATCTCCTGCAAGGTCATACGCCGCGCGTCCAGCCCACCCTCGCCCGAGGCAAGACCGATATGCGCGATCAGCCCGCCGGGGCGCACGCTGGAGGACGCCCAGGCCCGCGTGGTCGCGCCGCCGTAACAATCCACCACCAGATGCGGCGCACCGGTATAGGCATCCGGATGGCAGGCGACGATCCCGTCCAGCCGTTCCAGCACCGGCATCCGCAGGGTATTGGTCTCCAGAATTGTGATCCGCGTCGCCCCCTTCGCACGCAGTGCCAGCGCGGCACCGACACCGATGGCCCCACCCCCGATCACCGCGCAGTCCGCCTGTTCCAGCGCATGACGCATCTGCGCCGCTGACAGCGCAACCGTGTGCCAGCCGCAGGCCAGCGGTTCGGCCAGGGCGGCATGGCGGAAGGGCACATGATCGGGCACGGTCACCAGATTGCCCTCCGGCACCGCGACCCATTCGGCGAAGCACCCCTCGCGCGGCGGCAGC
>JBCCDU010000031.1:0-44399 GCA_039030715.1 Pseudomonadota bacterium
GACCGAGATCGAGATCACCGGCATTGACCAGCAACTTGTTGGTGAGACGGCGGCTAAGATCCGCGAGTGGCGCAAGCCCGAGCCCTACAAGGGCAAGGGGATCCGCCACAAGGGCGAGTTCATCTTCCGCAAGGAAGGCAAGAAGAAGTAAGGACCAGACAGATGGCAAACAAAAAGCGAGACTTGTTCCTGCGCCGCCGCCTGCGCGTCCGGAACTCCCTGAAACGCAACGCGCGCGGGCGCCTGCGGATGAGCGTGCATCGCTCCTCCAAGAACATCTCGGTGCAGATCATCGACGATGTTCAGGGCGTTACCCTGGCCGCTGCGTCCAGCCTGGAAAAGACCCTGGGCGTGGTGGGCAAGAACAATGTCGAGGCCGCCGCGAAAGTGGGGGCCGTCATCGCCGAACGGGCGAAGGCCAAGGATATCGACACCGTCTATTTCGACCGCGGCGGCTTTCTCTTCCATGGGAAGGTCAAGGCGCTCGCAGATGCTGCCCGCGAGGGCGGCCTGAAATTCTGAGGAGGTAGCTATGGCAGACCGTGACGACCGTGGTGGCCGTGGCCGCCGCCGCGACCGCGACGACGATACCCCGGAACTGGCCGATCGCCTGGTCGCGATCAACCGCGTTTCGAAAACCGTGAAGGGCGGCAAACGCTTTGGCTTTGCGGCCCTGGTGGTCGTGGGCGACCAGAAAGGCCGTGTGGGCTTTGGCTCGGGCAAGGCGAAAGAGGTGCCCGAGGCGATCCGCAAGGCGACCGAGGAAGCCAAGCGCACGATGATCCGCGTGCCGCTGCGCGAGGGCCGCACGCTGCACCACGATACCAACGGCCGTTGGGGCGCTGGTAAAGTGGTGATGCGCACCGCTCCTCAGGGTACTGGAATTATTGCGGGTGGCCCCTGCCGTGCGGTGTTCGAGATGCTAGGCGTGCAGGACGTGGTCGCTAAATCGACCGGATCCTCGAACCCCTACAACATGCTGCGCGCGACCTTCGATGGCCTGCAGCAGACGTTCAGCCCCCGCCAGGTTGCTTCGCGCCGGGGCAAGAAGGTGGCCGATATCCTGCCCAACCGCGACGCTGCTCCCGAAGCCGCGCCTGAGCCGGCAGAAGCCTGAGGAGAGGGACAATGGCAAAAACCATCGTCGTCAAGCAGATCGGCAGCCCGATCCGCCGTCCCGCGATACAGCGCCAGACGCTGATCGGCCTGGGCCTCAACAAGATGCACAAGACCCGCGAGTTGGAGGATACTCCCTCGATCCGCGGCATGGTCGCCAAGATCCCGCATCTGGTTGAAATCGTCGAGGAGCGGGGCTGACCCCGCCAGTTGAAACCGTGGCAGCGGGTGCTCGCATCCCCCGCTGATCCGGGTTAGGAGATGCGACATGAAACTGAATGAACTCAGCGACAATCCTGGCGCTTCCAAGAAGCGCAAGCGCATCGGGCGCGGCCCGGGCTCGGGCACCGGTAAGACCGGTGGCCGTGGCATCAAGGGCCAGAAATCCCGTTCGGGCGTAGCCATCAACGGCTATGAAGGCGGGCAGATGCCGATCTACATGCGGCTGCCCAAACGTGGCTTCAACAACATCAACACCAAACGGCACGCAGTCATCAACCTGGGCAATATCCAGGCCTTCATCGACTCGGGCAAGTTGGACGCGAAATCCGAAATCACCGAGGACGCGCTGCTCGCGAGCGGGCTCGTGCGTCGCGTGCGCGATGGTGTGCGGG
Organism: Pseudomonadota bacterium; assembly: GCA_039030715.1. GTDB lineage: Bacteria > Pseudomonadota > Alphaproteobacteria > Rhodobacterales > Rhodobacteraceae > Thermohalobaculum. The sequence goes on from JBCCDU010000031.1 coordinate 1,731, forward strand.
TGCTGGCCAAGGGCGAACTGACCTCGAAGAATCTGACGATCAAGGTCACTGGCGCCTCCAAGGCGGCAATCGCCGCAGTCGAGGCTGGTGGCGGTTCGCTGATGGTCACAACCCCGTCGGAGGCCCCCGCTGAGGGTTGACCCTGTCACCCGCAGCCCCGATATCGGGTAGAGCGGTTGTGAATTGAGCCGCCGCGGGGCGCCCCCGTGGCGGTTTCGTATGACAGGCCACATTTGATGGCCCCCTGATTAGGGAAGAGACGCGATATGGCATCAGCAGCCGAACAGATGGCCGCCAATCTGAGTTGGAGCACCTTTGGCAAGGCCAAGGACCTGCAAAGTCGGATCCTCTTCGCGCTCGCTTTGCTGATCGTCTACCGGCTCGGCACGTTCATCCCGATGCCGGGGATCGATACCGATCAGTTGCGCATCTTCATGGAGCAAACCCAGGGCGGCATCGTCGGCGTCTTCAACATGTTTGCGGGCGGCGCGGTCAGCCGGATGGCGATCTTTACGCTGGGGATCATGCCCTATATTTCGGCCTCGATCATCATGCAGTTGGCAACTTCGATGGTGCCGGAGCTTGAAAAACTCAAGAAAGAGGGCGAGGCGGGCCGCAAGAAGATCAACCAATACACCCGCTATGGCACGGTTTTGCTGGCGACTGTGCAGGCTTACGGCCTGGCCGTTGGGCTGGAAAGCCAGGGGCTTGCGCTGGATCCGGGGGCGTTCTTCCGCGCCTCGGCCGTGATCACGATGGTGGGCGGGACGATGTTCCTGATGTGGCTGGGCGAGCAGATCACCGCCCGGGGCATCGGTAACGGTATCTCTCTGATCATTTTCGTCGGTATCGTCGCCGAGCTGCCGGGTGCGCTGGCGCAATTTTTCGAGCTGGGCCGCACCGGCCAGCTCAATACCCTGCTGATCATCGGCGTCATGATCATGGCGGTCATCGTGATCTATGCGGTTGTGTTCATCGAGCGTGCCCAGCGCCGGGTGCTGATCCAGTACCCCAAGCGCCAGATCTCGGGCCAGAAGATGACGGGGGGCGAGAACCAGTTCCTGCCGCTCAAGCTGAATACCGCAGGTGTGATCCCGCCGATCTTCGCTTCCTCGCTGCTGCTGCTGCCGACGACGATCGCAAGCTTCTCGGCAGCCTCGGGCGAGTCCGATGGATGGCTGGGTACGGTGGCGGCACTGCTGGGTCATGGCCAGCCGCTCTTCCTCGTCGCCTTTGCGTTGCTGATCGTGTTTTTTGTCTTCTTCTACACAGCCGTGGTCTTCAACCCTGACGATGTGGCTGACAACCTGAAGAAACACGGTGGTTTCATCCCCGGCTATAAACCCGGCAAGCAGACTGCACAGTACCTGGATTTCGTCCTGACTCGGCTGAGCGTGATTGGCGCGATCTATCTGGTGATCATCTGCTTGTTGCCCGAATTGCTGATCGCAAATGTCGGCGTGCCGTTTTATTTTGGGGGAACGTCGCTCCTGATTGTGGTTTCCGTCACAATGGATACGATTACTCAGGTTCAGAGCCATATGCTGGCGCACCAGTATGAGGGTCTGATCGAGAAATCGAAGATCGGCGGCAAGGGCCGAGCACGCGGGAAAGGAACCCGCGGCAAAGGAGCCCGAGGCAAAGCCTGATGGTCAGGGGAGACACCGGGAATGAATCTGATACTGCTTGGCCCGCCGGGTGCGGGCAAGGGCACCCAGGCACGCCGTCTGATGGACAGCCACGGATTGGTGCAACTCTCGACCGGTGACATGCTTCGTGCCGCGGTGGCGGCAGGAAGCGAAATCGGTAAACAAGCCAAGGCAGTGATGGATGCGGGCGATCTGGTCTCGGACGAGATCGTGACCGGCATCGTCTCGGATCGGCTGGACGAGCCTGATACGGCCAAGGGCGTGATATTCGACGGCTACCCCCGTACCGCAGCCCAGGCCGCGGCGTTGGACAAGCTGCTCTCCGAGAAGGGGCTGACCCTGCACGCCGTCGTGGTGATGGAGGTGAATGACGATCTGCTGGTCGATCGTGTCTCCGGTCGGTTCACTTGCGCCAGTTGCGGCGAGGGATATCACGACACCGCCAAGCTACCAGCGACCGCGGGCGTCTGCGACAACTGCGGTGGAAGCGAGTTCAAACGGCGCGCCGACGACAATGCCGAGGCTGTACGCGTGAGGCTAACCGCCTATCACGGTGACACCGCGCCGCTGATCGCCCACTACAGCGCGCAGGGAAAGGTCAAGACCGTGGATGGGATGGCCCCCATCGACGACGTGACAACCTCAATCTTGAACGCGATTTCCTGAATCCGCAGCGCAGGTTAGAGGGGATCTGATAACTTGCAAATAACAGGTTGACAGGGGGTTGACCCCGCCCGGCTGCGGAGTATATTCGCGCGTCCCCTGAGGCCCCGAGTCTTTTCGACGCGCCCACGACCGGTCATGTGAGCGCGGCGTTCCATTGGAGCACGCAAGGGAAGCCTAGGCGGTCGGCAGATCATTGCCGGCTTAACATATTTTGGGCGCCCGATGTGGCCGCCCGGGTCACGGAGCAGAGCATTGGCGCGGATCGCTGGCGTTAATATCCCGACGAACAAAAGGGTTCATATTGCCCTCACCTATATCCATGGCATTGGCCGCTCGAGCGCGAAGAACGTCTGCGAGGCGGTCGGCGTGGCGGAAGAGCGTCGTGTGAACGAGTTGTCGGACGCCGACGTCCTGGCTATCCGCGAATATATCGACGCCAATCTTCAGGTCGAAGGCGACCTGCGCCGCGAGAAAGCTGTGAACATCAAGCGCCTGATGGACCTTGGCTGCTATCGCGGCCTGCGCCATCGCCGCGGGCTGCCGGTGCGCGGTCAGCGTACCCACACCAATGCGCGCACCCGCAAAGGCCCGGCCAAGCCGATCGCCGGCAAAAAGAAATAAGAGGGATACATGGCTCAAGGTAAGCGCCCCACCAAGCGCAAGGTTTCGAAGAACATCACCTCGGGCGTTGCCCATGTGAACTCGTCCTTCAACAACACAATGATCACCATCGCGGATGCCCAGGGCAATGCGATCTCGTGGTCGTCGGCGGGTCAGATGGGCTTCAAGGGATCGCGCAAGTCGACCCCCTATGCGGCACAGGTCGCTGCTGAGGATGCCGGCAAGAAAGCCGCCGAGCACGGTATGCGTACGCTGGAGGTCATGGTTCAGGGTCCGGGTTCGGGCCGCGAATCGGCCCTGCGCGCCCTGCAGGCCGTGGGTTTCACGATTACAGCGATCAAGGATGTGACCCCGATCGCCCATAATGGATGCCGCCCGCCCAAGCGTCGGCGCGTCTGAATTTCGACCGATCCGGCGACGGGCCTGCCCCCTTCCGGGGATCAGGCCCTTTGCCTTTCCTCGAGGGTGCCGCGCCGCCAGGATCCGGCCCGACACAAGGATGGAGGACCCGAAGATGATCCACAAGAATTGGCAAGAGCTTATCAAACCGAACGGTTTGGACATCGCACCCGGTGTCGATCCCACCCGGTCCGCTACCGCAGTGGCAGAACCGCTGGAGCGTGGCTTCGGCCTGACGCTGGGCAATGCCCTGCGCCGGGTGCTGCTGTCCTCGCTGCAGGGCGCGGCGATCACCGCGGTGCAAATCGACGGTGTGCTGCACGAGTTCTCCTCGGTGCCTGGCGTGCGCGAGGATGTGACTGACATCGTCCTCAACCTCAAAGGTATCGCGGTGGCGATGGAGCTGGATGGTGCGAAACGCTTGCAGCTTTCGGCCAGCGGTCCGGGTGTTGTCACCGCCGCTGACATTGCCGAGATCGCGGGCGTCGACATCATCAACAAGGATCACGTGATCTGCCATCTCGACGACGGCGCCAGCTTCCATGCGGAACTGACGGTCTCGACCGGCAAGGGATATGTCGCCGCGGACAAGAACCGGCCGGAGGATGCGCCGATCGGCTTCATACCGGTGGATGCCCTGTTCTCGCCGGTGCGCAAGTGCAGCTACAAGGTTGATCCCACCCGCGAGGGGCAGGTGCTCGACTATGACAAGCTGTCGATCACTGTCGAAACCGATGGCACGCTCAGCCCGGATGATGCGCTGGCCTATGCGGCCCGGATCCTTCAGGATCAGTTGCAGACCTTCATCAACTTCGATGAGCCGAAAGAAGCGGGCCGCGCGGACGAGGGTGACGATCTGGAATTCAACCCGCTGCTTCTGAAGAAAGTGGACGAGTTGGAACTCAGCGTCCGGTCGGCCAACTGCCTGAAGAACGACAACATTGTCTATATTGGCGACCTGATCCAGAAGACCGAGGCGGAGATGCTGCGCACCCCGAACTTCGGTCGGAAATCGCTAAACGAGATCAAGGAAGTGCTGACGACGATGGGCCTGCATCTGGGCATGGACATCCCGGACTGGCCACCGGACAATATCGAAGATTTGGCGAAGAAATTCGAAGACCAGTTCTGATTTGAATACCCGCCCCCGCTGCGTGTGTGAGGGGGCGGACAAGACCCGGGCAGAAATGCCCCAAGGAGAGGCTGCAACAGGTCTCGGACAAAGTATAAACCCATTGATGGAGACACGAGATGAGACACGGTAACGGTTACCGCAAGCTGAACCGCACCCATGAACACCGCAAGGCGATGTTCGCAAACATGGCCTGCTCGCTGATAGAGCACGAGCAGATCAAGACCACCCTGCCCAAGGCCAAGGAACTCAAGCGCATCGCCGACAAGCTGATCACGCTGGCGAAACGTGGCGACATGCATTCGCGCCGCCTGGCCGCTTCGAAAATCAAGCAGGAGCCTGCGGTCAAGAAACTCTTCGACACGCTGGGCGAACGCTACAAGGATCGCAGCGGCGGCTATACCCGCGTGCTGAAAGCCGGTTTCCGTTATGGCGACATGGCCCCGATGGCGATCATCGAACTGGTTGACCGCGATCTCGACGCCAAAGGCGCCGGTGACCGCGCTCGACTGGAAGCCGAGGAAGCCGAAGCGGAGTGATCCCTCCACGCTGGTCGAAGAACAGGGCGGTCCGGTCGGGCCGCCCTTTTGCGTTACACGTTTCGCCCCTCACCACGCTGGTGGGCTTTTGCGGCGGCAGCGAAATGTCTACAGTAAGAGCATCCGTTTGATGTTCGAGGAGGAGAGATGCGACTGATACTCGCCGCCGGTCTTGGCCTGTTACTTGCCTGTTCGCCCGCGCCGCAGGGCAGCTCCCCAAGCCGAGGACTGAACGACGCGCTTGCGCAGAACGCGACTGCGCCGTCCGTTGCCAAAGAAGTTCCGCAGAGCCAGGGGCAAATCACCCTCAGCTTCGCGCCGGTGGTGAAACAGGCCGCGCCCGCCGTGGTGAACATCTATACCAAGAAAGTGGTGCGTCGCCGCACGCCGTTCGACGACGATCCGTTCTTCCGCCAGTTCTTCGGCGACTTTTTCCCAGAACAGAACCGGACTCGGATCGAGAATTCCCTGGGCTCCGGCGTGATCGTCGACCCTGCTGGTGTTGTGGTTTCGAACCACCATGTGGTTGGCGGCGCGGACGAGATCACCGTTGTCCTGAACGACCGTCGCGAATTCACGGCAGAGGTGATCTTCTCGGACGAGGAATCCGATCTGGCGGTCCTGCAGCTGGACGCCGCCGCCGGTCTGCCCTCGCTGGAACTGCGCAACTCCGACACGCTGGAGGTGGGGGACCTGGTCCTCGCCATCGGCAACCCGTTCGGGGTGGGGCAGACGGTGACCTCCGGCATCATCTCCGCATTGGCGCGTCCGGGTGGCGCGCGCAATCGGGGGCGGGGTTACTTTATCCAGACGGATGCGCCGATCAATCCGGGCAATTCCGGCGGTGCGCTGGTCGATATGACAGGGCGCCTTGTGGGCGTGAACACTGCCATTGTCAGCCGCTCCGGTGGCTCGAACGGGATTGGCTTCGCGGTGCCTGCAAACCTGGTCGCCCGCGTGATCGAGAGCGCGAACGAAGGCCAGACGATGCTGGAACGCCCCTGGCTGGGTTTGCGCGGGCAAAGCGTGACGGGAGAACTGGCGGAGGCGCTGGGCATCCTGGTTCCGCGCGGCATTCTTGTCGATCAGCTCCATCCCGATAGCCAGTTCGCGAGGGCGGGTCTGGCCAGCGGTGACATCCTGACCGCGATCGAGGGTGAGGATGTGAACTCTCCACGCGAACTGGCCTTCCGCGTGGCGACCCTGGGCACTGGGCGTTCCGCTCGCGTCTCCTATCTGCGCGACGGCAGCACGGATGAGGTCGTTGTCGATCTGCAATCCGCCCCGGATCAGCCCGCACGCGCGGAACTGACGGTGGAGGCGGGACGGCTCGCCGGTCTCACAGTCTCGACCATCAATCCAGCGGTGATCGAAGAACGCGCCCTTCCACTCAGCGCCAGGGGTTTGCTTGTGACGCAAGTGCGCGGTCCCGCCAGACGTGCCGGGTTGAAGCCCGGCGACATCCTGATGGCGGTCGACGGGACCGAGGTCGCGCAAAGCCGCGACCTGCCCGCGCTGATCACCAAGCCGCGCATGGTTCTGGAACTGCAACGCGGCGGCAAACGCGGAACCATCCGGGTCGATGGTTGATGGCCGATCTCTTCGGCACCGCAGATCCCCCTGCGCAATCCGGACCCCGTCCCCTGGCGGACCGGCTGCGCCCGGCCAGCCTGGCCGATGTGGTTGGGCAGGATCACATCCTGGGCCCGGACGGGCCTGTGGGGGCGATGCTGGCGGCGGCGCAGCTTTCCAGCCTGATCCTGTGGGGGCCTCCGGGGGTCGGCAAGACAACCATTGCGCGGTTACTGGCGGATGAAACCGACCTGCGCTTCGAACAGATCAGCGCGATCTTCACCGGCGTGGCCGAACTGAAAAAGATCTTCGAGACCGCGAAGCAACGCCACGCGAACGGCAAGGGGACGCTGCTTTTCGTCGACGAAATTCATCGCTTCAACAAGGCGCAGCAGGATGGGTTCCTGCCGCATATGGAGGCGGGCGTGATCACCCTGGTCGGTGCGACGACCGAGAACCCCAGTTTCGAGCTGAACGCCGCCGTCCTCAGCCGCGCGCAGGTCATGCGCCTGCAACGCCTGAGCCCGGAGGATCTGGCCCTAATCCTGGACCGGGCGGAGGAGGAAACCGGCCCGCTGCCGTTGACCGCGCCCGCCCGCGCAGCGCTGATCACCATGGCCGATGGCGATGGCCGCACGCTTCTGAACCTTGCGGAGCAGGCGGCGACATATGGCCCCGACGCGGTGGACACGGCCGAGTTGACGCGCCGCCTCACCCGGCGCGCGCCGGTCTATGACAAGGCTGGCGACGGGCACTACAACCTGATCTCGGCCTTGCACAAGTCGGTGCGCGGGTCGGATCCGAATGCCAGCCTCTACTGGCTCGCGCGCATGCTGGAGGCGGGGGAGGATCCCCGTTACCTGGCACGCCGCATCACCCGCATGGCGGTGGAGGATATCGGCCTGGCGGATCCCGACGCCCAGCGCCATTGCCTGGATGCCTGGGCCACCTATGAACGCCTGGGAAGTCCCGAGGGGGAATTACCGCTGGCTCAGGCTGTCGTCTATCTGGCGCTGGCGCCCAAATCCAATGCGGTCTACACCGCCTATAAGGCGGCGCGAAAGGTGGCGGGCAAGACCGGCTCGATGCCGCCGCCGGATCACATTCTGAATGCGCCAACCGCAATGATGAAGGACCAGGGCTTTGGCAAGGGCTATGCCTATGACCACGATGCGGAGGACGGGTTCTCCGGTCAGAACTATTTCCCCGAGGGGATGGCGCGGGCCGAGCTTTACCAACCGGTCGAGCGCGGGTTCGAACGCGAGATGAAGAAGCGCCTGGATTACTTCACCAAACTGCGCCGCGAGCGTCAGGGATGATCGCCAAGCTCGCTATGGTCGCGACCGGCGGCGCCCTGGGGGCCAGCTTGCGGTTTCTGGTCGGGCACTGGACCCTGCGCGCTTTCGGTCCCGGATTTCCGTGGGGCACGTTCGCCGTCAATATTGTCGGCTCCTTCGTCATGGGCCTCGCAGCCGTCTGGATGATGGAGCGGATGCCAGGCGCCTGGGGCCGCTTCGCCCCCTTTTTGATGACCGGTGTATTGGGGGGCTTCACCACCTTCTCGGCGTTTTCGCTGGATGCGCTATCCCTGATGGAGCGAGGCAAAATTGGCCTCGCAGCACTTTACATCGGCGGTTCGGTCGTGCTCGCAATCGGCGGGCTCTGGCTCGGCATGCTCATGGCGCGCGCGCTATGAGCGGGGTGCAGCACCTAGTGATCGGCTCGGACGAGGCGGAGCAGCGCCTCGACCGCTGGTTCCGGCGCCAGTTTCCTCATGTGCCCCAGGGCCGGATCGAGAAGATGTGCCGCAAGGGCGAGATTCGGGTCGAGGGGGGCCGTGTCAAACCCGCCACCCGCGTGCAACCCGGCCAGAAGGTGCGCATCCCGCCCCTGCCGGAGGGTGCAGCGCCTGAACCCGCGACGCCACCCCGAAACGACGCGATGGCGGAGCAACTGCGCGAGGCCGTGCTCTACCGCGATGACGAGATGCTGGTGCTGAACAAACCCCCCGGTCTGGCGGTGCAGGGCGGCTCGAAGCTGACGGATCACCTGGTGGCACATCTGAGCGTCCTGCGCTTCGGCCGTCCAGACGATCCGCGTTTGGTGCATCGGTTGGACAAGGACACCTCCGGCCTGTTGGTGCTGGCACGCACCGGGGCGTCGGCGGTCAGCCTCGCCCGTTTCTTCCGGTCCCGCGCGGTCGAGAAGATCTATCTGGCTGCCGTGGCCGGGCGCCCCGAACCTTCCGCTGGCACCATACGCTATGGCCTCGCGAAGGCGGGCCGTCCGGGGGAGGGCGAAAAGATGCGCCTGGTCCATCCCGACGAGATCAACACGACCGAAGGCGCCAAGCGCGCCACCACCGATTACCGCGTGCTGGAGCAGGCCGGCGCCCGTGCCGCCTGTGTGGCCTTGCGCCCTGTCACCGGGCGCACGCATCAGTTGCGCGCGCATATGGCCGGGATCGGCTGTCCCATCGCGGGGGATGGTAAATATGGTGGGCGCGGGCAGGAGAACCTGGGCGATGGCTGGGGCGCTGGTCTGGGCGGCGGGATCAGCCGCAAGCTGCATCTCCATGCCGCGCGCCTGCATCTGCCCCATCCCGCCACCGGCCGACCGGTTTTGCTGGACGCACCCCTGCCAGAGCATATGGCCCGGACATGGCAGATGTTCGGCTGGGACGGCGAGGTCCTGCCAGATCCGATCTTCGAGCCATAATTCGTTGGCCATTCCTACGGGTGCAGGCATACTCGGGGCAGAGTGATTTGCCTTCACGGAGATCGTCGATGCGCGCCCTTTGTCTGTTTGTCTTGGCTGTGTCCCTGATGTCTGCGCCGACTGTGGCGGATCCGATTGCCAAACAGGCGTTCGGTCGCTGGGCCGATCCGCAACCGGGTGCCAGCGCCGCCTATGGCTCCTATGCAAGGGGCTGCCTCGCCGGGGGTGCCGAATTGGCCGAGACCGGCCCCGCCTGGCAGGCGATGCGCCTCAGCCGCAACCGCAATTGGGGGCACCCGGAGGCGATTGCCTTTGTCGAACGACTGGGCGCGAAAGCGCAGGAGATCGGCTGGCCGCGCCTCTATATCGGCGATATCAGTCAACCTCGCGGGGGTCCGATGCTGTCGGGCCACCGCTCGCACCAGATCGGACTGGATATCGACATCTGGCTGCGCCGGCCCAACCCGCAACCGCTTAGCCGAAAGCAGCGCGAACAGGTGGGCAGTCCCTCGGTCGTCACCTCGGATCAGTTGGGGGTTAATGCGTACTGGACCCCTGGTCACCATCAGGTGCTGAAGGCGGCGGCCAGCGATGCAGCGGTGGCGCGGATTTTCGTCAATGCCGCGATCAAGCGGCAGATGTGCCTTGACGAACCCAGCTTCGCCCAGGGCGGCGACCGCGACTGGCTGCGCAAGATCAGGCCTTGGTGGAAGCATGAAAGCCATTTCCATGTGCGCCTGCTTTGCCCGGAAGGACAGGTGGGCTGTGAGAATCAGGCCCCGCCGCCGCCCGGCGATGGCTGTGACGATACGTTGGCCTGGTGGTTCTCGGACGAGGCGCTGGGCCGTGTGCCCGTCAAACCCACGAAACCGGCCAAACCGCGCGAGGAACTGCGGCTGTCCGATCTGCACCCGTCCTGCCGGGCGGTTGCGGGGCAATGATCCGAACCTGCCTGATCGCGGCGCTGCTGGCAGGCACCGCGCAGGCGGCGGAACTCTCGATATCTGCCGAGCCGCTGGAGGTCCCGCCCTCACGCCTGTCGGGTTTGGAAAGCGCAGGCGCCTGGAAGCTGCGTGCGGAAAACCGGGCCTTTGGCGGATTTTCGGGTTTGCTGGTCGAGGACACCCGGCTGACGGCGGTCAGCGACGGCGGCAGTCTGCTGGAAGCCGAGATCGCTGAAGAGAACGGGACGCTCTCGCTGGGCAATGCGCGCCTCGTGCCGCTGGAAGACCGATTCGGCAGCCTGCGCGACGATGAACGCGGCGACGCGGAGGGGTTGGCGCGGCTCCGCGGCGATCTTGTGATTTCATTCGAACGCGATCACCGGATCGAGCGGCTGCGCGACGGGCAGCTTTCGGAACTGATCCGCCCCGATGCATGGGACGACCTCGCCTACAACAAGGGGTTGGAGGGGTTGGCGTCTTTACCCGATGGCACCCTGCTCGCGATCGAGGAGGCGGGGGAGAACGGTCTCGCACAGCTTTGGATCGTGGCGCCGGGTGAGGAACCCCGCCGCAGTCAACTGCCACTCGCCGGTCGCCACAAGATCACGGGCGCCGATACCGGCCCCGATGGGCGGCTCTATCTGGTGTTGCGCCACTACGCGCCTGTGCTGGGGGTGAGTATCCGTGTGCTGCGCTATGCGCTGGGCCCGGACGGCCCCGTGCCTGACAGCGCCGAGGAACTGGCCGCCTTCGAGAGTATCAGCGGCATCGACAATATGGAGGGGATCGCGGTGGAACCCGGCCCCGACGACGCACCGATGCTGTGGTTGATTTCGGACGACAACTTCAATGCGGTGCAGCGCAATCTGTTGCTGCGGTTCCGGATCCTCGACTAGATCCCTTCGGCTTCACGGATGATCTGCCAGCCATCCTCGGCCGTATCGACCATGTGAAAGAGGTCCAGATCCTCGGGCGAGATCGTGCCGGCGTCACGCAGCGCCTCCCAGTTGACAATGCGTCTCCAGAACTCGCTTCCAAACAGAATCACCGGTACGGCCTCCATGCGGTCGGTCTGGATCAGGGTCAGCGTTTCGAACAGTTCGTCCAACGTGCCGAAGCCGCCGGGGAAGACCGTGATCGCCCGCGCGCGCATCAGGAAATGCATCTTACGGATCGCGAAATAGTGGAAGTTGAACGAGAGATCCGGGGTCACGAACGCGTTCGGCGCCTGCTCGTGCGGCAAGACGATGTTGAGGCCGATTGTGGGGGCCCCAGCCTCGGCGGCGCCCCGATTGCCAGCCTCCATAACGCCGGGTCCGCCGCCGGTGGCCACGACATATTCGTGCCCTCCGCGCGCTACGCAGGCTTCGCCCGCCATCCGCGCGAATTTCTGTGCTTCCTCGTAGAAATGCGACAGCTCGGCCAGGTAGGGGGTGCGCGCTGTGCCGCGATCTGCCGGTGCAGGGATCCGCGCCCCGCCGAACATGACCACGGTGGATGCGATCTGCATCTCGTCCATGATCATCTCGTATTTCAGCAGCTCCAATTGCAGGCGCACCGGGCGCAGCGAATCTTCGCGTAGGAATTCCTTGTCCTCGAATGCTAGGCGAAAGGCAGCGGCACGGGTTTGCGGCGTGTCCGGCATCTGGTCGGCACGCTGGGCGTCATCCTCGGCCGAACGCAGGATCGAGTGGCGTTGATCGGTCATGCGGGGCGCGTCCTTTTCATGTCGTTTTGGCGCAGACGAGGATGCTGACCCCCTATCGTGGCTATCGCAAGGCGCTGCGGGCTGCAGGCGCGCCTAGTCCGGGCAATGCCGCTCGTAATAGGTGAAGGTCAACGGGTCGTCTACATAGTCGATCTTCTCCCCCGCCGGGACGTCGTATTCGATCTGGATCTGCACCTGTGTGTAGCAGCTCGCAAAGCCGGGATCGCGGGCGATCTCATAGCCGGAGAGATACCAGGCATCCTCGGCCACCCGCCCCTCCGCCGGGCCGATGATGATATAGTCGGGCTTGCGACGCAGCACCGACGTGCCGTCGCCGGAGGAATGGCCGGTCAGGGACTGGCGTCTGGTTTTCAGCGGTTTGTCCGGGCGTTTTGCGATCTCTCGATCATTCAGGCCCAGCATGTCGATATATGTGTGACCCGGCGCGAAATAGGGCGTCGAGCCCGCCGTGTTCAGTGCGACTGTCGACCCTTCCGGCCATGCGCGCAGGATATGCTGGCCAACGATCCGGCCGACATAGGCTGCGCCGTCCATGGGCTTGGGGTCGATCATGAAGGGCGGGACGGCCAGCATCCCCGTCGTCGCCACAGCCGCCACGGGGGCAGCCCGCCCCGTGCTGCAAATCCCGGCTGCCAGCAACATCCCGGCTGGCGCCAGAATACCCGCCAGAACGCGAGACCCCGGCATATGATCGCCGCCGGTCCAGGCGATATAGGCGACATGCGCGAATATGCAGAGCAGGAGGAAAATCACCTCGCGGCCCGCCCGCTCGCGGCTCTCGCGACCGATGAACACGGCGCAGGCGGCAAGGCCTCCTATGGTCATCACAGGCATATTCTTAGCCGTCGCGTCAAAAGCGTAAGCGACCAGTCCTTGCAGGCGGATCCCGATATCAATGCCGACCTTGGCGTAGAATGTATTCGGCAAGAGGTCGCCATAGTAATCCATCCGCCAAATCATATGAGCGGCCAGCACGGCCACCGGCACAATTCCGACGCAGATCATCTGCATCAGCCGCCGCCGCACGTCGGCGCGACCTAGCAACAGCAGGCCCAGCCCGGCGGCGAATGTCATGATCACCGCGTCCGGGCGCGTCAGATAAGCCAGCGCGAAGGGGATGCCGCTGACCAGCGGCACCAACAGCGAGCCGGAACGCAAGGCGGGCAATGCCGCCGCGACCCCCAGCCCGACCAGCCCGGCTGCGAGGATCGTTTCCAACCCCCCAAGGACCCAGAGCGCGACGGTGACCGCTGCGGCGACCCCGGCAATCCCCGTCGCGACGGCGACCCGGCGGTATGGCCCGAACGCGATAGATGCCGCCCCCAGGCCGGTTGCAAGCAGCAACAGCACGGCGCCGCCGGCATTGACGATCCGCGAGGCCGACACCGGCTCAATCCCCGCATCGATCAACCACCCGACTGCCAGCAGGTGCAGGAAGTTTGTGTATCCTTCGACACGGTCACCGGGGTTCCACGAGAGATCGCCCAGATTGACGAAATTCAGGGCATAGCGCAGCGATATGAACGCGTCGTCATGGTAGAAATACTGGTGCTTCCATAGGTTCAGCAGCAGCAACCCGGCCCCGACCAGACCGATTGCAACGGCAAGCCAGCTCGGATGGGTTTTCCGGTTTTCGCCAAGGTCACTCATGGCTGCCTACACTCCCGCAACGGGCTCCAAACGCAAACTTTGGTGCGAGGGTTGAGGCTTCGCCGCGCGCTTCGCAGTTGCAAAGCCTGGCGAAAGACTGCGTGAAACGCGGCACCCGGACCCCCCTCGCCCATGCAGTGCAATGATACGGGGCGCCGGGTGGCTCGGCAATCTCGAATTGCGCCGTCCCGCCATCCCCTTTATGAGGCGGAAGCCGAGATGATGTTAAGGGAGAGAGCCATGTGCGCCGACACCACCCGCGCCGATCTGGAAGCCGCAATCGAGACCGCGTGGGAGGGCCGGGATGCCATCACCTCCGCCACGCAAGGCGCCGAGCGCGAGGCGGTGGAAACCACGCTGGGCCTGATGGATGGCGGCGACCTGCGCGTTGCGGAAAGGGCGCCGGACGGCGCGTGGAATGTCAATGAATGGGCCAAGAAGGCGGTGCTGCTCAGCTTCCGCCTGAACGATATGAGCCCGATCGAGGGAGGGCCGGGCAACGCGACCTGGTGGGACAAGGTGCCATCGAAATTCGATGGCTGGGGCGAGAACCAATGGTCCGCCGCAGGTTTCCGCGCGGTGCCGAACTGCGTCGTGCGCCGTTCGGCCTATATCGCGCCGGGCGTCGTGTTGATGCCCTCTTTCGTCAATCTCGGTGCCTATGTCGACAGCGGAACCATGGTGGACACCTGGGCGACGGTCGGAAGCTGCGCGCAGATCGGAAAGAATGTGCATATCTCCGGCGGGGCGGGTATCGGCGGCGTGCTGGAGCCCCTGCAGGCGGGCCCGGTGATCATCGAGGACAACTGCTTCGTCGGTGCCCGTTCTGAAGTGGCCGAGGGGGTGATCGTGCGCGAAGGCTCGGTCCTCTCCATGGGCGTCTTCATCGGCGCCTCCACCAAGATCATCGACCGCGAAACTGGCGAAACCTTCATCGGCGAAGTCCCCCCCTATTCAGTCGTCGTGCCGGGCACCGTGCCGGGCAAGGCGATGGCCAACGGCCAACCGGGCCCGGGCCTCTACTGCGCCGTGATCGTAAAGCGGGTGGACGAGCGCACGCGCTCCAAAACCTCGATCAACGAGCTTTTGCGTGATTAGGAGACGGCGTCCGCCAAATGCTCGTGATGTTCAGGTTATCGCGGTTCTTCTGGACTTGATGACAGGTGGGCAATGCAGCAGCGATGATGAGTTGTTGACATTGCTCCTCCGGGACCCACAGGCCCTGCGCCAAAGTTCCATCGCGCGGATCGTGGACGAAGCCGCGCTTTACGACCCGGAATCGCCGGGTTTCTTTACGGCCACAGCGTTTTTCCTGATCAATGCGCTTCTGGAAGGGCTAGATCAGCACGATCTGCAATTACTGCTGGACAGTTCGCGACGGGCCTTTCGCAAAATGCCGGCGGAGCATCGCGCGGCAGTATTTGGCGGGTTTCGACAGGCGCGGGCGCGCATGCGCGAGCCGAACTGCGCGCAGATCTCTCACCAGGATTGTGTATCGTTGGATCCCGAGAAAGTCATTGCAGCCCTCGTCGCTATGGCGAAGTCGGCAGATCGCGAAGCACGGGAGAGTGTCGTCCAAACGGATGGCCATTCAAACCCCGAAAAACACCGCGCTGCATTGGATGAAGTGACTGATAGTCAGGACTGCGTTATGACGCAGGAACAGTCTTGGTATCCCTCGGAAGCAGTTGAACTGGCCGCCTATTGCCACGGGCTCCCAGGGTTCGGCCTGGCCCATGCGATACTTCTGACATCGGCGATCTCCGCGGGGTCTGGTGAGTATTCTCTGCATTGGCGCTGGGCGGGCGAAGGTCTGCATATCCTGGCCCTGCCGCCTGATTGGCACCAGCCGATATGCGCGGCCTACAGATATCTCTATGAGAGCGATCCGGATTGGGAGCCGGAAATCGTAGGCCGCAAACGACAAGCTGCTCCTATCCCTGTCTTGCCGCTCAGCGCGCCACGTTTCTTGGTGGAAAGCGGCGTGGGGCAGGCATGAGCGATAGCGACCGGGATCGACAGCCTGTGTTCACCCTGCTGGTCCAGGTTGGTCGCAGCGAAGGCGATGGGCTGCCGGAGGGGACGACCGGGGCCGGGCTTCTCTGCTATGCCGCTGCGGTGGATGAGGAGGAGGCGGTGCGCGAGACCGTCGCGGTTCTGCGCCAGGCCGACATGAACCCGCTGGAGGTCGAGGGGCTGGGAAAGCTGGAGGAACGCGAGGCCGAAGGTCACGAGATCGACGCCGCCGAACGTGCCCTGATGCAGCGTGCGGCCACCGACAATGCGGTGATTGTCGCGCAGACCACGCTGTTTGACGACTGATGCTGGTCTTCCTCGATCTCGACGGGACGTTGACCGACAATCGCGAGGGCATCCTGCGTTCCATCGCCCACGCGCTCAGCGCTATTGGCCATGAGGTGCCGGGGGACGAGAAGCTGTTGCCCTGGATCGGCCCGCCCTTGCACCGCAGCTTTGAAAATCACCTGGGCGATGCGGATCTGGCAGCCGAGGCGTTGGGCCATTACCGCAAGCGATATCGCGAGGCCGGGCTCTACGAGAACCGGGTCTATGACGGTGTGCCGGGGATGCTCGCGGATCTGCGGTCGCGGGGGTGGCGTCTGGCGCTCGCCACGTCGAAACCTCTGGTCTTCGCGCGTCCGATCGTGGAGCATCTTGGCCTGGCGGGTGCACTCGATGCGCTCTATGGCTCCGAGCTTGACGGGAACCGTGCCGACAAAACCGATCTTCTGGCCCATGCGCGCGCGGAGGAGGGCGATGGACCAGCGGTGATGCTGGGGGATCGCAGCTTCGATATGGTGGGCGCGCGCAATAACCGGGTCACGCCGCTGGGTGCGCTCTGGGGCTTTGGTTCGGCACATGAACTGGAAGGCGCGGGCGCAGCCGCGCTCGCAGCACAGCCCGGCGATGTCCTGGGTCTGATCGAGGGGGGCTTGGCATGAGCGATATTGATCCGGTGGAACTGACGGCGGCCCTGATCCGCTGCCCTTCTGTCACACCGACCGAGGGGGGCGCCCTGCGGCTGTTGGAGATGACCCTGACGGAGGCAGGTTTCCAATGCACCCGCATCAGCCGCGGCGGAATCGAAAACCTCCATGCCCGCTGGGGCGATGCCGATCCGGTCTTTGGATTTGCGGGCCATACGGATGTGGTGCCGACCGGTGATGTGGCTGCATGGAGCGCCGATCCCTTCGGCGCCGAGATCCGGGACGGCATCCTGATCGGCCGCGGTGCCACCGATATGAAGTCCGGTGTCGCGGCCTTTGTCGCAGCCGCGATCCGCCTGGTGCGCGAGGAGCCGCCCCATGGTTCCATCGCCCTCCTGATAACTGGGGATGAGGAGGGGGAGGCGATCGACGGCACCGTCGCGATCCTGGATTGGATGGCGGGTGCAGGCGAGCGGCTTGATGCCTGTGTCGTGGGCGAGCCGACCTCTGTCACCACGCTGGGCGATGTGATCAAGATCGGGCGGCGCGGCTCCATGACCGGGTATCTGACGGTGCGCGGGCAGCAGGGGCACACGGCCTATCCCGATCGCGCGATTAATCCGATCCCGGTCCTGGCGCGGATCTGCGATCGGTTGGACGATCTGCCCCTGGATATGGGATCGACCCATTTCCAGGCCTCGACCTTGGCCTTGACCACCATCGATGTGGGAAACCCGGCGAACAATGTGGTCCCGGCTGAGATTCGGGCCACCTTCAACATTCGTTTCAACGATCTACATACCTCCGACAGTGTGAAAGTCTGGGTCGAGCAGATCGTGGAGACCGGGTTGGACGGTACAGGCTGCACTGCGGATATCGACTGGAAGGTTTCAGGCGAGAGCTTTCTGACCCAGCCGGGCGCGCTGACCGATATCGTCGCCGGCGCGGTCACAGCCCATACGCTGGAGCCGCCTGCGATGACCACGGGGGGCGGCACCTCGGACGCGCGGTTCATCAAGGATATCTGCCCGGTGGTCGAGGTCGGGTTGGTCGGTGACACCATGCATCAGGTCGACGAGCGGGTGCCGGTCGAGGATATCCGGGGCCTCAGCGCGATCTATTTGGAGATCCTGCGCCGGTTCTTCTGAGCCGCTTCTTTTGAGCTTCAGATCAACTCGATCTTCGGCACGCCATAGATATCCGCCAGCGATCCACCTTCGGCCACGCTGGCCAGCGCCTTCTCCTCTTTGGCCAGGATCGCCTGCGCACCCGCCAGAACGGCGTCGATGCGCGTAATGGGCACGACCGTAACCCCATCTGCATCGCCGATGATCAGATCGCCCGGGGCGACCGAGATCCCGCCGCAGGCGATCACGCCATCGATGGTGCCGCCAAATCCCTTATGCGGGCCGCGCGGTACGACGGCGCGTGCGAAGGTGGCAAAGCCCGCCTCGACAATCTCGGCGCTGTCGCGAACGGCACCGTCGATTACCAGGCCTGCAACCCCCTGATCGAGGGCGGAGCGGGTCATCAACCCGCCAAAGATCGCTGCATCCTCGAAACCTTCGGCATTGCAGACCAGAACCTCACTCGGCTGGCAAACGCCGATGGCGGCGTACAATGCGCTGTTGTCGCCGACCATGCAATGCACGGTGCGGGCCTGCGCCACGATCCGCATGCCGGGCGCAAGCGGGCTTATCGCCCCGGCCATCGCCTGCCCCCTGTTCTGTGCGTCCGAAGCGACGGCGGCGGGTATATCGGCCCAGGCGGCCAAGGCATTCTGCGCCAGTCTCGGGATCTCGATATCGTGGCGGCGGACGGTCATTTTTCCTCCGCTGCGAAGCCGCTGCCGGGTTTGGTATAGGCGTGGCGGGGTGGGGCGAAGACGTCAAGCACGACCAGCCCATCCGGCCCCGACTCCATGGTGTGAGGCACATCGCCTGGCGTGCGCCAGAAATCGCCCTTGCTCACTGGAACGGCCAGATCACCCTGAAACCGCGTGGCGGAGCCTTCGAGGCAGAAGCCCCACTGCTCCTCCGGATGGTGATGCAGGGTGCCCATGATGTTGGGCTCGAACCGCACAATCGAGACCATGGCATGATCGCCGGTGAAAACCGTGGTGGTGATGCCGGGCGCGAGGGTGCGCGCAATCCCTGCCTCCATCTCGTCGAGGTTGAAGAAGTTTTCCGGTCGCATTGGCCTCTCCCGCGTTTTGGGCAGCTTCCGGGAGGCTGCGAGCGGGGTCAAACGAAAAAGGCCCGCCTTTGGGGCGGGCCTTTTGACTCAGAACCTGTGGCCGTTCAGGCGGCTTTCGCTTCCAACACCGCGTCGACCTTGGCCGATGCGCTGGTCTCATCGACCCGCTCGACCGCAGCAACCTCTCGGGTCAACCGCTCCAGCGCCGCTTCATAGAGCTGGCGCTCGGACTAGGACTGCTCCGGCTGATCGCCCGCGCGATAGAGATCGCGGACCACTTCGGCAATCGAGATCAGGTCGCCCGAATTGATCTTCTGCTCGTACTCCTGAGCACGGCGGGACCACATCGCACGTTTGACCTTGGCTCGACCCTTGAGGGTATCGAGCGCCTGGCCGACGATGTCCGGGCTGGACAGCGACCGCATGCCGGTCGAGGCTGCCTTGGCGGTGGGGACGCGCAGGGTCATCTTGTCCTTTTCGAACGAGATCACGAACAGTTCGAGCTTGATGCCGGCGACTTCCTGCTCTTCGATCGAGACGATTTTCCCGACGCCGTGGGCTGGATAGACGACATAGTCATTTGCACGAAACTCAAGTGCGCCAGTCTTCGATTTCTTCGTCATTTTCTCTCCGAATCTCGGGGACCCAAAAACACCCGGCCTCTCCTCCGAGCGTAAAAGAAGCCCCATCGTGCAAGCACGCCTGGCGGACTTCTTGTCATTTGAACACGCTGGGTTCTGCTGCGTTTAATTCGTGGTGCCCAGTCGATCTGCTGTTTTACATAGCAGAAATATGCGGAAATTTCCACCGCACTGCCCGACGAAACGTCACAAATCGGTTATAAATCCGAATTAGAGAGACAAATTGGTAAGATTTCTGTCAGAAAACTGAGACTTACCTTTAGTCACCTTCGCCGGGTTTTTCGGAAAAGTATTTCTGGAACTTTTCCGATTCGCCGTCGAACTTTTCAGCCTCCGGAAGTGCATCCCGCTTGACGGTCAACACGGGCCATTGCTCGGCATATTTCTGATTGATGGCGATCCACTCCTCCAGCCCGTTTTCCGTGTCGGGACGGATAGCATCGACCGGGCATTCCGGCTCGCAGACACCGCAATCGATGCACTCATCCGGGTGGATGACCAGCATGTTCTCGCCTTCATAGAAGCAATCGACCGGGCAAACTTCCACGCAATCGGTGTGTTTGCACATGATGCAGTTGTCGATCACGACATAGGTCATCCAAAAGGCTCCCAGCCAATATGCCGCCGCGTGCCGGATATCGGTGCGGTGAGACCTTTCTCATATGGTCGCTTGGCGCTTCCATCAAGACCGAGAACGGTTGAGTGCGTCGATTTCGCGCCTCTCTCGTTTGGTCGGACGGCCGCTGCCGGGCTCACGCTCGGCCTGGGCCGGCATGGGCGGTTCGGGTCGTTTCTCCTTAGCAACCGGCGGATCCAGATCGGTGTAGAGCGCCTGCGCCTCGGCAGCCGGTCCGCGGCGGGTTCCGATCCCGTCGATCTGGATGACGCGGACGATGCGGCCCTGCGGGAAGGTCAGCACATCGCCTGGACGCACCTGCTGGGCCGCTTTTTCGCAACGCTCCCCATTGATGCGCAGACCACCCTTGGCTGCCACCTCGCCCGCTCGGCTGCGCGTCTTGAAGAAGCGGGCCTGCCACAGCCATTTGTCTATGCGGATCTTTTCGGAGGGTTCGGCCACTCAGGGTTTCTTGAGTTGCTGCAGTACCGCGAATGGACTGTGCGGATCGACCGGCTTGTCGCGCGGTGCGGCGTTCTTGCGCTCGCCGTGCTTCGGCTTGCCGGACTTACTCTGGTCGCCCGGCTTGGCTTTGCCGCGTTTGCCGCCCTGGCCCTGTTTGCCGCGATTGCCACCATCCTGGCGTCGGTTCTGCCCACGGCCATGACCATGACCATGACCCTGGCCACCCGGACGCGGGCGGCGGGCGAGGGTGAAGGTATAGAAGACTTCGGCTTCCGGCTCCGCGTCGACTGTGTCATCGGATCCGGCATCTGCCGGTGTTGTATCCTCTGCCATTGGGGCATTGCTCTCAGGCGGTGGTGCCTGATCCTGTGGAGCAGGTGCCTCGGGCTCGACGGTCTCAGGCGCAGCTTCCGCCTCTGGAACCGGTGCAACTTCGGGTGCGGGCTCCACTGCGGCGTCGGTTTCAGTCGGTTTGTCTTCGCCCGCTTCGCCAATCGGCTCTGTCGTGGTTTCGGGTGTCGCTTCGGCAGGTTGCGGCGCCGGGCGCGGTGGTTTCGGGCGTTCGCCTCGCTCGGCCTTGAAACCCATATGCGAGAGGATGTCGGCCAACTGGTCCAGTGTGCAGCCGGTGATCGACAACATGTCGGGTGTCGCCTCGAACCCGGCCCGCACATCCATCGGCCGTAGCAGATCGGCCAGACGCTCCAGCATGTCGATCCGCACCGCGCGTGCGCCGCAACGTCGATAGCCCACCGTTTCGAAATAGCCCTGCGGCATGTTATCGTCGGCGGGCACGGTGACATGACCCGCAGGGGGAGCATCCGGGATCTCGCCCAAATCGTTCCACAGTGCCCAGAGGATCAGCCGCATTCGGGCAGGCGCGGGCTTCAGCAGGGCGGGCAGGAAAATGTTGTGTTGGCCGAACCGGACACCATGCTTGCGCAGCATGCCGCGGTCTTCCTGCGCCAACTGCTTCACATCATTCGCGATGGCCTGGCGCGGGATCACGCCCATCGCCTCGACCAGTTGGAAAGCGACCCCCTTTGCCAGCCCGCTGATCGCCTCGTCATCGCGCATCGCCATCAGCGGTTCGAACAGACTGGCGATCCGGCGGCCCACCCAATGGGTCAGGCGGCGCTCGACTTTCTCGGCCACGTCCGTACCCGCGATATCGTCGACGAAGACCTGCACACGCGGCGCCAGCGGCGTGTCGCCCTTCGAGAGCTTGCCGATCGCATCGGTGCCCCACATCAGGCCGCCCTGTTCGGTCACGTCGATCTCGCTGTCGGGGCTGAGATAGAGCTTGTCCGCCCGGCGGGTGAACTCGGCAGCCAGCGCGCTCATCGAGGCCGAGCGCAGGGTTTTGATCTCCTCGCTCGTCGCCGTCTCGTCGATGGTGAAGCGGAAACCGTCTAGCCGGCCGAGATAATGCCCCTCGGCCGTCACTTCGCCCTTGTCACTCACCTCGGCCACCAGCCGCTCCTTCTGTTTCAGCCGGCGCATCAGGACCGAACTGCGCCGGTCCACAAAGCGCTGGGTCAGCGCGGCGTGCAGGGCATCGCCGAGCCGGTTTTCGATGGCGCGGGTCTCCTCGCGCCATTCTGCCGCATTTTCGAGCCATTGGCCCCGATTGGCGACATATGTCCAGGTGCGGATGAACGCCAGACGTTTCGAGAGGGTGTCGATATCTCCTTCGACCCTGTCGATCCGGCGCAATTGGTCCGCGACCCATGCGGAGGGTATAACCTCAGCCTCGGCCAGCAGAAACCGGTAAATTCGTGAAATGAGTGCGACATGCTCGGCGGGGGCGGTCTTGCGGAAATCGGGAATCTGGCAGACCTCCCACAGCAGGCGCACCCGGTCGGGATGGCTGGCAAGCTCGGCGATCTGTCGATCCTCGACAGCGAGGCGTAGGGCGGCTAGGTCGTCGGCTTCGCGCGCACGGGTCAGCCCCTCGCGGCCCGGCGTCTCCTCCAGCGCGCGGATCAGATGGGCGACAGAGGCAAATCGCAGGTTCGAATTGCGCCATTGCAGCGCGCGGATCGGCGCGAACCGGTGGTTTTCGATGGCAGCGACCGCCTGATCCTCCAGCGCCTCAACCTCTCCCGTCACGCCGAAAGTGCCGTCTTTGGTGTAGCGCCCGGCGCGCCCTGCGATCTGGGCCAGTTCATTCGGGGCCAGCATCCGCATACGGTGGCCGTCGAACTTGGTGCGCCCGGCAAAGGCGACATGGTCCACATCCATGTTCAGCCCCATGCCGATGGCATCGGTCGCCACCAGATAATCCACATCGCCGTTCTGATAGAGGGCGACCTGGGCGTTGCGCGTGCGCGGGCTGAGCGCGCCCATCACCACGGCGGCTCCACCGCGCTGGCGGCGGATCAGTTCCGCGATCGCATAAACCTGATCGACCGAGAACGCGACGACGGCCGAGCGCGGTTTCAGCCTGCTGATCTTCTTCGAGCCGGCATAGGTCAGGGTCGAGAACCGCTCGCGGCGTTCGAACCGGGCATCGGGCACCAAATCGGCGATGCGTGGGCGCATCGTCTCGGCGCCCAGGAAAAGCGTTTCCTTGCGCCCACGCGCATGGAGAAGCCGATCAGTGAAGACGTGGCCCCTCTCAGGATCGGCGCACATCTGGATCTCATCGACTGCGACGAAGTCCGCCTGGCGCTCCAGTGGCATCGCTTCGACGGTGCAGATGTAATAGCGCGCGCGGGGCGGTTGGATCTTCTCCTCGCCCGTGATCAGCGCAACCGCCCCCAGCCCGGCCTTGTCGACCACCTTGTCATAAACTTCGCGCGCCAGCAGGCGCAGCGGCAGGCCGATGATGCCGGTCGGGCGACGCAACATCCGCTCAATCGCCTCGTGGGTTTTCCCGGTATTGGTGGGTCCCAGGATGGCGACGATCTGGCGATCATCTTGGATGTTCACGGGGCGCAGCCTCCGGCGGATGGGGGAGAGGTTCGGTAGACCTTAGATTGCCCGGCCCTGCAAGCCGGAATGTCGTCAGAGCTCGCGCCCGTCCACCTCGGGCGCCAGGCGCTCGATGGCCAGGTTTGCGCCCTCCATATTGGGATGCAGTTCGATCACCCGGCGATACGCGCGCAGGGCGCCAGCCTTGTCGCCGGTCCGGTCCAGAATGATGCCGAGCCCGGCCAGCGCCCCGAAATGCCGGGGCTCTAAAGCCAGTACCTGCTGGATATCGGCGACCGAAGGACCGTAGCGGCCCTGGAGGAAGTAGACCGTGGCGCGCTTGTTCCAGCCTTCGGCAAATCCGGGTGCCAGACGAACCAGATCGTTCAGATGCAGCAGAGCGGTGTCATAATCCTCCGCTCCCATCGCCTCGACCGCGCGGTTCAACAGCAGATCCATCGAGGCCGAACCGCTGCGCGACCAGGCCGCCCAGATCTGGTTCTGGACCCTGATCCAGTTGGGGTTTTCCGCCTCGGCCAGCTGTGTGAAGAGCGCGTCCAGATGCGCCGTGCCCGGATCGGTCGTGGGTCTGGCAGCTTCGGCCGCCTCAGCTTCGGCCGCCGCCTCGGGCGTTTGCTGCGGGAATTCCTGCTCTTCGTCCACGCCCAGTTCCGGGCCCGATTGCGCGCGCACTATGCCAGCCAGCGACGCGGCCATAACAAAGGCCAAGATCGGTGTGGCCGACGCCACGGAATGCTTGAGTCTTTGCAATGCAGTCATTACGCAAAGATAGGGCGCAACAAGCCTTTGTGGAAACCTTATTCGCAAGAAATTGAACGGCGCATGATAGGGCGAACTGGGAGACGGACATGAGCGATGTGAAAGACGCGGCAACGAAGCTGCTGGAAATGAAGGTCGCTGAGACCGGCTTCGACGGCTCGGTCAAATTCGATATCGAGGACGAAGGCGTGATCCGCATCGCCGATGGCGCGGTGACGCAGGAGGATGGCGACGCGGACTGCACCATCTCGGCCAGCATGGATGTGCTGCGTGAGTTGTTCGATGGCGATCTGTCGCCCACGGCGGCGTTCATGTCCGGCAAGATCAAGATCGATGGCGATATGGGTGTCGCCATGAAGATGAGCCAACTGCTCGGCTGATCAGGTGGGTCCTGCGGTCGATCTGCCCCCGGGGGCCGTTGCCTGGGACCAAGGATTCACGGTTAATGCCAGCGACGGGGTACCCCTGCGTTGTGCGATATGGGAGGGGTCGGGGCGTGGCCTCGCGCTCCTTCTCTCCGGCAGGACCGAGTTTCTCGAAAAGATGGCGCTGCCCGCGACCGGGTTGGTCGAACGCGGGTTTACCGTCGCCTGTCTGGATTGGCGCGGTCAGGGTCTCTCGGGGCGAACGGCCGAGCCCTGGGTCATGGGCCATGTGGACCGCTTCGAAGACTACGACCTGGATGTGGCCGCGCTGATGCAGGCGCCGCAGATGGCGGATCGCGGTCCGATCAGGTTGATGTTGGCCCATTCCATGGGCGGTGCCATCGGCCTCGGAGCGATATATCGCGGTGTGATCGAGCCCGAGGCGATGGTTCTCTCAGCGCCGATGCTGGGTTTGAAAATGTCTGCCGCCGTTCGGTTCGCGGGTTATGTGACCACCAAGGTTGCCGCTGCTTTTGGCCAGCTCGACAAACGTCCACCCTTCGGTGAGGTCGACAGACCTTACGTGTTCGAGGGGTTTGACGGAAATGTTCTGACCTCGGACCGGGCGGTTTTCGATTGGATGGTCGCGGCCCTAACGGCCGAGCCGCGCCTGCAGCTCGCCATGCCTTCGCTGCGCTGGTTCGACGAGGCGAACAAGGCCATGGCCTGGCTGCAACGCCAGGGGCCGCTGGGCATTCCATGCCAGTTCCTCCGCGGTTCGCTGGAGGGCGTGGTCGACCCCGGCGCGATCCGGCAGGCAGCCGACCTCTACAAAGCGGAGTTGGTGGAGATCGCCGGTGCCCAGCACGAGGTGTTGATCGAAAGCGCGCCGATGCGCGAAGCCGCCTGGGCCGCGATCGATCGCTTTCTGGAGCAAACGGGCCGCTAGGCAGAGGGCACTTCGCGCAAAATCTCCAGCATGATTTCATGCAGTTCCGGATCGCCGGCGGCCAGGACGCGCCCGCCCCAGCGGCAATCCCCACCCTGCCAATCAGTAACCCGTCCGCCGGCCGCCTGTATGAGCGCCGCAGGCGCCGCGATGTCATAGGCTTCGAGACCGGACTCGATCACCAAATCGATCTGTCCCATCGCCAGCATCGCATAAGCATAGCAATCGGTGCCATATCTGGTGAGTTGAGCGCCCGCGCTGATCCCGTCGAAGGCGGTACGTTCATCCGCGTTGAAAAGTTCGGGCGCCGTGGTCATCAGGGTCGCCTGAGACAGATTCCGGCAGGCCCGGGTCGAAATCGACCTTGTCTCGCCCCCATGGGTCAGCCAGGCCCCATCGCCTGCGACACCCACGAACCGCTCGCCGGTGAAGGGCTGGTCGATGACGCCGATCCGCCCGCTGGTGCCATCGTCGAGAGCGATCAGGATGCCCCAGCTCGGCAGGCCCGAGATGAAAGCGCGCGTCCCGTCGATCGGATCCAACACCCAGGTCAGTCCGCTCTTTCCGGTGCTTTGACCGTGCTCCTCGCCAAATATCCCATCATCGCCGCGCGTCCGTCCCAGGATCTCGCGCATTGCGCTTTCCGCTTCGCGGTCGGCGGCGGTCACTGGGTCGAAATCGCCTGCTCCCGCCTTGTTCTCGGTCCGCAGCCTGGAAGCCCGAAAGTGGCGCAGCGCCGCTTTGCCCGCTGCATCTGCCAGGTCATTCGCAAGTTCTGCCAGACTGTGCAGAAGAGCGGGTGAGAGAGGATCCTCGCGCGCCATGAAAAAGGGCCTCCTGCAACAATGCGGGAGACCCTCTTGCCGGTGTCAGCCTGTCCGGTCAAGGTCAGGCCAGCGCTGGCGCCCCAAAACGCGTCGTTCAGGCGGCGTCGCTCAGCACGCGCGCCAGGTCGAACAGGCGGCGACGCTGCGTTTCCGGAATGGCGTAGTAGGCCCGCACCAGCTCCAGCGCTTCCTTGTCTGTCATGACATCGCCGCGCGCGTTCTCCGCACCATCACCCGCCCCTTCGAGGCCTTCGAAGAAGAACGAGACGGGTACGTCCAACGCGTCTGCGATATCCCACAACCGGGAAGCCGAGATCCGGTTGGTGCCGGTTTCGTACTTCTGAATTTGCTGGAACTTAATACCGACCTTGTTGCCGAGTTGCTGTTGGGTCATTCCCACCATCCAGCGGCGCTGGCGCACCCTCTGCCCTACATGCACATCAACAGGATGTTTCATTTTGATCTCCGGTTACCTCGCCTGCCAGAATGCAAGCTTTGCGTGTAGATCAGCAAGAACCGGGCCAGATGTTCAAATAAGATAAAATTTTTTTGTAAGATTGAATTGATATGCATCATAATGCAGATAAGTGCGGAAATCTATCAAATGTGTCGGAAAATGATACGCTTGGGTCGAGGGCTTCTTTGGTCAATCAACTTTCAGATGAAGAATTCGCATTTCGCGAACAAGTGGATTCGCAAAGCGCAATGCAATTTGCAATTATTGCGCGAGTTTTGCAACGAATCCACGCCTTTCGCGGAAGCGGATTTCATTCCCCGTTATCGGATAAACAACCCATGCGGGAAGATTTGCCTGCATTCGGGTCAACAATTCGCAGGTTGCGATTCCGCCCCCTTTGCAACGGCGCTGACGCAAGCTAGCAAGGTGTCCAAATCGGAACGGAGGATGACCATGCGCGCGATGCGGCTGCACGAAATCGGCAAAGATCTGGCGATGGAGGATGCGCCGATGCCCGAACCCGGGCCCGGCCAGGTCCTGTTGCGGGTGCGCGCCTGCGGTGTCAACTTTGCCGACACGCTTATGGTGCAGGGTCAATATCAAGAGAAACCCGAATTGCCGTTCTCGCCCGGGCTCGAAGTCTGCGGCGTGATCGAGGCCTTGGGCGAGGGCGTCAACCAGCCCATGCCCGGGACGCGCGTGGCCGTCACCTGCGGCTATGGTGGATTTGCGGAATATGTGACTGCCCCAGCTGCCGCCTGTGTGCCGCTGCCCGATGCAATGACAGATGCCGAGGGTGCGGCACTGCAGGTCGCCTATGGCACCAGTCATGTTGCGCTGGATTATCGCGCCGGACTGAAGCCTGGCGAGACGCTGCTGGTTACCGGTGCGGCCGGCGGTGTCGGCCTGACCGCGGTGGAGATCGGTGCCCTGATGGGCGCCACAGTCATCGCGGTGGCTCGCGGGGCGGAGCGGCTGGAGCGCGCAGGCAAGATGGGCGCGACGCACCTGATCGACAGTGAGACGGCGGATATCCGCCACGAAGTGAAAGCCTTGGGCGGTGCCGATGTCGTCTATGATCCCGTGGGCGGAGACCAATGGGATGCAGCGATCCGCGCGGCGAAGCCCGAGGCCCGGATGATCCCCATCGGCTTTGCCAGTGGCGCGGTCCCGCAGATCCCGGCAAATATCCTGCTGGTGAAGAACCTGACGGTGATCGGCCTCTATTGGGGTGCCTATTTCCGTCTGCGTCCCAAGGTGATGGCTGACAGCCTGGCACAGCTAGTGGCCTGGCATGGGGCGGGAAAGATCAACCCGCATATTTCGCACCAGATCCCGTTGGAGGAGGCTAACGAAGCCCTGCGCCTGCTGCGCACCCGCCAGGCCACCGGCAAGGTCGTGGTGACGGTTCCAGGCTGAGAGTTGATGAGCGTTATGGCTCACGCCGCCAGATAGATCTCGATCAGGTGATCGACCACGGCGATCATGGCTTCGGCATCGCCTGCACCATCCTCGATCGCTTTGGCATAGATCTCGCGTTGCCGTGTGGCTGAATTGCCGTTTTGCGAGATCTCGCGGGCCCGGTTCATTTCACCGGTGGTATCCAGGGCGCGTGCTTCCTCGGCGGTCAGGGTCAGCAGTTCCTCCACCAGATCGGGGAAAGGCGCCATCGCGCATTGCCCGTGATCCACAAGGTCCCCACCGACGCCATAGCGTTGCGCCCGCCAACGGTTCTCGTTCACCAGAATGGCGGGATAGATCCGCCAACGCTGGTTCTCGGCCCGCAGCCGGTAGAGATAGGCGAGCAGCGTCTGATATAGCGCCGCGACCGTCACCGCATCAGGCAGGTACGAGCATACATCCGTTACCCGTTGCTCTAGGGTCGGGAATTTGTCGGAAGGACGGATATCCCACCAGATCCGGGTGGCATCCTCGATACAACCGCTCATCACCAGATGATCGACAAGGCGGCGATATTCGCCATGCGAGTTGACGAAATCCGGCAGCCCGGTGCGCGGCAGGGCGTCGAACACCGTCAGGCGATAGGAGGCGAGGCCGGTATCCTCCCCCTCCCAAAACGGCGAGGAACAACTCAGCGCAAGAAGGTGCGGTAGAAAATAGGCGACCTGGTTCATCAGGTCGATGCGCAGATCCGGATCTTCTATCCCCACATGCACATGGCAGCCGCAGATCAGCATTCGCCGGACCGTGGCGCCCAGATCGGCGCTCAGCTCATCATAGCGTTGTTTGCGGGTGTGGGTCTGCGCCCGCCAGAGCGCGAAGGGATGGGTCGAGGCGGCAATGGGCGCATAGCCGTGTTTCGCCGCGGCCTTCGCGATCCCGTCACGAAGGCTGCGCAGCTCCACCCCGGCTTCTTGCGCGGTGTGGTGGACGCCGGTGCCGACCTCGACCTGACACTGCAGAAACTCCGGGGCCAGATGGCTGCCGATCGCATCGGAACAGTCGCTCAGAAAGTCGGGCGTGGGTTCGCGGACCAGATCGCGGGTTTCGCGATCGACGATCAGGTATTCCTCCTCGATGCCGAGGGTGAAGTCAGGCCGCGTCATCATGCCGGCAGCCTAGGCAAGCCAGCCTGGGTTGACAACGCCGCTTCTGCGCCGAGGGTGAAGACAACCAGAAGACGGAGGATGCGATGCACACAGGCGGGCAGATTTTGGTGGAGTGCCTCGCGGCCCAGGGGGTGACCACAGCCTTCGGTGTGCCGGGCGAGAGCTATCTGGCGGTGCTCGACGCCCTCTATGACAGTGACATTCGCTTCGTGCTCTGCCGGCAGGAGGGTGGGGCGGCCTTCGCGGCGGAGGCCTGGGGCAAGCTGACCGGGACACCGGGGATCTGTTTCGTCACGCGAGGCCCTGGGGCGACCAATGCGGCCATTGGCGTACATACCGCAATGCAGGATTCCAGTCCGATGATCCTGTTTGTCGGTCAGATTGGCCGGAACATGCGCGATCGCGAAGCGTTTCAGGAGATCGACTACCGCGCGATGTTCGGCACGGTCGCCAAGTGGGTGGTCGAGATCGACAGCGCCGACCGGGTGGCAGAAACCGTCGCCCGCGCCTTTGCCACTGCGCTGTCCGGCCGCCAGGGTCCGGTAGTCGTGGCGCTGCCAGAGGATATGCTGATCGAACAGGCTGCCAGCCATCCCGCCCCGCGCATCGTGCCGCCACAACCCGGTGTAGCGCCCGGTTTGGCGTCGCAAGCTGCGGATCTTCTGGCCGGTGCTGAACGCCCGCTGATCCTGATCGGCGGCGGGGGCTGGGACGACCGGGCCGGTCTGGCCGAACTGACCGCCTGGGCTGGCGAGGCGGCGATCCCCATCGCGGCCACCTTCCGCAGCCAGGACCTGATCGACAACACCGACCCGGCTTATGTCGGCGATGCCGGGGTTGGCATGCCGCCGCATATCCGCAAGACAATCGAGGAGGCCGACGTGATCCTGGGCCTCAACATCCGTTGGGGCGAGATGGTCACCGATGGCTATACCCTTTTCGATGCGCCGGTGCCGCGGCAGAAACTGATCCACGTTCATGCCTCGGATCGTGAGTTGGGCAAAATTTATCAGCCGGTGCTGGCAATCCATGCCGGTCCCAACGCCTTTGCCCAGGCGCTGGCGGGTGAAGCGCGCGGCCCCGGCAATGCGCGGCCTGCGCGGTTGCAGGCCTTGAAGGCCGAATATGACGCCAGTTTCGACCTGCCGCCGCAGCCGGGCGATTTCGATATGGGCACCGCGATGGCGCATCTGCGCGCGGTTCTGCCAGCGGATGCGATCCTGACCAACGGCGCGGGCAACTTCGCGATCTGGCCGGGGCGACTTTTCAAATACGGGCCCCATCACCGGATGCTCGGCCCGCAATCTGGGGCGATGGGCGCGGGCATCCCGGCCGCACTCGCCGCCAAGGTGGCAGACCCCGCGCGCACGGTGGTCTGCTTCGCCGGTGACGGCGACTTCCAGATGACATTTCAGGAACTGGGCGCCGCAATGCAGGCCGATGCGCAGCCCATCGTTCTAGTTTTGAACAACGGCACCTATGGCACCATCCGGATGCATCAGGAGCGGGACTATCCCAATCGCGTCAGTGGGACCGAGATCAAGAACCCCGACTTTGTGCGCATTGGCGAAGCCTATGACATGCATGCCGAGAAGGTCGAGCGGACCGATCAGTTCGAAGCCGCTTTTGCCCGTGCGATGGCCTCGAGCACCGGCGCACTGTTGGAGTTGATCATCGATCCGGAGGCGATCACCCCCCGCCGCACACTCAGCCAGATCCGGGGCGGCTGATCACCCCAGCAGCCGCGCCTCGACCGAGTCGAGTGCAAAGACCGGCACTTCGAATTCCGCGCGCCAGTCGAGCCCGGGCAGGCGCACCCGTGCATGCAGATGCCAGTGGATGCCATGGCTGTCGCCGGGCGTGGTCTGTGGCTGATCCTCCGGCATCTCGAAGCGCACCGGCACGGTAACGCTGGGCCGCCCGCCCTGGCGTTGGACCGTGACGCGGCGGGTGTCCTCCCACAGGGTCTTTCGGCGCGTCCGGGTCTGGCTCTTGCCGTCGCTGTCGCGGGTGCGCACCTCCCAACTGTGGACGCAGGTTAGGGTCAGCTCCGCATCCTCGGAAATCTTCGTATCGCGGTGAATGCCGCCGCGAATTTCGGCCTCGAAGGTTTCACCCAACAGCGCGGGGGTGCTGTCCAGCAGCAGTTCCGCCTCGCTGAACTTGCGCCGATGCAGCAGATTGGAAACGGCAAGCCACAGAACGATGCCCAGAAACAAGCTGAGGATGGCGGTGAAGAACCAGGCGAATGCGTCGAAGAAAACCGCAGCCCCGATGGACACGGACCAGAGCACCGCGATCGCCGCCGCGATGTACCAATAGGCATTGCCGCTGCGCCTGCGTTCCGAGGCGATGCGCCCCTCGGCCCAATCCGGGCGGGTGGCGAGCTTGGCGCCGATCCGTTCCCGCTTGATCCGGGCGATCTCGGTGTCGCTGGCATTCTCATCGACCTCGATATAGCTGATAGAGCGGTGGGTGCTCCGCCCTGTCTGAAATTCCTCGACGTTCAGCACCACGCGTTTCATGCCCGGGGTCTTCGCGAAAACGCGGATCACCATCGCGCCCATACCCGCAAAGACACCGCCAAAGGGCAGCATGATCCAGGCATTCGGCTCGCTGGACCAAAGCGCGATGCCCCCCCGCCATGATCCCGAGTCCGACAAGGATGAATAGGCCGCCACCCAGGATTACGGCCCAGTCGGTCTGATTGACCATCTTCTCGGCGTGCTTGTGATCCAATGCGTCCCCCTTAACTCTTCGACCCGCCACCAATCTTACCGCGAAATCGCAGCATCCGGAAATCGCGGTGCTGGACAGCGGCCCGACCGGCGCGTCAAATTATTTTCCAGATTTTTCTGCGGACGGCCCAAGGATCGCCCATTGGCCTGCGTCTGATGGAGGACATGCTGACCAAAACCGGGGATAGCGCGCTGGCCCTTCAGGCTGCGGGAGGGGACGAGCAGGCTTTTGAACGCCTGCTGGCCGCGCATTATCCCATAATCTTCCGGCTCGGCTGCCGCCTGCTGGGCAACAGGACAGAGGCCGAGGATCTGGCTCAGGACGTGGCGCTGGGACTGGCGCGCAAGATCCGATCCTTCCGCGGCGACGCGCAGTTTTCCACCTGGCTCTATCGCCTGGTCGTGAACGCGGCGACGGACCGGCATCGAAAGGCGGCGCGTCAGGCCAGGCTGACGGAGGATTTCGCCGAGGTCGATGCGCTGCGCCGTGCCGGTGACAGCGCGCGTGCGGCGGAAGCCGAATGGCTGGTGGAGGCGCTTGGCGCCCTCCCTCCCGATCTGCGCGCCACCGCCGTGCTGGTGCTGGAGGAGGAGCTGACCCAGGCCCAGGCCGCAGACGTCTTGGGCATCGCCGAAGGCACGGTCGCCTGGCGCATGGCCGAGATCAAACGCCGCCTGAAAACGCTGGCCGAGGCCCGCGAGGAAACGATGACATGACCGACCCGACCGATGACATCGCCCGGCTGAAAGCCGCCCTGAAAGCCGCCCCCGCGCCGGAGGTGGACCAGACGGCCATGGCGCGTGCAGTCGCTGCCGCGAGACAAGAATTTTTCGAGGCGAGCCAAGGAAGTGCGCAGTCCACCCGTCCCAAGCAGCAGAGAGCCAACTGGCTCGCCAATCTGCTTGGGAGAGTATCCATGTCGACGATTATTCCTGTCCTTCGTCCATACTATTACGGCGGCGCCAGCTTGGCCGTGATGGTCGTGGCGGTGATGTCCACCGGCCTGCATGAGAAGGGTTTCGAGGGCCTTGGCCTGTCCCCACTGCCGGAGGTTTCATCGCTTGGCAACGAGGCAGAGCGCGTCGCAGACGTTCGCATCGTGCAGCCTCCGGAAAGAGATGCAACAATCGCTCATGCGGCGAGACCCGCAACGCGGGTAGATCAGCCTCCATCAGATCAAGCAGTGGAGCTTGACACGGCGCCTCAGGCGCTGTCGCTCCTTGAGGGCCGCGAACAGCGCAGAACGACGGTTGCAAAGGCCCTCGCCGATCGCACCGGTTCAAACGGGGGGCCGGTTCTACAGCGTGGCGCCGCTGGTGCCGCCGCATGCACCACTGCCGCCGGATGCGACCAGGCCGGCTCGCCGCAGCTCGCGGTCGGGGATTTCGAGCGCAGCTATGCGCCGGGGGGCGAGATCGCGCCCGCACCTGCACCCGTCGAGCCACAGTCGCGTGATCGGTTCGCAGAACTGGAGATCAACCCCGTTAAGCTGGTGGCGGAGGAGCCGGTCTCGACCTTCTCCATCGATGTGGACACGGCCTCTTACGCCTTTGTGCGCAGGGCGATCATGTCGGGCCGTCTACCGCCGGAACAGGCCGTGCGGGTGGAGGAGATGGTGAATTACTTCGCCTATGACTATGCCGGGCCGCAGGGGGGCGAGGCGCCCTTCGCCGTCCATCCCGTGCTGATGCAGACGCCCTGGAACCCGGATACCCAGCTTCTGCGGATTGCGTTGAAGGGGTATGATATCGTCCCGACCGAGAAGCCGCGTTCGAACCTCGTCTTCCTGATCGACACCTCGGGCTCGATGCAGAGCCCGGACAAGCTTAACCTGGTGGTCAACTCGCTGCGCCTGATGCTGGACAGTCTGGGGCCTGAAGATAAGGTCGGCATCGTCACCTATGCGGGCCGCGCGGGTGTCGCGCTGCCGCCGACCCCGGTCAGCGAGGCGGGCAAAATCCGCAATGTGTTGAACAGTCTGGGCGCTGGGGGCTCCACCGCCGGGGCCGCAGGGATCGAGGCGGCCTATGCGCTTGCCGAGGATGCCTTCGTCGAGGATGGCGTGAACCGCGTGATCCTGGCGACGGATGGAGATTTCAATGTCGGTCTGACCGATCAGAACCAGCTCAAGGGCTATGTCGAGCGCAAACGCGAAAGCGGTGTGATGCTCTCGATCCTCGGCGTCGGGCAGGGCAACTATAACGATGCGCTCATGCAAACCCTGGCACAGAATGGCAACGGAACCGCCGCCTATATCGATACGCTCGCCGAGGCACGCAAAGTGCTGGTGGAGGAGGCGTCCTCGACCCTCTTCCCCATTGCCCAGGATGTGAAAATCCAGGTGGAGTTCAATCCCGCGACCGTCGCCGAATACCGGCTGATCGGATACGAGACCCGCGCGCTGAACCGTGAGGATTTCAATAATGACAAGGTGGATGCGGGTGAGATCGGCTCGGGCCACCGGGTCACCGCGCTCTATGAGATCACGCCGGTCGGCTCACCCGCCCGTCAAATTGACGATCTGCGCTATGGCAAGCAGAACCCTGCCTCCGGCGGGGCGGAACTGGCCTTCCTGAAGCTGCGCTACAAGGAACCGGGCGAGACCGCCTCGAAGCTCATCAGCCGCCCGATCACGCAAGGGGATACGGTGGAGCCGGACAGCGAGGCGCGTTTTGCTGCCGCAGTTGCAGGCTTTGCCCAACTGCTGCGCGGCGGGCGGTATACCCGGGACTACAGCTATGACGATGTGCTGGAAGCTGCGGGTGCCGCCAAAGGCGCGGACCGCTGGGGATACCGCGCCGAGTTTCTGACGATGGTTCGCCTCGCAAAATCAGCCCAGGACCGCTAGGGCGCAGGCTGGCCCCTCGAAAGGGGGGCCGCTTTACTCGCTGGTGAAGAGGTTGCGCCAGGCCTTGTCCAGAAACTCGGGCCTCAACTGCGGATCCACGCATTCATAGGTGCAGATCGATTTCGTCTGATCGATCAGAAAGCGTGGATGATAGGCGTGAAACTCTGCCCCATCCGTTTTCGCGTAAAGCTCGAACAAGACATGGGTCAGCGCGTCCTCCGTAAGCTCCATCCCGAATTTCTGGGCGGTGCGGGCGAATATCTTGAGGTAGGTGTCACGGTCCGGCTTATCGACAAGGATCTTGTAGCGCAGACGCCGCAGGGCCGCCTCGTCCACCAGTTGCTTCGGCGGAATGTTGGTCGAGAACACGATCAGCGAGTCGAAGGGCACCTCGAACTTCCGGCCTGTCATCAGGGCGAGATAGTCCACCTGCTTTTCCAGCGGGATAATCATGCGGTTGATCAGGTCCTGCGGGCTTTGGCGCTGGCGACCGAAATCGTCGATCACCAGGATGCCGCCCGAGGCTTTCAACTGCATCGGCGCCTCGTAGACCCGGCTGACCGGGTTGTATTGCAGCTCCAGCATGTCCAGTGTCAGCTCGCCCCCGGTTTCGACCGTCGGGCGTTTGCAGACGGTGAAGCGGGTGTCATAGGCGTTGGTGCCGCGGCGCAGCCCCTCGTCCATCATCTCCTCGCCATCCAGGCGGCGGTGGACCGTGGGGTCGTAGAGCGCGATAACCTGTTTGTCGATCACGATGGCATGAGGCAGGAAGACCCGGTCGTCGAACGCATCGCAGACCGCCGTCGCGATCGAGGATTTGCCGTTGCCCGGTGGTCCATAAAGCAGGATCGAAGCGCCGGAGTTCACGGCCGGGCCCAGCTCCTCCATCAGATGCGGCGCCAGGGTCAGCTCGGCAAAGACGCGTTCCAACATCGGGCGGGTCAGCACCTCGTTGCGGATCGACTGCTTTGCCGCCTGGGTGTGAAACTGCTCCAGCGTCACCGGGCAGGGGCCGATCCATTCGGATTGGGCCAGCGCCTCCAGCGCCCAGGTTTTGCCCTTGGCGGTGAGCGTGTAGCGCATCTCCGCACTCATCGACGCGCCCAACTGGCCCACTGCTTCGATCAGCTTGGCCTCGCGACCCGCAAGGATCAGTTTCTCGACCAATGCCGGGGGCAGGCAGATCGCCTTGGCGATGTCGCTGACCTTGTCGTGGTTCTGGCGATAGATGGTCTTGACCATCAGGTTGACGAGGAAACCTTCCTCAAGTCCGGTGTCTTCGATGGTGACAGGCGAGCGCGGCGGCGCGATCGCCCGGCGCGCGTTCGCTTGGCTATGCGTCCAATCAGTGTCCGAGGATCGAAGTGCAGGTGCAGCAGCAGAAGGGCTCATATGGTCCTCGTCTATGTTTCTCCGGGATACTCGACAATGGTTTTAACTTCCCCGTGGTTTCCGTCGGGTTTCGGGCGATTTTCGGGCGGATTTGAGACGTTATTTGACCGCCGACCTCATTTCCGCCGCCGGGCGTCTGAACCGAGCAAACTCAGGATGCTCACCAGGGTTGAGGAAACCCTTAATACTCATCCCTAACCGCGCCGAATTCTGGCGGATCGCTTTGCCCGGCAGTTGTGCCCGGCGAGGATCTGTTCCAAAAATCCCCGATGCGCGAGATCGAGTTGAAGCTGAACCTGACCGAAGCGGCGGAGAAGCGCATGCGCGCCGACCGTGGTTTGGCCGCGATCAGCACGGGACGGCCGCGGACGATCGCTTTGAAATCTGTCTATTTCGATACGGTCGACCGGCGGCTGGCGGCGGCCGGCATCGCGCTGAGGTTGCGCAGGCAGGGGCGCGACTGGGTGCAGACCCTCAAGCAACGCGGCGCGTTGCGCCATGGTTTCTCCATAAATGACGAGTTCGAATGCCCGGCGCCGGGTGGCCGTCTCGCCATCGCCGCGATCCCGGATACCCAGGCGCAGGCGGATCTGAAGCAGGCGCTCGGCACTCATGCGCTTGGCCCCGTTTGCGAGACCCGGTTTCGCCGCACCAAGCGGCACATCCTGATGCCGGGGGCCGAGATCGAAATGGCCATCGACGTCGGCGAGGTCACGGCGGGCGAGCTGCGCGAGCCGCTGCGTGAGTTGGAGCTGGAGCTGATCTCTGGCGATCCGGCTGCGCTGTTCATGCTGCTGCGTCGGCTTCTACCGGGTGGTGGGATGCGATTCTCCACAACCAGCAAGGCCGCCCGCGGGATGCGTCTTGCAGATGGTGCGGCGGCACCGACACCCACGGCCCGACATGCCAGGCGCGTTGTGCTGCAGCCAGAACAAACCATCGAGGCTGCCGCTGGTGACATCCTGCGAGAGGCGTTGGACCAGATCGCCGGCAATCTGATTTTTCTGGAGAAGATCGAGACGCCGGACCCCAACGGGCTGAAACAATTGCGCATCGGTCTGCGACGCCTGCGCACCGTGCTGACGATGCTGCGCTCGCAGCTTGGTGGACCGGCTGCTGCGGGATTGAGCGAGGAGGCCCGTTGGCTGGCGGCAGAACTCGGCCAGGTGCGCGATCTCGATGTCGCTCTCTCGGAGATCGTTGAGCCGGAGATGGATGGCGACGCTGGGTTCGCCCACTTGCACAAAGCCCTCGCCGCCCGGCGCAACAAGGCCCGCCTGCGTTTGATGGGCGAGGTTCTGCCATCGTCGCGAGTGCAGAATTTCTGTGTCGATCTGATGGCCTTTGTCGAGACCCGCGGATGGCTGGCGCGTGGAGATATCGGGCAGAGCATCCGGCTGGCTGAACCTGCGGCCCGGGTGGCCAGGACAGTTCTCGCCAAACGCTGGCGCAAGGTCTGCCGAGCCGCCGAGGGCATCGCGGATCTGGATATCGAAGCGCGCCATGCCTTGCGCAAGGAACTGAAGAAACTGCGCTATGCCATCGAGTATATGCGTGCGCTTTATCCTGACGAAACGGTGAAACCCTTTCTGAAAAACCTTCGCAAGTTGCAGACCCTTTTCGGCGATCTGAACGACCTGGCCATGGCCGAGGCCCTGTTTCTGGGTCCTGCTGCTCCCGCCGCGCGTGATCCGCAGGTGCAGCGGGCGGTGGGCCGCATTCTGGGTGCGCGCGGGGCCCGCGCCGAGCTGGCTTGGGTAAGCGCGCAAGAGTGCTGGGAAAACCTGCTGAAAGCGCCCCGTTTCTGGCAGATGACAAGGTCGTAATTCGGCCTTGTTTTGGTCAATTAAACGTACAACTTTAGCGTGAAACAGGCTTTTAGAGGGTGATTAGATGCGTAGGTTCTCATGAAGCTGATCCAGATTACGGACATACACCTGGCGCCACCCGGGATGCTAATTTCCGGCCGTGATCCACTGGCTAATTTCGATGCCGCGCTGGACGATATCACGCAGCGTCATCCGGACGCTGAGTTGATTGTTGTGACTGGCGATCTCTCGCATTCGGGCTGCCGCGAAGGGTATGCTCAATTGCGCAAGCGGCTCGCGCGTATCCGCATTCCGGTGGCGCTGATGATCGGCAATCACGACGATCGCGAGCTGTTCATGCAGGTCTTCCCCGAACGCCAGGGCGAGGCCGGGTTCGTGCAAGGGATGCGCGAGTTGAGCCAGGGACGCGCGCTGTTCCTGGACACCCACGATGCGGAGGGTCATGACGGGCTGCTCTGCGAGCGGCGGCTGAACTGGTTTGAGGCGCAATTGGCGGCTGGCGCTGGCCCGTTCTGGGTCTTCCTGCACCACAATCCGATCCCGACCCATCTGAGCCCGATCGACCGCATCATGCTGCGCAATCCGCAGGACTTCGCCGCCGTCGTCGCACGTCATCGCGACCGGATCGCGCATATCTTCCACGGCCATACGCATCTGCCTATGTCGGGCGCCTTGCACGGCGTTCCCGTCAGTTGCCCGCGCGGCACGGCGCAGGCGGGGTTTCCCAACTATGGCGAGGACAGGTTGCTGCCCCATTCCGACTTGCCTGCAAGCTATGCCGTGATCATCTCGGACGGTCCGATCACCACGGTGATGATGGTGGAGTTTGGGCTGCATATGGCTGCGATGGCAGGCAGTCAGGTCGCGGCGGGCCTCTGACCGGTCAGTCTCGCAGAAACCTGTTCGGCGAAACCGCCGAAAGATCGGTATTGGGTGCCCCGATTACATGGTCCACGGCCAGCCGCGCCGTCACCGGCGCCATGCCCAATCCATAATGGCTGTGGCCAAAGGCGGCGATCAGATTGGGCAGGTCGGGCATCGGGCCGATGGCGGGCAGATTGTCAGGGAATGACGGGCGGATGCCCATCCATTCCCGTGCGCCCTCGATATTCAGATCAGGTAAAAGCCGTTTGGCCAAGGGCGAGAGCGCGCGGGCGCGGGCATAGTTTGGCGGCGCATCGATATGTGCAAACTCCGCCGTGCCGGCCACCCGTATGCCACCTCGCATCGAACTGAGAATGACTTTCGCCGCAGCATCTTGAATCGAGTGGTTGGCTGAGACGCCAGGGTCGGGGAACTCCAGATGATATCCCCGTTCCGCAATCAAAGGCAGGCGATAGCCGAGCTGCGCGAGCAGATCGCGCGACCAGATCCCGCCCGCGAGGATCAGCTTGCGCGTCGCGATCGATCCCTCCGCCGTGCGCAGCGCGATCGATCCCTCCGCATCGCGCTCCAATCCCGCGATCCGTATGCGACGTAGGACGGCTCCGGCGGAGCGTGCTTTGTCTGCCAAAATCTTGCAGAGCGCGCCGGGGTCCAATGCACGGGCCTGTCCCTTGATCAGGGCAGCGCTGTGGTACTCTGTCGCTATGGCTGGTTCCAGGTCGCGCAGATCGGACTGATCGATGATTTCGACCCCCGCACCCCGCGCGGTGCGCAGGCTCAGGGCCAGATCTTGCATGTTGGGTTTGGCGGCGCCTCGAAAGACCGTGACGTTCATGGCATCGACAATCAGGCCTTCATGTCCCGTGCCCGCCAGATGCCTGCGATAAACATCCACATTGTGCTGCATCAGCAGTGCCATCGCATCGGCGATCCGATTGACACGCTCGGGCGTGGCGTTGCGCAGGAAGGACAGCGCCCAGGGCAGAACCTGCGGCAGGTTGCGCCAGCGCAGCTTGACTGGTCCCCGTGGGTCTAGCAGCCAGCGGGGTACATCCTTCCAGATGCCGGGCAGGCATTGCGGCACGACCGAGAAGGGCGAGATCACGCCCGCATTGCCAAAACTGGTCGCCTCGCCCGGGCTTCGTTCGTCGATGATTTCCACGCTGAGCCCACGCTCAAGCGCATTCAACGCGGTTGCAACCCCGATGATCCCGGCGCCCAAAATGGTGACATCGGGTGGCCCCTTCCCGGCGCGCATGGCGTGGATCCCTCAGGCGGTCCGCAGGCGTCTGCGCGCGCTGAGTTGGATCAGGAGAGCCGGCGCCACCAACCCCAGCGCGATCAGGTCGGATTGCCAGCTTGGCGCAATGGCGATCAATCCGGCGATGGCGCAAAGCACCCTTTCGATCACGCTCATAGGCGCGAAGAAGTAACCGACCACGGCGGCGGAGAGAGCGAGCACCCCCGCGATGCAACTGGCCGCAGCATAGGAGAAGGTAACCAAGTCGAAACCCGTAGACGAGACGAATAGCAAGACCGGCGCATAGACAAACGCCATCGGCGCCACGATCTTGCCGAGCCCCAGTGTGAAGGCGGATATCCCGGTTCGGAACGGGTTGGAGTTGGCAATCGCCGCCGCCGCATAGGCTGATGTGCAGACCGGCGGCGTAATCTCGCTCACCACACCATAATAAAGCACGAACATATGACTGGCGATCGGTGGCACGCCCAGTTGGGCCAGCGCAGGCTGCGCGACCGAAACCAGCATGATGTAGAGCGCGGTCGTGGGTATCCCCGCGCCCATCAGGATACAGGCCATCGCGATCAGCAGAAGCGAGAGGAAGAGCTGCAGATCGGCCTGTGCAAACAACTCCCACGCGCCGAAGACGAACAGGCCATGGATGCTATCGGCGATGCTGGCAGCGCCGGAGGTTACCATGAACCCGATGCGGAAACCGACGCCTGTGGTGTTGATCACTCCCACGACGATGCCGACGGCGGCCGAGGCTGCGCCAACGGCCAGCGCGTATTTTACCCCCAATTCGACGGACTCGGTCAGCTCCGGCAGCGTAATCCGCCGCTGCGGGTTCAGGATGCCCAGCACAGCCCCCGCACAAAGGATCGTGGTCATCGTGATGTCGAATCCGCCGTCCGAGGCTTTCCACAGGACGAAAGCGATGAAGGCCGCCGGATAGGCCAGCGTCAGCGGCGCGCTCAGCCGCGCACAACCTACCACCACCGCCAGGCTGATCCCGCAGAATGCGGACATATAGGGCGTGTAGCCTGAAAACAGCACGACCAGCAGCGCCACCAGTGGGATCACATTGGCCCAGCCATCGCGCCAGACGGCGGCAAATTGGGGCAGCAGCTCCTTTGCCAGGCCCTGCAGGTTCAGCTTGCGCGCCATCAGATGGACGACGGCGAAGACACCTACATAATGCAGCAGCGCGGGGAAGATCGCGGCGATCACGATGGTGGTGTAGGGCACCTCCAAAAACTCGGCCATGATGAAGGCGGCGGCGCCCATGATCGGTGGTGTGATCTGACCCCCGGCCGAGGATGCAGCCTCGACCCCACCCGCGAAATGGCCCGGATATCCCAGGCGTTTCATGTTCGGAATGGTCAGCGCGCCGGTGGATACCGTGTTGGCGACCGAAGACCCAGAAATCGTGCCGAAGAAGGCCGAGGAGACGACCGAGACCTTCGCGGGCCCGCCCGTGTAGCGCCCCGCCAGAATGGTGGCATTGTCGATGAACAGCTTGCCCAGCCCGGTGCGCTGCGCGATGACCCCGAACAGCACGAAGTGAAAGACGATGGTCGAGACGACCCAGAGGGTGACGCCGAAGATCCCCTCCTGCGGGAAATACATCGAGCTGACGAAGGTGTTAAACTTCACGCCGGGA
Source organism: Pseudomonadota bacterium (assembly GCA_039030715.1). Taxonomy (GTDB): domain Bacteria; phylum Pseudomonadota; class Alphaproteobacteria; order Rhodobacterales; family Rhodobacteraceae; genus Thermohalobaculum. Next base: position 43,673 of record JBCCDU010000031.1, read on the forward strand.
TGCTGGAGGATGCCCGGGAAATAGGGGCCGAACAGTGCGTAGGAGATGAATACGCAGATGATAAGCGGCAGCACGAAACCCAGGGTGCGCCGCGCGATGTCCAGCACCAGCACGATGATGATGCACCCGAACAGCATGTCATAGCCGTTGGGATTGCCCATCCGGAATGTTTGTTCCTCGATCCCCAGAAACTCCACCCCGCGCCAGGCGAGGCCGAGATAAAGCGCCGAGGAGACGCCCAGTACCATCAGCAGGATGTCATAGATCGGGATGTTGCCGATGCGCAGCCCGCCTCGGTTCGCCTCGAACGCGCGGGCCGTCTTGAAGATCGGGAAGAAGGCATAGGTCAGGATGAACAGGCCTGCCAGGTGCCAGCCCATATGCCAGTGATCGGGAGGCAGCGAAAACCCTGCCGTCAGATAGTGGTAAATTGCAAAAGCAATGGCGACTGCGCGGAGGATCAGGCCGGCGCTGGGCGAGACCGGGCGCGTGGCGGAGCCTTCATCGTATTCCCGCTCGATCGCTTCCAGTTCCTCGGCCGTCAACTCGCGGTTCGGATCGGTTGTATCTTGCGTCATGATAGCCCCCAATCGGCGCTTGCCTGGTGGCGGCGGGCCCGGGGCCCCCCCCCGGGTTTCGCACCCCCAGCTGGCACAGGGAGAGGCTTTTTAAAACCTCCCCCCAGGCGTGTGATATAGGGCCGCGCCCCGGTGCCACCGCCCCCCCC
>JBCCDU010000032.1:0-44180 GCA_039030715.1 Pseudomonadota bacterium
AGCCATGTCCCACGGGAAGAAGATCCAGGTGTCCTGGCTGACGGCGGTAATATAGGTATCGACCATCGGTTCGCCCTTGGGCTTGGCATAGACCGTGGCGAAATGTGCCTTGGGATAGAGGTTTCTGACCACTTTCAGCGTTCCGCCGGTATCGGCCAGATCGTCGATGATCAGGGTGCCTTCGCCATCGCCGATGGCCGCGTCGGGGGCTTTGAGCAGCTCGATCTGGCCCTGGTTCTGGTGGTCGTAGGATTTGATCGCGACCGTATCGACGGTGCGGATATTCAGCTCTCGCGCCACGACGCAGGCGGGGACCATGCCGCCCCGGGTGATCGCGACGACGGCGCGCCATGTGCCTTGCGGCCCCGGGCCGCGGCCATCCAGGCGCCAGGCCAGCGCGCGGCTGTCGCGGTGCATCTGCTCCCAACTGACATGGAAGCCTTTTTCGTGGGGCAGTGTCTCGTTCATGGCGGGATCCCGGCTGTGGCCTGTTCGGGCGGAGCCTAGAGCGATTTTTCCGCGAAGGCACCCCTTTCGGCACCGGTTTTTCCGCATGTGGCGCTCACGCGCGGAACACATTTGAGGGAAACGCCCCGCCCGGCTGTGGTGGCGCTGGGCGAAGCTGCTAGGTCTTGGGTATGACGAATGCCGACACCTGCAAGCGAGATCCGCGTGCGCCGCTGCGCCAGGCATTGCGGACGCATGGCGAGTTTGGCGCCGGGCAGACCGCCGGGCGCTTCTATCCCATCGCCTGTGTTGCGCTGGAGATCACCCAGCGCTGCAACCTGGACTGCACGCTTTGCTATCTGTCCGACCGGGCGGAGATGGCCAAGGACGTGCCCCTGCCGGTGCTCGCCTCGCGGATCGCGATGATCGCGAAGCGCTATGGCCCTGGAACATCCGTTCAGATCACTGGGGGCGACCCGACCCTGCGCAAGGTCGAGCATCTGGAGGAGCTTTGCCGCCTGATCCGGGGGCATGGCATGCGCTCGTGCCTGATGACCAACGGGATCAAGGCCAGTCGCAAAATGCTGGCACGGCTGGCGGCGGCGGGTCTGGACGATGTGGCCTTCCATGTGGACCTGACGCAGGAGCGCAAGGGCTATGACAGCGAGGCGGCGCTGAACGCCATCCGGCGCGACTATCTGGACCGGGCGGAGGGGCTGGGCCTGCGCGTGCTGTTCAACACCACAGTCTTCGACGGCAATCTGGCGGAGTTGCCCGCGCTGGTGCGGTTCTTCCGCGGCGAGGCGCACCGGATCACCCTGATCTCGTTCCAGATGCAGGCCGATACCGGGCGCGGGGTTCTGGGAACGCGCGGCGACGCGATCACCCAGGGCAGCGTTGCCCGGCGGATCGAGGAGGGTATGGGCACCGCCCTCGACTTCGGCGCCACCGCCGTGGGGCACAGCGCCTGCAATCGGTTCGCGGTGGCGCTGGTGGCGGGGAAACAGGCGATGCCCGCGCTGGGCAATCGGGCGCTGGTGCATCGGCTGATCGCTGGGTTGGAGGAGATCGAGCACCAGCGCGACGGTTATCTGGATATCGCCCGCAGCCTGGCGCGCTTGGGTCTGCGCCGTCCGAGGCTGGCCTTGGCCGCGTTGGCAGAGGCCGGGCGCCTCGCCTGGCATCTGCGCGGCGGGATCTGGCGGGGGCTGGTGCGGGGCCGCCCGCGCGTCGCGCGCCTGTCCGTCCTGATCCACAACTTCATGGATGCGGAGGCGCTGGAGACCGCGCGCTGCGAGAGCTGCGTCTTCATGGTCGCGACCGAGAATGGGCCGCTGTCGATGTGCGCCCACAATGCCGAACGCGACCGCCATATCTTCACCCCGGCCAGGATCGAGACCGAAGCAGGGACGCGCTGGTGGCACGCCGAAACCGGCGAGGTGACCGCCGCACCTGCCGCGCCCCAGCCCGCGGAAATGCCGATGAAGCGCCTGAAAGGCCGCCTGCGGGCCGCCGCGCGCAGGGACTAGAGGCGTATAACCTCTGCTTTGCCCGCCGCCTCCGCCAGGCGGGCGGCTGCCGAGGCAACGGCGAGATCCTGTAGCCCGACCCCGGTGCCATCGAACAGGGTGATCTCCTCCGCCGAACGCCGCCCGGCATGGTCGCCATTGATGACGGCCCCGATCGGGGTGATCTCCTCCGCCTTGATCAGCCCCTGATCGATGGCGTGTTGCGCCTCGCCGATGCTGACCGACTGCGCGACTTCGTCGGTAAAGACGGTTGCGCGTGTCAGGGTCGCGGCGCCGACCTCCTGCTTGCCCTTGGTGTCGGTGCCCATGCAGGCGATATGGGTGCCGGGGGTGATCCAGTCGGCCTTGAGCTGCGGCTCGAAGGAGGAGGTGATTGTGACGATGACGTCCGCCTCGGCGCACAGCCGCTCCGGACTGACCGCTTCGAAGGGAATGCCGATCTCTTTGGCCACGGCCTCCAGCGAGGGCAGCATGTCGGGGTGGTAGTTCCAGGCGACGACCTTCTCGAAATCGCGCTGCTCGACGGCGGCGCGCAACTGGAAGCCTGCCTGATGGCCCGCCCCCATCATGCCCAGGACCTTGGCGTCCCTGCGCGCGAGATGAGCGATGGAAACGGCCGAGGATGCCGCCGTGCGCGCCGCGGTCAGATAATTGCCGCCGACCAGCGCGCTGAGTTGACCGGTATCCGGATCGAACAGGAACACCGTGGACTGATGGTTGGTCAGACCCTTCGCCGCGTTGCCGGGCCAGTAGCCGCCGGATTTGACGCCCAGGGCCAGCCCGGCCCGGTCGAAACCCGATTTGAAGCCGTAGAGCGCGTCGGCATGGCCGATCGCCTCGCGCACCACAGGGAAGTTATAGGCATCGCCGCGCGCCATGGCCGCGAAGATCTCCTCGACGGCGGTAAAGGCCTCGGCGCGGCCGATCAGTTCCTGGCAGAGCTCTTCTGAGACGACGATCATCTGGGTGTTCCTATCCGTTAGGCGCTTCGGTGTCCCGGACTTGATCCGGGACCTCTTCTTCGGGCCGCGCACCAGAGGTCCCGGGTCAAGCCCGGGACGCCTGGTCGCTCAGCGGATGTGGTTCAATAGGCCTTGCCGCGCGCCGAGACCGGCCACAGCGTTTCGACCTTGCCGTCCCGCATGCCGACATACCAGTCATGGACATTGCAGGTCGGGTCGCAATGGCCTGGCACCAGCCGCAGCTTGTCGTTGACCTTCAGCAGGCCATCCGGGTCGGCGACCACGCCATGCTCGTCCGAGCATTTCACGTATTCCACATCCTTGCGCCCGAAGATCACCGGCAGGCCGCTGTCCACGCTCTGCGCCTTCAGGCCGGCATCCACGATTGCCTTGTCGGCCTTGGCGTGGGACATGACCGAGGTCAGCAGGAACAGCGCGTTCTCCCACTCGCCCTGATCGATCCGCTTGCCGTCCTTGTCCAAGATCCGCCCGTAATCCGCATCCATGAACGCGTAGGAGCCGCATTGCAGCTCGTTATACACGCCCGAGGTTCCCTCGAAATAATAGGAGCCAGTGCCGCCGCCACCGACGATGTCGCAGTCCAGCCCTTGAGATTTCAGCCCCGCGACCGCATCGGCGACCATCGCGACCGCCACATCGATCTTGGCCCTGCGATCGTCGTAGCTGTCCATGTGCTGCATCGCGCCCTGATACGCCTGGATGCCGGAGAATTTCAGCCCCGGTGCCGCGTGGATCGCCTTGGCGATTTCCACCACATCCGCCGTGGTCGTCACGCCGCAGCGCCCGGCGCCGCAGTCGATCTCGACCAGGCATTCGATCTCGGTCCCGTGCCTGGTCGCACTCGCTGAAAGATCCGCCACATTGGCCAGGTCATCGACGCAGCAGATCGTCCGCGCGCCCAGCTTGGGCAAGCGCGCCAGCCGGTCGATCTTGGCCGGATCGCGCACCTGATTGCTCACTAGTACATCCTTGATGCCACCCCGGGCAAAGACCTCGGCTTCGGAGACTTTCTGGCAGCAGACCCCGCAGGCCCCGCCCAGCTTCTCCTGCAGCAGGGCCACGTCGACGGATTTGTGCATCTTGCCATGCACCCTGTGGCGCACGCCGTGATCCTTGGCCCAGTCGCCCATCTTCTTGATGTTGCGCTCCAGCGCGTCGAGGTCGAGGATCAGGCAAGGTGTCTGGATCTCGCTCTCGTCCATGCCGATGGCCGCTGGCACGTCATAGCCGACCTCAAGATCTTTGAATGTCTGGTGGATGGTCATCGGTCTCTCCCGTTAGCTTGTGATCCAGGGCAGGTTGTCCATATCGACATTGCCGCCGGTGATGATGACGCCCACGCGCTTGCCGCGGAACGTATCCGGGTTCTTTAGGATAGTTGCGAGCGGGGGCGCGCAGCTCGGCTCCATCACGATTTTCATGCGCTGCCAGGTGAGCTTCATGGCGGCGACGATCTCCTCCTCGGTCGCGGTGAGGACATCCGTGACGTGGTTCGAGACGAAGTGCCAGGTCAGTTCCTTCAAAGGCACCTTCAACCCGTCGGCAATGGTCGCTGGGGCGTCGTCGGCGATGATGTGGCCTGCGCGGAAGCTGCGCGCCGCATCATCGGCGTTCAACGGTTCGGCGGCATAGATTTCGATGTGCGACGCAATGGTCGACAGCGTCAGGCAGGTGCCCGAGACCATGCCGCCACCGCCGATTGGCGCGATAACCGCGTCCAGGCCCTCGACATCCTCGTAAAGCTCTTTCGAGCAGGTGCCCTGGCCGGCGATCACCCGGGGATCGTTATAGGGGTGGACGAACTCCGCCCCCGTTGCTGCCTGCACATCCGCGAACACCGTCTCGCGGCTGGTGGTGGAAGGCTCGCATTCGGTGATGATCCCGCCATAGCCGCGCACCGCGTCCTTCTTGGCCTGCGGCGCCGTACGCGGCATGACCACATGGCAAGCGATGCCTCGGCGCCCGGCGGCATAGGAGAGCGAAAGCGCATGGTTGCCGGAAGAATGGGTGGCGACCCCGTTGGCCGCCATCGCGTCGCTGAGTCCGAAGACCGCATTCGAGGCGCCACGTACCTTAAATGCGCCCGCTTTCTGGAAGTTCTCGCACTTGAAGAACAGCTCCGCCCCCGTCAGATCGTTCAGGAACGAGGATGTCAGGACCGGCGTGCGGTGGATATGCGGGCGGATCCGGTCATGCGCCGCCAGCACGTCGTCATAGGTTGGGATATAGGCTGGTGCCATTTGGTTCATCATCGCCTCACGCCGCCTGTTTCGCCGCCGCCGTCGCGGTCGAGCGATAATAATCCTGCGCAGCCACCGTACCCGCCCCCGGCGCCACGGGATATCCCAGATCGCGCATCGCCATTTCGATGGTCGAGATACCAGATAGCGCCATCACATCGGTCATCGAGCCGAGATGCCCGATCCGGAACGCCTTGCCCGCCATCTCTCCCAGCCCGACACCGAACGAGACGCCATACATATCGAACGCATGGTTGGTCAGGACGTCGCTGTCGAAACCCTCGGGCACATAGACCGCGCTGACCGTGTCGGAGTAGAGATCCGGCGTCTTGGCGCAGAGGGTGAGGCCCCAGGCATGGACTGCGCGGCGCACGCCCTCGGCAATCCGGAAGTGGCGCGTGAACACATTCTCCAGCCCTTCGTCCATCAGCAGGTCGACCGCTTCGCGCAGGCCATACATGATCTGCAGGGGCGGGGTGTAGGGGAAGCCGCCATTCTTGTTCGCCCCTGCCATGTCGCGGAAATCGAAGAAACAGCGCGGACAGGTCGCGGATGCCATCGCGGCTATTGCCTTGGGACTGACCCCGACAATCGCCATGCCGGTGGCCAGCATGAAGCCCTTCTGACTGCCGGTGACGGCGAGGTCGACGCCCCAATCGTCCATCCGGAACTCCATCGAGCCGAGTGAGCTGACGCAATCGACATAGAGCATCGCTGGGTGGCTGTACGCATCCATCGCCTCGCGCACGGCGCCCACATCGCTTTTGACGCCGGTGGCGGTTTCGTTATGGGTGACCAGCACCGCCTTGATCTGATGCGCGCTGTCTGCGGCCAGCCGCTCGGCGAATCTGTCCGCCGGCGCGCCGGTGCCCCACTCGCAGTCGATGACCTCCACATCCAGATAGTGGCGCTGGCACATGTCGATCCAGCGATGCGAGAACATGCCGTAGCGCGCGACCAGAACCTTGTCGCCCGGGCTGAGCGTATTGGTGATCGCAGCCTCCCACCCGCCGGTGCCACTGGCGGGGAAGGTGATCACCTCGCCATCCTGGGTCTTGAAGACCTTCTTCAGGTCGGTCAGCAGTGGGGACAGCAATTCCACGAAATCCGGCGCCCGGTGATCGGTGGTCTGAATGCTCATGGCGTAGCGTAGCCGGTCGGGAATATTCGTCGGGCCCGGGATGAAGACCGGGTTCTGGCCGCTGAAGACGGGTAGATTGGCAGTCATCTTAGGTCCTCCGTTTTCTCCGGTTTCAATCTAAGGGTGTCTGGTGTAGGTGCAATTTTTCTGGAATATTTTTCCATTGTGTATTTGAAAAAGTTTAAGCTTCTGATTTTTAGAACTTTTCTATTTTCCCGATTTCAGATCGACGAGACTCTGGAAAAAGATTCCATTGCTCGATTTTCTGGTTTCGCTAGGGTTTTGGCCATCCTATCGCTGCGGAGATCCTTCGGATGAGCGACAAACCGAATCAGAAGCGCGCGCGGGGCCGGCCCCGGTCCGCGGACCCGGATGGCGGCGGGACGACGGTGCAGGCGCTGGACCGTGCCGTGCTGATCCTGCAGTGCCTCGCGGCGCGTGGGCGCGCCACTCTGTCCGAACTGGCCGAGGCGGTGGAGATGCCGCCTTCCACCGCGCACCGGCTGCTGCTGACATTGCAGGCGCACCGGATGGTGGCGTTCCAGGACGCGACCCAGGACTGGCTGATCGGGGTGGAGGCGTTTCGCATCGGAAGTGCCTTCGCCCAGCGCAGCGATCTGGTCGACATCGCGCGCGAGGCCATGCACGCCCTGGTCGATGCGACGGGCGAGACCGCCAATCTGGCCATCGCCGATGCGGGCGAAGTGGTCTTCATGAGCCAGGTCGACACGTCCAATCCGATCCGGGCCTTCTTTCGCACCGGCACGCGGGCGGCGATGCATTCCTCCGGAATTGGCAAGGCGCTGCTGGCCGAGATGGCGCCCGACGCGGTTGCCGAGATCGCGGGGCGCCGTGGCCTGACCGAGTTCACGGCGAAGACGCTCACCAGCCTTGCCACGCTGAAGGCCGATCTGGTCACCATCCGCGACCGGGGCTGGTCGCTGGACGACGAGGAACGGCATCTGGGAATGCGCTGCATCGCGGCGCCGGTCTTCAACGCTCATGGCGAGGCTGTGGCGGGGCTCTCGATTTCCGGGCCTGCGATGCGGGTCAACGATGCCGCCCTGCCGGAATTGGCGCGCGCCGTTTGCCGGGCGGCCGCCGACGTGACGGAGCGCACCGGCGGCGTCGCCCCCCGGCGCTGAACCTAGATCGGCAGGGCCGTCGTTTTGCAGACCGTGCGCAGCGAGAACGAGGAATGCATGCCCGCCACATGGGGCAGACGGGCCAGATGCTCACGGTGGATCCTGGCGAAATCATCCGAGTCGCGCGCGGCGATGCGGAGGATATAGTCCGCGGTACCCGCCATCAGATGACACTCCATGATGTCCGGGATCAGGGCGACGGCCTGCTCGAACGCTTCCATGATGGCCTGCGACTGACCGGACAGGGTGATCTCGACAAACACTGTCGTTGGCAGGCCCACGGCGCGGGGGCTCAGCAGGGCGGCGTAGCCTGTGATCACGCCCGCCTGCTCCAACCGCGCGACCCGCCTGTGGCAGGCGGAGGGTGAGAGGGCAATCCGCTCCGCCAACTCCGCATTGGTCAGGCGACCGTTCCCCTGCATTTCCGCGAGGATCTGCCGGTCGAACCGGTCCAGTGCAATGGTCTTCGGTCGATAGCCTATTTCGCGCAAGATCTTTGCCTTATTTCGGCGCTGCACAAAAGGTTTTTGCAAAAACCTGCATCTGACTCTGCGATATCCTCCCGTCAACTGCAAGATGCTGCTGGAGGGGAACTCATGCTTATCGGCTGTCCAACCGAGATCAAAACGCGCGAATACCGGGTGGGGATGACCCCAGCCACATGCCGCGAGGCCATCGCCCATGGTCACCAGGTGGTGGTTCAGGCGGGCGCCGGCCTGGGGGCAGGGTTTGCCGATGCGGACTACGCGGCGGCGGGCGCGCGTATCGCCGATGGGGCGCCGGAAATCTTTGCCGAGGCCGATATGATCGTGAAGGTCAAGGAACCTCAGCCGGGGGAGCGCAAAATGCTGCGCGAGGGGCAGGTGCTCTACACCTATCTCCATCTGGCGCCCGATCCCGAACAGACCCGCGATCTGCTGGAAAGCGGTTGCACCGCGATCGCCTACGAGACCGTGACGGACGATGCGGGGGGCCTGCCGCTTCTGGCGCCGATGTCCGAGGTGGCCGGGCGTCTCGCGCCGCAGGTGGGTGCCTGGGCACTGCAAAAGGCCAATGGCGGGCGCGGCGTTCTGATGGGCGGTGTGCCCGGCGTCGGCCCTGCCCAGGTCACGGTGATCGGCGGCGGGGTTGTCGGCACCCATGCCGCCCGTATCGCGGCGGGCATGGGCGCGGATGTGACGGTCCTGGACCGCTCGCTGCCCCGGCTGAAATATCTGGATGATGTCTTCGGCGGTCTTTTCAAGACGCGCTATTCCTCGGCGGATGCGACCGAGGAACTGGTGCTGCAATCGGATATGGTGGTCGGTGCGGTGCTGATCCCCGGGGCCGCGGCGCCCAAGCTGGTGAAAAAGGCCCAGCTGTCGCGCATGAAACCCGGCGCGGTGCTGGTGGATGTGGCAATCGATCAGGGCGGATGTTTCGAAACCTCCAAGGCCACGACCCATGACGAGCCGATCTATGAGGTGGATGGCGTTGTGCATTACTGCGTGGCGAATATGCCCGGTGCCGTGGCGCGCACCTCGACCATTGCGCTGACCAACGCCACCATGCCCCATCTGCTGGCTCTGGCCGACAAGGGCTGGGCCGAGGCCTGCCGCGCCGATCCGCATCTGGCCAACGGGCTGAACGTCCATGCGGGTAAGCTGACCTATTTCGCGGTGGGTGAGGCGCTGGGGATCGATGTCTATTCGACCAAGGTGGTGCTGGGCAGCGCCTGACCCATCGAAACGCGCGGGGGTGGTTCGGGGCGCCGGGCACTCAATATGCGCTGCGTTGTCCCGGACTTGATCCGGGACCTCTGCCTTACCTCTCGCACCAGAGGTCCCGGATCAAGTCCGGGACAACGCAGCGCCAAGAGGATAGGCTCTGGTCCGGGATCGACGGTGGCACGACATCGGTGGTCACAAGACATGGTGCGGGAGGGTCTTGTGCTGGCACAATTGTTGATCGGCTCGGTGGTCATCTCGGCCACCATTCTGGTCGAGGCTTTGTTCTTCGTGGCGGCGGAGCGGGCGTTGCGCAGGATGACCGCCTGGATGCTGCGCCCGCCGCAATTGTTACGTGCGGCCATCTTGCTGGTGGCGGTGACGCTGTGGCTGATGACGGCGCACAGCATCGGGGTCTGGTTCTGGGCGGCGACTTTCCTGCATCTGGACGTGTTCGATGCGCTGGAGCCTGCGGTCTATTTCTCGGTGGTTGCCTTCACTACACTGGGCTTCGGCGATGTGCTGCTGGATCGGGAGTGGCGCATCCTCGGTGGGCTCGCCGCGGCGAACGGGCTGCTGATCTTCGGTTTGAGCACGGCGTTCCTGGTCGAGTTCCTGCGCCAGTTGCGCCAGGCCCAGGCGCGGGTCGTCGATCGGGAAAGCTGAGCCTCACCCCTCCGGCAGATCGAACAGCACTTCGTTGCGCCGGAGAAATCCCGGCGTCCATGGGTCGTTGTAATAGGCGTAGATCGGCGCACCCAGCGGCTGCAGACCTTCCGCCGCCATCCAGTCGCGCAGCAACGTTTCCTGTTCCGCGATCGACGCGTCCGTCGCGACACCGCTGAAGCGGATTGCGGCGCGGCGTTGGGCCGGCAGGTTGCGCAACGTGACATCTGCATTGGCCGGATCGGGAAGATCCTCCAGCGTGTAGTGCGAGGGCATGATGAATTGCACACTCCAGTCGCCATCCGGCTGATCGGCGCGCTGGGTTACCGGGGCGGTCATCGCGATCTTGTCGCCTTCGCGCTCTCGCGCAAAGATATAGCGCGCCAGCGGGCCGAAACCGCTGCGCACCGCGTCATAGCGCTGCCCGGGCCGCGTCACCTCTGCCACCACAAGTTCCGGATAGGCGCGGACTTCGATGGCGCCCGCAGCGCGCTCCAGCGTGTAGGACGGCTGCTCGACATTCTGCGCATAGAAGATCCAGGCGCAGCCGCCCAGCAGGATCAGACCGGCCAGCCCCGAGATCACATAAAGGCTCATTTTACGAACCTGCTTCATATCCTGCCCCTAAACTGCCTCAGAGCCCCGGTACTTAGCGTCGAATCGTCCTGTGACCAGATCGCGGGCAACCCGTGTGGATGCGGCAGGATTGAACACGGCCTGGAATCCTGCAACTCTGCCCCTCGACTGATGCCTGGTGGAGGCGGCAGCAAGGAGATTTCACATATGCGGAAGCTGTATTTTTTTACGATTGGTTTGATTTTCGCGCTGGCCTTCGGTCCGGTATGGGCGGACAACAAGGATCGCTGTGACTGGCCCGCATTCGAGCGGCCCTGCGAAGTGCCGGGGGGCATCTACCGCGCCGTCGCGCCCAGCGGACCCGGGCCGCATAAGACAGTGGTGTATCTTTACGGCTCCACCGGACTTTCGCGAGATATTGCCGATTCTGCGTTTTTCCAGCAAATCGTCGATCGCTTCGGCTATGCGCTTGTGGTCCCTGCGGCGAGGGACGTGAATTATGTCGGCGGGATCCGCGGCACCGGCTGGTCGTTGCGCCATGGCGGAGGGCCGCGCAACGATGTGCGGTTTCTGAAGGAGGTTATCAAGGATGCGGAGTTCCGCTTCGCCCTCGATACAGAAAACATCCTGTTCATGGGCCAGTCTCGCGGCGGTCACCTGATTTGGGAATTGGCCTGTCACAACCCGGAAATCGGCAGCGCGTTCGCGGTTCATGCCGGCGGATATGTGGGCCCTTTGCCCGATCGCTGTGTGCGTCCGGTGAAGTTTCTTCATACCCATGGCACCAAGGACAAGATTGTTCGGATGGCCGGGATGAAGAACCACTCGGGCCGACACGACCTGGCGCCCACGCGCGCCGCCCTGGCAATGTTGGAGCGCACGAACAACTGCGACCCGCGCAGCGAGAAGCCAACCGGTCGGACCCGCAGTTTCGAGCGCTATAGCTGGAGCGGGTGCGAGCGTGGATCTGCGCTGGAATTTCTGTTGCATCGGGGTGGACACAATTATCCGGCGGAATGGTTTCAGGTTGTGATCGACTGGTTCGAGGATGTGAACTCGGGGCCAGGCGCGCTCCCGCTTGCCGATCCCACCGCTCGCGGCAAGAGTATTCGGTTCAAGGGCGCGGGCGAGCGTAGCCGGTTCCAGAAAGCCAAGCCGGAGGGTTAGGGCAGATGCCCCGACCCCGGTGCACGAGGATATGACATGCGCTTATCGGGAAAGACCGCTCTGATCACAGGTGCGGGTTCGGGTTTTGGCGAAGGGATCGCGTGGCGCTTTGCCGAGGAGGGTGCGCGCGTTCTGGTCGTCGATGTGCAGAGCGACGCGGCGAGCCGGGTTGCCGCCGAGATCAACGAAAGCCATCAGGGTGCGGCGGTGGCGCATACCGCCGACGTTGCCAAGGCGCTGGATGTGAACGGGATGATCAAGGCAACCCTGGCCGAATTCGACGGGCTGGACATTCTGGTCAACAATGCCGGCGTTACCCATCGCAATCAGCCGATGCTGGAGGTCGAGGAAGAGGAATTCGACCGGGTCTATGCGGTCAATGTCAAAGCGCTTTATTTGGCGGCGCAGGCCGCAGTGCCGGTCATGAAGAAGCAGGGGGGCGGGGTTTTTCTGAACATCGCCTCGACCGCAGGTGTCCGTCCTCGGCCCGGGCTGACGTGGTACAATGGCTCGAAGGGGGCGGCAATTGTTCTGACCAAATCCATGGCGGTGGAACTGGCGCCGGAGAACATCCGCGTCTGCGCGATCAATCCGGTGGCGGGCGAGACGCCGCTGTTGGAGAAGTTCATGGGCGAGGACACGCCGGAGCTGCGCGAGAAATTCACCTCGACCATACCGCTGGGCCGGTTCAGCCAGCCGCGCGACATCGCGAATGCGGCGCTGTTCCTGTGTTCCGATGAGGCCGAGTTTCTGACCGGCGTCTGCCTGGAAGTGGATGGCGGACGCTGCGTCTGAGCCATCGGGCCAAACGGAATTCGCTTTGCGAATACGCCATTTCTGGCGCCCCTGGCAGCCGGCTCATGCCTGTGGAGAGGGGTTTTGATGTTGCGGGTCGATGGGGGTCTGGGGCGTGCCCGCAGCCTCGATGATCTCGCCCGCATCGAGAAGGATGTCCTCGCGATAGCGCCCGGCGATCAGTTGGACGCCGACGGGGCCTTTTGCTGTGATCCCGGTGGAGACGGTCAGGCCCGGCAGGCCCATCAGTGGTAGGCCCAATTGGGTGAGTTGCGCCTCCATGATCTGGGCAAATCGCTCTGGACTTGTCACGTCGTCCTGGTCGGGGAAGGGAAGCTCGCCCGAGACGGGGCAGATCAGAAGCGGCGTTTCCTCGAAGAACATCTGCCACTCGCGGAGCAGGCCGAGACGACGCTGGAGGGCGTCGAGGAGGTCGTTGATGTCGGGGGCGGGGCAGAGCGCCTCCATCTGGTTATAGACGAAATTTGCATCCGGATCGTCTTCCTCGGCGATGGCGCGGTTGTTGCCGCGGCGGGTTTCCGCCAGCCAGAGCAGCGCCTGCAACCGGGCGGGTTCACGCAGGGGCGGGCAGGGCGCTTCGCGGATCTGCCACCCTGCGGCGGCGAGGAGATCGGCCGCGCGGCGCAGTGCGGTTTCGATCTCGGGCGCAACCGCCAGACCCTCCGGTCGGATGCAGAGTGTGGCACGTTTGGGCACCGGCGGCAGGGCGAGCGGGGCAGGGACCCACCAGGGATCGCCGGGATCTGCGGCTGACATTGCAGCCAGCCCCAGGCGCAAATCCGAAATGCTGCGTGCGATCGGACCGGAGACCGCCATCAACTGTGCCCCGATCTGCCGGTCGGGCGCGGTGAAGTTCGCAGCCGGCACCCGCCCGAGTGTCGGGCGGATGCCGTGGATGCCGCAGGCATAGGCCGGGTAGCGGATCGAGCCGCCGATATCCGTGCCGTGGCCAATCGCGCCGATACCGGCCGCCACCGCCGAGGCTGCCCCCCCGGAAGATCCGCCGGGGGTGAGGGCTGGATCCCATGGGTTGCGCGTGGTGCCGTGCAGGCTGTTGCGGCAGAACCAGCGGAGCGAGAAGGCGGGCGTGTTCGTGCGCCCGACGATCACGGCACCTGCGCGGCGCAGATTTGCGGTGACGGGGTTGTCATGTTCCGCCACCAGATCCTTCTGGATGCGCAGCCCGTTGGTGGTGGCAAACCCTTTCTGGTCGATATTGACCTTGGTCGTCACCGGCACACCGGCCAGCAGACCGGGGTCGTGCCCCTCCGCAATCCGGCGATCGATGGCTTCGGCGGCGCTCAGCGCCTCCTCGCCGCAATCCTGCACAATGGCGTTCAGGGCGGGATTGACAGCCTCGATCCGGTCGAGCGCATCGCGGGTTACATCGCTGGCCGAGATCTTTCGGCTGCGCACGAGGTCCGCGATTTCGGTTGCGGTACGGCGCCAGTATTCGGTCATGAGATCCTCCGTTCCAGCGTGACCATGGTGCAGCGGCGACGGAATGCCAAGTCTGCACAGTTTCTGCACAGCAACCCTAGGGAAATGCAGAGCTTCGCCCCGCTTCTCGCGCGGGCTTGTGGTTTCTTGCTGCGCGTATCGATGGAGGGGATTGCATGTCAGTCGAGACGCGTTTTGTTTCAGGGTTTCTGGGAATCTCGCCGGTGACGGAGCGGGCGATCCTGGCGCTGGGTTTGGTCATTGTCGGGGATCTGCTGTTCTGGGGCGGCAGGCTGGGTTTGGGTATCCCGGTTTTTCTGGCGGCCCTGGCGGTTGCGATCATGGTCGCTAATCCGGTCTCGCTGCGGTGGCCTGGGGTCGGGCGGGCAGGTCTGGTCCTGATTCTGGCCCTAGCAACGCTGATCGAGCATGTCGGCCCGCTATCCACGCTGATCGGCATTGCGGGCGTCGCCGGATTTGCGTTGATCATGTCCGGTCGCCTGCGCCAGACCGTCGAGCAGACGGTCTGTGACAGTCTTCGTGTGATATGCGCCGGGCCGCTCTGGCTTCTGGGCGATCTGCTGGAGCGGGTGTTCGCCACCCGCGTTGGCCGGATGCGCCGGATGGCCCATCAACTCGCGCTTTGGTCGATGCCGGTGGCGCTGGGCGGCATCTTCCTGCTGCTGTTTCGCGATGCCAATCCGGTGCTGCTGCGTTGGAGCGCTCAGGTCGATCTGGCCGCCCTGCTGGAGGTCATAAATCCTTGGCGGATCCTGTTCTGGTTGCTGATCGCGGCGGCGGTGTGGGGCTTTCTTCATGTGCGTGCTCGCAAGCCTGTCGCGGCCGGCAAATCTTCGGAGCCGACGCCCGCGCCGCCGCTTGTGCCTCTGCTCTTCGGGACCGGGGCGATTCTGCGCGGCTTGCTGCTGTTCAATCTGATCTTCGCCATCCAGACCCTGCTGGATCTGGCGTTTCTGTGGAGCGGGGTCAGCCTGCCCGAGGGGATGACCTATGCCAACTATGCCCATCGCGGCGCCTATCCGTTGATCTTTGCCGCGTTGCTGGCTGGCGGTTTCACGCTGCTCGCGACGCGGGCGGGCAGTGACGCCGCGCGCTCGCCGCTTATCCGCTGGCTCAGCTATGTCTGGATCGCGCAGACGGTGTGGCTGGTGGTTTCTTCGATCCTGCGGCTGAATCTTTATGTCGGTGTCTATGCACTCAGCGAGTGGCGCGTTGCGGCGTTTATCTGGATGGGGCTGGTCGCGGTTGGGCTGGTCCTGATTGTCGCGCGCCTCGCGTTCGGGCGCTCGAACGCCTGGTTGGTGAACTGCGTGCTGCTGGCGGGTATGATCACGCTCTATGCTGCCAGCTTCGTTAATATCAGCGGGTTGATCGCGCGGCACAATGTGGCGGTGTCGCGGGAGGTGGCGGGCGGTCCGGGTCAGCCGCTCGACCGGGGATATCTCTGTTCGCTGGGACCCGCGGCACTGCCCGCGCTCCACAGCTTCAACCGGACGCTCGGCTATCGCGCGCTCTACTGCGATCCCCGGTTCGAGCCGGATTTTCGCGACGATATGGAGAACTGGCGGAACTGGAGCCTGCGCAATCTGCGCCTGCTTGCAGCGTTGGAGACCCTTGCGCCCCCGGGGCCGGAGCATCTGAGCTATCGCGATCTGGACAATGGCGCGAGGTTGGAACCCTGGCCGTGACCCCCTTGATCTGCAGAGAAACCCCCTGAACAATGGAAGGAACAGGAGCCATGGACATGACCCGCATTCTAATCGCCGATGACGATCCCGGCATTCGCGACGTGATCACCTTCGCGCTGGACAAGGCGGGTATGGAAACCGTGACCGCCCGCGACGGGGCGGAGGCGCTGGAGGTTTTTGCCTCCTCCGCGCCCGATCTGCTCGTGCTGGATATCGGGATGCCGGAGATGGACGGTCTGGGCGTGTGTCAGGAGATCCGCAAATCCTCGAACGCGCCGATCCTGTTCCTGACCGCCCGCGATGACGAGATCGACCGGGTGCTGGGGCTGGAAATCGGCGGCGATGACTATGTCACCAAGCCCTTCTCGCCCCGCGAACTGGTGGCCCGTGTGAAGGTCATCCTGCGCCGCACTGCCCAGGGCCAGGAGGTGCCGGAGGTGCTGCATCGCGGCGCGCTGAACCTGGACCCGCAGCTTTACGAGGCGACATTCGACGGCAAGCCGGTGCCGTTGACGGCGATCGAATTCGCGCTGCTGCGCGCGCTGGTCGGCAAGCCCGATCAGGTCTTCACCCGGGCCCAGATCATGGTGGCGGCCTATGGCCCGACCATGCATGTATCGGACCGCACCATAGACAGCCATATCCGCAATATCCGCGCCAAGCTGGCCGAGGCGGGCTGTACGGATGCGATCCGCACGGTCCATTCGATCGGCTTCCGGATCGAGGCCTGCTTGCCTTCGTGACACGGCCGCCTGTCAGCACCGGGCGAAAGTGGCGTCCCTCGCTGGGTCAGGTCACGCTTGCGGTGCTGATCGTGGTGGTGACCCTGCCGCTGGTGGGCCTGTTCTTCTTTCGCGTCCTTGAGAACCAGCTAATCCGCGAGACCGAGAGCGAGCTGATCGCGCAAAGCGCCGTGCTTGCACAGATTTTCGCGCGCGAGGTCGAGGCGGCGGGCGATGCGCTGCCACGGGGCAAGATCCTTCCCGATGACGCCAAACCCGATCCCAGCCGGGCCTATGATCCTATCCTGCCCTCGCTGGATCTGACCTCGGCCGATTTGCTGCCTGCGCGTCCCGACGGGCGACGGGCCCCGGCAGCCTCGGCTCAGGCGCTGGAGATCGGGCGTCGCCTGCGCGATCTGGGTCGCGACGTGCAGAAGATCACGTTGGCGGGATTTCGGTTTCTGGACGCGACAGGCCGGGTGATCGGTGGAACGGGCGAGGTCGGGCTCAGCTTCGCCGGGGTGCCGGAGGTCGATGTCGCCCTCACCGGGCGCTATGCCAGCGTGATCCGCTCGCGGGTCCGGGACAAGCCGACCCCGCCGCTCTACTCGATCTCGCGCGGCACCAAGATCCGGGTCTTCGTCGCGCTTCCCGTGGTGTCCGGGCAGCGGGTCATGGGGGTCGTCTATGCCTCGCGCACGCCCAATAACATCGTGAAGTATTTCTATGCCGAACGCGCAAAGCTGCTGACCGCCAGCATGGTGGTGCTGGCCGTGGTGCTGGTGCTGGGCTTTTTCTTCATCCGACTGGTCAATCGCCCAGTGGCGGATCTGATCGGCTGGACCCGTTCGATCTCGGCCGGCGACCGTCCGGACGAGATCGCGCTTGGCAGGCGCGGCACGCGCGAGATCGCCCAGCTTGCTGACAGTTTCGCGGCGATGGCGGAAAGCCTGCATCACCGTTCGGAATATATCGCGACCTTCGCCGCTCATGTGAGCCACGAATTGAAATCGCCCCTGACCACGATCCAGGGCGCGGCGGAGCTGTTGCGCGACCAGCCGATGAGCGAGGCGGAGCGCGGCAAGTTCCTGGCCACTATCGTCCATGATGCCGAGCGTCTGACCCTGCTATTAAACCGGCTGCGTGATCTGGCGCGGGCAGAGAACTTGCCGATGGGCGGGCGCACCACCCTGGCAGATCTGGCGGAGGGGCTTCGCCTGGCCCATCCGGGCGTGACGTTGGAGCTTCCGGAGGGCGATGCGACGCCGATTGCGATGTCCAGCGAAAAGCTCTCCATCATTCTTGGCCATCTGATCGGCAATTCCGCGGCCCACGGGGCGGATCGCGTGGCGATCTCGGTCATCGGAGGCCAAGAGGTCACGCTGGACATTCGCGACAACGGCAAGGGCGTCTCGCCCGGCAATCGCGAGAAGATCTTCGACGCCTTCTTCACCACGAGGCGCGAGAGCGGGGGCACCGGTGTGGGGCTTGAAATCGTCAAATCCCTCCTGCAATCGCACAAGGGCGCGATCAGCCTGATCCCATCCGAGACGGGCGCCCATTTCCGCATTACATTACCCCTTGTCTGACATGCGGGGAGAGCGATGCGCCTGATGGTCGATGGAACGGAGCACGAAGTGGAGGTGGAGCGCGAGATGCCGCTCCTCTGGGTCTTGCGCGATGTGCTGGGCATACGCGGCCCGAAATACGGCTGCGGCATCGCGCAATGCGGGGCGTGCACTGTGCATATCGACGGGATCGCGGTGCGGTCCTGCTCGGTCGAAATCGGCGATGTGGAGGAGCCGGTCACGACAATCGAGGGCCTGGGGGACGGCGCGCTCCACGCCGTGCAAAAGGCCTGGATCCTGCATCAGGTGGCGCAATGCGGATATTGCCAGTCGGGACAAATCATGCAGGCCGCGGCCCTGCTGGCCGAGACGCCAGAGCCGGACGACGCGGATATTGACGATGCCATGTCCGGCAACCTCTGTCGTTGCGGAACCTATCCCCGCATCCGCGCCGCGGTGAAGACCGCCGCCGCCATGTTGCGCGCGGGCTGAGGGATGAGCCGCGCAGGCCATATCGCGCGCCGAAGTTTCGTGATCGGGTCCGGCGCCGTGGTGGGTGGACTGGCGCTTGGCTTCTATGCCTATCGTCGCGATCCGCAGAACCCGCTTCTCGCCGGGTTGGCGGAGGGGGAAAGCGCCCTCACCCCCTATCTGCGGATAGATGCTGATGGCGTCACCGTCATCGCCCCGCGGGCCGATGTGGGCCAGGGCGCGGGCTCGATCCTGGCCGCCCTGGTGGCGGAGGAACTGGACCTGGATTGGCAGACGATCCGTGTCGAGCACGGCCCGCCGAGCGCTGCCTATCATAACGGTAAGGTCGCGGCCGAAGGGTTCCCGCTGGCGGCCATCGACGACAGTGCGCTGGCCAAGGCCGGCCGCGATGCGGCGGAGATCGCGGGCAAGCTGTTGGGTCTTCAGATCACCGGTGGATCTTCGACGGTCCCCGATGCCTACGACAAGATGCGCCTGGCCGGGGCCACCGCGCGCGAGATGCTGAAGAGCGCGGCTGCGGCGGAACACCGGGTTGCGCTTGGCCATCTGGCAACGCGCGACGGTGCTGTCATCCTGCCTGATGACACCCGGATACCCTACCCTCGGTTGGCGGAGGCGGCGGCACTTCTGGACCCGCCCGGGGAGCTCGCACTACGCCCACCCTCCACCTGGCGCCTGCTGGGAACGCGGATGGAACGGTTGGACATCCGCGCGAAGTCCACCGGCGCGCCGATCTATGGCATCGATCTGCGCCTGCCCGGGATGCTGCATGCCACCGTGCGCACCAATCCGCGCCGGGGAGGGACCGCCAGCTTTGATGCGAGCGCCGCACAGACGATGCCCGGCGTTCGGAAGATAGTCGCGGTGGAGGGTGGCGCCGGCGTCATCGCCGACAACACCTGGCGCGCCTTCAAGGCGGCGGAGGCGATCCGCTTCAACTGGGGTCCGGCGCCCTATCCAGCCAGCACGGAGGAGATGTTCGCTGAGGTTGAAGCGAGCTTCTCGCCTGACCGTCGCGACAGCCGCCTGCGCGACGACGGCGATATCGAAGGCGCCCTGGTCGCGGGCACCGATGTCGAGGCGACCTATCGCATTCCGCATCTGGCGCATGCGCCGCTCGAGCCGATGAACGCCACTGCCTGGCTGCGTGACGGGCGGCTGGACCTGTGGACATCGACGCAGATCCCGCGCTTCACCCGGCAGGCTGCTGCCCGGATGGCTGGGCTGGGGGCAGAACAAGTCCATCTCCACGTCCTGCCTGGCGGTGGCAGTTTCGGTCGGCGGCTCGACGACGATTACGTCCGTCAGGCGGTCGCAGTGGCCCAAGCCATGCCCGGCACGCCGATTCAGATGGTCTGGTCGCGTGAGGAGGATATGACCCACGACTTCCCGCGCCCGCTCGCCATCGGGCGGGGACGCGGACGGGTAGAGGATGGCAAAGTCGTAGCCTTCGATCTCGACATCGCCACGCCCTCGGTTGCCGCTTCGCAGATCGCGCGGCTGGGGCTGCCGGTGGCGGGGCCGGACGTGGCGATTGTCGCGGGGGCCTGGGACCAGCCCTATACCCTCCCCGATTATCGCGTTACCGGCTACCGCGCGCCCGAGATGGCACCGGTCAGTTCATGGCGCTCGGTCGGCGCCTCGGTCAATGGCTTCCTGCACGAAAGCCTGCTGGACGAGTTGATCCACGCGGCTGGAGCCGACCCGTTGGAGGAACGTCTGCGCCTTTGCGCCCATCCCCTGTCGCGCAGGGTGCTGGAGGCGGTGGGCGAGATGGCGAGCTGGGCCGGCCCGCTAGGCAACGGGCGCGGTCGCGGCGTGGCGCTGACCCTCTCGTTCGGCGTGCCGGTGGCCGAGATCGTGGAGGTGAGCGCGACGCCGGATGGCATCCGGCTGGAGGAGGTCTTCGTAGCCGCGGAGGTCGGGCGCGTCCTCGACCCGGTGAACTTCGAAAACCAGGTCCAGGGCGGTGTGATATGGGGCCTCGGCCATGCCATGCTGGGCGAGATGACCTATGCCGATGGCGCGCCCGAACAGACGAATTTCGACAGCTACGAGGCGCTGCGTCTCTACCAGACCCCGCGCATCGCGGTGCGTGGCCTGGAAAACGGCGACGAGATCCGAGGCATCGGCGAACCCCCGGTGCCCCCGGCCGCCCCAGCCTTGGCCAACGCAATTTTCGCGGCCACGGGGGAGAGACCGCGAGAGCTGCCGCTTTCGAGAACGGTCAATTTCGTCTGACGGGCGTCGATCGCGTCCGTGCCGTCGGCATAGCTTTTCGGATAGAGTGTGCTTTCGCAGCGATTGCCGCTGCAGTATTCGAACCATTGGAAAGGAACGCGCAGCATGATTGCCTATGTTACCGTCGGGTCTGACGACATCGCTCGCGCGAGGCGGTTTTATTCCGCGTTCCTGCCAGCCCTTGGTTATGAGGTGACGGAGGGCCACGAGGGTCTGAGCTATGCGCTGCCTTTGCAACCGGGCCAGTCCCCTGCTCTGCCGGATTTCTACGTCAAACCGACCTTCGATGGACGTCCGGCCTCGGCTGGCAATGGCGTCATGATCGCGTTCGAAGCACGCGGCCAAAGCCAAGTGCGCGACCTTCATTCCGCCGCACTGGCCGCGGGTGGCTTCGACGAGGGTCAGCCTGGCTTTCGTGATGCCTATGGGCCTCATTTCTATGTAGGCTACCTCCGGGATCCGCAGGGGAACAAGATCGCGCTGTTCTCCAGCGACCCGAGCGAACCTGGGCGAGACGGATAGCGCGCGCGACCCAGGCGGCGAAGGAGCGTTTTTCGTTCAGTAACTTCAGATCCGAACACGTTGTGAACTTCTTGGATCGCCATACGCACCCAGCGCTCGCGCCACCTGTGGCCGGCTCGAAAGTGATCGCTGAAAGCGCGATCGCCCATCCTGCGATCCAATCTCTGATTGTGTTTCTGTTATAGTGTTACGCATCAGAGGCACATAACGCCTCGAGAACGGATCAGGGAGGAACTGAAGATGAGCCATCAAGAGCAGCGCGAGGGCACTCCGAAATTCGATCGCCGCAGCTTTCTCGCCGGTGCCGCCGGGCTTGCCGGCATCACCGCGATGCAACCCGAGGCCTTTGCGCGCAACTTCGGGTCAGACGCCCAGCCTGTGCGCTATCCGGACCCGGACATCATCGGCTTGGATCCGCGCTTTCCCAAACTCGGCAATACCCCCATCCGGCGCCACCATCTGGGGACGCTGTGGGCCGAGGGACCGGCATGGAACGGCGTCGGGCGGTATTTGATATGGTCAGACATCCCGAGCGACGAACAACTCCGCTGGACCGAGGAGGAGGGCACGGTCTCGCGGCGCTTTCGCTATCCATCCGGGAACTCGAACGGCAACACATTCGACTATCAAGGCCGGCAGATCAGTTGTCAGCATGGGCCGCGCAAGGTGATCCGTTACGAGTATGACGGTACTGTCACGGTGCTGGCCGAAGAGTTCGAGGGCGAAGGCTTCAACGCGCCCAACGATGCCATCGTGCATCCCAACGACGGCTCGATCTGGTTCACCGATCCCGGGTATGGCGGGCTCATGAACTACGAGGGCAACCGGTTGAACACCGGATCGCCGCAGCCGATCCGCAAGGAGGCCGTCTATCGCATTGATGGTCAGTCGGGGGAGATCACCAAGTTGACCGACGCACCGTTCAAGCCGAACGGGCTGTGCTTCTCGCATGATTATACCAAGCTTTACGTGGCCGATACGGGGCGGTCGCACTACTCCGAAGCCGAGAGCCAGATCTGGGTCATGGATATTGACGGTGCAACGGTCAAGAACGAGCGCCAGTTCGTGTCGATGACCATCGACGGCAAAACCGGCTTCGCCGACGGAATTCGCGCCGACGAGGTCGGCAATATCTGGTCATCGGCAGGCTGGGTCGGCGATGGTTATGACGGGGTGCATTGCTTCGCGCCGAACGGCGACAGGATCGGCCAGATCAAACTGCCGGAGATCTGCTCGAATGTCTGTTTCGGCGGGACCAAGCGGAACCAGTTGTTCATGACCGCCAGCCAGTCACTGTATTCGGTCTTTGTCGAGACGACGGGCGCCCATATCACCTGAGAAGAGCGCGGGAGCGGTTCGCCTGGCGGGTGCCACACAGGCAAACGCCCTGCCGGGTTGCAAGCCGACAGGGCGCTAGGCGATGCCCGAAGAGGGCATCGTCCGTGCTCAGATGACCAGGAAGTCTTCTGCGCCGAAATCGCCGACCTCGGCATTCTGGAAGGTGATCAGCTTCCCGTTGACCGCCAGTTCGACATCGTCACCCGCCTGGGTCAGTTGGTCCGCGAGACCTTCCGCCGTCAGATCGGCATTCGTCACGAACAGCAGGCGATCTTCGCCGACTTCGAAGTCGAGGATGACATCTACGCCGGTATCGTCTTCGAAGAAGACGAAGTTATCGGCGCCGTCACCGCCAGCGAGTGTGTCGTTGCCGACCCCACCGCGGATCACGTTGTCCCGGCCGTCGCCGCGGATCACATCGTTGAAGTCGGTGCCGGTGACATCCTCGAAGTTGATGGCCGTCGATGTGTCGAGCGCGCCGGTGGCCAGATCGACCTCGATCCCCGCCGCTGCCTGCGAGAGGTCGAGCAGGTCAACCCCGTCGCCACCGTCCAGATCCAGCGTGATTTCGTCGAGGACATCGTCGACGATCCGCGCCGTGTCGTCACCATCACCGAAGTTCGTCTCCAACGCCTCGGTCTCGCGGATATCCAGTTGGAACAGTCCGTTGATCGCCTGATCGTTCAACTCGACCCGGGCAAACTGCACGCCGTCCGGCGTCACCGAGAATTCGGCCACGTCCTTGTTCTGCAGATCGTCATTCACCAGATCGGTGTTGAAATTGACCTGGACCCGGTCGAAGCCCGCGCCCCCGTCCATCAGGTCCGAGCCATCGCCATTGTTCCAAACCAGCAGATCGTCGCCAACCCCGCCAAAGACGAAGTCATCGCCTTTGTTCGCCACTAGGATGTCGTTACCTTCTCCACCAAAAAGGCTGTCGACCCCACCCAGGCCGCTGATGACATTGTCCTGATCGTCGCCCTCGATGACGTCATCGAATTCGGTCCCGATGACATTCTCGAAACCCTGGATGTCGGCGCTGCCCGCTGTGCCAGCGGCCAGATCCACATCGATCGCCGCGTTCGCCTGCGCGAAGTCGAGCGTGTCGGTCCCCGCGCCGCCATCCAGGTCAAGCCGGATCTCATCCAGCACATCGCCAACGATCCGGGCCGCGTCGTCGCCAGCGCCGAAATTGGTCTCGAGCACCTCGGTCTGGCGGATATCGAGCTGGAACAGTCCGTTGATTGCCTGGTCGTTCAGCTCGACCCGGGCGAATTGCACGCCTTTGCCGGTGGTCGAGAACTCGGCGACATCCTTGTTCTGCAGGTCGTCATCGACCAGATCGGTGTTGAAATTGACCTGCACCCGGTCGTGACCGCGACCGCCATGCATCAGGTCCGAACCGTCGCCATTGTTCCAGACCAGCAAATCGTTGCCGAACCCGCCAAACATACGGTCATCGCCCTTGTTACCCACCAGGCGGTCATTGCCCGAACCGCCGAACAGACGATCCTCGCCGTTGCCGCCAGCAAGGGTGTCGCGGCCCTGGCCGCCGAATACCTTGTCGTCGCCATCGCCGCCATCGACGGTGTCATCGCCGCTAAAGCCGAACAAAAGGTCGTCGCCGCCATTGCCCGCGATGCTGTCATCGAGGAACGAGCCAAAGATCAGATCGCGTTGGTCCGAACCCTGGCGGACCTCGTCATTGAAGAGGTCGAAGAAGAAATTGAGGAAGCTCATTGTGGTTCTCCTGTCGTGCGGTTGCTCTACGCCATGCTCGCACCTGCAGAGGTCTTCGGGCCCGTTGGGGCTGCGTATCAGGTGCTTACGAACGTCCCCGCCAGCGGCGAGTAACCGTTAGTCGTGTGAGCAAGGGAGAAGGTTCAAAAAAACCTGGAGAAGTTTTTCGCCGGGGGTTTTTGCGTAAGGATCCGGCGGAGGCAGCAGCGAGGATCTGCGGTCACGCACGCTCGCAGGGAAGAACTGCCTAACTGCCCGTATTGAATCATCGCGGGGTGTCGGATGTGGGCTCGCTGCAAGTGCTCTCGAAGGCTCTGCGCGGGCCTGGACGCGTTGCCTTGCGGCTTATGGGCTTAGGTTCTGTCGCCCGGGGTGCAGCTAGGAGCCACAGCGTTGGTTCAACGACAATAAGCCGTGTCCAAAAACAGGGTCGCGCCCCTCGGCCCCCAGGTCGCGCGCCTGTTCGGCGAGTATGCGCCGAGCCTCGTTGGCTGAAGGCAATTCCCGATCCAGGGTCGCGATGAAGCCGGTCACGAACGGCACTGCGAAGGACGATCCGCTCACGTATTTGCCAGCGACGAAGATGTCCACGCCCGGGGCCGCAATGTCCACGTGCTGCCCGGCCACCGATTGACGATAGCGCGCGCCATTTGCATCCACGGCCGTGACCGCGATCACCGAGGAGAACGCGGAGGGATAGCGCGGCGGGCTGCTGGCCCCGTCATTGCCGACGGCCGCCACGATCAAAGTGCCCCGTTCGGCGGCGCGCGAGATCGCCCGGTCGAGGATTTTGTTATAGGGTCCGGCGAGGCTGATATTGATCAGCCGCACACCCTGAGAGTGCAGCCACCCGATCGCAGCGACAAGGGCGTCCGCGCTGGCTTCGGACCCGCCGAGCCGCGTCCGACCGACAACATTCGCCGCGAAGAGCGAGGCACCTGAGATTCTGCTTGCGTCGTTGAGCAGCCGCGCCACCAGAAACCCGTGGGGGTCGTCGGTGATGCCCCGGCGCGCAAAGTTGCGATACCGCGTGTTGGGCAGGCCCAGAACCTCCGGTCCCTGGACAGCGTCGATGATGCCTATTGAATGGTGCGCCGCGCATCCCTGCGCAGGCCAGTCCATCAGGCGATCGGCATAGAGCCTGGGCCCCCGGATCCCGGCCTGATCGCCGCTGCCGAATGCATGGTTGAGACCGGCGAGAATGCCTGGGCGCAGGCCTTCCAGTTCCTCGATCGCCTGCATTCCACCGCGGCCCTCGGGTATCTGCAACACGCCCATCGCGAGACCGAGTGTCTCGAGCTCTTGCCCGTCGAGTTCGCGATAGCCCCGCGGTGTTGCAAGGGCAATCAGCGTGGACAGCTCGCCCGCGCTGTCAGCGATGACGACGATTTCCCGTGGATCAGTGACCTTGTCCAGATCCGCCGCGATCTGAGCCTGTGGTGGAGGTTCGAGCGCCAGCAAAGCCCCGGGCGCCAGCGCCCATAAGAGCCAAGTCAAGGCAATCATCCAGGTCATACGCAGTGTCATTGCCGGGGTCCTGTCGAATGAGGCGTTTCGTATTTATCTTAGCCAACCGCCATTCGGTTCAATCAAACTCGGAAAAAATTTGCCAGATACGAAAAAAATCGGACATTGAACCGTTCTAGCCGTTGAGACGATATAGTTGCATGACGGAGGATCGAGATGCGTGACGACGAGGATGCGACAGAGCGGCTGCTGAACTATCGCGCCGGGCGTCTGTCCGACGAAGACCGGGCCGCGTTCGAAGCCGAATTGGCAGATGGTGCCGAGGCGCGGCGCTCGCACGATTTGGCCGACCGCATTGCCGCGGGCTTCGATGCACCGGACGCAACGCCTGGCGAGGTTGGCTGGGCCCGTCTCAAACGATCCATCGCCGCCGAGCCCGTCGCGAAGCCAAAGGCGGGATTTACCGTCTGGCATCTGGCCGGGGCTGCTGCGGCCGCGATCCTGCTCTGGCAGGTCGGGGTCACACCCCTGATCGAGCGGACGGAGCCGGGGGCGGGCTACACCACCGCATCGGGCGATGCCGCGGATATCCTGCGGATCGCCTTCGCCCCGGAAGCAACCGAAGCGCAGATCCGGGCTGTGCTGGGCGAAGTCGGCGGGCGCATCGTCGATGGGCCAAGTGCGCTTGGCCTCTATTCCATTGCGCTGCCTGACGGGGCCGATCTGAGCGCTGCCGTCTCGGCCTTGCGTGCCCGCGCCGCGGTCGTCGAAACCGTCACCCAGCCCTAGCGGAGTCGTTGCTCAGGCACCGGATCATCAGGCGTTTGGCATGGTGGACCCGTGTCTTGACCGTGCCGAGCGGCAAATCCTCCACCTCCGCGATCTCGGGGTAGCTGAGCTCCTGAAAGAAGGCGAGTTGCAGAACAGTGCGATGCGCCGCGCTGAGCCCCTGCAGACACCATCGCACGAGGGTCGCATCCTGCGATGCGGCCAGGGCCTGTTCGGGGTTGAGAGCGTCATCCGGCACGGTCTCGTCCGGATCCGCCGTGACAGTGCGCTTGGTTTTGCGCAATTGGTCGATCGCCTTGTTGCGGGCAATGGTGAACATCCAGGACTTTACCGAGGCGCGCGGCTTGTACCGCCCGGCCTTTCGCCATACATCCAGCATGGCGTCATGAACGGCATCCGCCGCCTCGAAAGGGTCGTTCAGTCGACTGCGCACGAATCGGTACATGCCCGCCTGGTGACGGTCGTAAAGCGCGCGCATCGCCTCTTCGCTCCCCTCCGCAACGCGGCGTAGCAGGCTCTGATCGGTGTCCTCGGTCATGTCCAAGAGTTACGTTGAGATGGAAGAGAATAATGACCCGTAGCTGCGCCGGGTACAAGGCGTGGCGGTACAGAGACGCGACGTCCACACTCAAGATTGATGGATTGCATCGATGCGTTTGCCGCGAAGGACCGTTATCCTGCGCCCCTTCGCCTTTGGAACGCCCTTCCATCGCCAGTTTGCCGGTCGCGGCGGATAGCTGGTTGTCTCAAACGATCCTTCATTGCCGCCTCAAGTCCAGTGTCAGAGGAAATTCCGGGCTTTGCTGCGCGGGTTTCGGCTGCCAAGTGCCGGGCGTGTGGCCGTGGGCCTCGAAGCGGGCCAGGCGGCGGCCTTCGGCTTCCAGGTCGTTGATCGGCTGTTCTTCGAAACTGCGGCCCCCCGGATGGGCGACGTGGCAGGTGCAGCCGCCCAGGGCGCGGCTCGAATAGCGGTCATAGAGATCGAAGGTCAGCGGTGCGTGGACGCCTATGGTGGGGTGCAGGCAGGCGGCCGGCTGCCAGGCGCGGAAGCGGATGCCCGCGACCTGCTCGTGCACCCGGGCCGTGCGGTGGAGCGGCACGTCGATGCCGTTGCAACTCACCCCGAAACGCTCGGACAGATCGCCTGTGACGCGCAGTTGCACGCGTTCCAGCGAGCTGTCGACATAGCGCGCGGTGCCACCGATCGCGCCAGTCTCGCCCAGCACATGCCAGGGCTCGATCGCGGTGCGCAGTTCCAGCCGGATGTCGCGGTAGTCGACATCGCCGATCAGCGGGAAGCGGAACTCGAGCTGTGCCTTGAACCACTCGGGATCCATCTCGATGCCCGTTCCGTCCGAGATCTCGGCCAACACCTCGCAGAAGTCGGCCCAGACGAAGGCCGGCAGCATCCAGCGGTCATGCAGCGCCGTGCCGTGGCGGATCAGCGGACGGTCGTAAGGTGCTTTCCAGAACCAGGCGATCAGGGCGCGCAGCACCAGGTTCTGCGCCATCGCCATGCGGGGATGGGGCGGCATCTCGAAGGCGCGGAACTCCACCAGGCCCAGCCGTCCTGTGGGGCCGTCGGGGGAGTATAGCTTGTCGATGCAGATCTCGGCCCGGTGGGTGTTGCCGGTGAGATCCGTCATGAGATCGCGGAAGATCCGGTCAACGATCCAGGGCGCGGGATCGGATCCCGGCGCAGGCACTTGGGCGAGGGCTATTTCAAGCTCGTAGAGCACCTCCTGGCGCGCTTCGTCCACCCGTGGCGCCTGGCTGGTCGGCCCGATGAAGGTGCCAGAGAAGAGGTAACTCAGCGAGGGATGATTTTGCCAATACCTGACCAGCGAGGCCAGCAGATCCGGGCGTCGCAAAAACGGGCTGTCGCCGGGCGTCGCGCCGCCGACTACGATGTGGTTGCCCCCGCCGGAGCCGACCATCCGCCCGTCATGCATGAACTTGACGGTATCCAGCTTGCAATGGCGCGCCTCCCCGTAAAGCGCTTCGGTCACGCTGCATTGTTCGGACCACGAGCTGGCGGGGTGAATATTCACCTCGATCACGCCGGGGTCCGGGGTCGCCTTGATCACGTTGATCCGGGGATCGTGCGGGGGGGCGTAGCCGTCGATCTGCACGGGCATGCCGGTTTCGCGCGCGGCCTCCTCCACTGCGGCGATCATGTCGATATAGGCCTCCGCCGTCTGGACCGGGGGCAGAAAGACGCAGAGCTTGCCGCCACGCGGCTCCACCGTGATCGCCGTGCGCACATGTTCGGTGAAGATCGCGCGCAGGGGGTCGGGTGGCGGGGGCGGTGCCGTTGCCGCTACCAGCATCGTGGGCGCTGCGGGTGTATCCGGTGCCGTGCGGGGCCGAGCCTGGTGCATCGCCTCGCGGCCCTGCAATCGCCCGCGCGGCGAGAACGGGTCCTGCTGGATGACGAAGGGATATTCCCCATCCTTCAGCCAGGGCAGCGCGGTCAGAGGCAGGCGGTAGCCGGCGGTCGAGTCCCCCGGTGCCAGGAAGAGATGCCCGCGCCGGGTGCGCCAGCTCTCGGTCACCCATTTGCGCTGCCGCCGCGATTGTGCGCGTGCCGCATCCTGCGACTGTGCGAGTTGGATCGGCAGCACCATGCAGGTGGGCTGACCCAGCCCCCGGTCGAAGGCCATAGCCATCTGGCGCCGTTCCAGCGGATCCTCCAGCTTGTTGGTATCGGGGGTCAGGTTTTCCGGCAGATTGGCCTCCTGCAGCAGATAGGTGGCCGGGTCTTCGTAGGCCGGAGCGACCGTGGCGCCGTCCAGTTCGAACGCATCCGCGAGCGCCACAGTGAAGGTCGCCGCCTGCTCCATCGCGGCATCGTCGTAATCCTCCGCCGCGATCAGATCCGGGTTCTGCCAAAGCGCTTCGCCGTCGCGCCGCCAATAGAGACCGAAGGCCCAGCGCGGCAGTTGCTCGCCCGGATACCACTTGCCCTGACCGTGATGGATCAGCCCGCCCGGCGCGAAGCGCTTGTGCAGTCGCCGGATCAACTTGTCGGCGTAGCGGCGCTTGGTGGGGCCAACCGCTTCGGCGTTCCACTCCTGTGCATCGCGATCGCTGTCGGCGACGAAGGTCGGCTCGCCCCCCATGGTCAGGCGGACATCGCCCTGGGTCAGCAGCGCATCGATGGCATGACCCGCCTGGTCGATCCGCGCCCAATGGACGTCGGTGAAGGGGAATGTCACGCGTGGCTCCTCGCGCACGCGGTTGACCTCCATATGATGTTCGAAAGCAACCTCGGCGGGTTCATGCGCGCCGGTGATCGGAGCTGCCGAAGAGGGATAGGGTGTGGCCGCCAGCGGGATATGCCCCTCGCCCGCGAAAAGGCCCGAGGTCGGGTCGAGCCCGATCCAGCCCGCGCCGGGCATGTACACCTCGCACCAGGCATGTAGATCGGTGAAATCGGCGTCCGGCCCGCTCGGCCCATCCACGGACTTCACATCCGGTGTAAGCTGGATGAGGTAGCCGGAGACGAAGCGGCTCGCCAGCCCCAGATGACGCATCAGATGGCAGAGCAGCCAGGCGCTGTCGCGGCAGGATCCCAGCGCTCTCTCCAGTGTCTCCGCCGGGGTTTGGACACCGGGTTCCATCCGGATCGTATAGGCAACGGCTTGCTGCACCATCTGGTTGACCATGACCAGGAAATCGTTGCTGTGCTGACGCGCGCGGGGGATTTTGGCGAGCAGAGCGTCGAAGGCACCCCCCTGCGTCTCGATCTTCCGATAGGGCGCCAGTTCAGCCGCCAGATCTGGCGCATATGAGAAGGGGAACTGCTCCGCACTCTCCTCCAGAAAGAAGTCGAAGGGATTGATCGCGGCCATGTCCGCGACCAGATCCACCGTCACTTCGAAATGATCGACTTTCTCCGGGAACACGATCCGGGCGAGGTAATTGCCGAACGGGTCCTGCTGCCAGTTGATGAAATGATCCTCTGGCGTGATCTTCTGACTGAAGCTGAGGATCTGGGTGCGCGAATGCGGTGCCGGGCGCAGACGGATCACCTGGGGTCCCAGGCTGATCCGGCGGTCATAGCGATAGGTGGTTCGGTGGGTGATCGCGGCGTTGATGCTCATGGTGGCCCTTCAGTCATGCTGCGCCGCAAAAGCGTGACCTGCCGGCGGGAAAAGTCAACCGGGAAGGGTGTCAGATAACCGGGATCTCGGCTGGGGCGCGCGTCGTGAGCAATTCGGCACCATCGGCTCGGATCACTACGTTTTCCTCATGCACGATCATCTTCCCGGGCGCGTATTCAAAGCCCGGCTCGATCGTCAGCACCATGTTCTCGGCAATCACGGTGCCGTCGCCGGGCATATGCGAGGGCGGTTCCGTCAGTTGCAGGCCCAGGCCATGGCCAAAGCGGCCCACATTGCTGTCCCCGGTGCCCAGAACCCGGGCCATGGCGGCAAAGAGATCATCCGTGGTCGCCCCGGGGCGGGCGACGTCGATCCCGGCCTCCGTCGCTTGCCAGACCAGCGCATAGGCGCGGGCGAGGTCGTTGTCCGGGGGGCCGACGCTCCAGACCCGGTCGAAGTCGCAGAAATACCCGTCGAAGACGGCACCTGTATCCATGAAGAACATATCGCCCGAGGCAAGCCGCCGTTCGCCCGGGCCGCAGACGATCTGCGACACACCGCCGGGGCCGGAGATGCCGGGCAGGAAAGGCACCTGATCGGCGCCCTCCCGCAGCAGAGCCATCTGCATCTTGAGGCAGGCCTCCAGCTCCGTATCGCCGGCGTTGATCAGTTCGGGAATGCGGCCATAGGCCCGGCTGGCCACCTGACAGATATGGTGGATATGCGCGATCTCCGCCTCGGTCTTGATCATGCGCAAGGACCAGAGGCAGGGGCTGCCATCGGCGATACTGTGAAAGCGCAGCGCGCTCTCCACCTCGCGGAGTTGCGCAACCGGCATGCGAAGGCTCATCTCGCGGCCAAGCTCCGCGCCGATGCGACCATGTTTGTGCGGGACAGAATTGAGCGCTGCGGTGAGCAGGCTGGTCCCGTCATCTGCGGGCACCGGGGCCGGCCAGGCCCGGATATCCTCAATCCAGGTCTTGGCGAGTTCTCCGGCACCGATCTCCGGTACAACCGCAATGGGCGCCCCGGAGGCCGGCAGAATCAGAAACCAGGGCCGCGTCGGGCTCTCCCAGAACTGCATCGCGAAGCCGGTGAAATATCGGAAGTTTGCGGGTGCAGTGACGAGGAGCGCGTCTAGGCCGAGCGCTGACATCTCTCGTTGTGCGCGGAGGAAGCGGGTTTCGAATTCGGCGCGGCAGAAACCGCGGGCTGGACGGATAGCGCTCAAAATCTGCTCCCCTTGCCGAAAAGGAGAATTCTCGTGGTTTAGGCGAAACCTGTCAAATGCGCCTGCAACGGTCGCCATTCTGCGGAACGCTGCGAGCTGGGCACCGGGCGGCCATGCCCGTGCAGGCACGGGCCAGCAGGGAACCTGCTGATGCGCGCAAGCGCGCACATGGCCGCCCGGTGCCCAGCTCGCGCTACAGCGTGTGATGGCTGATGTCGCGGGCGCTTGCGTCGATCTCGCACCAGGAGATCGCGATGCTATGCCCGGACCCGACCGGAGTTGATGGCACTGGCGAGCGCCCAGCGGTCGCCTTCGACGTCGAGCGCATGCAGCGCCACTTCGACAGGCAGCCAATGGGGGGTATGTCCGGCTTCCTGCGGCGGGCCCAGACGGTGAATGGCGCGAGAGACATAGATCGCCTGCGCCTTGCGCGCCCAGTACTGATACTCGGGCATATAGACAAACCGCTGGAAGCCGACGATCCGGCGCGGCGCCGAAATGGTCCAGCCCGTCTCTTCCAGCACCTCGCGATGAAGCGCCGCGATCGGATGCTCACCAGGATCCACGCCGCCGCCCGGGAGTTGCATCTCCCCATCCTGCTCGACGCAGAGCAATCCGGGCGCGCCGCTGCGCAGGCTCCCGGTGATTATCGCATAGACGCCGGGCCGGTCGCGATAGGGTTTGCCGGGCAGCCAGGGTTCTCCGATCCGTCTCATGGGATCTGATGTCGCAGAAAACGCACTGCATGGGAATGCGCCCTTTCGGCCCGCCGCGCGCTGGCGTATGGGAGTGGCATGACCGGCGATGACAGCATTCTCCCATTCCAGCTCGATCGCGCGCAGATGCGTGGCCGGGTGGTTCGGCTCGACCAGACCCTCGACCTGATCCTCGAGCAGCACCGCTACCCCCCAGCCGTCTCGGCGCTGGTGGCGGAGGCAGCCCTGATCACGGCCCTGATCGGCTCGACCATGAAACTCAAATGGCGCTTTTCGATCCAGGTGCGAGGCGAGGGCGCGGTGCGTCTGATCGCGACCGACTACTATGCGCCGGAGCAACCGGGTCAGCCCGGTCGTCTACGCGCCTATGCCAGTTTCGATGCGGGCGATGTTGCTTCCTCGCGCGCCACGCCCTTTGCGCTTCTGGGGCAAGGGGTCTTTGGCGTGACCATCGATCAGGGGCCGGGGATGGCGCCTTATCAGGGCATAACGCCCCTGACCGGCACCACGCTCGGCCATTGCGCCGAGGCCTATTTCGCGCAGTCCGAACAGATCGCCACCCGCTTCGCGACCCTCAGCGCCCATGCCCAGGTGCCGGGCGAGGAGATGCATTGGCGCGCTGGCGGTATCATGATCCAGCAGCTTGGCCAGGCGGGCGAGTCTGTGCTGGGCGATGGCCCCTCCGGCGCGGATGGCCTGATGACTGCCGAAGACGTGGCCGCGATGGGCGCGGGCGAGGAGGATTGGAGCCGCGTCAACATGCTGATGGCAACCGTCGATCCGCACGAGTTGATCGGACCGCATCTGGCGATGGAGGGGCTGCTGACGCGCCTCTTCCACGAGGAGATCCCAAGGGTCTATCCGGCCCAATCGGTTACCTTCGGCTGCACCTGCTCGGCCGAACGGGTCGAGGCGGCGATGGCCCAATACTCCGCCCGCGACATCGGACACATGACCAACGAAGACGGCAAACTGACCGCTGATTGCCAGTTCTGCTCGGCCCATTACGAATTCGACCCCGCGACTTTGGGGTTCGAGGCGGAGGGCTGATCAGCCCGCGCAGCTTGAGCCACCCTCATGCTGTTGCTATCGACTTGTCAGTGACTGGTTCGGTTCACTCATTGGAGCATCTGTTGATTTTCCTGCGGTTGATGGTTCAGGCACCTCTTTACGGCACGGTCGCTTGCCTATTGGCGCTGCCTTATCTCGCCGGAGGCCTATTTCTCTATGCGCTCGTTGTTGGTGGCGATCTGCTTGCTTGGCTCGGGTCGCTGCTCAACCAGTTTGCCGAGATCGTACCGACCCGGCGCGGGCGCACCGGAAGCAACCTGACGGCCGAGGACCGGACGCTTTGGTTGCAGCTCCTGGTAGCGGCCTTCGTTTCTCTGCTGGTTCACTTCCGCATTCAGCGTGTAGCTGTGAGATTGACCGGCACCTCGATGGGCGGGCATCTCTGGTCCTTGTTCATTCCGGGTGGCCAATGGATCGCCCGGCCGGGCTTCCTGTTGATGGGATTGGCCATCTTCAGCGTCTTTGGGCTCCATCACGGTGGAGAGCCCGGACAGCGCTCCGTCGCAGATATCGACCTGTTCGTGATCGGAGACTTTTGGTCCTACCTGTTGTTTTCATATCGGCAGCAATTCCTATTGTTGATCCTGCTGATGGTCATCTTCGCAACGTCGGGTTTTGCAAGTATCCTGAATGTGTTGGAGGTGGAGAGGCGATACCGGACTTTCCTGGCAGGCGCGTCCCGGTTTTTCCTGCTGGGTATCGTCTATCTGGCGATGAGTTGTGCGGTCCTGGTCTTCGCCGTTTATCCTGCGCTGCGCGAACTCTACCAGGCGACCGGATTTACTGGCGCGACCAGTTTCCATATCCTCCTGCTCGCTCAATGGATCTGGTGTTTTTCCGCGTTGTCCGTCGCGGCCGCGATTCTGATGGAGGCACGCCTTGCCCGCGCCAGGGCCGGGTGAAGCCTGGTATGATGGCCGGCTCACGGGGGCATTGCTCTGGCCCCCTCGATTGGAGTAGGGGATCGGGCTGAGAACGTCAGCATCCGTGAAGGTTCCCCATGGCATCCTATCAATACGTCTATCATATGGATGGGGTCTCCAAGACCTATCCCGGCGGCAAGAAATGCTTCGAGAATATCCGGTTGAGCTTTCTGCCCGGCGTGAAGATCGGTGTGGTCGGCGTCAACGGCTCGGGCAAATCCACGCTGATGCGGATCATGGCGGGCCAAGACAAGGACTTCCAGGGCGAGGCCTGGGCGGCGGAGGGGGCGCATGTCGGCTACCTTCCCCAGGAGCCGAGCCTCGACGAGAGCCTGGATGTGCGCGGCAATGTCATGCTGGGCGTCGCCGCCAAGAAGGCGATCCTGGACAAGTATAACGAGCTTGCCATGAACTACTCGGACGAGACCGCCGAGGAGATGGCCAGGCTGCAGGACGAGATCGATGCCCAGAACCTCTGGGATCTGGACGCTCAGGTCGATGTGGCGATGGAGGCGCTGCGCTGCCCGCCGGATACCAGCCCCGTCGATACACTCTCGGGTGGGGAGCGGCGGCGCGTCGCGCTCTGCAAGCTGCTCTTGGAAAGCCCCGACATGCTGCTGCTGGACGAGCCCACCAACCATCTGGATGCCGAGACCATCGCCTGGCTGCAAAAGCACCTGATCGACTACAAGGGCACTTGCCTGATCGTCACCCATGACCGCTATTTCCTAGACGACATCACGGGTTGGATCTTGGAGCTGGATCGCGGGCGGGGCATTCCCTATGAGGGCAATTACTCCGCTTGGCTGGAGCAGAAGGCCAAGCGCCTCGCGCAGGAAGCGCGCGAGGACAAGACGCGCCAGAAGACGCTGGAGCGTGAGCTTGACTGGATCCGACAGGGTGCCAAGGCCCGTCAGGCCAAGCAAAAGGCCCGAATCAACGCCTATAACGACCTCGCCAATCAGTCCGAGCGCGAGCGGGTCGGCAAAGCGCAGATCGTGATCCCCAACGGCCCGCGTCTGGGCAGCAAGGTGATCGAGGTCGAGAACCTGAAGAAGGGCTATGGCGATACCCTGCTGATCGATGACCTGTCCTTCAGCCTGCCGCCGGGCGGCATCGTCGGCGTGATCGGCCCGAACGGGGCGGGGAAATCCACGCTGTTCCGCATGCTGACCGGGCAGGAGCAGCCCGATGGTGGCAGCATCGAATTCGGCGACACGGTGGATCTGGCCTATGTCGACCAGTCGCGCGACGATCTGGACCCGGAAAAGACGGTGTGGGAGCAGATCTCGGACGGGCTCGACATTATCCAACTGGGCGAGGCGGAGATGAACAGCCGCGCCTATTGCGGCGCCTTCAATTTCAAGGGTGGCGACCAGCAGAAGAAGATGAAGCTGCTGAGCGGCGGCGAGCGCAACCGGGTCCATATGGCGACCCTGCTGAAACGCGGTGGCAACGTGCTGCTGCTCGACGAGCCGACCAACGACCTGGACGTCGAGACCCTGCGCGCCCTGGAAGACGCCATCGAAAGCTTCGCCGGCTGCGCCGTGGTCATCAGCCACGACCGGTTTTTCTTGGACCGCCTCTGCACCCACATCCTGGCCTTCGAAGGCGAGGGCCACGTGGAATGGTTCGAAGGCAACTTCGAAGACTACGAGGCCGACAAGATTAGACGTTTGGGACCGGATTCGGTGGAGCCGAAGCGGATCAAGTATAAGAAGTTTGCGAGGTAGCCGTTGGCGTTCTCTGCGCACCGTAAGCTGCTGGTTTTTGGCAATGGCCTCGGCATGGCAATTGACCCCGATCGGTTCAGTCTTCAATCGGCGATTGACAAAGCTTGGAAAACAGAAGGAACTCTATCCACCGCACATAAAGAGTTGATCAGTCTTTGTTGTCGAATACCAGTTGCGTCTCCACCATCAAATGAAGGCGAGCTAGATACGCTGCAAAGAGTGGTTTCTTCGTGCGAATTTCTGCAAACTATTTCATCGGCTAAACATGGTGGTTTTCTCTCAGATCACGGTGAAATGTTTCCACGCGCCATTCGAGAATTTATTCATTCGGTCGCGTGTCAGTTTCATATACCAGCAGAAAATTTACCGAAAGAGTTTTCTGATGAACTGGCTGCTTATATAACTTTCTCGAAGAGTCACGTGGCTACGACAAACTATGATAACTTATTATATCAGTCTTTGATTGAAAGAGATATTCTAAAGGGCTTTGATAGTGTGTTGAGAGATGGATTTACGAATACAAAAGGATTTCAAATTGATCACCTGAAACGCTTCAAGGCAAAGGCTTCGTCAACCGGATTTTATCTGCACCTCCACGGCTCGCCCTTATATTTTGATGATGGTGATTTGATCAGAAAACGCAAGCAATCTGAACTAGTTTGGAATATTGGCGATAGCTACCCACATATTGTTCTAACACACGTTGAACATAAGATGTCTATGATATCGTCATCAAGGCTATTATCTGGCTACTGGACGGCTTTTGAGGAGGCGCTTGGTGAAGTTTCAGCGGTTCTGCTATTTGGATACTCAGGGTTGGATAAACATCTAAATGAAAAAATATCTCTCGCTGAAAATGTCAAAAATATTGAAATCATTGAATGGGCGGGTTCAGGGGAGCACCTGCAGAGGCAGAAATTTTGGGAGAAGATCTTTCCACAAACAGTAAGTCTTGAAAGGTTAGATAATATTCTTTCTTTTTCTCACTGGGACGCGGGCCCGCGCGAAGCCAAATAGTCAAAATTTTTTATTGCCAAAGTTCTAGTTGCAGAATAAACATATGACGGTGAGTAATAAATTTATCGATAATTTCATTTTTTCACTTGTAATGGCCGAACTTCGTTTATCCGTTAAGCTGTTCGCGATACGATTTCCCACTATAATGAGGCCAGGATCAAGGGGGGCAGGATGGCCGGGCCCGGCGATGCAGTGAAGACCGCCCTGTGGTCGCTGGAGCAGCGGCTGCCGGAGGGGGCGCGGATGCGTTTGCTCTGCCATCGGCGTCGTGGGCATTGGGCGCAAGCTGGGGTGATTTTCGTGCATGTGCCGAAGGCGGCGGGGACCTCGATCTCGCATCTGCTTTACGGGCGGTCGCTGGGGCATCTGCCGGCGGTTGCGATCCGGCGGCATTGCCCGGTGCTTTGGTCTGATCTGCCGAGTTTCGCCGTGATGCGCGCACCTTTAGAGCGGGCCCTGTCCGCCTGGCGTTTTGCGCGGCAGGGGGGCACGTCGCTGGCAGGCATAGGGCGAGAGGGGCGGGAGAGGGCCGGGCAGTCCGACTTCGCCGGGTTTGTCGATGGATATCTCTCGCAGATCGATCTCGACCGCGCCGATCCGGTGTTTCGTCCGCAGGCCCATTATCTCTGCGATGCCGCGGGAGAGATGTTGCCGGACGCGGTCTTCCCGTTCGACCGTCTGGACCTGCTCCGCGACTGGTTGCGTGCGCGGCTGGGTCGCGCGGTCTCGCTGCCTGCGCTCAATCGCAGCGATGCGGGGGAGGAGCGATGCGATCCCACACTGCGCAAGCGGATCGAGGCACTTTATGCCCAGGACGTGGATCTTTATGCGCGGGTTTCGGCATGACCATCGCGGGTGTTCTGGCGCTGATCCTTTCCTTCGCTGCGGCAATGTTCCTCGCGGGGCGCGACCCGAGGCTGCGGGCCTATTACGCGCTGCTGCTTCTGGCCCATCTTGCGGCGGCGGCGGCGTTCTGGGTGATCTCGCTCAGCGGCCCGGCGGATGCGGTGGCGTATTACCGGCGCTCGGCCATTTCGGACGACTTCGGGATCGGCAGCCAATTCATCATCTTCCTGCTGCATCACCTGCGCGACTGGACGGGGGCCAGCTATTTCGACGCGTTCCTGTTCTTCCAACTGCCGGGCCTGGTCGGGATTATCCTGCTCCACAAGGCCGCGACACGGCTGGTGGAGGAGGAGTTCGGCACCCATGTGCTGATCCTGGCGCTGATCCTTTTTCTGCCAGGGCTGCAGTTCTGGACAGCGGCGATCGGGAAGGATGCGCTGGCGGTCTGTGCTTATGGTATGATCGCGCTGGGTCTTTCACGCGAGCGGTTCGACTGGCGGTTGCTTGGGGCTGGCGTTCTGCTTTATTTCCTCACGCGCCCGCATGTAGGGTTCGTGGTGATACTGGCCATGGCGCTGGCGTTTCTGCCGGTTTTCGGCCGCAGCCGGATCTCGGCGCGCTACATCGCCGGGGGCGCGTTCCTGCTGGTGATCGCGCTGGTGCCGCTGGTTTCGACATTCGTGGGGCTGGAGCAGCAGGGGTTGAGCGAGGTCGAAGCCTATGTCGCCCAGCGCCAGGGCTATAACCAGCATGGCGGCAGCTCCTTCGACCTCGGTGCGCAGGCGGCGCCGCTGCGGGTGCTGACCTTTCTCTATCGACCTCTGTTCTTCGATGCGCCGGGGGCGCTGGGGGTGGTGGTCTCGGTCGAGAATCTGTTGCTACTTGGCCTCTCGGCCTTTCTGCTGTTCCACGCGGGTATCCTGCTGCGCCTGCTGCGGTTGTCCGATGTGCTGCGGTTCCACGCGTTTTTCGGGATTATCATGACGCTGGTGCTGTCGCAGACGCTCTCGAATCTGGGGCTCGCGATCCGGCAGAAGATGATGGTGGTGCCAGCCCTGTTCCTGATCCTGGTCGCCGTGATCGCCGTACTGAACCGGCGGCGGCAGGAACGTCATGCGGCGTTGGAAGCGTCGCTTGAGGACCCTGAGGAGGCGCTCGGCCCCGCTCAGTGAGCCACCCCGTCAGTCCAATGCGCCGGTGTCGCGGATTGCATCGGCGGTGCGCGCGATCTCGTCTTCGGTCAGCGTCGGGTGGACCAGGAACATGAGGCTGGTCTCGCCCAACTTTCGCGCGACCGGCAGGCGGGGGTGCTCGCCAAACGCTTTCTCGCGATAGATCTCCGGGCAGATGCCCTGCATGCAGGGGACGCCCTGGGCGTTGATCCTGGCCACCATGTCGTCGCGCGTGTGTCCCGCCGCCAAGGCGGTGTCGGAAACGAAGAGGTAGAACTTGTAAAATCCGTGGCGGACGCTGGGCGGGATTGCCGGAACGCGCCAGCCGGGCAGGTCCCGGGCCGCATCCATCAGGGCGCAGGCGTTGTGCTGGCGCGCCGCATGCCAGTCCGGCATCCGGGCGAGCTGGATCCGTCCAATGGCCGATTGCATCTCGGTCAGGCGCCAGTTTGTGCCGATGCTCTCGTGCAGCCAGCGAAAGCCGGGCGGATGATCGCGGCGCTGGACCTGTGCCCAGCTCTTGCCGTGATCCTTGAAGGCCCACATGCGTTCCCAAAGCGCAGGGTCATTGGTGGTGACCATGCCGCCCTCGCCGCCGGTGGTCATGATCTTGTCTTGGCAGAAGCTCCAGGCGGCGACATCTCCCAGACTGCCGACCGGTTGGCCGTTCAGTGCCGCGCCATGGGCCTGGGCGCAATCCTCGATCAGGGCGATGCCGCGCCCCTCGACCAGACTGCGAAAGCCCGGCATGTCGCAGGGCCAGCCCGCCAGATGGACACATATGATCGCGCGGGTGCGATCCGTGATCAAGGGTGCCACGGTCTCGGGCGTGATATTCTGACTGTCCGCGCAGATATCGGCGAAGACCGGCTGCGCGCCCGCATTCACTACGGCGGAGGCTGAGGCGACAAAGCTGCGCGGCGTCACGATCACCTCGTCCCCCGCGCCGATCCCCAATCCGTGCAGGGCCAGATCTAGGGCAACCGTGCCGTTTGCGACCGCGATGGCGTGCTCGGCACCGGCGAAGCTGGCGAATTCGGCCTCGAAGGCGCGTCCCTCGCCGCCGGTCCAGTAGTTCACCTTGTTCGAGAGCAGGACACGGCTGACGGCCTCAGCCTCTTCCGCATCGAAGGCGGGCCAGGGAGAGAAAGGTCCACCCAGCATCTCAGCCGTCCAGCGGGTGGGCGGGAACGCCGCCGACCCTGGCGCCATCCGGCAGATCCGAGATCACGGCAGCGCCGGCGCCGATCATTACATCCGTGCCGATCCGAACGCGCTCGAGGATTGAGGCGCCGATCCCGACCCATGTGCGCTCGCCGATCTGCACGCCGCCGGCGATATGTGCGCCCGGCGAGATATGGACGAAATCGCCGATCTTGCAATCGTGGTCGACGGTTGCGCCGGAATTAATGATGACGCCATTGCCCAGGTTGGCCATTACGCCGACCATGGCACCCATCGCCAGCAGGGTTCCCTCACCCAACGCGGCATGGCCGGAGGCGTGGGCATGGGGATGCAGCAGCGTCTCGCAGCCCAGCCCAAGGCCCTGCAACTCGGCCATCTTGGTTTCGCGCGCGCGATTGTCGCCGATACCTATGAAGAAATGCGCAGCTTCGGCTGCGTGGCGCGCCAGGGCATCCGGGTCGGCGGGACCCAGGATCGGCCAGGGCGTATCCACCGCCGCGGGATTGTCGTCGAGCAAGCCGATCTCCTCCCACCCCAGCAATTCGGCCAGATCCGCGGCAACCTGGCCATGGCCACCTGCGCCGATGATCAGAAGACGGCTCATCCCTCGCCTCGCGAAGTCTGGCCGCGGAACTTGGGCATGGTTGCTTCCCCCTCCGCGCTAATGCCGTCGCGGGACACAACCCGCCCCAAGGTCATCGCGATGATCTTCAGGTCCAGCCAGAAGGATCGGTTTTCGACATACCAGACGTCATGGGCGAATTTCTGCTCCCAAGTCAGCGCGTTTCGGCCGTTGACCTGCGCCCAGCCGGTGATGCCCGGGCGCACATCATGGCGGCGGGCCTGCTGAGACGAGTAAAGCGGCAGGTATTCCATCAGCAGCGGACGGGGGCCGACAAGGCTCATCTCGCCGCGCAGCACGTTGATCAGTTCCGGCAACTCGTCCAGTGAGGTCGCGCGCAGCATGGCCCCAAGCGGCGTGAGGCGTTCGGCATCCGGGGCGTCCCCCT
Source organism: Pseudomonadota bacterium (assembly GCA_039030715.1). Classification (GTDB taxonomy): domain Bacteria; phylum Pseudomonadota; class Alphaproteobacteria; order Rhodobacterales; family Rhodobacteraceae; genus Thermohalobaculum. Next base: position 41,455 of record JBCCDU010000032.1, read on the forward strand.
CCGACATCGTTCGGAATTTCAGCATCCTGAACGGGCGCCCCTTCAGGCCGGGGCGCTGCTGCGCGAACAGCACGGGCGCGCCCATCTTCCAGCGCACCAGCCCGGCCAGGATCACCAACGCAGGGGCCAGCGCCACCAGCGCGGTCAGGGCCGTCGCGAAGTCGAAAGCGCGTTTCATTCCAGCTCCAGATGCGCAATCAGCGTTTCGTTGACCTTATGCACATCGTAGAGGGCGGATGCACGTTTGTAACCGGACTCGCCCATCCGGCTGCGCAGGCCGGGGTCGGCGATGGCCTGCTCCATCGCGGCGATCAGGGCATCGGTATTGCGCGGCGGGATCATCAGACCGGTCTCGCCCGGCGCCACCGTTTCGCGGCAACCGGGTGCGTCGGTCGTGATCAGCATCCGGCCCATGGCCATCGCTTCCAACGACGACCGCGGCAACCCCTCGCGGTAGGACGGCAGGCAATAGACGCTGGCGCGGGCCATTGCGGGGCGAATATCGTCAAGTTGGCCAAGATGGGTGAGGCCGCCAGAAATCCATCCCTCCAGCTCGTCCCGTGAGATACAGTCGGGATTGGCATCGAAGTCGCCGACAAGCAGGAACTCCGCCTCCTTATGGCGGGTCTTTATCGCGACCGAGGCCTGGCCGTATTCGCGGACCCCCTTGTCGCCCACAAGGCGCGAGATCATCAGGAAAACCGGCGTGTCGGGCAGGGGCGCGCGCACGTAATGCGCCATGTCCACCCCATTGCCCTGGATCATCCGCAACTTGCCGGGATCCGAAACCATGCCAGTCGACAGGAAGAGATCGCGGTCATCCGGGTTGAGGAAGATCACCCTTTGGTTCAATCGTGTCGCGCGGGCATAGAGGCGCTGGGCCGCAATCCGTGCCAGCCGCTGTTTCAACCCTCCCCCCGACATGAAGGCGTATCCCAGCCCATTGACCATGGCGATGGAGCGAACGCCCGCCCGATGCGCCGCAAAGGCGCCCCAGATATTCGGTTTGGCCGTATAGGTCAGCACCAGATCCGGCGCGATATCGCGCATCAACCGCTCCAGCCGCTTGCCATAGGCCCGGTCCGCCAGCGGGTTCATGCCTGCGCGAGTCAGCGCCACCTGGTGAAAGGCCGCGCCGCGTTCGGCCAGTGCGGTCTGCAGATCCACCCCGCCCTCCGGCGTCGAGCAATGGACGTCGTGGCCCAGATCGCCAAGTCGTTGGATCAGCGCGCCATAGAAATCCAGGATCGAAGGACCGTAATTCCCGATCAGAAGAACACGGCCCATGCCCGCGCGTCACTCCATTCCGTAGTAGAGCGCCTGGACATGCTGCGCCTCGGCAAAGAACAGCCAGCGCAGCGCCAGCATGCCCGCGATATGCGCCAGCAGGGCCAGCACCAGGATCCAGCCGCCCAGGCCCAAGGCCAGCAGGCAAAGCACCAGCGGCAGGATGAAGCCTGCGAAGGCGCCGATCCAGCGTAACTGGTAAGCCCTGTTGCGCGCGACTTTGTAAGCCATCTCGTCCAGCAGATAGTTGCCGCCGGTATGCGGCGCCTCGAAGAGCCGCACCCGCCCATCCGAGCCGAGGCCGGTGGCGCTGGAAATCGTCGAACCGTCGGTGGAGCGCCGCGCCCCCGCCGCTTGGGTTTGCCACCATACGGTGATACCTGCGGCCAGGGCGAGCGCGGGCAGCAGGTGCCAGATCCCCTCGCTGTTGCCTGCGAGTGATTGCGCCGTGCGGCTGGCCAGCAGGCCGCCCACCAGCGCCATGCCCACGAAAAGCACCGGCGTCGGCGTCGCGGACCAGCGCGGCACCGCCTTGATCTGGGCATAGATCATTGCGGTCGAGTAGATCGTGGCCCCGGCCAGTGCCGCGGAGAGCCATCCGAGCAGCGCGATCCGCACGCCGCCCAGGCACCAGATCGCCGCGTAGAGGCCAAAGGCCGCCAGCGTCGCCACCATCAGGCAGGCCTCGCGGCTGAGCCAGGAGGAGCGCCATTGGCTGAACGCCCGCCAAGCATTGGAGGGTTTGGCGAGGTGCAGGGTCGAACACGCTCCGCCGATGGCCGAGATCGCGATGGCTGCAATCGACGCGATCCATGCATGCGCCGCCGTATCCGGTCCCAGTCCAAGCCCGACCCAGACGATCAGGCCCAGGCCCAGACCGCTCAGCACCGTGAAGACGATGATGGAAGGTGCGGGATGCATCAGCCGATCCTCTCAAGTGCTTTGTCGAGCCAGCCGAGGAAGCCTGTCGCTTCCGGCTCGGCCAGTTCCGCGAGGTTCACCGGGCCGCTTTCGTGTCGGTCGCGCGGTCGCGGTGGTAGATAGCGGTTGACCGGCTTGGTCTCCTGCTCGGCCATCGGGCCGAACCCGCCGCGATTGGCCACCAGTTCGCTCACCGCGCTTTCGGGGTCGCCTAGATCGCCGAAATGGCGGGCCCCGGCGGGACAGGCGCGGACACAGGCGGGCACCCGGTCTTCCTCTGGCAGATTGTCGTTATAGATCCGGTCGACGCAGAGGGTGCATTTCTTCATCACCCCCGCCGCCTTGTCCAACTCGCGTGCGCCATAGGGACAGGCCCAGGCGCAGAGGCCGCAGCCCATGCAATGGTCTTCATTGACCAGAACGATGCCGTCTTCGACCCGTTTGTAGCTGGCACCAGTTGGGCAGACGGTAACGCAGGGCGCATCCTCGCAATGCAGACATGACTTGGGGAAATGCAC
>JBCCDU010000033.1:0-44175 GCA_039030715.1 Pseudomonadota bacterium
CCCCTGGCGCGCGGCGGCATCGTCGTGCTGCCCCATCCCGATACTCGCGATCCCGATACCTGGAGGACAAAGATGCTCGACCTGATCGATGTGGATTACGACACGCTGATCCCCAACAATGTACGGCTGAGCGATGACCGCAAGGTGCTGAAGGCGCTGGAGAAATGGCACCCCGGCTATATCAATTGGTGGAACGATATGGGCCCCGATGGGTTCCAGGAGAGCCTGGTCTATCTGCGCACGGCGGTCAGCGTGGATCCGAAGGGCTGGGCCAAGTTCGACTATGTGAGAATGCCAGAATATCGCTGGGGGGTTCTGCTGGCGCCGCAGGTCGAGGAGCGGACGATCCCATGTGGCGAGCATCTGGGCGATCCAGCATGGCAGGAGGTGCCGGGGGAGTATCGCGCCATGCTGCGCCGTCTGATCGTAATCCAGGGCGACAGCGAACCGGCCTCGGTCGAGCAGCAGCGCCATTTGGGCAAGACGGCGCCCAGCCTCTATGACATGCGCAACCTCTTCCAGGTGAATGTGGAGGAGGGGCGGCATCTCTGGGCCATGGTCTATCTGCTGCAGAAGTATTTCGGGCGGGACGGGCGTGAGGAGGCGGATGAGCTTTTGCGCCGCTCCTCCGGCTCCGAGGAGGCGCCGCGAATGCTGGGGGCATTCAACGAGGCGACCCCGGATTGGCTGTCCTTTTTCATGTTCACATATTTCACCGACCGCGATGGTAAGATCCAACTGGAGGCGCTGGCGCAATCCGGGTTCGATCCGCTCAGCCGGACCTGCCGCTTCATGCTGACCGAGGAGGCGCATCACATGTTCGTCGGCGAGACGGGCGTGGGCCGCGTGATCCAGCGGACCTGCGAAGCGATGAAGGAGGCGGGGATCGAGGACCCGTATCATGTCGAGGCTGTGCGGGCGCTTGGCGTGATCGACCTGCCGACGATCCAGAAAAAAGCCAATCTGCATTACTGCCTCAGCCTCGATCTCTTCGGCTCGGAGATTTCGACCAACGCGGCCAATGCGTTCAATGCCGGGATCAAGGGGCGCTATAACGAGGTGAAGCTGGAGGATGATCACCGCCTGCTGGATGCGACCTATCCGGTGGCGCAGATGGTGGACGGGGTCTTCCGCATGGTCGATGCGCCCGCACTTTCGGCGATCAATATGCGGTTGCGCGACGATTATGTGCGCGATGCCTCCGGTGGCCCGAAACGCTGGAACCATGCGATCAAGAAGGCCGGGGTGGACTTCGAAATCACGCTGCCGCATCAGGGTTTCAACCGGCAGATTGGCGCCTTCCGCGATGTCAACATGACGCCCGAGGGCGACGTAATCGATGCCGTCACATGGGAGGCGCGCAAGGGCGAATGGCTTCCCAGCAAGGCCGATGGCGACTTCATCCAATCGCTGATGCAGCCGCAATGGGAGCCTGGCAAATTCGCCGGATGGATCGCGCCGCCCCGCGTTGGCATCGACAACAAGCCGGGCGACTTCGAATACGTCCAGATCCATCAGGCCTGAGACACGCCCATGCACCAGCCCATAAAACAGCATCTGATCGATCCAGAGATCTGCATCCGCTGCCACACCTGCGAGGAGGCCTGTCAGATCGGTGCGATCACCCATAACGACGACAATGTCGTCGTCGATGCGTCGAAGTGCAATTTCTGCATGGATTGCATTGCGCCATGTCCGACAGGTTCGATCGACAACTGGCGGGTGGTGACCGAGGCTTACTCCGTCGACGAACAGCTCGAATGGATGGAACTGCCGGAGCAGGAGGAGATCGCGGCGCCGGATGAGGGCGCCGAGCCTGATAGCGACATCGCGCGCCTGCTGGCAGAGGCACATGAGGGCGCCGGCGGGCAGGTGCGTGCGCCGGCTTCGGCCGCAACGCCCTCGGTTCAGCTTTTCACCCGGGATGCGCCTGCGATGGCCCGCGTACAGGGCAATTATCGGCTGACGGCGGAGGGGACGGATAACGATGTCCGCCATATCATTCTGGACATGGGTGCGACGGCTTTTCCGGTGTTGGAGGGGCAGAGCATCGGCATCACCCCGCCGGACGAGACGGTGCCCAGGCTCTACTCGATCTCCAGCCCCCGCGACGGGGAACGCCCTGGAACGAACAATCTCTCGCTGACGGTGAAGCGCGAGCCGGGCGGGAAGGCATCGAATTACCTTTGCGATCTGGAGAAGGGGGCGGAGGTCGCGGTGACCGGCCCCTTCGGCAGCACTTTCCTGATGCCCGAGGATCGGGCGGCGAAGCTGCTGATGATCTGTACAGGCACCGGTTCGGCCCCATTCCGGGCCTTCACGATGCGCCATCAGCGCAGCCAGAAGAACAACCCGGGCAAGCTGATGCTGTTCTTCGGTGCGCGCAGCACAGATCAACTCCCCTATTTCGGGCCGCTTCAGAAGATCCCGGCCGAGGTAATGCAGAGCCATCTGGTGTTCTCGCGCGAAACCGGCGCAGCAAAGGAATATGTGCAGGATCGGATGCGGGCCGAGGCGGGACCGATTGCTGCTTTATTGTCAGAAGAAGTGACCCATATCTTCATTTGCGGCCTGAAAGCGATGGAGGCGGGTGTGGATGCCGCCTTCGACCAAATCGCCGTGGAACATGGGTTGGATTGGGCCGCTCTGAAAGATCGGATGCGGGATGGGGGACGCTATCATGTGGAGACGTATTGAACCTGCCGTTTGACACTTCGTCCGATGCTGGCCCTGACAAGGGCGCGTCGAGGCCAGATGCTGCGCTGTTCCTGGCACGCGTGGGCGCGCGCGTGCGCTCCAGGCGCAAGGAACGCAAACTGTCGCGCCGCGTGCTGTCGGAACGCTCCGGCGTCTCGCAGCGCTATCTCGCCCAGCTTGAGGCGGGCGAGGGCAACATATCTCTGGCGCTTCTGCTGCGTGTTGCTGCCGCGCTGGGCCTGCCGGTGGAGAGCCTGGTGGCGAGCGAGCCGCTCAGCAAGGTGATCGATGGCTACCTGGGTGCCGATCCTGGCGTGCGACGCGATGTGGCGGCTCTGCTCGGTGCAACACCGCCCGAGCGTGGCTCTTACGCCAGGCGGGTCGCGCTGATCGGTCTGCGCGGCGCTGGCAAGAGCACGCTGGGCCGCGCCGCGGCCGAGACCCTGGGGATCCCTTTCCGCGAATTGCGCACCGAGATCGAGGAAACGGCGGGCATGCCGGCAAGCGAGATCTTCGCTCTCTATGGTCCGGAGGGGTATCGCCAGCTTGAAGCGCGTGCGCTCGCCCAGGTGGCGGAGCGTCTGGATCAGGTGGTCCTGGCGGTCGCAGGCGGGATTGTGGAGGATGCCGCCAGCTTCGATCTGCTGCGCTCGCAGTATCGCACGATCTGGATCAAGGCTGCCCCGCACGAACATATGTCGCGCGTTCAGGCGCAGGGCGATCACCGTCCGATGCAGGGCAATCCCCAGGCGATGGATGTGCTCGATACGATCCTGCGCAAACGCGAGACGTCCTACGCCCGCGCGGCCTGCCAGCTCGACACGACTGGGCAACCTGTCGACGCCAGTGCACGCGCGCTCGCCGATCTGATCGGGAGTTTTTTGACCGGCGATCCCTGATCGCAGCGATCACGCAATGTTACTGTGCGTCGCACAAAGTTGAGATTTTCGCCCTTCCAACGCCGCAAGAAATGCATAAATGCCGCGTTAGGGTGGACATATCGACGAGATGGGAGACCCGCGAAATGACCCGATTTGCTGCTTTTGGGCTGATCCTGACACTTTTGTTGCCCTTTGGGGCACATGCCAGCGCCGATGAAGGGGCGCAAGGACCATATGGCCTCTGGCTGACGGAAAAGCGCAAAGTGGCGATCAATTTGGCCCCGTGCGGCGAGGAAATGTGCGGCGAGATCGTCTGGCTCGCCAAGCCCTACACCAAATCCGGTATCCTGAAACGCGATGTGGAAAACCCCGATCCGGCGCTGCGTGACCGTCCCTGGTGTGGGATCACGGTTATCACGGGCCTCCGCCAGAAAAAGGCGGGCGTCTGGAAAAGCGGTGAATTTTACTTCCCCAAGGATGGCCGCCGCTACGACCTCGAGATCAAGCAGGTCGGGGATCAATTGAAGGTCTATGCCTTCTTGGGCGTCAAACTGCTCGGCAAGTCCGAGAAGTGGAGCCGCGCCGACCCCGAAAAAATCGGCTGCGTGGAGGCGAGTTAACCCGCCTCCCGCTTTGCCAGTCGCCGCCTCACGAAGTCCAGATCGGCGGCTTTGTCCACGTCATGCGCAGCGTCCGGATGGGCGAGCGGCACCAGGGCCGCGCGGCAGCCGGCGCGTTTGCCGATCGCAGCGGCGATGCCAGCGGTTGAGAGCCTGCCGGCGGCGTAGGCCAGCAGAGGGCCGGGGCCCACCTGCCAGGCCATCCGCCAGGGTTTCTTGCGATCCGCTTCCAACCGCTGCCAGAAGGCGATGGCGTTCGAGCCCTCGCGTGTTGGAAAAGCAAAGAGATTGCAGCCGCTGAACGCGCCGTCGGAGAAGTGTAGATAGGTGCGTTTGCCCGGATTGCCCGCCTGCTCGACGACGTCGCGAGGGGCGACTGCAGCCACCGCGTCGGTATTCGATCTTGCGGCCCCCGCAAGAAAATCCCGCAGCATCGCAGGTGTCAGCAACGGGTTATCGGCGGTGGTGACCAGCAGCGGCGGGCCGAGATGTTCGAACCCCGCCAGGACGCTGCGCGCAGGGCTGTCCGCCGCATTCAGGCGCCGCACATTGCCGGGCAGGGCGGGGGCGTCGGTTTCGACGGACACCGCGATGTCGCCGATCTCCTCGACCCCCCGCAACGCGTCGATCACATGAACGATCATCGGGCGCCCGGCGAGGTCCGCGAAGGCCTTGTGGCTGACGCCCGCCGCTTCGGCCACCGGGTCACTGGGCCCGCGCGAGCCTGCCAGGATCAGGGCCTGCCACCTCACCCAATTGGTCTTTCATAGATCCGGTAGGTTTTTGAGAGCCTGCCCCCCAATGCCTCGATCAGGTTGCGGACGGGCCAGTTGTCCTCCAAGAGCCAGCTCAGTTCGATCCGGTCGATCCGCCGGTCATGGGCACGGGTCTCCAGCGCATAGATCAGGCGGATTGGCAGGGTCTTGCCGATCAGGGTGTCGGCAACCGCCCGCGTGACCCCCATCAGCGGCACACGGCCGGTGCGCACGCCCGAGACTTTGAGCCGCCAGAGCAGCTTGGCCCAACCGAACGGCAAGAGCCGCCCGCCCAGATCGGCAATCGCCTCGTTTATATTGGGCAGCAGGACGATGAAGGCGACCGGCGCGCCGTCCAGTTCCGCGATCTTGACCAGATCGGGGTCCAGGATTGGCTTCAGATCACGGGCCATGGCGTCGATCTCGGCCTCGGTCAGCGGGATGAAACCCCAATTGTCCGACCAGGCGTCATTGAAGATCGTGGTGACGGCGGTGATTTCCTCGCGATAGCGTTTCATGTCAAGCGAGCGGACGGTCAGTCCCGGCCAGTCCCGCTGGGCCAGGCGGCGCTCGCGGGCGGGCAGAGCGTTGGCGATGTCCATGACATAAGTCACCAGATCCTGCGCCTTGGCAAAGCCTTGGCGCTCGACCGCCGGGCCCAGCCAAGGGCCATGGTGATCCATCATCACGAAAGGCGGGGTGTCGAACCCCTCGACCAGCAGGCCGGAGGTCTGGTTGACCGACAGGCTGAACGGGCCGCGCATGACCTGCGCGCCGCGTTTGGCGAGCCAGTCCTGGCCGTTGTCGAACAGCGTCTGCAGCACATCGTCTTCCGCCGCGTCCAGCAGGCCGAAGAAGCCGGGGCGCGTGCCGGCCTCCTCCGGCGCCAGGCGGTCGATCAGGGTGGAGATACGGCCCACAACCGCCCCGTCGCGCCGGGCGATCCAATGCGCGACCTCCGCATGGTCGAAGAACGGGTTATGCTTGGGCGAGAGGAATTGCTCACGCTCCAGCATCAGGGGTTCGATCCAGTTGGGATCGTCCGCTGCCAGTCGACCGGGCAGGCGAATGAAGGCGCGCAGGTCCGCTTTGCCGCTGACAGGCTCGACGCTGATCATGGGATCTACTCCTCCAGCACCAGAAGGCCCCAGATGCCGAGGGCGGCGAAAAGTGCCGTGGGTACCGTTGCGGCGATGACGGCGTTGATCATGCCGACTTCGCTGAGCGCCCCCAGCACCCCGTCCATGGCGATATAGAGGAACCCGAGGACGACGCCGGTGATGGCCATGCGCAACCCGCCCCCGCTGCGTGCCAAGCCAAAGCCCGCGAGGGCCGCCAGCACCAGCATCACGCCTGGGATCACCAGGGCGGCATAGCTGCGCGCGATCCGGCTTGCATAATACGCCTCGCCCCGTGTCTGCACCGCCAGTCCGGCCAGGGCGGCGCGCGCATTCGCTGTGCTGACCGAGAGGCGCCCTGCCGCCAATGCCCGCATGGCAGATGGGGTGAGCGCGGTATGCCAGATGCTGCTTTCCAGCTCTTGCACTCTTTGGTCGCCCTGATGGCGGGTCACGTCGCGCAGGACCCAGACGCCGTCGTCGAACTCGGCGCGCTCGGCATCGCGGCGGCCTGTGACATGGCCCTGCGCGTCCAGTTCCCAGAGCGTGAACACCCGCAGGGCGGTGCCATCGCTCGTCGCAAGCTCGGCGCGCATGACCTGGCCGGATTGACGGCTCCACACGCTGGCGCCCGCCTCTGGCGCTTCGGTGGTTTTCGGGAACGTTTCGCTCAGCCGCTGCTCGGCCCAGGCTGAGAGTTGGTCGCCCATCAGGTGATAGATCAGCCCTAGGACCAGCGCGCATGGTGCCAGCATCCGCAGGATTGCGAAGATACTGCGCCCCGCGGCCCGCACGATCACCAGTTCGCTGCGGTGACCGAGGGTCAGGAACGCGACCGTGCCGCCCACAAGGACCGCCACCGGAAACAGGGTCGCCGCGATCTGCGGCGTGCGCAGGGCGGCATAACCCAGGATCGCGGTCGGCCCGGCTTCGGCCAGCAGATCCGTGGCCGATTGGATCAGATCGATGCTGATGCCCAGGATCAGAAACACCAGCCCCGCCGCCAGCACGCGCAATCCGATCACCTTCGAGAGATAGAGGCTGAGGGTCATTCGCCGGGCTCCACCCTGGCCCGCACGGGGCTGCGCATCTCGGCAATGGCGCGGAAGAGCGCACGGAAGGGCGAGCGTGCGCCCTGTCCCGGCGTCGTTGCGAACAACCAGGCGCTGATGCCCATGAACAGTGCGCAGAGGCCCCAGAGCCCCAGCGCGGGGTCGATCTGACCCAGCTTGCCCATGCCGGAGACGAACTTGATTAGGTTATCATAGACCGCGAGGATGATGATTGCGATCGCGATGCGCTGCCAGCCCGGTGCGCGCTTGCGCGATACCGCCAGCGGCACTGAAATCAGGGCGATGCCGATCAGCGAGATCGCACGGATCAGCCGGCCATGGAACTCCACCTGGAAACGCGGCTCGACCTCGACCCCAAGGGAGGGGTGCATTTCGCGCCACAGCTCGGCGTAGGTCAGCTCGCGCTCGCTGCCGCCGCGGGGGCGGAACGGGTTCTGGGCCATCGAAAACTCGCGCGACAGGCGCAGGTCGTCGAAGTCCAGCCGCCCACCATCTTCGGTCAGCGCCCGGCCATCGCGCAGGACCAGATAGACGCTCTTGCCATCCGGGGTCGGCACCACGATGCCCTGATCCGCGGTGATCGCGGTTTCGCCCAGGTCGTCGTTGCGCAGCACGAAGACACCGCGCAGGACACGGCCAGTCGCGTCGATTTCAGTGGCTGAGAGTGTCATCTCATCGCCCAGATCCAGGAAAACCCCCTGCTCGATCCGCCCGTTCCAACCGGAATTGGCGATGGAGTGGCGAATCTCGGAGAACGCATAGCGGCTATAGGGCTGGATCACGCCGAACAGCAGCGAGCTGAGCAGCGAAAGCAGAACCGCGCAGACGATGAAAGGCGCCCCGATCCGGCGGAGCGACCAGCCCGCGGCCTCCAGCGCGTCGATCTCGTTATTCTTCGACAGCGCCGACATGGTGCTGAGGATCGCGACGCAGAAGGCCGCCGGCAGGGCGAGACCCATGTAGTGCGGCAAAAGGTTGAGCGCGAGGCCCAGCACCGGGCCCAGATCGGCGCCGTGGCCGGTGACGAAATCCAATAGCCTCAACAACCGCTCGATCAGGAGCGCGACCAGCGTGACAGCCAGGGCCGCCAACATCCGGGGCATCATCTGACCCAGCAGATAGCGATCCGCACGGTGGATTTGGGTCATCTTCAGCGGGCTCAGCCCGGCAGCGGCCAGTGCCGCTTTAGATGCGCCGCGAGGGCGTCGAGCCCGGCCTGATCGGGTGCCGTGGCCTCGGCCAGGACCGGCGGACCGGGCCAGCCCTGATCCGCGATCTCCAAACCCTCGAAACTGCGCGCGCCATCGTAACGCGGCAGGACGTGGAAATGCACGTCCGGATCGACCATCATCAGCATCAGATAGTTGATCTTGTCATAGCCGATGGCCGCGATCAGCATCTTCTCGATTGCGGTTGTTGCCACGCCCAGATCGGCGAAGCCTGCCGCATCGACCTCGCCAAATGCCTGCACCGGCTGCTTACAGGCCAGAACCAGCGACCCCAGCGTCGGCTGCTCGGGCCGCAGCATGACGCCCCAATGCGCAGTCTCGGCAATTCTGGTGCCGGGCCAGCCGAACTTCTGGAAGGTAGCGTTGACCAAGGAGACAACCCCGTTCGATTGCTGATATGTGCCTGTTCGCGGGCAGCTTAGCGATTGGCGCCGCCACCGCAAGCGCGCCAGCCGCGATCCGCCGCCCCAGAAGGGTGTTCCAGGTTGTCTGTTGGGGGGCGCTCGCCCATACTCCACCAATGGCCGAGGAGATCATCCGCACATTCTGGAACGTCATGGCGACCAACGATTTCGCCCGTGCGAGTCAGAAGCTTGACCCGGAATTCGAATACTACATGCCGCAGAGCGGCGAGTATCTGCGCGGCAGGCAGGACTTCGCCGCCCTCAACACCGCCTATCCCGCAGCGGGGCCGTGGACATTCGCGATCCGCTCGATCATCGCGGATGGGCTGCAGGGTGTTTCGGATGTTGTCGTATCCGACGGCGATATGACCGCGCGGGCGATTACGTTTCACACCATCCGGGCGGTTCTGATCTGGCGGCAGGTCGAATACTGGCCCGATCCCTATCCCGCCCCGGAATGGCGGGCGCGATGGGTGCGGATCGTCGATCAGCCACCCTTTTAAGGCGCAGGTTCTATGCAGCACCCGGTAGGGTCAGCCTGACCGGAGTGCGCTCGACTATTCGGCTGGTTGCGTCCAGTCCGCGCTCGCGCATGGTCAGGCGCCAATTACCTGTATCCTCCGCGATCTCCAGCATGCGCCAGGCGCCCGGCGGCTGATGATGCCCCGGTGCCATGCTGAAGGAGGGCAAACCCAACACGGGGATCTTGCCGTCCGCCCCGTCGAGAAACGACATTTCGCGCAGGTGCGTATGTCCGTGCAGGACCAGCGCCGCCCCGGCGCGGTTCAGCATCCGCGCCATGGCAGTGCGGTCTGCAAGACCCTTGCGGCGCGAGGTAATCGGTGTTGGCGGGTGATGCATCAGCACGATGGGACAATGTCGGGACTGCCGTGCGGCAGTGATCAGGGCCTCCACCTCCGCCATCGCCTGGGCCCCCACGCGACCGCTTGCCATCAGCGGGGGCGTTACCGTCGCCGTCGAGACGCCGATCAGGGCCACACGCCCGTGCTGGCGCAGGAAGGGGCGTGCGTCGCCATCGGTATAGCCTTGCCAATGGTGCGCCATATGCCTCTGCCAGGGGCCGGCCAGGGCGTCGTGATTGCCGGGTATGGCCAAAACATGCTCTGGCTGACCCAGGGTTTCCAACCAGCGCCGGGCGGCGCGGAACTCGCGCTCCAGCCCGAAATTCACCAGATCGCCGGTCACAGCGATCACGTCGGGTGAGGCCGCGAGGAGATCTGCGCGCAACGCCTCGGCCACCTCGCGCCGGTGCATTTCGCGGCGCTTGCGCAGCCAACTCAGCCCGCTGAGACCGCGCTTGCTCAGCCATTCGTAGTCCGTCGGCAGGCCGAAGGGCAGATGCGGGTCGGTCAGATGGGCCAGTCGCAGTTCGGTCACGGGATGGGTGCCTTTGGCCGGGACGGTTGGCTTGCGCCCCGCCAGGCGCTAAGCACGACATCAAAACCAGATCGGCGGGCAGGATGGAACCGAAATCGACAGTGGAAAGCTGCGGCGCCACGCGCGTGCAGGTGGTGGCGGGGGCGGGTATCGCGGCCTTCAGCTTGGCGCCGGGCGAACGCCTGTCGCGCCAGTTGGGCCGGCTGGGCATGGTCGAGACGGCACAGGACGCCGATCTGATCCTCACCGATGCATGTCTTTACGGAAACTCTGTTCTGACAGCCCTGGCCGAGGCCCGGTCCGGCACCGTGCTGATGGACAACCACAGGCTGGTGGCCGGGGTCAAACTGCCCAGCGATGCGCGGATCGGCGAGCCTGCGCCCGCGAGTGCGATGACCGGTGCCACCCTGGCCGGTCGCTATGACAAGAAGCTACGCAAGCGCACCGATCCCATGGTGATGCGCCCGGCCTATGCGGCGGAGGGCGAGCAGGCGCTGTTCGATGCCTCCTACAAGGGCGTCACCGATTTCGTGACCAAGCATGTCTGGCCCGCACCGGCGCTGGTGGTCACCCGCTGGTGTGCCGCGCGTGGGATCACGCCTAATCAGGTGACCTGGGCCAGTTTCATTCTGGTGCTGGTGACCTTCTGGCTGTTCTGGATCGGCGCTTTCGGACCGGGGCTGGTCGCGGCCTATGCGATGACATTCCTGGATACGGTAGATGGCAAGCTGGCGCGGGTGACGCTGACCAGCTCGAAATTCGGCGATTGGTTGGATCATGGAATCGACCTGATCCATCCGCCGTTCTGGTGGTGGGCCTGGGTCGTTGGCTGTGCAGCGGTTGGCATGCCGCTGGCCGATGGCGGCCTGGCGCTGGGTGCGATCCTGGCGGGATATATCTTGCAGCGGGCGGAGGAGGGTCTGTTCATCGCCCGCTTCGGCATCGAAATGCATATCTGGCGCCCCTTCGACAGTTTCTTTCGTAAGATCACCGCCAGGCGCAATCCGAACATGGTGATCCTGACGCTCGCGACGTTGGCCGGTGCCCCGCGCGAGGGCCTGATCGCCGTCGCCATCTGGACGGTGATTTGCCTGGTCGTGCATCTGGTACGGATCGGCCAGGCATTCGGCGCGGCGCGGCGGGGCCCGTTGACTTCTTGGCTGGCCGAGTGAGCCAGTGCGCATCGCCGTCCTACGCAATCCGGCAAGTACCCGCAACAAGGATGCCCGTGCGCCCGCTCTGCCGCCGGACGTCCGGCTGATCGAGGCCACGGGCATCGACGCGCTGGACGCGACGTTGTGTGATGCGTGCGAGCGCGGGCTGGATCTTTTGGTTATCGACGGCGGCGATGGGACGATCCGCGAGGTGGTGAGCCGTCTGCCCGAGGCCTCGAGCGGCCAACCGCCGTTGCTGGCCATCATCGCCCATGGCAACACCAACCTGATCGCCCGTAAAATGGGCGCTCTGCCGGGATATGAGGAGTTGGCTGGGTTGCGCCGCGACCGGCTCCTGGTGCGGTCCACCCCGGTGCTGCGGCTGGATGTGGAGGGATGGCAGCGGCCTCTGCGTGGGTTCATCTGCGGCTGGGGCGCTTATGCCACCGGCACCCGCATCGCGGTGGAGGAGATCGAGGCCCGCGGCGGCGGCCAGGTGCTGCGCGCCATCCTCGCCACCTTTCGCCGGGCGTTGTTCGGGGGAGAGGGTCTGCGCAGGGGCGTGCGCGCGAAGCTTGACGCCAAGGGGCATCCTCAACAACAGGGCGCGCGGTTTCTGGGAATCGCGACGGTGTTGGAGGGGCCGCTTCTCGCCGGGCTCAATCCGTTCTGGGGCGGGGGGCAGGGTGCGCTCCGCTGGCTCGATATCCTGGCCCCGGCGCGGTGGCTGGCCCTGGCGGCGCCCTCGGTCGCCCTTGGTCGCCCGACGAACTGGATGACGCGGTCGGGATACCGCGCTGGCCGCAGCGAGCGGATCCGGTTGCAGCTCGACACGCCGGTTGTGCTGGATGGCGAGTTGGTGCGATTGGAACCGGGCTCTACCGTGCAGCTTTCCGCCGACGAGACCCTGCGATTTGCGACTGTGTCGCAGGGCTGAGCATCCGCGCGCACCGTTCCGACCATTGCCCAACAGGGCACGGGCGGGTTACACCGCAACCAGATCAACGACGATGCACCGCCGATGGAGATCAGGCGATAGAGATCAGGCGAGACCGATCAGCATGACCGAAACACAGACATCCCCTGCGGCGGCGAAGCCGAAGACGCTGAACAAACCGCTGCGCAAGAAGGTGAAGAAATACGGCAAGCGGCTGACCCGCTGGATGGCCCGCCATCAGGCGCAATCCTCGCTGGTGCCCAATACGCCGTTCTTCGAGCCGGAGATCTTCCCCTTCCTGAAGGAACTGCAGGACAACTGGAAGGACATTGCCGAGGAGACCCGTGGCGTACTGCAACATCGCGAGGCGATCCCCGGTTTTCAGGACGTCTCGCCCGACCAGTACCGGATTGCGACCGAGAAGAACTGGCGGACATTCATCCTCTACGGCTTCGGCACCAAGCTGGAGAAGAACTGCGCGCAGATGCCGAAAACCGCAGAGATGCTCGCGCGGGTCCCCAATCTGCAGATCGCCTGGCTGTCGATCCTGGCGCCGGGCTATCACATTCCCGCCCATACCGGCGTCACAAAGGGGATCATCCGCGCCCATCTGGGCCTGCTGATCCCAGAGGATGCCGAGAAGTGCCGGATCCGCGTCGGCGACGAGATCAAGCATTGGAAACCCGGCGAGTATCTGATTCTGGACGACACGTTCGAGCACGAGGTCTGGAACGATACCGAGGAGGAGCGGGTCATCCTGCTATTCGATTTCGACCGTCCGATGTCCTGGTCCGGTCGCCTTATGAACAAGATCTTCCTGCGGCTGATCAAGTTCTCGGCCTTCTACAAGGACCCGCTGCGCAACTCGAAGGCTTTCGAGGATCGCTTCGAGGCGGCGACCAGGCGGGCCGATGAAGCGATTGAGCGGATGAGCGATCCCTCTTGAGCGACCCGGGTGCAGCGCCGCCCTATGTCAAGCTGATCGAGGCGGCAGCCGACCGGGCACCGGGGCAGGATGCCGCCGAGATGGCTGCAATATTGGCCGCGCACCCCGGTGTGTTGGGCGTCGTGTTCTACGGCAACATGTTGCGAGACCGTGAGGCGCCGGGTCTGATGGATTTCTATGTCCTGACCGAAAGCGATGCGGCCTATCACGGGCATGGCCCGTCGGCGTTCTTCAACCGCCTGCTGCCGCCCAATGTCTATTTCGAGGAGGTGGGCCCGGGCGGGTCTGCGGCCAAAGTGGCAGTGATGCGGCTGGAAGTATTTCGTCACCGGATGCGTCGGCAAAGCTGGGACACCACGCTCTGGGCCCGGTTCTGCCAGCCTGCGCTTGTGGTTCATGCGCGCGATAACGCGGCACGCGCGCGCATCATCGCCGCATTGGTGGAGGCTCACGAGACCGCCGCCTGGTGGGCGCGCCATCTGGCGGACCCTGGCGGGGCGGAGGACACATGGAAAACCCTGTTCGCCCACACCTATGGGGCGGAGTTGCGGGTCGAAGGGCAGGGCAGAATGACGGAGATCGTGGACCGGGCGCACCCGCTCTATAAGGAGCTCTACGAGGCGCTGATCGCACCGAAGGTGACGGACACCGCCGAAAAGGCGCGGGCGGCACGGGCCTGGCGCCTGCGCCGCCTCGTGGGCAAGCCTCTGAACCTTGCGCGGCTGATAAAGGCCGCAGCGACGTTTCGGGGTGGGATCGCCTATGCGCTGTCCAAGGTCGAGCGGCACACGGGCCGCCCGGTGGAACTCAGGCCGTGGGAGCGGCGCGTCCCTTGGCTCGCCGCACCGGTTGTTCTGATCCGGCTGCTTTGGCAGAAGCGCCTCCGCTGATCACGCGCAGCGATGCCGCCCCCACCTTTTTCTTGATAGGCGTCGCGCCATCGATGATGCCCAGTTCGGCACCAACGCTCGCTAGAACATCCAGCGCATGGTCGATCTGGTCCGGCTCATGCGCGGCCGACACCGACACACGCAGCAGAGAGAGGGCATTCGGCGTCGCTGGCGGGATCGCGATATTGGTGTAGATCCCCTCGTCGATCAGACGGTTCCAAAGCGCGACGGCTACCTGCGGTTCCGGCAGGATGACGGCGACAACGGGGCTGACCTCCGGCCCGGTCTGGAAACCGAGGCTTTGCGCGCCGCTGTAGAGATGATTGGCGTTTTTCCACAGCCGCTCCTTGTGGCCGCGCCCGGCGGCCATGATCTCGAAGGCCGCGCGTGCGGTCGCAATCGCGCTGGGGGTCATCGAGGCTGTGAACATATAGGGGCGCGACAGCATCCGTAGCGCGTCGAAGCCTTCCAGGTCGGAGACGCAATATCCACCGGTTGTGCCAACGCTTTTCGAGAAGGTGCCGACGATGAAATCGCAATCGGCCTCGACCCCATCGGCCTGCGCCTTGCCGCGGCCCGTGGCGCCATAGACACCCAGCGAATGCGCCTCGTCCACCATCAGGAACACATCGTCCCCCGCCTCGCGGGTCACTGCGGCGAATTCGTCGATTGGCGCGCTGTCGCCCAGCATCGAGTAGATGCCTTCGACAATCACCGTTTTATCGCCGGGGGTGCCTTTCAGACGCTCCAGGCGCTTCGCCAGGCTTTCGGGCGAGTTGTGGCGAAAGCGGATGATCTCGGCGTCCGACATCTTGCAGCCGTCATAGATCGAGGCATGGCTGTCCGCATCGATCAGCAGGTGATCGCCCTGGCCGCCCAGCACCGAGATCATGCCGATATTCGCGACATAGCCGGTCGAGAACACCATGGCACCGCGCTTGCCGTAAAACCGCGCAATCTCGGTCTCCAGCGCATTATGCCCGCCATAGCTGCCATTGGCGATGCGCGAGCCCGTGGTGCCAGCACCCTGCGCGAAGGTCGCGTCCGCCGCTGCCTGCACGCAGCCGGGGTCGAATGTCAGGCCCAGATAGTTGTTGGTGCCGAAGAGAGTGATTGGTCGACCTTCCAGCCGCGCCTCGGTCGGGGAAGAGATCGTCTCGAACTTCAGCGAACTCGGGTCGCGGCCCATGGCTTTGAGCGCCCCGAATGCCGCGCCTGTCGCGGCGATCCTGTCTTTGATACCCATGTCTCTCGTTACCTTTTCTTTTCGCCCGCCTGCCTGAGCAGATCTTTTCAGTTGTCGTTCATCAGCGTTTCGATCGCCCCGGCCAGATCGGCCACGGTTTCGATCTCGGCCATTCTGTTCAGCGGTACCGTCACGTCGAATTCGTCTTCGAGCTCCAGCACGAAATCCATCACGCTGACCGAGTCGAGATTGGTCTCAGCCATGATCTTCGTGTCCGGACCCAGCGTCCCGGTGGTCTTCGCCCGTGCTGCAAGCAACTCCAGCACACGGCCTTGCACGTCCGGCGCGCTCATGTGCGGCGCTCTCCACCAGCCCGCGCGGCCTGAAGGTCGGGGGAGGGGGCATTGCTCCAGTCGAACGCGTCCACCTGCTCGGCGGCCGAGGGCAGATCATGCGGGAAATCGACCTCGGCCCACGGCAGGCCCTCGATAGACACCGTGCCGACGATGTCGTCCGCTGCCAGATCGTCGATGATGGAGAGATACCAGACCTTCAATGCAGCCGGGTCGCGCAGCAGATGCGCCATGCGTGCCACGAATTTCGCGCCGCCCTCGCCACGGAAGCGCAGCATCCCGATGGATTCGCCATCGATCGTGCCGGTTAGCTTCTTGCCGATCCGACGCAGGTGCGCGCCGTCCAACTGTACCTTCATGTCGTCGCTGTCATAGGCGCCCTTGCGGTCGATCGTGACCGAGATCGGCGCCGCTGCCTTGTCGAGCACCCGCGCAAGGATGCGCGGATCGAACAACGTGTCGCCGTTGATCAGCAGGGTGTCCTCGCCGATCAGATCGCGGGCCGCCCAGCAGGACCCGATATTGTCGGCAACGGCATAGAAGGGGTTGTAGAGACATTCCGCGTTCAGCGGTACGCTAATGGTCTTGAGCGCGGCGTCGATGGTGTGCCCTTCGAACCCAGTCACGACGGTCACATCGCGGATCCCGCAAGCGCTCAACGCATGCAACTGCCATTCGAGAATGGTGCGGCCACCAACCCCGATCAGGCATTTTGGCTTTTGGTCAGTCAGCGGCGACAAACGCCGCCCCTGACCCGCGCTTAACAGCACTGCGTGGGTCACTCTGGCCCCCATCTACTTGAGTTCGCGGACAATGTTACAATTCTTCAGCGATTGCGACCTTCTTTTTTTGTTAGAACTTCACATCGCTGTCACAATATTTCCAATTAAGCCGAAAACCGCTTGTTCAGAGGCGGCAGATGGGTTTTGCGGTGCACAAAATCAAGTCTCGCGTGGCAACCAACCCGCATCGCGGTACCAGGATACCGTGCTCGAAAAGCCTTCATCGAGTGGAATTTCCGCGCGCCAGAGGTGAGATGGGGGCTGTTCTTCAGGCAAAGACGACCAATCGGAATGTAGAATTTCGCGGGTTTTTTGTGACGTGACCATCTCGGCCGAACCAGTCAGCGCTGCACCCAGATCTCCCAGTTTGCCGACACCGCGCAGTGCCATGGACGGCACGCGGAAGGCGCGGCGGCTGCGCCCTACGGCGGCGCATGCGGTGCCGACCACGTCCGCCCAGCGATAGCCGCCGGTCGTTGCATCGGTCAGTTCGAAACACCCGGTCGGCAGCGTGCCATCGGCGGCAAGGCTGACTGCCCGGGCAACATCGCGCACGTGGATGAGGGTCAGTCGCGCCTCCGGCCCATTCAGCAACGGATGCACTGGCAGGCGAGCGGCCTTGAAAACCGCCAAGGTCTCGCGGTCGCCGGGGCCATAGATGGCGGAGGGGCGCAGGATCACGATGCGGCCAGCGTCTCCAGTCTGGCGCGCGGCGACCTCCGCTGCGGCCTTCGAGGCGGCATAATACGACAGGCCAGGTTCTCGCGCCGCAAGCGAGGAGAGAAGCACAAATCGCGATTGCGATACGCCGCCGGCCCTCCAGGCCGATGCAACCGCACGCGTACCGGCCTCGTTCACCTGCATGAAATCGGCGCGCGTACGTCCTTTGATGGCTCCCGCGATGTGGATTACCGCGTCCGCGCCTTGGCAGAGCGCCCGTAGCGCGTTGTCGTCCGAAAGATCGCCGGGGATTAGGTCTACCGGGCACTCGCCAGCCTCCAAATCAGGGTCGCTGCGGACCAGCAGGCGCAGGCGCCAACCGGCTTCGGTCAGAGCTGTCAGTACATGGCGGCCCAGAAAGCCGGTCCCGCCGGTGACGGCGGCCAACGGCTTCACCCGTCGAAGCTCCCCGCCAGAAACATGTCGCGGGCTTTGGCCCGGCTGAGTTTGCCGGAGGAGGTGCGCGGCAGCAGTCCTGGCTTGGACAAGGCGACGCGCGGACTGACACCGTGGATCTCGCGCACCAGGGCATCGGCCTCGGTCTTCAGTGCCTCGCGCCCGTCGGGTTGCGAGGTACGGCACTCGATGACGATCGTCACCTCCTCCTCGCGACCATCGCCATCATCCTCGGCACCGCCAAAGGCGACGACCCCACCTTCGCGCGCGCCGGCGACGCGGTGTTCCAGAGTCCATTCGATATCCTGCGGCCAGATATTACGCCCGTTGACGATGATCAGATCTTTCGCCCGGCCGGTCAGAACCAGTTCCCCGTCGACGAACGAGCCGAGATCGCCGGTGTCGAGCCATCCGGCCTGATCCAGAACCTCTGCCGTCGAATCGGGATTGTTGAAGTAGCCTTGCATGATGCTGGGCCCGCGGGCGAAAACCTTGCCGACTTTGCCTTCTGGCAGCGCGGCGCCGCTCGGGTCGCGCACCTCGACCTCGTGCCCGGGCAAAGCAGTGCCGCAAATCGCGAAATCTCGGGCGCGGCCAGTGTTTGCTTTCACCGCCTTTCCGCGATCGAGCTGATCGAGGTCCAGCCGATGCGAGCGGCAGCCGCTGCCGAGTGCCGAGAAGGTAAGCCCCAGCGAGACCTCCGCCATGCCATAGCTCGGCAGAAAACTGCTGGCGTCGAAGCCATGCGGGGCAAAGGTGCTGGTAAACTCGTTCAGATTGGCGACCTTGATCATGTCGCCACCGATCCCGGCGATGCGCCAGCGGCTGAGGTCGAGCCCCTCTACCGAGCGTCCGCGTTTGGCGGCCAACTCGTAGCCGAAGGAGGGGGCATAGCTCATCGTCGCGCCCGCCCGGCTGATCATCGTCGGCCAAAGGCCCGGGCGACGGATGAAATCGCGGGTGGCAAGATAGTCGATCGACATCTGCGCGCCGATCGGCAGCAGCATGCAGCCGACCAGGCCCATATCGTGATAAAATGGCAGCCAACTCACGCCACGGTCGCGCCCGTCGATTTTCAGTGCATCACGGACCATTCCGATGATATTGGCCATCATCGCGCGGTGGCTGATCGCGATCCCCTTGGGCGCCTGCGTCGTGCCCGAGGAGAATTGCAGATAGGCCGTGGCCTCGGGGTCCGGATGTTCGTTTGCGATGTCTTGCGGGGTCAGATCGGCCAGGCTGCCGAGCGGGCCGATGAACAGCAGCGAAGATGCCGTACCAGGTTCTGTCAAAGGCGGGCGCACCCAGTCTAGATAGGCCTCCGGTGCAATTACGGCCGACACATCCGCGACCGCCGCGATCCGCTGGAGCTGCCCCCCATAGGCGCCTTTCGCACCAAACGCTGCGGGAAGCGGCATGGGGCAGGGGATCAGTCGCGCGAAGAGGCAGCCCATGAATGCGCGTACGAAATCCGCCTCGGTCTCGGCAATCAAGCCGACGCGGTCTCCCGGTTCCAGCCCACGCGCCAACAGCCGCCCGCCGGTTTCGCGCCCTTGCTCCGCCAGGTCGGCATAGCTCAGCACTTCGGCCAGATCTCCGCGCGGCCCATAGAAGTTCATGCCCGACCGGCCAGCCGCCGCGTAATCCAGCGCCTCGGTCAGTGTCGCGAACGTTCCCGGCCGCGAGGCTTGTCCCGGATCGGTCGGTGTCGTTGTCAGCACGGATTGCAGCTCCATCCTTGCGCGGCTTTCATTCTGGTTCGTCGTTTCTGCGGGTGGTCGGGCCCCCATCCCTCTGCGCGTTGATATCCGGGGATAGACCCTGAAAACAAGAGAGCACGGCAACGCGCCGCTTTCGCGGCTGCGAGGAAGGCCGGGACAGTCTGGTGGCTTCAACGTCCCCCGCCTGGTGCCGCTTGGCAGATCAGGTCGGTTCTGTGCTGGCTCGTCCGACAAAACCAGAGGCGCGCGGCGTCGGTTCTCGGGGCCGGTTTTGACGGCTCCCGGGAAACCGGTTAGAGAGCGCCCGATTAGCGGGCTCGCCTGCTGGTTCGAAGGTGGCGAGGGTCCAGATGCGGGTCGGGTTTCTACTCAATCACTATGCGCCGCATCAGGTGCCTCATGTGGCGCCCTATGCCTTTGCGCTGTCGCTGGCGCGGCCGGGGTGGCAGGTGAGCCTGCTCTGTTCGAGCCGGGCGGAGGAGGCGTTTTGTGCGGAGATTGCCGCGCTCTATCCCGGTCACGAATGCCGGATCGAGCGCTTGCATGTGCCGCTTCACGCCCGGCTGATCGACCCGTTGGTCCGCAAGGTTGCCTTTTACCGCAAGTTGGCGGTGCAGAAGGCCAATATAGCGCGCTTCGCCAGCCTGGACGCGCTTGTGGTGCCGGAGATGACCAGCCTCAGCCTGCGTGAGGATGCGCGGACCGCCGGATTGAAATTGATCTTCACAGGTCACGGGGCTGGGGATGGCTATCACCAGGCGGTGGGCATGTTCGACCCGCGCATCGACCAGTTCGACCTGGCTTTGCTGCCAGGAATCCGGATTGCGGAGGAGCTGTTGAAGCTCGGACGTTTTGCCAATGCGCGCTATGCGATAACCGGGTATCCGAAATTCGAACTCTCGGGCATCACACCCGACAAGCCGTTGTTTGCGAATGATAAACCGACTGTGTTGTTCAATCCGACGCAGAACCGCAAGGCGACCTGCTGGCACAAATTCGGCGTGGATGTGCTGGACTTTTTCTATGACAGTCCGGATTACAACCTGATCTTTGCGCCCCATGTGCTGCTGTTCCAACGCTCGTGGAGCCGAGGCGCGCGGCTGCCTTCGCGCTATCGCTCGACCGACCGGGTGCTGATCGACACGGGCAGCCGAGCCTCGGTCGATATGACTTATCTGAAGGCGGCGGATCTCTATCTGGGCGACCTCTCCAGCCAGATCTACGAATTCATCAACCAGCCGCGACCTTGTGTGTTCCTCGACCCGTTCGGAGTGGAATACCAGGGTGATCCGGCCTATCGCTCGTGGTCCTTCGGTCCGGTGGTGCGCGATGTGGCGGACCTGCCGGGGGCACTGCAAGCCGCGCTGAGTGGCTTTGAGGAGTACCGTGCAATTCAGACCGAAGCCCGCGACCGGAACTTTGCGCAGAGCGAGACCCCGGCCTCGCGGCGCGGCGCGATGGCGATTGCGGAGTTTCTGGAAACCGGCGACATCTCGGACCAATGGCACTGAACGCTTTCAAGCGCTGGCTTGCAGACGGGTCGCGCCCGGCCGAAGATGCGGTGCTGGTGATCGCACCCGATGGCGAGGCGCTGCGCCGGATCGGTCCGGTTTTGACCGCGCTTGGCGATGGCAGGGTTCGGATTTCGGTAATTTTTCTCACCGGCGATGGGGTTGGCGCCACCCACCGCCCGCCCTTGCCTCTGGATCTGCTGATACAGCCGACTTTGACCACCCTGCGCGCTCGCGCGGCGCTGGTGGTCGATCAGGCGGATCTGCCGGGCAAGATGTCACGTCTGGCCCAGGGCGCGATCCGTCGCGGTGTTCCCGTATTTGGCATCAGCAGTCGGGGATACATCGATCCGCGCCCGCTCAGCCACGTGGCCGATGCTGATATGCGGGTGCAAACCTCCGACGCGCTGGCGAATTTGCTGATCCAGTCCATCGGAGTGGAGCGGGTGCCGGCCTGGTCGCTAGAGAAACTGGCGAGCCACCTGCCGCGGTCCAGTCTCCTCGGCGGATTCGCGACCCGGCTCGACAGCCTTGATGCCTTGCGTCATCGGTTGGGCGCTCCGCAGACGATCCTTTGCCTTGGCAACGGTCCCACCAGTGCCGCGCCCGCGCTGGAGGAGATTGGGCAAGACGCGCTCTTCCGAGTTAATCACGACTGGCGCGCCAAGGGGTTTCTCACACGGCCCGATATGGTCTTTCCCGGTGTCAAACGGGCGATGCGCAAGCTGGGCCGGGTTCCGCTGGGTGTGGCAACCCGCCGGAAAGAGGACGCGTTGCTCGCCTGCCGCCTGTTCGAATTCTGGCACGGACCGACCACTTATTGTGTGGTGGAGGAGGTTGCCGCCTCCGTGCTGCCCGCCATCGAAGGTGCGGCCCGGCCAACCACGGGCGCCTATATGCTGGCAACAGCCGTGGCCCTGGCGCCAGAGCGGCTGGTGATCGCGGGCATCGATATGTTCAGCCATCCCGGCGGGGCCTATCCCGGTGCCGGCGGGGTCACGAATGCCTATACCCCCTCGCACGCCTTCGAGACGGACGCGGCCTTCATCGTGCATTGCCTGGCGCAGTATGAGGGCATGTTGGAGGTGTTCAGCCCCGCCCTGCTCGACTTGTTGCGAGAACGGGTGGCGGCGCCGAAATTCACACTGACTGACCGGTCTCAGTAGCTCTCAAACCCCTCCACCACCCAAAGGCTGAAACCGATCTCGCGGTCGGAATGGGTGCGGAAGGTTCCGGTCTCGACCTCTCGTGCATCGGCGAAGCGAGGGGTGATTTCGTCAGCGCCGCCAAAGACCGCCATCAACATGACCCGCTCATCGCCAGGATAGAGCGTGGCGACCAGCTCGTGGTGATTGTCGATCAACTGGTCCGGGTTCCAGACGGCGATTTCGTCCCAGCCGAGCCCGCCCAGGAACATGCATTCCGACAGACGCCGGCGGTCGTTCGAGAGCAGAATTTCCGCCCCTTCCTCGGACATCGCGGCCAGGGCGCGTTCGCAAAACGGCTCGGCAATGCGCATCTTTTTGAACGGGTCATAGGCGCGCGGCCAGTCGGGCGAGGCAGAGTAGAGCAACGCCAGACCCCAGACCAGCGCCACCGCAACAAGGCCAAGCGCGCCCTGACCCCACAGCATTGCCCGCTGCCACTGCCGTGTCAGCAGCCAGCGCGCGGCCAGAATCACGCCCCCGATATAAGCGGGTGCGGCCCAGTTCGGCTGCGCGCGGGTCAGAAAGCTCAGCACGATCATCGCGCCCAGAAGCGGCCCGACCTGCCAGGCGATCAGCCGCATCGCGGGCTGGTCCAACCAGATACGCCGCCGCCAGAAGGCCCAGAGGACCCCCAGGAACGCGACGATCCCGATCACCCCAAGCTGTGCGCCCAGAAACTCGGCCAATTTGCCTGGGTTCAGACGCGAGCCCGCAGGGGTTGCATCCTCGGCCACATGGGTCACGGTGGCGAAGCTGTTCTCGGCATTCCAGATCAAATTCGGCGCGAAGACAACAAGGGCCGCGAAAGCCGCGACGCCAAGTCCCTTCCAGTCGCGTTTTTCGGCGGAGAACAGGAGATATCCTGCCACGCCCGCAACAAAGCCCAGCATGGTGTATTTGGCCAGCATGCCAAGCCCGATGGCGGCCCCCATCACGATCCACCAGCGACCGGCACCGGTCCCCGAAGCCTGCTCCGCCCGGACGAAGGCCCAAAGCGCCAGCGCCCAGAACACCATCATGATCGGATCGGTCGAGACGATCATGGCCGAGACACCCACCCCCGGCGCCATGGTATAAAGCATCGCCGCCCAAAATCCCGTCGCCCCGTCAAGCAGCCGCCGGGCAATCAGAAAGATCAGCCATGCGATCAGCGCATGGGCGATGGGGCTGGCAAGGCGCAGCGCGAACAGACTGTCGCCAAGCGCTTCGGTCGTCAGTCGGATCACTGCGCCGACCAGCGGGGGTTTCGAGAAGTACCCCCAGGCCAGTTCTTGGCCATAGGCCCAGTATTGCGCTTCGTCGAAATGCACCGGCACCAGTTCGGCGGCGTTGACCGCGAGACGGATCAGCAGCAAGACGATCAGCATCGCCAATGTCCAGAACGCCCAGGGGCGCGTGTCCTTCGGCGCGGCCTTGCGTCGCCGCCCGGGGTTCGCCGCGGATTTCTTTGTCTTGCCAACGGCGCGCGCCATGGGCTGTCTCTCCCCGATCTGCCGCCCTGCTTCTAGCGAATGGATTGGCCTCTAGGAAGGGCGCTTCTGCCACGTTATGTGGATGGGATCGCCCGCACAGCAGGAGAACCCGATGCGCACCGATACGAGCCCCGGACAAACGCCGACGCTGCTCGCCGATTATGCCGAGCCCGACTGGTGGGTGGAGGAGGTTAGCCTAGTCTTCGACCTCGACCCGAAGGCGACCCTGGTCAAGTCGCGCATCGTATTTTCGCGCAACACCGGCAAGCCCCCGGCGCCGCTGACACTTCATGGCCGCAAGCTGACCCTGCGGGGCTGCGCCATCGATGGCGCGCCGGTCGAGCCGGAAGTGACAGGCGAGGGGCTGACGGTGGCGGGCGCCTTGCCCCAACGCTTCGTCTGGACCTGCGAGACCGAGATCGATCCCGGGGCGAATACCGAATTGGAGGGCCTCTATCTCTCCAAGGGCATGTACTGCACCCAATGCGAGGCGGAGGGCTTTCGCAAGATCACCTATTACCCGGACCGGCCCGATGTAATGGCGCCGTTCACCGTGCGGATCGAAGCGCCGGACAACGTGCCGGTGCTGTTGTCCAACGGCAATCCGGGCGAGAGCGGCGCGTTGGAGGATGGCCGCCACTTCGCCGAATGGCATGATCCCCATCCCAAGCCCGCCTATCTGTTCGCGCTGGTTGCAGGCGATTTGGTCAGCTTTGATGCCTCTTTCACCACTATCTCTGGCAAGCTGGTCGATTTGCGGGTCTGGGTGCGTCTGGGCGATGAGGGCAAATGCGCCTATGCGATGGACAGTCTGATCCGCTCGATGCGGTGGGACGAGCAGGCCTATGGCTGCGAATACGATCTCGACATCTTCCAGATCGTGGCGGTCGACGACTTCAACATGGGCGCGATGGAGAACAAGGGGTTGAACATCTTCAACTCCAAATATGTGCTGGCGAGCCCGGAGACGGCGACCGACCGCGACTACGAACTGATCGAAAGCATCGTTGCGCACGAATATTTCCATAACTGGACAGGCAACCGCATCACCTGCCGCGATTGGTTCCAGCTCTGCCTGAAGGAGGGGCTGACGGTCTTTCGCGATCAGTGCTTCAGCGCCGATGAACGCTCGGCGCCGGTGCAGCGGATCCAGGATGTGAAGCAGCTCCGCGCCCGGCAGTTCCGTGAGGATCAGGGCCCGCTGGCCCATCCTGTCCGACCGGAGGAATATGTCGAGATCAACAACTTCTATACAGCGACCGTCTACGAAAAAGGTGCCGAGGTCATCCGCATGTTGCACCTTCTGGTCGGTGCGGAGGGGTATCGCCGTGCGCTGGATCTCTATTTCAAGCGCCATGACGGCCAGGCCTGCACGATCGAACAGTTCCGTCAGTGCTTCGAGGATGCATGCGAGATCGATCTGACCCATTTTGCCCGGTGGTGGGGCCAGGCCGGGACGCCCGTCGTGACGGTCGAGGAAGAATTTGCCGATGGCACTTATACCCTGACCCTGGCGCAGGAGACGCCCGCGACGCCGGGTCAGACCGATAAGCTGCCGCAGATGATCCCGGTGGTCGCCGGTCTGCTCGGCTCCGACGGGGCGGAATTGGTCGAAAGCCAAACCCTGCTGCTGACCGAAGCCAGGCAGAGCTTCGCGTTCGAAGGGTTGCCGGAACGTCCTGTCGCCTCGCTGCTCCGGGGTTTTTCGGCGCCCGTGGTGCTGAATCATGCCCGCGACGAGGCGGCGCTGGCGGTGCTGCTGGGCCACGACACCGATCCCTTCAACCGGTGGGAGGCTGGGCGCCAATACGCCCAACGGATCGCCTTTGCCTTGCTGGCGGGCGAGACCGAGGTGCCCGCCGCTTGGATCGAAGGTTTCGGCAATCTGCTGGAGGATCAGACGCTGGATCCCGCCTTCCGCGCATTGGCGCTGGACCTGCCGGGGGAGGATGAACTGGCAGGCGAGATTGCGGCCAATGGCGGCTATGCCGACCCGGATGCGATCCATACGGCCCTGACCACCATGCGCCGCGCACTGGGTAAGGGGCTGGCCGGGCCGCTGGCAGCGACCTACGAGTTGATGCAGGTGCCGGGTGCGTACTCGCCCGACGCCGAAAGCGCCGGTATGCGCGCCCTGCGGGACTGCTCGCTCGGCCTCCTGATGTCGGGCGGGCATGGGGCTTCGATCGCGCAGACCCAGTTCGACGAGGCCGGAAATATGACCGATCAGTTCGGGGCCCTCGCGCTGTTGGTTCGTCATGCCGCTCCGGGGCGGGAGGATGCGCTGGCGCGCTTCCACGCCCAATGGCGCCATGATCCGCTGGTGCTGGACAAATGGTTCAGCCTGCAGGCGAGCAATCCGCAGCCGGGCGCCGTGGCGCGGGTCGAGACGCTGACAGATCACGCCGATTTCGACTGGAAGAACCCCAACCGCTTCCGCAGCGTGATCGCGGTCTTTGCGATGGCGAACCCAACCGGGTTCCATGTGAAGGACGGCGCAGGCTATGCCCTCTTGGCCGATTGGTTGATCAAACTGGATCCGGTCAATCCGCAGACCACAGCCCGGATTGCCGGATGCTTCGAAACATGGCGCCGCTATGATCCGGACCGCCAGGCGCTGATGCAGGCCGAAATCTCGCGGGTGCTCTCCACCCCGGATCTCTCGCGCAACACGACCGAGATCCTCAGCCGAATCGCGGGCAGCTAGGCGCCCAGCACCACGGCCTCATCCATTACCAGGACGGTCGGGCCTTGGCGTCCGACCGCTTCCCGCAGCAGGTCGGGCAGGGCCTGCAACGCCTCGACCCGGGCGGTAGCGGCGCCATAAGCTTGGGCGATCAGGCCGAAATCAGGGGTGTGGAGATCGACGCCGACCGGGGTGATCTGATTTTCGATCATGTAGGATTTGATCTCGCCATAGCCCTTGTTGTCCCAGACGATCAGGATCAAGGGCATTGTCTCCTCGACCGCCAGGCCAAGCTCGGCCAGCGAGAATTGCAGCCCGCCATCTCCCGCGATGCAGATCACGGGCTGGTCCAGCGCATGGGCCGCACCAATCGCGGCCGGCAGTCCGTATCCCAGCGCGCCATATCCGGTGGCCGCGTTAAACCAGCGCCGCGGGGCGTTTGCGGCGAAGAACAGATTGCCGGCATAGGCCGCCTGGGTCGAATCACTGACAATCGGCGCTTCGGGAAGCGTGTCGCGGATCGTCTCCAGAAAGCCCTTGATCGCGCGATAGGTGGCGCCTATTTCCTGCTCGGCAGCGTCGCGCGTCGCCAGCGCGCGGGCGCCGTCGGTCGTCTTGCCCGTAGGTATCAGCTTGGTCAGGGCGCTCGCCGTCAGGCCCGCATCTCCCGGAAGGGAAATGGCGGGTGTTGCCCCCCGGGTCATCTGTTCGGCATCGATCTCGGCCCGGATCAGGATGCCCGGGATCTCGAACGCGGCCCGATCGTACATGTCGTAATCTGTGCGTCCGAATTCGGTGCCGAGCGCCAGCACCACGTCTGCCTGCTGCGCGAGGTTGCGCACGGCTTGCAGGCTGGGACTGCAGGGAACCGCCAGCGGGTGATCCATGGGCATCAGACCGCGCGCATTGGTGGTCATTACGACGGGCGCGCCTAGACGCTCGGCCAGCAGTTGAATATCGGCGCCCACCGCACCACCGCCAGCAAGGATCATCGGGGTCGTCGCAGCGACCAGTGCCTCCGCCGCGCGGGCCATGGTGTTTTCGGGCGGGGCGGGTGGCACATGCTTCACTGGCGGGGAGACATCTCCCACTGCGGGCATCGAGAACATATCTACCGGGATCTCGATATGCACCGGGCGGGGCCTCGCACATTGAAAGACGGCCCAAGCACGGGCCAAAGTGGGCCCCAATTGCGCCGGGTCGCTGAGCGTCATGGAAAAGGCCGAGGCCTGGGCCGCGATCAGCCCCTGATTGGCGATCTCGTGCAGATCGCCCGCGCCCATTCCCAGTGCGGAGGTGCGGTTGACCGAGCTGACCACAAGCATCGGCACGCTGTCGGCATGGGCCTGGGCCATAGCGGTCAGAATGTTGGTCAGCCCCGGCCCGGTGATCACGAAACAGGCCGCGATCTTGCCTGTCGCGCGCCAATACCCGTCGGCCATGAAGCCGGCGCCCTGTTCGTGACGGGGTGTCAGGTGGCGGATGTCCGAGCGTGCCAACCCGCGATACATCTCGACCGTGTGGACGCCCGGAATGCCAAACACGGTCTCCACCCCGAAGGCTTCCAGCCAATGGACCAACTGTTCGCCAACGGTTGTCATCGCCACCCTCCTTCGCTTGCCTTGCAACCTGCTTGCTGCGAGGCTACATGCGTAACCGACACGCAGGAGTGCCAATAAATGCCCGTTGCCGCCAGCGAAATTGAGCGCCTGATCGCCGAAAGCCTGCCTGGGGCGAAAATCCAGGTGGTCGATACGGCGGGCGACCAGAACCACTATGCCGTCAACGTGGTGGCCGAGGAGTTTCGCGGGCTGAACCGGGTGCAGCAGCAGCGCCTGGTCAACAAGGCGCTGGAGAGCATCCTGCACGGCCCCGGCGCGCCGCTGCACGCCATGGCACTGCAAACCAGCGCGCCCGACTGATTTTGCCGGATAACCGGCCCAGACACCTCGTCTCGACCGTTCAAGGAGTTGAAAAGATGGACACTTCCGCAGCCCAGGCCGTGATCAAGGATCACGTCGACAGCAACGACGTGGTGTTGTTCATGAAGGGCACGGCGACGATGCCGCAATGCGGCTTCTCCAGCCGGGTCAGCCAGATCCTGGGCTTCATGGGCATCGCCTATAAGGATGTGAACATCTTGGAAAGCGACGAGATGCGCCAGGGGATCAAGGACTTCTCGGACTGGCCGACGACGCCACAGCTTTACGTGAAGGGTGAATTCGTCGGCGGCTGCGATATCGTGACCGAGATGACGCTGGACGGCTCGCTCGACAAGATGCTGGCGGATAAGGGTGTGGCCTTCGACCAGGCTGCGGCCAAGCAGATTCGCGAACACAACAAAGGCTGAGCCTGCGGGCATCGGGGGCGCCATGCAGCTCTTTGTGGGTCTCGGCAATCCCGGTGCAAAATATGCCCGCAACCGGCACAATATCGGCTGGATGGCCGTGGACGAGATCGCGCGGGCTGGGTTCTCCCCATGGCGCGCGAAGTTTCAGGGTGAGATTGCCGAGGGGCGCCTGGGCAGCGACAAGGTGCTGCTGCTGAAGCCGCATACCTTCATGAACCTTTCCGGTCAGTCGGTGGGCGAGGTGCTGCGGTTCTACAAACTCGATCCCGGCGATGTGACGGTCTTCCATGACGAGATCGACCTCGCACCAGGCAAATGCCGTGTGAAGCAGGGGGGCGGACATGCCGGGCATAATGGCCTGCGTTCGCTGCATCAGCATATCGGGCCGGATTACGCGCGGGTGCGCCTGGGCGTCGGTCACCCGGGTGATAAGGCCAAGGTGCCGGGTTATGTCCTCCACGACTTTGCCAAGGTGGATGAGAACTGGCTGGCGCCTCTGATTGTGGGCATCGGCGATGGTGCCGCCAAGCTGGCGGAAGGGGATCATGCGGGCTTCCAGAACGCGGTTGCCCTGCGCCTGAACCCGCCGCGTAAGACACGCCCTGAGACCCCCGAAAAGGCCGAGGCCGAGGATGTCGAGACGCCTGAGCCTGCGCTCAACCCGCTCGAGCGTTTGCTCGCCCGGTTTTCGAAATAGGCGGACGGGCCCGGGGGCCCGACCGCCCGATATGTATGTGATAATCAGGCCAGCAGCTCGTCCGGCACGAAGATGAAGTCATCCTCGTCCAATGCTTCCAGTCGCGTGCCGCGCAGGAAGATGCTGCCTTCCTCGCCGAAATCGAGTTGGGTGCCAAAGCGCTCCTGCGTGGCTGCCTCCAGCACATCCTCGAAATCGTCGATGCCCGCGATCGACAGGACCAGCGTGTCGTCGCCGCGTTTGTTGAACCAGCGGACCGTGTCTTCGCCGTCGCCCGAAGCAAAGACGAATGTGTCGTCGCCCAGGCCGCCGCTGACCACATCGTCGCCCAGGCCGCCGACGATCAGGTCGTCGCCGCGACCGCCCGCGATGAAGTCGTCGCCGGCGCCGCCGCCGATTTGGTCATCGCCTGAATTGCCGCCCAACCTGTCGTCGCCTTCGCCGCCATCCACCCGGTCATTGCCGTTGCCACCGCGGGCAAAGTCGTCTCCCGCGCCGCCGTTCACCTCGTCATTGCCATTGCCGCCGAGGATGAAGTCGATCCCGTCCTCGCCATTCAGAACGTCGAAACCAGAACCGCCGAGCAGCACATCGTTGCCTGCGCCCGCGTTGATCAGATCGTCATCGCGAAGGCCAACGATAATATCTGTACCGTCTGTGCCCTCGCGCCGCAGGACTGTGTTGATGTGTAACTCGGCAATCTGGGCGCCCTCGCGGGTGAAGTCGGCCGCCTCGGTGATTTCGGCACCGAAGGCGTTGGCGCCGCCCAGGATAATCTGCTCGCCCGAGGTCAGGCCGGCCTCCGCCGCACCCACGGTATCAAACCCGAACGTGCCGTCGGGATTGCCTTCGGAGCCATTGAACCCGCCATGCAGCCGTACGACATCGTTCTCATCCAGACCCGTATTGGGCGCTGTCTGGTTGATGAAGGCAGCGTCTTCTTCGGTGTTGAGCTCGGTGCCCGCGTCATAGACATCCGTGCCTTGGATGGTGACGGTCTGCGCGCCGAGAAACCGCCCGCTGTCCGAGAAGAGGCGCAGCGCCTCGTCATTGCCGACGAACGCGTCGTTTGAGGGCAGCAGCATCGCGGCATAGGCCAGATGGGTGTTCAGCGTGGCATCCACTTCGATGGTTGCGGCTGTCACCTCGCCCGTCGCAAACGGGCCGCCTGCGCCGGTGACCACCAGGCCCTGACTGCCGGGCGAGACCATCTCGCGCTCCATCGCCAGTCCCATGGGCGAGCCGTCTTCGGCCAATTGCTCCAGCCCCGCCGAGGCTTCCTCGCCTGCTTCGAACAGGTCGAAGCCGCCATCGTGAAATCCGAAGTAAAACGGGGTCAGGAATGTCCCGCCCGTGTTCGAAGTATTGGTCACCGTGACCCGCAATTCCGTCATGTCTATCTCCTTGCTGCGCTTTCCCCCGTGCCTCGACGGTTGCGGATTCTCTTTGCAAATCAATAACCATAGGGGGTCACTTCAGATCCAGTTTGCGTGACGTTTCGTGAGGGTCGGTGAGGCGCAGCCCCGCCTCGCCTCTTGACCCCCGCGCCCTGGCATGCCATCGGGCGGCTCTTGAATGCGGGAGGTGATGGAATGGGTTTTCGCTGTGGCATCGTGGGGCTGCCGAATATCGGGAAATCGACGCTCTTCAACGCGTTGACGCGCACTGCGGCGGCGCAGGCAGCGAACTTTCCATTCTGCACCATCGAGCCGAATGTCGGCGAGGTCTCGGTTCCCGATTCGCGACTTGGCGAGTTGGCGCGGATTGCCAATTCGAAAGAAGTGATCCCCGCCCGCCTGACATTTGTCGATATTGCAGGATTGGTCAAAGGTGCCTCGCGCGGCGAGGGCCTGGGCAATCAATTCCTCGCGAACATCCGTGAGGTGGACGCCATCGCCCATGTGCTGCGCTGTTTCGAGGATGACGACATCACCCATGTCGATGGCCGGGTCGATCCCGTTTCGGACGCCGCCACGATCGAAACGGAGTTGATGCTAGCCGATCTTGAGAGCATCGAAAAACGCCTCCAGAACCTCGCCCGCAAGACCCGTGGCGGCGACAAGGAGGCGTTGGATCAGGACCGTTTGCTGCGGCTGGCGAAGGACGCGATCGAGGCCGATAAACCCGCTCGGACTGTCGAGATCGCCGATGAGGATATGAGGACCTGGCGCACACTTGGGCTCCTGACCTCGAAACCCGTGCTTTATGTCTGCAATGTCGAGGAAGGTGCCGCCGCGACCGGCAATGAGCACGCCGCCAAAGTGGCCGCGATGGCCGAGGCGGAAGGCGCTGCCCATGTGGTCATCTCCGCGGCCATCGAGGAGGAGATCGCCCAGCTCGAAGATGCCGAACGGGCCGAGTTTCTCGGCGATCTGGGGCTGGAGCAATCCGGTCTCGACCGAATGATCGCGGCCGGTTACGGCTTGCTGGGCCTGATCACCTATTTCACCGCCGGCCCCAAGGAGGCGCGCGCCTGGACCATCCCGGCCGGCACCCTGGCGCCCCAGGCGGCCGGCGTGATCCACGGCGATTTCGAACGTGGCTTCATCCGGGCCGAGACCATCGCCTATGACGATTACGTGGCTTTGGGGGGCGAGCAGCCCTCCAAGGAAGCTGGCAAGATGCGTGCGGAGGGCAAAGCCTACCGCGTTGCCGATGGCGATGTGCTGCACTTCCTGTTCAACACCTGACTAACCCGCCATG
Organism: Pseudomonadota bacterium; assembly: GCA_039030715.1. Taxonomy (GTDB): domain Bacteria; phylum Pseudomonadota; class Alphaproteobacteria; order Rhodobacterales; family Rhodobacteraceae; genus Thermohalobaculum. The sequence continues at coordinate 31,888 of JBCCDU010000033.1, forward strand.
TTGTAAAGCAGGGCAGGGCGCAACCCCTTGACGGCCAAGATGGATACGACTATCCCCGCCGACACGCGTTTTGGGGAATAGGTTAACGGTAGACCCGCAGACTCTGACTCTGTTAGTCCTGGTTCGAATCCAGGTTCCCCAGCCAAGCGTTTTCAAATGTTTAGATGCGATCTCTCTCCCTCTTAGTCTCTTTCTAGTCTCTGAAATGTGAATCTTCTGTTCACTAAATCTGAAGACTCAAGCGGAGCGAACTTGTCCGCGTTCCTTGCATGACTTGTGTGTCCTTCCCCCCTAGAACTGGGCCATTATTGTTGCCAAAGAGAGGGAGGCGCGAGATGGCTCGGAAACGGTATTCGGACGAGGACATCCTGAAGCTTCTGCGTGAGATCGAGTTGAAGCTTGCCGACGGCGGTGATGTTCGAACGGCCTGCCGCAGCGTCGGTGTCAGTGACGCAACGTACTACAACTGGCGCAGGCGTTTCGGTGGCATGGGAAAGTCACAGTTGTCTGAGCTGCGGGGCCTTGAGAAAGAGAACGTTCGGCTGAAAAAGATCGTGGCTGAGCTCGCGCTCGACAAGCTGATCCTGAAGGAAAGCCTGAACTACCTAAAGCCCAGGGCCTGACGACCAGCCAGCTTCGTCAGGCCGTCGTTCATACCCGCCAGAAACTGGCGACCTCGGAGCGGCGGACTTGTGATGTGATCGGCCTTGCTCGCAGCTCGATGCAGTACCGAGCCATCGCGAAAGGCGACAACGCATTGCGGCTGGCGCTCATCCGACTTGCCAAGAAGTATGGGCGCTACGGCTACCGTATGATCGCTGAGTTGCTGCGCATCGAAGGCTGGCGCGTGAACCACAAGAAAGTGGAGCGGCGAGCCATTGATCCGCCATTGGTCCGAGGACAATGGCGAGCGGCGCGAGGAAGGGCTGCAACTTCCGCAGAGACACAAGAACAAGCGACGGCTCTACCACAAGGACAGCTCGATCATCCGGTTGCGACCGACCCATCCGAACCATGTCTGGAGTGTCGACTTTGTTCACGACAAGCTCAGCAACGCGCGCAGCTACAAGATGCTGACCGTTCTGGACGAGTACACTCGACAGGCGCTGGCCGTGGAGGTCCGAACCAGAATGGGGTCCGGCGATGTGCTGGAAGTTCTCTACCGGCTATTCCTGCGCCACGGAAAGCCGGAACACGTCCGAAGCGACAACGGTCCGGAATTCGCTTCCGAAGCCACACAGACCTGGTTGGAAAGGGTTGGCGTGAAACCTATCCGGACCTACCCAGGATCAACCTGGGAGAACGGATACAACGAACGTTTCAATGGAACTCTGCGCCACGAGATCCTCAACGCCGAGTGGTTCACAACGACAAAGCAGGCTCAAATCGTCATCAACGGCTGGCTAAAACAGTACAATCACGTTCGCCCGCATCAGGCGCTCAATATGCGCCCGCCAGTGCCGGAAACTCTATTCAGAAATGGCCCATAAAAAGTGCGCTGGACACAGTTTTAGGGGGGAAGGACAATTTGCCTAATCCGTAGGTCGGTTAGTCGCATCTTAGTCTCAAATTTTAGCCGATTAGGGGCGGTTTGCGATGTTCTAGTATGTGATGATGATAGCGCATTAGGTATTGTTTTTAAATGGACTTCAATATCATAAGTTCAGCTATGCGTGTTGATATCAGCGGACTGTTAACCTGTTAGTCCTGGTTCGAATCCAGGTTCCCCAGCCAAGCGTTTTCAATAGGTTATCGGATGTCTAGAGCGTTCTTGGTCTTTGCTTAGCCTCCACATCGACCTGCTTGACAGGTATCGGTTCGACAACGCGAACAGACCCGACACTCCCGACATTGGAGTAGGCTGCTGTTGGCGAGCGCCTCTTTGGGGCTACGCCGCTCTGCAAGCTGAGATCCGGTTTTGTTGGAGCGCGCAATATGACTTTGGTCGTTGTCGGGCGTGGATGCGGCACCGGCGTTGACGCGTTATGACGCGTCTGGTTAATAGGTCTTTACGCCAGCTTGCGCGATTTATCCCGCGCCTTTCAGCCAGCCATTGCTATTCCGAGGGTGTGGTGCATGGCTTCTGGGCGGTTCTGGGTCTTCTGTTCAGTTTTGGGCGCGTTCGCGCTTGGCGCTGCCGTTGGCCATGCGCAATCCGATGGCGATGCGGAGCAGATGCCTGACGAAGGCGAGGTGGTGATCATGGACACGATCACTGTCGAAGGGGAAAAGATCGAGCGTGGCTTCGTCGAGACCCATTCCAGTGTCGGCATCATCACCGAGGACGAAATCGACGACTTAAAGATCGAGGATCTGAAGGACAGCTTCCGGTTTCTCGGCAATGTGCGGGTCTTCGAGGGCAATCGCGGCAACAATGGCTTTGTCATCCGCGGGATCAACTCCGAGGGCGTGACCCAGCCGACGAACAACGCGCCGGTCACCTCGGTGATCATCGATGGGGCAACGCAGTCGGTTGAGAGCACCCGACGGGGCGCACGCGGCATCTGGGATGTCGGCCAGATCGAGGTCTTCCGGGGTCCGCAATCGACCCTGCAGGGGCGCGGCGCGCTGGCGGGCGCCGTGATCGTGAATACCAAGAACCCAACGTTTTTCTGGGAGTATGGCGGCCAGGCCCGGATCGGTCAGGATGAGCGCTTGGAAGGTGCCTTCGTTGTCTCCGGACCGTTGCTCGAGGATCAGGTCGCCTTTCGGCTGAGCGGCGAGGCCCGCCGCCGAAATTTCGACATCACCTTTGACGAGCCTGCGAACGAAGTGCTGGCCGAAGACCGGTTCCGCAATCTGCGCGGCAAGCTGTTGATCGAGCCCGGGTCCGTGCCTGAACTCTCGTTGTTGCTGACTGCGAGTGCCACCTTCGACCGGCCAGGCGTGAATGCGGTGAACAGTGCGGACTTCTTCGACCGGGAGTTCAACACCGGGCCGACCACCGCGGTCGAACTGCGCGAGGCGACCAATTTCAACTATATCGCGGATCTGACCTGGACATTCTCCGAGGCGCTGGCGCTGCGCTCGATCACCTCCTTTATAGACTCGGAGCTCAAGATCTCGACGCCGGAGGGGTTCGATTTCCAGCGCCGGGAGTCTCGCGCCGGCAAAGACGTGACCCAGGATCTGCGCCTGACATTCGACGACGCCGAAAGCACGTTCAGCGGGGTGGCAGGGTTCTTCTTCGGCAACTTCACGCTTCCGAGGGACAGCCTGGTCACCGTCGGTGGCGGGCAGTTCGTCGTCCAGGATCTGACCTCGGACGACAAGACGCGAAACTTCTCGATCTATGGCGATGCCCGGTGGGAGTTTGTCGAAGACTTTACCCTCCTGGCTGGTGCGCGGTACACCTATGAGACCGTCGAGAATGTCAGCAATGGTTTCTTCCTGGGGGCGGCCGACATCGACGCCTCCGAGGATTTCAGCGTGTTCCTGCCGAAGATCGGCCTCGCCTATGCGATTACCGACACTCAGAGCATCGCCTTCACTGCGCAGCGCGGCTATCGCTCGGGCTTCACCGAACTCGACAGCAGCGGCGAGGAGAATGTCGTCGACCCGGAGTTCCTTTGGAACTTCGAGCTAGCCTATCGGGCCGCGTCGGCTGACGGAAACTGGAACATTGGTGCAACGGCCTTTTACTACCGCTACACCGATCAACAGATCCCGGTCACCAATTTCGTCGATGACGGCAACGGAATTCTCGTGCCGCTGACCGAGACATTGAATGCCGGCAGATCGAGATCGTTCGGTGCCGAGATCGAGGGTCGCTACAACTTCGATTTCGGGCTGAGCCTTTTCGGCTCGCTCGGTCTGCTGAATACGGAGTTCCAATCCTTGCCGACCGCGGCGGGCGATTTCACCGGCAACGAATTTCCCGAAGCGCCCACGGTTACCGCGTCCTTTGGCGGAACCTATACCCATGACAGCGGCGCCTTCGTGTCCGCGGATGTCGTCTATACCAGCGACTATTTCTCCACCGGATCGCTCTCGAACGATCCGCAATTGGAGGTCGATGGCTTTGTCGAAGTTGGGTTGCGCCTGGGATATGAGGAGGAGAATTGGAAGGTGACGGCCTTTGCCGAGAACCTCTTCAACCGGGACATCATCACCAGTCTCAGCAACAATGACACCTTCGGCGCCGAACCGGTCGAAGCCACCGTCGCGGATGGCTTCCTGTTCGGCGTTGAAGTCGAAGTGGCATTCTGATGACGCATGGCGCGATAGCCCGCAGAGCACGCCGGCTCGCGAGGCCCCATGCGTACCATGCCGACCAGGCGCAAGGCCGGCCGCCCATCGGGCGGCGCCCAGCTTCTCCCAAACCTTTTCCACACAAACCCGCGCTCAGACGCGGGATCACACCTGACTATCAAGGAGAGAGTAGATGAGACCTTCCCTGAAATCCGAATTTGGCCAACCGCTTGTGGTGATTGATGCCGCGGTCGAAGATGCGTCAACCCTGATCTGCGGCCTGCCTGATGAGGCCCTGATCCTGCATCTGCGCGAGGGCCGTGACGGCGTCGGCCAGGTTGCGGAATTGCTCGCGAGCCTCGACGACGTGACCAGCCTGCATATCATCGCCCACGGTGATGCCGGCTCGATCACGCTGGGCACGACCAGGCTTTGTTCGGACACGCTCGCCGATCACGCGGATGCCCTGCAGGTCTGGGCCGATGCGCTGGCTGGACGCGATATTCTGATCTATGGCTGCGAGACGGCCAAGGGTCAGATCGGTGAGACTTTCCTGCACGATCTGCAGGCCTTGACCGGCGCCAATGTCGCGGGTTCGAAGACTGCTGTCGGCATGCTGGCAGGTGTCAGCCGCTGGAGCCTTGATGTCGAACTTGGCGATATCGCCACGCCCGTGATCATCGATCAGGCGGCGCAGGCGGCCTATGCCAGCCATCTTGCGACGGTGACATTCAGCATCGACCCCCCTCTCTCGGTCGAGTCGACGAATTCGGTCACGACTTTCAACTTCGTGCTGGATGAGGCACCGGCGGAAGGCGAGTTCGTCTCGGTTTGGTTCTTTGCGGGTCCGCTGGCCACGACCCAGGTCGAGGACGCGATCACCAATGAGATCAGCCAGTTTAACGTGTTCGACCTCTTCAACTCCGCCAACACGCCAGGGATACCGATCACGACCTATGACCCTGATGTGTCGATCGCCGCAGGGGCGTCGAATACTCCCGATTTCACGGTGCTGGAGCTGCGCCTGACGGAACAGGTGAACTCACTGATCCTGACCGGGTTTGACGATGGCATAGACGACGGACCCCGCTCGGTGTTCTGGCATGTCATCGACGCGCCCGGCGGGGCCAACAACACGATCGTCAACAGCGCCATCGAGTTCACGGAGGTCGACGATCCCTCCGAGATCCCCGGCGGTGTGATCACCGGCACCGATGGTGCCGAGACCCTGACCGGGACAGGAGATGACGATACGATCAACGCGCTCGCGGGAAACGACACGATCTTCGGCGGCGCCGGGGATGACGTGATCGATGGCGGTGCGGGGGCGGACGACATCGATGGCGGCGCTGGCACCGATACGGCCAGTTATGCCAGCTCCAGCATCCGCAATGTTGCCGACCTGCAGGGTCTTGTGGCTGGCGAGGGCGATGGGGCTGGCGACAGCTTCACCGATGTCGAAAACCTGCTGGGTGGCAGCTCGATCGATGTGCTCTTCGGCGATGCCGGTGACAACGTGGTCGAGGGTGGCCTCGGGTCCGACCGTGTACAGGGCCGCGCGGGCGATGACATCTTGGATGGCGGTGTCGGCTTCGACAAGCTCTACGGCAATGCCGGTCAGGACATCATGACGGGTGGCGGTGGCAACGATCGCTTCATCTACTTCCAGGTCAGCGACAGCCGGGTCGGCGCCGCAAATCGCGATGTGATCACCGATTTCGCTGATGGAGACCGCATCGAGATCCAGCGTCTTGACGCCGATCTGACCCAGGCGGGCAACCAGACCTTCCAATTCATTGGAACGGGGCAGTTCACTGGCGCGGGTCAGGTTCGCTTCTTCCAGTCCCAGGCGCAGGACCGCACAATCGTGCAGGTCAGCAACGACGCCGATAGTGCCGCCGAGTTTCAGATCGAGCTGACCGGCATTGTTGATCTCGATGCCGGAGACTTTGTGCTGTAACCAAACATCTCGGTTGTTGGTTGAACGGTCGGGCGGCTGATGCCGCCCGGCACATAATCCTTGGGAAGGCCATGGACAGCGCAGCGCGCGGCACGAGGGCCGTTACGGCAATGATTGCCTCTTGTTCGCTGATAGCCGCGACGACCTTGATCGCAAAAGTTCTGGGTTTGCGCGGCGGCGCATATGAACTGCATCCTTTGCAGATCAGCGCGGGGCGGTTCTGCTTTGCCTGGATGGCGATCGCGCTGTTCGTGATGATCCGCAGGCCCAGCTTCGCCGGGACCGCGTGGGGTACGCATTGCGCCCGCTCGTTCCTCGGTTGGCTGGGTGTCACCGCGATGTTCGCGGCATCGGCCAGCCTGCCGCTGGCCAGCGCCACGGCCCTGTCCTTCCTCAGCCCAGTTGTGACCATGGTCTGCGCGATCCTTTTCCTTGGCGAGCGTGTCGGCATTTGGCGCTGGTCTGCCGCCGCGGTATCACTGGCCGGCGCCATGCTCCTCACCAAACCGGGTGCCGAGACCCTTCAGATCGCGGCGCTGATCGCCCTTGCTGCCGCGCTGTTCATGGGGGTGGAAGCGATCCTGATCAAACGGCTGAGCGACAACGAGCCACCTTTGCGGATACTCTTCATAAACAACTCAATCGGCGCCGTCGTCTCGCTGACAGCCGCAGCTTTCGTTTGGGATTGGCCAAGCGATGCGGCCTGGATACTGCTTGCGTTGCTGGGTGTGACCATGGCCTCGGCGCAGGCCCTGTTCATCCAAGCCATGAAGCACAGCGAAGCGAGTGCGGTGATGCCACTGTTCTACAGCATCCTCGTCTTTGCAGCGCTCTACGACTATCTGTTGTTCGAGGTCGTTCCCGACTTGGCGACGGCAGCGGGCGCAGTCCTGATCGCGATCGGAGCGATCGCAATTTCCATCCGCTCGGCTGGCAATCGCTCAGGCCGTTCGACATGACACCGCTGCCAGGGTGACAGCGTCGCCGGATCAGAACCCGGGTTCCCGCCGATCACTGTGGACAAAGGCGCGTCTCTTCTGGTTGCCGACTTCGAGCCTGGACCAGATCTGGCTCCTCTGCTTGACGAAAGATACCACCCGAGAAAACCTGATGCCGCCGCTTCAACCCACGATGATTGCGGATCTTGGCTGCCGATGATTTGAAATGCTCGCTGCACCAGAGGGTAACCATGACAGCTCGCGATGTCTCACTGCCGATCACGCCTGAATACCTGAAGGCCCTGGCCGATAGCTCCATCGATCTCCCCGACCGGATCGACGTCGTCCCTGCTGGCGCATCGCTTGGCAGGGGGAACATGCAAGTCTTCAAGCTGAGGCAGGGCGTGCTGCTGATGGCGGCAAAGTTGCGCGGAGTGCGCGAGAGCCGGGCTGCCCCCGTCTCAAACACCGGCTTCCATGTGGAGGCGCGTCTGGCTGGCCGCTCGACCTCGCAGGAGGTGGGCGGACCCGAACGCAGGCTTACGCTCCGCCCGCGTGATCTCTGCCTTGCGGGCATGGATCAAGCGCGATCGTGGGAAGTTGTGATGTCCGCTCAGTCCGACTTCCAGGCGGTCTCGATCACCTGGTCGCTGGCGTTCATCCACAGCTTGGCCGAGACCGACCCCGAGCTTGCCGAGGCGATGGTCACCGCTGTGGCTCGTGAAAGCCTGGCTGTCGCCACCTTGCCAAGCAGTCTGGATCCGGCGCTGCAGTCTGTCTTCGACCTAAATGACAGCACGCCGGGAGGTGCGCTGGCTCGCGAGGCACTCACGCTCACGATCTTGGCCGGTCTACGACCGCTGATCGTCGGCGATGCTTCATCCGCGACGGGGACGGGGCCTGCCAGTCGGCTGCGGGACCAGATTGATCTGGTGATCGGCAGCGGCTCCTCGCGGATCTGGACGGTGGAGGAGATCGCGCATGCGCTCGGAACCAGCCCGTCGACGCTCCAAAAACGCTTTCGCGCCCAGGAGGGTCGCGCCATCGGCACGTTCATGACCGAACGCCGTCTCGCGCGGGCTCGGGATCTGCTGCGCTCGTCCAGGTCGATCGGTGAGGTGGCGAAGGAAACGGGCTATGGCTCGACCGAGGCGTTTTCCAAAGCGTTCCGCCGCCATTTCGGCCAAAGCCCGCGCCAGTTTCGACGCCCGACGCTTTGAACCATCTCAAGCCCACCGGGGTGCGATTGGACAGCTATTTTGTCTGATCGGACAGGTTCGAATGCTGGACAAGGTCCGATGGGCTGGTCCACGCTCGACCCAGGAAAGCTGTTTCTCGCGCAGATGCTGCCGGCGAAACGGACACCCTCACCCAGCCAAACGCGCGGCAGAGCGCGCGCAGTCGGCGCCCATCAAAACTGTCGGCGTATCACGCGCCAATCCGTGGGCACCGCGTCGCAAGGTAGCTGAGATCTGAATTGAGACGACGCGTGAGAGGCGAACGGACCATGATCCCGACCGCATGAGACGCAGGCGAGTGGTACCGTAACGGCGCCAGGGCCGGCACGTCAGATGCCGACGGGAGAAATGGGAAGCCGCCAAAACAACAAAGCTCGTTGGGGAGAGCGGACATGGCATCGACAAGGAATTTCTGCAATACAGCTATCATCATGCTCTTGAGTGCGGCGCCCGCCACTGCGCAAGACGTGATCATGCTCGACGAGATCACAGTGTTCGGGGAACGCCGCGATAAGACCCTGCTGGAGACGACGAGCAGCGTCAGCATTTTCAATGAGGACCGCCTGGAGAGAGAGCCGGGACAGGTACTCAACGACATTGTCGAGTCGGCACCCAACGTAAACACGACATCGCTGAGCGAAACGCCGGATATTCGCGGTGTCGAGGGCGGCGGCCCGGGCGGGCTTGCCAATACTGCGCTGAGCGGAACCCAGCCCCGCGTGCCCATCATCATCGATGAGATCGCCCGGCCTGCGACGCTGCAGAACTCCGATTTCAACAGCACCTGGGATGTGGAGCAGGTCGAGGTCTTCCGGGGCCCGCAGACCACGCTGCGGGGCCGGGCGGCCTCGGCCGGGGCGATCGTGGTCAAAACCAAGGACCCCACTTTCGAGCCGGAATTTGCCACGCAGTTCATCACAGAGGCCGATGGTTTTCAGGAGCCGAACTTCACGGTGAACGGTCTCGCGTCCGGGGGACTGATCGACGACTTGCTGGCTGTGCGCCTCACGGGTGAGTTCACCACGGGCAACGACCCGCGCGACGTGATCGGCGTGCCACCGGGCTTTGCATCGGATGCCGATGAACTAACGGACTTTCGCCAAACGCGTCTGCGCGGCAAAGCGCTCCTCACGCCGTTCGGCGATGCCGGCCCGCTGCGGATCACGGCGCTGGCAGAGGGTCAGTTCGGTCGGATACCGCAAACCCGCGGTACGGTTCAGGCCCCGTTCGAAAATCGCGAGATCAGCTTTCTCGGCACGGGTCTTCGCCTGTTCGATAGCGAAGCCTTCGCGTCATCGCTCGATATCGAATACAGCATCGGGGAGATTGGCGAGTTGCGATCGATCACCAGCTTCACGTTCTCGCAATTCGAGAGCCTGCCCGAACAACCCGATTTCCTGCTGTTCGATTTCCGCGAGGAAATTTTCAGCCAGGACTTGATCTTCAACTTCGGAGAGACCGGCGACCGGATCAGCGGGCTGATCGGTTTCAACTACACGCGGCGCGAGCAGGATATTGCCATCGTCAATTCGCTGACGCCGCCGCCGTTGGCGCCGAACCAGATCGTCACCGATGGCGTGGAACAGACTTTCTCGGGTTTCGCCGATCTGCGATTTCGTCTGATCGGCGGGCTCGATCTGCTGGCGGGCGGGCGGCTCCTCAACGACAGCGAGACCCGGTTCACTGACTCGGATCTTCTCGAGGGGCCGCCGTTCTTCGTAGCGCCCAGCGCCGATACTTTTACCGAGGATGAGTTTGAATTCCTGCCAAGCGCCGGTTTGCAATACACGTTCGACGACGAGCACTCGATCGCATTCACCTATCGCGAGGGGCGTAACAGCGGCGGGTCTGCGATCAATTTCTTCACCGGTGGGGCGACACCGTTCGGCTCCGAGGAAGTGCAGACCTATGAGCTCGCCTATCGCTACGCGTCGCGGGATGGGCGGTTCAGCTTCGGTGCTACGGGGTTCTTCAACAGCTTTGACAATCCGCAGTTTTTCGCTGAGGCGATCCCGGGCGTGCCTTTCTCTCTGCAGGTGGTCAATCTGGACCGGGCGCGTAGTTTTGGTGCCGAGTTCGAGAGCCGGGCGGCACTTACAGACGAGATCAGCGTAACAGGCGCGTTGGGCCTTTTGGAGACCGAGATCACCGAGGCTTCAGCGAACCCGGCTCTGGTTGGCAATGATTTCGGAAACGACCCGCGCTTTACGATCTCTGGTGGCGTGGTTTACGAGCCCAGCTTCCTCGAAGGTCTCTCCTTCGATGCAGACTTTTCGTATAATGCCAAATACTTCAACAACTTCGAGAATGACCCCGCAGAGGAGGTCGGTGGCTTCGCCTTGGTGGATTTTGGGGTTTCCTACGAGCGCGAGAATTTGAAGATCCGCGCCTTCGTGCAAAACGCGCTGAACTCCGATGGCCTTACCTCGCTCGCTGTGACCGACCCCACCTCCTCCTTCGGTGAAATCACGCCGTCAATATCAGGAGGTATTTCGGTCACAGCGCGGTTCTGACGGAGTATGCCTCGCAGCGCCCGTCGCGAACTGCCATCATAAGCCTGTCCATCGGTCCAAAGTCGGCGTGCTCGCGCTTATCAGTGCGATGCATGTCTGCCAGACCGCGCAGGTCTGGCAGAGTCGTCAAAGTGCGAGTGCTAGAACTTCGCAGTCACGGTCACGCCGAAGGTTCTCGGCGGCAGGACTTCGCCGTCTCCTGCTGCACTGAACTGCTGAAAGTACTGGAGATCGTTGAAAGCGTTCCGCACGAACGCTCGTATTTCGAAATCCTCGTACTCGTAGCTGGCGCCGAAATCGACGTTGAAATAGTCGCCGGATTGCTGACCGGGCGTGGCCATGAAATCCGCGAAGTAGCTCGAGATGTACTGGGCCTGTGCATTCAGTTAGAGGCCCGAGATGGGCGTCCAAATCACGGCCCCACTCAGCGTCGCCTCCGGGTCAGAACCGAAGCGGTTGCCATCGACGGGGGTGCCCGGCGCGTCAAGCTCGGTGCGAACCAAGCCAAGCCCACCACGAACCGCCAGCGTATCCGTCACCTGCGCCTGGCCCTCCAATTCCAAACCGAACGAGGTGCCATCGAAATTCTCGATCGCCCCCACATTCGGGTCGGCGCTGGCGAACTGATAGTCATCGTGAATGTTGAAAGAGCCAGTCGCCGCGACACTGTAACGATTGTTGTCGAAGGTACCACGGTAACCGGCTTCAATCGTCCAAACCGTTTCGCTCTCGAACACGAACGGCTCGCCGCTAAAGAGATCGACCCCGCTGCCGCCAGAATTGAAGCCGCGGCGCGCCACCAGCGAGACCGTCTGATCCGGCAAGAACTCGTAAGCCAGTCCGACTTTTGGCAGGAACACCGTCTCGATGGTCAGATCCTCCTCGCGAAAGAGCGGTCCACCGAAGCCCGTACCGACCGTGAGGAAGTCGCGGCTTTCGCGCTGCACCCTGGCGCCGAAGAGTAGGTCGAGATCGTCCGTTACATGTGCCGTGAAGTCGGCGAAAGCCGAGAGCGTGAAACGCTCCGCCCGCGTGTCGAAAACAAACGGCGGGTCGAGTTCCTGATCCAGCACATCGCGGAACGCACTGAAGCCGATGATGCCATCGACGTACCCGCCCCATCCCTCGATATTCAGCAGGAGGTCCTGATTGAACCGTTTCTGGCTTGTTCCGGCGAAATTGAAGAACTCGATATCGTCCGGGGCTTCCTCGAAGATATCGGCTGTGAAACTTGTGATCGATTGGAGTTCGAACGTCTCGTTCAGTGAGTAGCGCGCATTGGCCCCGGTGGATTATCCCCCTGAAAGTGGTCCACCAACTGGGATAGATTTATCCCGCAATTGGAGGATCAGCGATGGCTGGAAAACGAGAGAAGCCGGAAGAGATCGTATCGAAGCTTCGGCAGGTTGAAGTTCTACAGGGACAAGGCGTGACGGTTGCGGAGGCGG
>JBCCDU010000034.1:0-43151 GCA_039030715.1 Pseudomonadota bacterium
ATGACGCAGGAACTCGGCGACGATCCGATGCACGTCATGATGCGCCAGATCATGGCGCTCTTTGATGAATATCAGTCCAAGGAGAACGCCAAGCACACGCTGCGGGCATTGAAGGAGAACGCGCGCCAGGGCTTCTGGAACGGTTCACTGCCGCCAGTCGGTTATCGCGTCGTGGATGCCGAGAAGCGCGGCGCGAAGGTCAAGAAGGTGCTGGAGATCGATCCGCTGCACGCGGACACGATCCGGCTGATGTTCCAACTGGCGCTGAACGGTGATGGCGAAAGCGGCCGGATGGGTGTCAAGGCGATCGCCACATATCTTAATGAACGTATGCTCTACACGCGGACCGGCGGACGCTGGGGGGTCGGCACGGTCCACCGCATCCTGACCCGCCGGACCTATATCGGCGAGCACAAGTGGGGGAAGACCTACAAGGACGGAACGCCCAAGAAGCAGACCGAAGTCATCACCGTGGCAGTGCCACCCATCGTGGACCGCGAGACGTTCGATGCCGTCCAGAAGCTTTTGAAGAAGCGCGCACCGATGGTGACACCGGGCCGAACTGTCAGTGGGCCGACCTTGCTGACGGGCATTGCCTTCTGTGCTGACTGCGACGGGGCCATGACGCTCCGCACGTCTGGCAAGGGAAAGCAATATCGCTACTACACCTGCTCGACAGCGGCCCGGCAAGGGAAGTGCGGTTGTTCGGGACGGACGATCCGTATGGACAAGCTCGACCATCTGGTTGCGGAACATCTCGAACGCCGACTGCTCAACCCGAAGCGGCTGGAAGACCTGCTGTCAGCGCATCTGGACCGCAGGGAAGAGCGAGACACCCGCCGCCGCGACACGGCCAATGAGCTAACGAAGCGGGCGGCGGAAGCCGAGCAGCGCTTGAAACGTCTCTATGACGCCATCGAAAGTGGGATTGCCGATCTCGACGATCCGTCATTGAGAGAGCGCGTCGCCGAGTTGACGGCGACGCGAGACCAAGCGCGCATTGATGCTGAGCGCGCGAAAAGGGCGATCCAAAACGCAGGCCAACATCTATCACCGGAGCATTTGCGCCGGATGGCAGTATCTGCTCGCCAGAAGATGCGTGGAAAGGACGGTGGATTTCGGCGCGATCATCTGCGCGCTTTGGCGCAGCGAGTCGAGGTTGCAGATCGCGAAGTCCGCATCATGGGCTCGCATGACGAGCTGATCCGGGTGCTGGCCACTTCAGATGGCGTAGGAACGGCGGCGAACGGCGTTCGCACTTATGTTCCAAGGTGGCGGAGAGACAGGGATTCGAACCCTGGGTGCCCGCAAAGGCACAACGGTTTTCGAGACCGCCCCGTTCGACCACTCCGGCACCTCTCCGCATGAAGGTTCATGGCCTTTCGAAGCGCGGAAACTAGTCGGCAAGTCTTGTGGGTTCAAGCGGAATTCTTGACGCTTTGCGCCGCGGCGCTTCCGCCGTGTCTCGCCGGTAATCCGGGCTTGACTTCACGGGGCGACATTCGCATAAGCACTCGCTCGCCAGATATGTGTGCGATGGAGCATTCGCCCCGTGAAGGGCGCGCTGTCCGACGGCGGCCAGGATCGGCCAAAAGATCGCAATTGCGGCGCCCAGGGACGCGGTAGAGAGGAAGAAGAGATGTTCGCAGTCATCAAGACCGGGGGCAAGCAATACAAGGTTGCATCCGGCGACAAGGTTACGGTCGAGAAACTGGCGGCGGAGCCGGGTGAGACCATCCAGTTCAACGACGTGCTGATGCTGGGTGGCGACGCCCCCGCGATCGGTAGCCCGATGGTCGAGGGCGCTGGGGTTCAGGCCGAGGTTCTGGACCAGTTGCGCGGCCCGAAGGTCTATAACTTCAAGAAACGGCGCCGGAAGCACAGCTCGCAGCGCCTCAAGGGGCATCGCCAGTCGCTGACTGCGATCCGGGTTACGGAAATCCTGACCTCGGGTGCCGAAAAGTCCGGCGTCAAAGCCGCTGTGGGTGCGGCATCGGCAGCGGCGGTCGCTGCGGTGACCGAAAAACCCACGGCGAAGAAAGCGGCGCCGAAGAAAGAAGCTCCGAAGAAGGAGGCTCCGACAGCAGAAGCCAAGGCAGAGGTGGAAGCCGAAGTTCCGACCGAGAGCGCTCGCCCGGCCAACCTGCTGGACGCTGCCAAGGGCGAGGCAGACGATCTGACCAAAATCTCGGGCGTCGGACCGAAGCTGCTGGAGAAGCTGAACGCAAACGGAGTATACCATTTCTGGCAGATCGCCGAATGGGGGCCGGCCGAGGTGGCGTTCATGGACGATCAACTGTCGTTCAAGGGCCGGATCGAACGCGACGACTGGATCAAGCAGGCGACCGAGTTCGCCGCTGAAGGCAAGTAAGGAGACACGAGATGGCTCACAAGAAAGCAGGCGGCTCCTCCCGCAACGGTCGCGACAGTGCCGGTCGGCGGCTGGGCGTGAAGAAATTCGGTGGCGAGCGCGTCATTCCCGGCAACATCATTTGCCGCCAGCGCGGCAACAAATGGTGGCCGGGTGAGAATGTTGGCCAGGGCAAGGACCACACCCTGTTCGCAACAGCCGAAGGCCATGTAACCTTCACCAAGGGTCTCAAGGGCCGCACCTTCATTTCGGTTCAACCAGCGGCGGAGGCTGCGGAGTAACGCCGTCCCGGCATGGTGCGAGATTTGCAGGGGGATCGGCGGTCAGCCGGTCCCCTTGCGCGTTTCAGGAGGGGTCCTGATGACAGAGAGATTGCGAACACAACGCCTGATACTGCGTCCGTTGCGCGCTTCGGATGCCGGGCCGATCTCGCTCTATGCCGGCGATGCGCGGGTGGCGCGGATGACGACCTCGATCCCGCATCCCTATCCCCCTGGTGCTGCGGAGTTGTTTATCCAGCAATCGATCAACCCGGACGGCAAGGATCGGCACTGGGCAGTGGATGCCACGCCGATCGGAGGAGCGGAGTTTGTCGGCGTCGTTGGCTTTCATCCCGGAATCGGCGAGGTTGGCTATTGGATTGGCCCGCCGTTCTGGAACACCGGCTACGTTACCGAGGCGGTTACCGCCATCGTCGCGCATGTCTTCGAAGCCGGGCTGGCGGAGAGTTTGGTGGAGCAGGTTTTCGCCGACAACCCGGCCTCGGCCCGTGTGCTGGAAAAGCTGGGCTTTCATGCGACGGGCGCGGGGGAGAGCTTCTCGGTGGCCCGTGGCGAAATGGTTGAAACCCGCCGCTTCGCCGTGACGCGCGAGGAGTGGATGAACCATGTCGCTGCTGCCGGCATTGCCGGCTGAGGGGAGGCGGACGTGAAATTCCTAGATATGGCCAAGGTCTATATCCGCTCTGGCAGCGGGGGTCCGGGCTGTATCAGTTTCCGGCGCGAGAAGTTCATCGAGTATGGCGGCCCCGATGGCGGCGATGGCGGGCGCGGCGGCGATGTCTGGGCCGAGGCTGTGCCCGGTCTGAACACACTGATCGACTTCCGCTATCAGCAGCATTTCAAGGCGCAGAACGGCGAGCACGGCATGGGCCGTCAGCGCACCGGCAAGGATGGCAAATCCGTGGTCCTACGCGTGCCGGTCGGAACCGAGATTCTGGAGGATGACCAGGAGACGGTGATCGCCGATCTGACCGAGGAAGGGCAGCGCGTGCTGCTGGCCAAGGGTGGCAATGGCGGCTTTGGAAACCTGCATTTCAAGACTTCGACCAATCAGGCGCCGCGCCGCGCCAATCCGGGGCAGGACGCGGTTGAACGCACCCTGTGGCTGCGCCTTAAGCTGATCGCGGATGCGGGACTGGTGGGCCTGCCGAATGCAGGCAAGTCGACCTTTCTGGCGGCGGTGTCGAACGCGACGCCGAAGATCGCGGATTATCCTTTCACCACACTGCATCCCAATCTGGGCGTCGTTCGTGTGGATCGGGCCGAATTCGTGCTGGCCGACATTCCGGGCCTGATCGAGGGCGCGCATGAGGGCAAGGGGATCGGCGACCGGTTCCTCGGCCATATCGAACGCTGCGCGGTGCTGTTGCAACTGATCGATGCCACCTCGAACGATGTGCTTGGGGATTACAACACCGTTGTCGAGGAGTTGAGAGCCTATGGCGGAGGGCTCGACGCTAAGCCGCGCATCGTGGTCCTTAACAAGTGCGACGCTCTGGCGGAGGAGGAAGCGAAGGATCTGGTGACACTGCTTCGCGAAGAAGGCGTGCCGATTGCCTCGGCAATCTCGGGTGCTGCGGGGATGGGTGTGACCGAGACGCTGCGCCTGATCCGCCGCGAGATCGAGGCGGATCGCGCCCCGAAAGCAGAGGTTGGCACATGGACGCCGTGAGTGCCGTCAGCAGGCTGGAGACAGCGCGGGCCGTCGTGGTCAAGGTCGGCTCGGCCCTGTTGGTGGAGCCCGACAGCGGCGATCTGCGCGCCGACTGGCTGGCCGGGCTGGCAAAGGATATCGCGGATCTGGTTGCCTCCGGCGCCAGGGTCGCCATCGTGTCCTCCGGTGCCATCGCGCTGGGGCGCCGCGTTCTTGGCATGACAGGTGAACTGGCGTTGGAGGAGGCGCAAGCTGCGGCCTCGGTTGGGCAGCAACGTCTGGCGAGCGCGTGGGAGCGCGCGCTTTCGCGGCATAATCTGCCCACAGGTCAGGTGTTGCTGACACTGGCGGATACGCAGGACAGGCGGCGCTATCTGAATGGGCGTGCGACGCTGACGGCATTGATGAAGCTGGGCGTGGTGCCGATCGTGAACGAGAACGATACGGTCGCGACCGACGAAATCCGCTATGGCGACAATGACCGGCTGGCGGCAAGGGTTGCGCTGATGACCGACGCCGACCTGTTGGTGTTGTTGTCAGATGTCGATGGCCTCTATTCCGGCAATCCCCGGCAGAACCCCGATGCGGCGCATATCCCCGAGATCCGTGAGATCACACCGGAGATCGAGGCGATGGCAGGCTCGGTCGGCACCGCCGGGGCCAAGGGTGGGATGCGTACGAAGCTGCTGGCGGCGCAGACGGCGATGCAGGGCGGCTGCGCCATGGTGGTGACCCTGGGCACAATCGACAATCCCTTGAAAGCGTTGAGGGAAGGCGCCCGCGCCACCTGGTTCCAGCCGGCAGCCTCGCCCGCCGCGGCGCGCAAGAACTGGATTGCTGGCATGAAGCCGATGGGCAGCCTGGTGGTGGATGCGGGTGCGGCCAACGCGCTCCGCCAGGGCAAATCCCTGCTGCCTGCCGGGCTCGTGCGGATCGAAGGCACGTTCAAGCGCGGCGATCCGGCTTCGATCGTGACGGAGGCGGGCGAAAGCCTGGGGGCTGCCCTTGTCAGCTATCCCGCCAACGAAGCCCGCTTGATTGCCGGTCTCAGATCGGATCAGTTGGCGGAGGTTCTGGGCTATCCCGGCCGCGCGGCCATCGCCCATCGCAACGATTTGGTCATCTGGGGGTCGTGATGGATCAGGCGAATGACATTCCCGCCATGATGGCGGGCATCGGCGCGGCGGCACGCGGCGCGGCGCAGGCGCTCTCTCACGCCTCTGCCGGGCAGAAAACCGATGCGCTGCATCATGCAGCTGCAGCCATTCTCGCAAGCTCTGGCAAGATCGAGGCGGCGAATGCCCAGGATATGGACTTTGCCCGTGAGAAGGGCCTCAGCCCGGCGATGCTCGACCGCCTGTTGCTGACACCGGAGCGGATCGCAGGCATGGCGGACGGGCTGCGCACGGTCGCGGCACAGCCGGACCCGGTGGGCGAGGTGATCGACCAGTGGCAAATGCCAAGCGGCCTGGACATTCGCCAGGTGCGCACACCGTTGGGCGTGATCGGTGTAATTTATGAAAGCCGCCCGAACGTGACCGCGGATGCCGGGGGGCTGTGTCTGAAGGCAGGCAACGCCGCGATCCTGCGCGGCGGCTCCGAAAGCTTCCATTCCTCCGGCGCGATCCATGCCTGCCTGGTCGAAGGCCTCGCGGCTGCGGGTCTGCCGCAGGCGGCGATCCAACGCGTGCCGACCCGCGACCGGGCGGCCGTTTCGGAGATGTTGCGCATGACCGACAGCATCGACGTGATCGTGCCCCGTGGCGGAAAGGGCCTGGTGGGTCTGGTTCAGCGCGAAGCGCGGGTGCCCGTCTTCGCGCATCTCGAGGGTATCTGCCATGTCTATCTCGACAAATCGGCCGATCCGGCTAAGGCCCGCGCCGTCGTGCTGAATGCCAAGACCCGGCGCACAGGCATTTGCGGCGCGGCGGAATGTCTGCTGATCGATCGCACCGTTGCCGATGCGCTGGGGGCGGAGATTGTGCGCGATCTTTTGGAGGCTGGGGTGCGTGTCCATGGGTGCCCCGACACCCAGCGCATGGACCCTCGCGTGAGTGCGGCGACCGATGACGACTGGGGCCGCGAATATCTCGATATGGACATTGCCGTGCGGGTGGTCGATGGGCTTGATCCGGCGCTCGATCACATCCGCCGCCATGGATCCTCGCATACCGAAGCCGTGATTGCCGAGGACGATGCGGTCGCGGCGCGGTTCTTTGCCGAGCTCGACAGCGCGATCCTGCTGCGCAACGCCTCGACCCAGTTCGCGGATGGGGGAGAGTTCGGGATGGGCGCCGAAATCGGCATTGCCACGGGCAAGATGCACGCTCGTGGCCCGGTCGGGGCGCGTCAGCTCACCAGCTTCAAGTATCTTGTGGAAGGGGACGGTACGATCCGTCCTTGAGGCGTTCTGGGCGCGCGCTCAGCGCCCCCAGTCGCGCACCGGTCCACTATCCATATGGACGAATTGCGAGCGGCTGTATTTGCCGATGCCACCGGCACCCAGCGACATGCCCGCAGCCGCGATTTGCTTGACCGAGCGGCTCTTCAGCTTGAGGTCGGCTGCCATGCCGCGAGTGTGGTAGGAGTTTTTCGCCACTCCCCGGCTGCGGCGCCGAAGCTGCGCATTGGTCGCCGGGCTGCGATAGCCGGAAACGACCTCAAACGGCTCGTTGCATTCCAGCAGGCTATGCGCGGCCGAGATGATGTCGATGGTGCGCGGGTCGATGTTGCGCACTTCCTCGGCGCGCCAGTCGCGCATCAGGGTGCTGATGGCCGACATGGCTTCGGGGATGTACTCACCCTCTATCCAATAGACCGTGTTCAGCCATTCACGCGTGCGGTTGTTGACAATATGAATGGATCGGAAGTCACCCGCTCCGGTCAGTATTGCTGGTGCATTGGCAAAAGCCGGTGTTGCTGCACTGAACGTGGCTGCGAGCCCCGCCGAAATCCCAGACAACACGCTTCTGCGCGTCAGGATCACCCGATCCGATTCGATTCTGTTCACCGTCGCCTCAACAGTTTATCTGTGACTTTTGTCACATTGCCCCATCCCAATTCCCCATGGGACAATGCCATATCTCAGGTTTTTCTCGCAAGTGGCAGTGATGCAACGCGATAAGAAACCTTATTCTCGTCAGCTTCCCTGATGTGCCTGTCCCGAATCGAGGCAATCCCGCAAAGGCTGCTGCTCAATTCACACGACGAGGCAAAAAGTGATCTGATCGGGGGGTATTCTTGCTGGGTACGCCCTAACGTCGTGTTAGCGTGTCAAAGAGATTGGATAGCGTGGCCAAAATACATCAGTGGTGGTTCAATGACTAAGTTCGATCGCTTGCCGGCTTTCGGCAGCATCAGTGTGAAATCTGCTCTGGCGCCGGTTCTGTTTGCCTTGGCGACGGCAGGCATGCCGGTTATGGCGACGGGGCAAACTGCTGAGTTGCCCGCTCAGACTTCGCAGGCGCCTGCAGCGAGCCTGCCGACTGGCCTCGCAGCAGCGGTAAAAGCCGCGTTGCCGGCGTCCGACGAGGCGCGGATCTTCTACTCCGCACGGGGCTTCGAACCCGTCTGGGTGTCCGATGAAGGCGCAACACCGGCAGCCGACGCTTATCTGGCGGTGCTGGTCGAGGCGACGCGCCACGCGCTTCCGGCGGGCCGCTACCAGCGCGAAGACCTGAAGGCGCGCGCAGCGCAGGCCGCGACGTTGGGCATGGCTGACCAGGCCGCGCTGGAGATTGCGCTGACCCGGTCCTATCTCACCTATGCTCGCGACATCTCCAGCGGCGTGCTGGAGCCGCGCAAGATCGACCGCGAGCTTTATGTCTATCCGGAACGTCGTGGGGCCCATGCGCTGCTGACCGGTGTTGCCGATGCCACCGATCCCGGGAAATGGTTCGAGACCCTGCATCCGCAGAGCGCAGACTACGCCCGGCTGGTCAATCGCTATCGCATGTTCCGCAGCCTCGCCGAAACCGGCGGCTGGGGACCGAAGCTGACCCGCAAACGCACCCTGCGTCCCGGTGAGCGCTCGGGCGATGTGACGGCGCTGCGCGAACGCTTGACGGCGATGGGCTATCTCGAAGTCGAAAGCGCAGCGACCGATGGTGTGGTGCTGGCGGTGGCCGAGACAGTGACCGATGCGCCATCGGAACCGATCGGCGATCCGTCGGTCTATGACGATCAACTGGTCGAGGCCGTGCGGCTTTTCCAGGCTCGCCATGGTCTCAATCAGGATGGCGCGGTGGGTCCGGCCACCCGGGCGGCGCTGAACGTCGATCCCGGCTTCCGCGCCGCACAAATCGCCGTAAACCTGGAACGCATGCGCTGGCTCAACAAGGATCTGGGCGACAAGCATGTCATGGTGAACCTCGCCAGCTTCGACATGGCGGTGATCGAGAATGGTCAGTCGGTCTTCACCAGCCGCGTTGTGGTGGGCAAGTCGCGCAAGCACCGCACGCCCGAGATGTCGGATGAGATGGAGCACATCGTGGTCAATCCGACCTGGCATGTGCCCAGCTCGATCGCACGCAAGGAGATTTTGCCTGCGCTGCAGAACGACCCTGACTATCTGTCTCGCAAGGGCATGCGGATCACCGGAGTGGACGATCCCTCACTGATCGACTGGTCGACGGTCACGCCCTCGACCTTCCCGGGCCGTGTGAAACAGCGCCCAGGCAGCGGCAATGCGCTGGGCCGGGTGAAGTTCATGTTCCCGAACGATCACGCGATCTATCTGCACGACACGCCATCGAAGTCTTTGTTCAACCGCGACACGCGTGCCTATTCGCATGGCTGCGTGCGGGTGCAGAAACCCTTCGAGTTCGCGGAATATCTGCTCTCGGCGCAGGAGGAGGATGCGAAGGGTACGTTTGACCGTCTGCTCCGCTCGGGCCGCGAGCGTTATGTCAACCTTGATGAGCATGTTCCGGTCCATCTGACCTATCGCACGGCTTGGGTCGATGGCGATGGCAATGACCAGTTCCGAGGCGATATCTATGGTCGCGACCGCAAGGTGCTGGCCGCGCTTGAGAAAATCGGCGTCGATCTGCCGGAGCACTAGACACCGGGCCAGATCACCGCTTGCGTCTGCCGCCGCGCCCTGGATAAAAGGGCGCGGCATTTTTCTGGGAAAGGCGCGATGGGCCACTCGATCTCCGACATCGCCAAAGCGACGGGCCTGCGCGCCGAGGGCGACCTGTCGCTGCGCATCGAGCGCCCGGCCGAACCGGCTGAGGCGGGATCGGGCGATCTGGCACTGGCCATGGCCCCGAAATACGCCACCGAACTTCAGGGCAGCGATGTCGAGGCAGCGATCCTGTGGGACGACGCAGATTGGCAGGCCCTGGGCCTGAAGGCGGCTCTGTTTGCCCCCCGCGCGCGGGTCGCCCTGGCCGCGATTGGCGAGGTTTTCGCCTATCCGCTCGATCTCGAACCCGGCATCCATCCGACGGCGCTGATCCACGAAACGGCCGTGCTGGGCGAGGATTGCTGGGTGGGGCCCTATTGCGTGATCGGTGCCGGTGTGCAGGTCGGCCCCGGCGCGCGGATCATGAGCCATTGCACAATCGGCGCCGGCGCTGAGTTGGGCGACGACGCCATCCTCTATGCCGGAGTGCGCATCGGTGCCAGGGTGAAGGCTGGCCATCGGCTGATCGTGCAGATGAATTCGGTGATTGGGGGCGAGGGGTTCTCCTACGTCACGCCGGATCGCGGTTCGGTCGAGAGCGCCAAGGAAACCGGCGCCGTGTCTGCGGATGCGCGCAATCTCAGCCTGCGCCGTATCGCTTCCCTTGGAACCGTGGTTCTGGGCGACGATGTGGAGATCGGGGCCGGGGCCACCATCGACCGTGGCACCGTTGCGAACACTCGGGTTGGAAACGGTACCAAAATCGACAATCAGGTGATGCTTGGCCACAATGTCGTGGTGGGCGAGACCTGCATGCTCTGCGCCCAGGTGGGCTTGGCAGGGTCGGTCCGGGTGGGCGACAGGGTGGTTCTGGGCGGGCAGGTCGGCTGTGCGGATCATATAGAGATCGGATCGGACGTCGTAGTCGCCGGCGGCAGCCTGATCGGGACCCGTATAGTGTCGGGCAGCGTGATGATGGGCGTGCCCGCGATGCCGCGCGAACGCTTCTTGGAACAGGTGAAATTCCTGCGCAGGCTGCCGCGGCTCCATCGTCAGATCGACGGGATCACGAAGAAGCTGGGGCTGTAACAGCGCCCGGCAACCTGCTAGGAATAAGGACAGACGATGCGGAGGGCAGTATGAGCGATACCGTCAAAGAAAAGATCGCCGAGATCATTGCCGAACAGGCGATGGTCGAGCCTTCGGACATTTCCATGGACAGCACGCTGGAAGACCTGGGCCTGGACAGCCTGGCGCTGGTTGAGGTCGTGTTCGGGATCGAGGAGGCGTTCGACGTCTCGGTCCCGTTCAACGCCAATGACCCCTCGGAGTCGGATTTCGACATCAGCAATGTTCAGGCCATCGTGGACGGTGTGAAGAAGCTGATCGCCGAGAAGGAAAACGCCTGAATGAGGCGCGTTGCCGTCACTGGGCTGGGGGTGGTCTCGGCCCTTGGGATCGGCAGTGATGCGCATTTCAAAGGGCTGGCCGAGGGTCAGAACGGCATCCGCCCGCTCGAGATGCGCGACGTCGACCGCCTGATGATCAAGATCGGTGCGCAATCCAGCTTCAAGCAGGAAGACTATTTCGGGCGGCAGGAGATTGTGCTCTTCGACCGGGTCACGCAGTTTGCGCTGATCGCGGCGCAGGAAGCCTTCGACCAGTCGGGACTTGAGATCACTGAGGAGCTGGGGCTGCGCACAGCCACTATCATCGCCACCGCGATGGGCGGCATGCACACGCTCGACGACAATTACCGGCAGGTTTATCAGGAACAGAAAAACCGGGTTCATCCCTTCGTCGTGCCTCGCCTTATGGCGAATGCGCCGGTCAGCCAGGTCTCCATGAAGTTCGGGCTGAAGGGGCCGGCCTACTCCGTCGCGACCGCTTGCGCATCCTCGAACCACGCGATGGGGCAGGCGTTCAACCTGATCCGCCATGGCCAATGCGACGTGGCCGTGACTGGCGGAACCGAGGCAATGCTATGCTTTGGCGGGGTCAAGGCATGGGAGGGGTTGAGGGTCATGTCGAAAGACGGCTGCCGTCCGTTCTCGAAAACCCGCAACGGCATGGTGCTGGGCGAAGGCTGCGCCATCCTGATCCTGGAGGAATGGGAGCGCGCGAAGTCCCGAAGCGCGCCCATTTTGGCCGAGATCTGCGGTTCTGGCGTATCCGCCGATGCGACCGACATCGTCGCCCCCGACGTGAATGGGGCTGCCCGCGCAATGGCGCTCGCGCTAAGCGATGCCGGGATGAATGCCGATGAAGTGGATTACATAAACGCCCATGGCACGGCGACGGCCATGAACGACCGAACCGAGGCAGCGGCGATCCGCAGGAGCCTGGGCGCACATGCCGAGAATATCATGGTCTCCTCGACCAAGAGTATGCACGGCCACGCCATCGGTGCTGCTGGCGCGCTGGAGGCGGCGGCGGTGCTGATGACGCTGGGCGACGGTCCAGTGCCGCCGACGATCAATTATGAAGAGCCGGACCCGGATGTGGCGCTGGATGTGGTGCCGAACGAGGCGCGGGATGCCAGCGTCGATGCCGCGCTCTCGAACGCGTTCGCATTTGGTGGGCTTAACGCGGTTCTGGCGTTCCGGCGGGCAGGCTAGCGGTTGGACTGCAGCGGTTTCAGCGAGTTGAACGCTTTGGTGAAGCCGGACAGCGAGAGATTGACCGAAACCTCGCCCTGTTGCGGCAGCACCAACAGCACCTTGGCGGTCGAGCCGCCTTTCATGTCATTCACAAACTTCTCGGACATCACGTCCTGGGCCAGACAACCATTGGCCAGGCAGATCTGAAATCCGGTGGCACGGACCTGACCGCCATCGACCTGCACCCGCAGGCCGGTCGAAAGGATCACGCCCAGGGGGGCTATGATCTCTGCGGTCGCGGGGATCACCTGGCCATCCTCGGAAGTGGCACCTTCGACCCGGCTGATCCGCATCACCAGGGCATCCTCGCCCTGCGCCGATTTTCCGACCTGCTGCATCGCACAAGCATCGGTACCCTGCAGGCACAGGATTTGCCACGAGCCATGGGTCGCGCGAACTTCCTGTTCCTGCGCCTGGGCTGTGATCGGGGCGGCGAGCGCGCCGAGCAATGCCGGCAGAACGAAGAGCTTCAGGTGTCGGATCACGATACTTGCCTCAGATTTTTGGGAGCTGTTTTTGCGGCTTATGCCTGTTCACGCGTTCATGCCAATTCGCGATGTTTAAATCAAGGCGCCTCGCGGATCGGTGTTTCCGCCTGACATCAGAACGCGCGCCTAGGCGCTGTCCGGCGGCGCTTTGTCTCGCGTTGATGATCAACGCCCTGGATGTGCGGAAAACCCGGTGCCGGAAAAGAGAAGGGGCGCCGTGTGGCGCCCCATGCGGGTTGCCCCCGCAGATTCTGATTTCCCTGTCGAACTGGCGTCCGGCTGATGCGGCAACGTGTCCCGAGTCGCCGACAGGGTCAAGACCATCTTTGCCCCTGTCGCAAAAAAAGACAGTTGCCCAAAGGCCATTTCGGATAATGGAATGAGGACCGTGGGCCGAAAAACCCGACGAGAGCCTCGCGAAAAAAAGGCCGCGCACACGGCGCGGCCAGTTCGACAGGGAGGAGTAGTCACGATGTCCGCCACCACACGGAAGCACCGCAGTTCCAAGATACGCGGAAAGTAGTTAATAAACTGTCTAGATTTTGGACACTTTGTGGCAGGGCGCGAAAATGACAAAAAAAGACCGGATCTTTCTTGGCGGTGGAGGCGCAGAGTACGGCATCGCGCAGTCGCTGCTGTTGAAATACGGGAACCGGCATGGATTGATCGCGGGGGCTACGGGCACCGGCAAGACGGTCACTTTGCAGATCCTGGCCGAGAGTTTTTCGAATGCGGGAACGCCGGTCTTTCTGGCGGACGTGAAGGGCGATCTCAGCGGTCTCGCCCAGCCGGGCAGCCCCAACCACAAGCTCCAAGACAAGCTGATTGCGCGGGCCGAGCAGATTGGCTTCGAGGATTACGGTTACGAGGATTTCCCGGTGGTGTTCTGGGACCTCTTCGGCGAGCAGGGCCACCCGATCCGCACCACGGTGACGGAGATGGGTCCGCTCCTGCTCGCCCGCCTGCTGGAATTGAACGACACGCAGGAGGGGATCCTGAACATCGCCTTCCGCGTGGCGGAGGAGGAGGGGCTGGCGCTCCTTGATCTGAAGGACCTCCAGGCGCTGCTGGTCCATATCGGGCAGAACGCGAAGCAGCTGAGTCTGCAATTCGGCAATGTCTCCACCGCTTCGGTCGGCGCGATCCAGCGTCGTTTGCTGGTGCTGGAGAACCAGGGTGCAACCCAGTTTTTCGGCGAACCGGCGCTGGAGCTTGCGGATATGATCGCTACCACGCCGGACGGGCGCGGGCGCATCAACCTGCTGGCCGCCGACAAACTGATGCATTCGCCTCGGCTCTACGCCACCTTCCTGCTCTGGATGCTGAGCGAGTTGTGGGAGGAGTTGCCGGAGGTCGGCGATCCCGACAAGCCCAAATTCGTCTTCTTCTTCGACGAGGCGCATCTGCTGTTCGAAGACGCACCCAAAGCGCTGGTGGAGAAGGTCGAGCAGGTGGCACGCCTGATCCGCTCCAAGGGCGTTGGTGTCTACTTCATCACGCAGAACCCGGATGATGTGCCGGATGATATTCTGGGCCAGCTTGGCAACCGGGTGCAGCATGCGCTCAGGGCGTTCACACCCCGGGACAAGAAGGCGCTGCGCGCTGCCGCTCAGACCTTCCGGCAGAACCCCGCCTTCGACACCGAGGAAGCGATCACTCAGGTCGGCGTTGGCGAGGCGCTGGTGAGTGTGCTGGAGGCCAAGGGCGTCCCCAGCATGGTGGAGCGCACGCTGATCCGCCCACCCTCCTCCAATCTCGGTCCCTGCGACCCCGAAGTCCGCGCCGCCGTGCGTAAAGCCTCGCCGCTGGCGGGGCTTTACGATCAGGTTGTCGACCGAGAAAGCGCGTTCGAGATGCTGCGCGCTCGCGCTGAAAAACGCGCGGCAGTCGAGGCCGAGGCGGAGGAACACAAACACGCCAAACGCTATAGTGCCGGCGATGACGATGCCCCCAAAAGCCGCAAGAAAAGCAGCCGGCGCGGCGACAGCGTGGGCGAGGCGATGTTGAAATCCGCCGCCCGGGCTGCGGGCACGCGCCTGGGCCGCACGGTCATCAAATCGCTGCTCAGAGGCCTCTTCCGCTAGCGTCAACCCCCGTGGTTTCGCCGGTAAATCATCAGGCTTCGGACAATCCTCTGCCGTGGTTTGGCCACACCTGACGGCGATTTTTCATCGCCATGGGGGGCCATACACGATGCGAGACGAGGCGCAGGATGGATGTGACTGGACCCTATGGCGGGGCGCTCAGATGGGATGACATGCAGCGGGAATGCTTTCGCCGCAGCACGGAAATGCTGCATAATCTGGGCGAAAAGCTGACCCGGGTAGACCCGTCTGAGCTGTTCTGGGAAGAAACCTCCGCTGTACGCAACCGGTTGGCCGCGCGGATCTGGGACGTGCTGACGCGGCCCAACCCGATCCGGCTGGATTGGCGTCTGATCCGGCAAAGCCTGAAGCTTACGCGCCCGGTCGAGATCCATAACCGAGTGTCCCGCCGCATCGATCTCGATGGCAAGGCGATCTTTCTGGACGAGCATGACGCACCCTTCGTGGTGCTGCCCAGCGGCAAGATCGTCTATGTGCGCGTCTTCAAGGCCGAGATCGACGACGACCCTGTCTTCTTGACGGAGCCCGAGCGCCGCCCCGTGCGCCGCATCGTGCCGGCAGATATTCGCGCGCGTCGGGCGATCAACGAAGTGCTGGAACAATCGGCGCCGGGTTACTCCGCCGACAGGATGCCGATTACCGAGGGATTGGCGCTGGGCCCGTCGGACACCTCCGCTTCGCTGAACGGTTTGTCGTCGAAGGTCAGCGCGACCGCGCCCACCTCCGCCACCGGCCCGGTTGTGACCAGTTGCGAGGACAGCTCGGCCGCCAGCGCGCCGACATCCACCTCGGGCATTTTGGACCAGACGGTCAGTACCACCTGAACGCTGCCGACATCCAAATAGATCTGGCGCGTGGTCTCGACGCCCTGAACGATCTCGACTTCGCCATCCGCATTCAACTGGGCGACCATTGCCGGTTTGGTATAGCCGACACTGGTGGAGGGATAGCCCGCGATGTCGCCGGTCTGCACCTCGGTCACAATCACGCCCGCGCGGGCGGTTGTGGGATCGTCATGGGTTTCGCGGAACTCCCCCACGGCCTGCTCGGCAAGCGGGTCTTCGAATACCGTCAGCGTGACATCCGCCCCGTCGATCTCGGCATAGACCGACCCTTCGGAGAGGTAGATCTCGGCCCCTGCCGGCAGGGTGAGGGCCAGAAATGCGGCGGTGAAGATGGACATGGGCTCTCTCCTTAAGGCTTGCTCGCAGCTTAACCCGACTGGCTTTCGTCCTCAAAGCGATAGCCGAACGGAGCGATGTCACCCGCAGCCAGGGTGCCCACCAGGGCGGCTGTTTCCGGGGTATAATGGCCCCGGTGGTCGCGGGCGGCGGAGGCGTTGATCTGAGGGATCGGTCCCAGCGCAAGCCCGGTTAGGTGGGAGGCGACGTCAATCTCTTCCAGTTTCATGAAATGCCCCTCCATGCCAGTGCTGGCCAGCCACGAGGTATAGGGTTGGCGGAAGATCTGCTGCCCGCCCGCCGGGTGTTTCAGAAACCCCTCGAAGCTAAGCGTCTTCGCAGCCTCCACCATCGGATGCTGCCAGTCCTGCGCCTTGGCCCAGTGATAGAACGAAACCGCCCGATCCCAGGGATTGCGCACCAGAGTGAACGCGCGATACCCCGCCAGCCTGTCCGCCCCCAACCAGGCCACGACCTGCGCAAGCGTCGAGTGCTTCCAGATCCGCGGGTTCTGTCTGGGCCTGTCGCGAAAGCGCTTGCGCCAGAGATGCGCCAGCGGGGTGTCGCCGATGGTGATGTCGCCGTCTGTCAGATGCTTCTCCAGCACCGTGGCCAGCGAGGTGCCGCCGGTTTTGGGAGCATGGATGAAGATCAGGCGGTGCGTATGGCTGACGATCACGGCCCGGCTATCCGGCGCCGCGTTTCCGGCCCTTGCCGCGATAGGCCCGCGTGCCTGGCTTGCCGGTGGTGGAGCGGGGCAGGGGGGCGGCCTCGGCCACCGCCGACTGTCGCGCCAGCGGATCGTCGGCGATGGCGAGGTCGACGGATTCCAGCCGCTTGATCTCGTCGCGCAGGCGGGCTGCTTCCTCGAATTCCAGGTTCTCGGCCGCCTTCATCATGTCCTTGCGCAGCCCGTCCAGCACAGTGGCGAGGTTGGCGCCGAAGGCTGCCTTGTCCACCTTCGCGGTGACCCGGCTCATATCCGTGTCGCCCTCGTAGGTTCCTTCCATGATGTCGTTGACGTTTTTCTGCACCGTCTCGGGCGTGATGCCGTGTTCGAGGTTATAGGCCTCCTGCTTCTCGCGCCGCCGCGTCGTCTCGCCGATCGCCCGTTCCATCGAGCCGGTGATCCGGTCCGCATACATGATGACACGGCCATCGGCGTTGCGCGCTGCGCGCCCGATGGTTTGAACCAGGGAAGTTTCCGAGCGCAGGAAACCCTCCTTGTCCGCGTCCAGAATCGCGACCAGGGCGCATTCGGGGATATCCAGCCCTTCGCGCAGCAGGTTGATGCCGATCAGCACATCGAAGGCGCCCAGGCGCAGATCGCGCAGGATCTCGATCCGCTCCAGCGTATCGATGTCGGAATGCATATAGCGCACGCGGATGCCCTGTTCGTGCATGTACTCCGTCAGATCCTCGGCCATGCGTTTGGTCAGCGTGGTGACGAGGGCGCGATAGCCCTTCTGCGCCACCTGCCGCACTTCGTCGATCAGATCGTCGACCTGGCTCTCGACGGGGCGGATCTCGACCGGCGGGTCGATCAACCCGGTAGGGCGGATGACCTGTTCGGTGAAGACCCCGCCCGTGCGTTCCATCTCCCAAGGGCCCGGAGTGGCCGAGACGAAGACCGATTGCGGACGCATCGCGTCCCATTCCTCGAATTTCAGCGGCCGGTTGTCCATGCAGGAGGGCAGGCGAAAGCCGTGCTCGGCCAGCGTGAATTTCCGCCGGTAGTCGCCCTTGTACATCCCACCCAATTGAGGGACTGTCACATGGCTCTCATCGGCGAAAACAATCGCGTTGTCGGGGATATATTCAAACAGGGTCGGCGGCGGCTCGCCCGGCTGGCGTCCGGTGAGATAGCGGGAGTAGTTCTCGATCCCGTTGCAGGCACCGGTCGCCTCGATCATCTCCAGATCGAACTGGGTCCGCTGCTCCAGGCGTTGAGCCTCCAACAACCGCCCCTCGCCGATCAGCCGGTCAAGCGTCAGCTTCAACTCCGCCTTGATGCCCTTGATCGCCTGATTCAGCGTCGGGCGCGGGGTGACATAGTGCGAGTTGGCATAAATCCGCACCCGGTCTAGCTGATCGGTCTTTTGCCCGGTCAAGGGGTCGAATTCGTTTATGGTCTCAAGTTCCTCGCCGAAGAAGCTGAATTTCCATGCACGATCCTCCAGGTGAGCGGGCCAAATCTCCAGGCTGTCGCCCCGCACGCGAAAGGTGCCGCGGGCAAAGGCCTGATCATTGCGGCGGTATTGCTGGGTGATCAACTCGCGCATCACCACCTGCTGGTCATAGGCGTCGCCGGTTTTCAGCTCCTGGGTCATGGCGCCATAGGTCTCGACCGCGCCGATGCCGTAGATGCAACTCACCGAGGCGACGATCACCACATCGTCGCGTTCCAGCAGCGCGCGGGTGGCGGAGTGGCGCATCCGATCGATCTGCTCGTTGATCTGCGCCTCTTTCTCGATATAGGTGTCGGAGCGCGGGACATAGGCCTCCGGCTGGTAATAATCGTAATACGAAACAAAATATTCCACTGCGTTGTTCGGAAAGAAATTTTTGAATTCGCCATAAAGCTGTGCCGCCAGCGTCTTGTTCGGCGCCAGGATGATCGCGGGGCGCTGGGTAGCTTCGATCACTTTGGCCATGGTGAAGGTCTTGCCGGTGCCAGTGGCGCCCAGCAGCACCGTGTCGCGCTCGCCCTCCAGAATGCTGTCGGAGATCTCCTGGATCGCGGTCGGCTGGTCGCCCTTGGCCTCGAACGGCGTTTCCATCACCAGACGGACCCCGCCTTCCAGCTTCTCCCAGTTGGCTTTCGTTACAGGCGTCTCTTCATTCATTGTCGCAGGGTCCGGCGTATTGTTTTGGGACAAACGTGATTCGGGGGTACACTGAATGGGAAAATCGTGTGGATCGAGGAGTTTGACACATGAATGTTCGCGTGATCCTGATATGTGCACTGCTGCTCTCACCAGTTATCGTACCCGTGGACGACATCTCGCAAAACGTTTGTGAGCGCAATCCCACGCTCTGTTCCTGATCGGGCGAGGGCGCGATTGTGTGGAGCTGGCTGAAAAAATCCCTGGGTGAGATTCAGCCGCTGGTGCAAGTCTTCGGCGGCATCGCATCGGTTATGATCGCCTATTTCGCTTACGAGATCGACATTAAGGTGCAGAACAACGCGCTGAGGATGGCGCAGGTTGACCGGTCCAACGCTATGGTCACCGGCATCTTCAACGATCCGAATTTCCAGCGGCTGCGCACCCGGGTGAGCAAGATGGAGTCGCGCTACTCCAAGCGCATCCGCAAGCAGCAGGCGCTGAAGCAGCAGAACCCCGATAGGCAGGTCAAAAGCTCTAAGATGATCCTGGCAGAGGTGAACGGCAACTGGGTCAACGACCTGACGCAGGAGCATCTCTACCTGTTCGTCGAGCATGTCAATCGCGCCGACAGGTGCATCAAACCCCTCAATCCAGACTCCGACGACGTGACCGCCCACCCGATCTGTGACCGCAACACGATCTATCTGATGATGGGCTCGACGTTTTTCGATCTCTATGCGGTGATGAAGCCCGCGATCTATTGCATCGACGGGCTCGACAGGCAGGCTCAGTCCGTGGCGAACTTCATGAGAGACTACCACACCACGGTGAACGGCCTGGAATCCGGGATCGGCGAGAGTTTCTTCAAAGCGCCCGGGGTGGAGGTCTGCGAGACCTTCCACAAGCACTTCAAACCGGATGTGCTTGACGGCGTCGCCAGGAACGCGGTCGTCGGGCAGAATGGCGTGCAGGTGAGCCAGGGCGGCAAACGAACCGTCGAAGGCGCCCGTGCCTTTCCAGACTGACCGCTGGAATCAGTCGCCTCATTCAGCAATGCGAACTACCGAAGCGCCCCAAAGCCGCGAGTCACGCGGGGCGGAAAACCCAATAGGTTTCATTTGGGTGAGTGATTTGGCTTCACACTTCACATTTGATCCGGGATTCCGGCTTTGTGGCGAAAAAAAAGATAAAAAGTGGCGAGAAGGTGTCGACTCAGATTGACCAGGCTCCCGCTTAGGGTGTATCAACATCAGGCAAGCAGCAGATCGTCGCCAACCTGGTGCAACATCCACCCCACCCTCGCTCCCTGCACCAGGTTGGCGGCGTGATCTGACTTCCCCCAAATCAGCGATCAGACCGCCCCTTCAGCGTCAAGTTGTGCCTTGATCTTTCGGCAGGGAATGCGCGATATCCAAGGCACGCGAGAATTTCAGTGACGAGGGTCCAATGCCGGCACGTATATACCAGCCTTCCCGCAGCGCGATGACGTCGGGCCAGGCCAATGCGCGCGGATGGATCTTGGAACATGCGCCGACCGAGCAGAAACAGATCGACCCGCTGATGGGCTGGACCGGCTCGGGCGATATGAACCGACAAGTACGGCTGACCTTCGAAACCCTTGATGCAGCAGAAGATTATGCACGTCGGCGCGGGATCGCCTACACGGTCGAGACGCAGAAACCGCGCAAGCCGAACATGCGACCGATGGGATATGCGGGGAATTTCGCGCACAACCGCCGGGGCAACTGGACCCACTGACTCGATACGACGCGGGAGAGCGCGATGCCCCAACCACCGATCCATCCGGTGATCCTGTGCGGCGGATCGGGCACCCGTCTCTGGCCGCTGTCGCGCAAGACCTACCCTAAGCAATTCTCGGAACTGTTCGAAGGCGAGACGCTGTTTCAACGCACGCTGCGCCGGGTCGATGGTGCGCCTTTTTCCAAACCTGTTCTGGTCACACATCAGGATTTCCGCTTCGTCGCTGCCGAGCAATTGGCGCTTGCGGGTCTGGACGCCGAGCGAATCGTTATCGAGCCGGAGGGGCGCAACACCGCCCCCGCAATCTGCCTCGCCGCCCTGATCGTGGCGGAGATCGATCAAGACGGTCTGATGCTGGTTTTGCCGTCCGACCATGTGATGCGCGATGTGCCTGCTTTTCACGCCGCCGTGCTTGCGGGGGCGGAGGCTGCGGGCGCCGGCGCGCTGGTGACCTTCGGCATTGCGCCGGACCGTGCCGAGACCGGCTATGGCTATATCGAACTGGAAGACCCGCCGGGCGATACGGCCCAGCCCTTCCGCCGCTTTGTCGAGAAGCCCGACCAGGCGCGGGCGGAAGAGATGCTGGCCGCCGGCACGTTCCTCTGGAATTCCGGCATGTTCCTGTTTCGCGCGCGCGATATCCTGGCGGCGTTCGAGACCCATCAGCCGGATGTACTGCAAGCCAGTCGCGCGGCGCATGAAGGGGGCGAGACCGATTTGGACTTCTTCCGCCCCTCTGCCGCGGCCTATGCGACCAGCCCGGATATCTCGATCGACTACGCGATTATGGAACGGGTCGCGGGTCAGGTGGTCCCGATCTCCTGCGGTTGGAACGATCTGGGGAGTTGGCAGACTGTCTGGCAGGAGAGCAAGGCGGACGAGACCGGCACGGCGGTCACCGGCGGCGCGATTGCCATCGATTGCGAGCAGACCCTGCTGCGGGGCGACGACCCGAACACGCGGCTGGTCGGGCTTGGCCTGAACAACATTGTCGCGGTGGCGACCCGCGATGCGGTGCTGGTCGCCGATATGGCGCGCACCCAGGATGTGCGCCTGGCGGTCGATGCGCTGAAAGCGGAGGGGGCGGCCCAGGCGACCGAGTTTCCTCGCTGCTATCGCCCCTGGGGCTGGTACGAGACGCTGGCCCTTGGCGCACGGTTTCAGGTCAAGCAGATCATGGTGAAGCCGGGCGCGCAGCTTTCGCTGCAAAGCCATGTCCACCGCGCCGAACACTGGGTCGTTGTCGCGGGAACTGCCAAGGTCACGGTGGATGACGCGGTCAAACTGATGACTGAGAACCAGTCAGTCTATATCCCTCTCGGTGCTGTTCACAGGCTGGAGAATCCGGGCAAGGTGGACTTGCATTTGATCGAAGTGCAAAGCGGCGCCTATCTGGGCGAGGACGACATTGTGCGCTATGAAGATGTTTACGCCCGCACCTGATCCATGGAGAACCCAATGGCCCTGCCCATCACGGCGCTTTACGCTGGCCCGCTCGCGCTTCTGATCCTCTATCTGGCATTCAGTGTTGTCGGCATGCGGCGCAAGGGCAAGGTCATCCTGGGCGACGGTGGGAACAAACTGCTGGAATGCCGCATCCGGGGCCACGCCAATGCGTGCGAGACGATCCCGATTGCGCTGATCCTTCTGGGGCTTAGCGAGGGAATGGGCGCGCCCGCCTGGGTGCTGCACATTCTGGGCCTGATGCTGCTGATCGGTCGGGTGATGCATGGGATTCATTTCCAGCAGATCCGCGGTGGGATCACGCTGCGCTTCTATGGCATGATCCTGACCATCCTGGCGATTGCGCTTATGGCGATCAGCGTGTTTACCCACGCGCTTTTGGGCATTGGCTGAGAACGTGCCCGAAGACGTGACCCGCGCGACGATCGACATCGCCACAAGCCTGGTCGAGGCGGCGAAGCGCGCAGGCGCGAGCGATGCTGACGCCATCGTCGTCTCCTCCGCCAGCGATATGATCGGGGTTGCCGACGCAAAGCTGGAGGAGGCAGAACGCGCCGAAAGCGTGGATCTGGGACTGCGCGTGCTGATCGGCCAGCGCCAGGCTTGTGTTTCCTCCTCCAATCCCGATCCGGCTGTGATCGAGGAAATGGTCGCCCGCGCGATGGCCATCGCCGCGGAAGCGCCGGAAGATCCGCATTGCGGTCTGCTCGATCCCGGCGATGTGACTGCCAAGGAACGGGATCTGGATCTGCTCGATCCGACCGTTCCGCCGGATGCCCAGGCGCTGGAGCATTTGGCACTGGAGGCCGAGGCCGCCGCCCTGGCCGTTGCCGATGTCACCCAGGTCGAAAGCGCCAGCGCGATGGCGGCACGAACCGGGATTTCACTGGCCGCCAGCAACGGGTTTGCGGGAAG
Organism: Pseudomonadota bacterium; assembly: GCA_039030715.1. Lineage (GTDB taxonomy): Bacteria > Pseudomonadota > Alphaproteobacteria > Rhodobacterales > Rhodobacteraceae > Thermohalobaculum. The sequence goes on from JBCCDU010000034.1 coordinate 22,837, forward strand.
CTACGCGCGGACCACATTTGCGCTGTCGGTATCCGCGATCGCGGGATCCGGTCTGGGGCGCGAACGCGATTGGGCGAGCGAGAGCCGCCGCCATTTCGCCGATCTGCCCGGCGCGGTGGAGATCGGGACCAAGGCAGGTCAGCGCGCCGCGGAGCGCCTGTCGCCACGGCGTCCGCCCGCCGGATCTTACCCGGTGCTCTATGACGTCCGGGTCGCGCCAGGTCTGATCCGACATCTCCTCTCGGCGATCAACGGCAGCGCGGTGGCGCGCGGCGCAAGCTGGCTGCGCGAAGCGATGGGCGAGGCGGTTCTGCCCAAGGGCATCAGCCTGATCGACGACCCGTTAACCCTGCGCGGTCTATCCTCCAGCCCGTTCGATGCCGAGGGCGTGGCCGCCCGCAGGCAGCATCTGGTGGAGGATGGGGTGCTGAAAAGCTGGGTTCTGGACGCGGCAACGGCGCGCAAGCTGGATATGGTGACCACCGGCCATGCGCGGCGGGGCACGACGTCGCCTCCCAGCCCGGGGATCAGCAATGTGACGATGGAGACTGCCGCCATCCCCCGCGACGAGCTGATCCGCCAGATTGGCACGGGCCTGATTGTCACCTCGATGATCGGCTCCTCGGTCAATGCGACCACCGGGGCGTATTCCCGCGGGGCGTCGGGGTTCTGGGTGGAAGGTGGCGAGATCGCCTATCCGGTCAACGAGATCACCGTGGCCGGGCAGTTGCCCGAGATCATGCAGACCATCCAACCCGCAGATGATGCCGAACCGCATCGCTCGCTCCGCGTCCCCTCGCTGTTGGTGGAGGGGTTGACCATTGGTGCCTGAGCCCATTCTGTCACCTCCGCTCACAGCCGAGGCGGATCGAGATCTGCTGGTGGAGGCAGTGGAACGCGCGGGCGAGATTGCCATGCGGTTCTTTCGCGCCGAGGTCGCGAATTGGGAAAAGCCCGACAATGCCGGCCCGGTTTCGGATGCCGACATGGCGGTGGATCGCGAGCTTCATCGGGTTCTCTGCGCCGCGCGTCCCGATTATGGCTGGCTGTCGGAGGAGAGCGACGACGATCTGGCGCGCCTCCACCGCGACCGGGTCTTCATCGTCGACCCGATCGACGGCACGCGCGCCTTTCTGAAGGGAGAGACCGGCTTTGCCGTCGCCGCGGCGGTGGTGGAGCGGGGCGAGGTCATCGCCTCCGCCGTGCATTTGCCGGCGCGCGGCGAAACCTATGCGGCGGCCTTGGGTGCGGGTGCGACCCTGAATGGCGAGCAGATTTCGACCAGCGAGCGGCGGGAATTGGCTGGGGCCACGGCACTGGGTGCGTCTGCATCCTATAAAGACGCGCATTGGGCCAAACCGCTGCCACAGCTCGACCGGGTGTTTCGTCATGCGCTGGAATGGCGGCTCTGCCTGGTCGCGGCGGGTGCGTTCGACCTGATGGTGACGATGCGCGATGCCTATGAATGGGATGTCGCGGCAGGGGCCCTGATCGCCTCCGAAGCCGGTGCGGTGATCACCGACCGCGATGGGCAAAGGCTCTGCTTCAATACGTCGGGTGCCAAATTGCCGGGGGTAATCGTCGCGCCCGGGCCTCTGCACGCGGCGCTGGTGGCCCTGCGTCTGGGCGACGGCTGAGCGTGCTGGATTGACCTCCACGCAATTGACTGGCGCGCGATTGACTGCGGCGCGGTGCTGGCTATGGTGCGCGCAACGCAACACCCGGATCTGGGGGATTGAGCATGACGCGGCTGCATCTGGTCTTTGGCGGTGAGTTGATCGACCCGCAATCGACCGAATTTCGAGACGTGGATGAGATTGATATCGTTGGGATTTTCCCGGATTACGCCGCAGCATTCAACGCCTGGAAAGGCGCTGCGCAACGCACCGTAGACAATGCCCATATGCGGTACTTCATCGCCCATCTGCACCGGCTGCGCGACGAGGAAAGCGAGGCCAGCGTCGAGGCTGACGCGCTGACCAAGAGCTGATTGGTGGCGCGCGGCGCAGGCATCGCGCGCTGGCTGCGCCATTCTCCGCGTGGGCGGGCCATCGCCAGCAGGCTGGGTGCTGCCTATATCCGCCTCGTGACCCGAACGACCCGCTGGCAGGTCGAGGGGAAAGAGGTTTTCGACGCCCTGGTCGCCGATGAACCCGGCGGCGTGATCGCCACCATCTGGCATGGACGGCTGTTCATGTCCCCCACCTATGCGCCGGTGGACCGGCGCAAGGTTATTGCGATGATCTCCAACAACAATGATGGCGAGTTGATTGCTGATATCGTCGGGCATTTCGGCGTCCATGCAGTGCGCGGCTCGACCTATGACCGGGCCAAGCGCCGCGACAAGGGGGGGATGGATGCCTATCACGGTGCGCTGGAGGGACTGACCGCCGAGCGCGCGGTGGTCGCCATCACGCCGGATGGCCCGCGCGGACCGCGGATGCGGGCGCAGGCGGGGGCGGCGCAGCTCGCCTCGGTCGCGGAATGCCCGGTGATCCCGATCGCGTTTTCGGTAAGCAGGGGTAAAATCCTGAAAAGCTGGGACCGGTTTCTGGTGCCGCGCCCCTTCGGTCACGGCGCCATCGTCTATGGCCGGGTTCTGCGCCCACCGGCGGCGGAGGAGCCAGAGGCGCAGGCAGGCTTTCGTCAGGCGGTGGAGGATGCGCTGACCGAGGCGACCAACCGTGCCGATACGCTCTGCGCCCAACCGCTGGTCGCGCCTGGACCACCGATCGAGGTCGAGGGAGAATGAACGGCTCGCTCGCGCTCTCGCTCTATCTGGGGCTGTCGCGCGCGGCCCATGGCTTGGCGGGGGCTTTGCTGCAGCGCCGGGTCCGGCGTGGCAAAGAGGACGCGGCCCGTATCGGCGAGCGTCTGGGTCGGGCCACCTTGCAGCGTCCCGATGGGCGGCTGATCTGGCTGCATGGCGCCAGCGTGGGCGAGGCAATGTCGATCCTGCCACTGGTCCATGCCCTGCTGGCCGAAGGGCCGGATGTGCATTGTCTGGTCACCACAGGCACCGTCACTTCGGCCAAGCGCATCGCCGGGCTTTTGCCGGATCGCGCGTTCCACCAGTTCGTGCCGGTGGATACGCAGCGCGCGGTTACCGGGTTCCTGGACCACTGGCGCCCCGACCGCGCCGTCTGGGTCGAGAGCGAGCTTTGGCCCTGCCTCATGGTCCGCACCGCCGAATGCGGCATCCCGATGATGCTGGTCAATGCCCGAATGTCCGAAAACAGCGCGTCAAGCTGGGGCTCGCTGCCCGGCATGGCGCGGCGCCTGATCGGCCTCTTCACCCGGATCGTCACCCAGGACGAGGAGACAGTGGCGCGCCTGAGCGCCATGGGTGCGAGGCCCGAGCGGGTTCGCGTCGGCGGCAATCTGAAGGCGCTGGCGCCGGTGCCGGACTGCGATCCCGAAGTGCTGGAGCATTATCGCAAGCTCGTGCTGAACCGGCGCGTCTGGCTGGCGGCCTCCACCCATCCGGGGGAGGAGGAGGTGATCCTCGATGCCCATACCGCGCTCTGCCGCGAGGCGTTGTTGATCCTGGCACCGCGCCATCCGGAGCGCGGGCGCCAGCTCGCGACGTTGCTGGAGATGCGCGAGATGACCTTCGCGCGTCTTTCCTCGGGCGAGGAGCCTGGGCCGAAAACACGGGTTCTGCTGGCCGATACCTTGGGACAGATGGGCCTGTGGCTGCGGCTGGCGCCGGTGACCTTTGTCGGGGGCTCGCTGGCGGCGATGGGGGGGCATACGCCGTTCGAGCCCTCGGCATTGGGCTCCGCCATTCTGCATGGGCCCCATACCGAGAATTTCGCCCCCGCCTATCGGGCACTGGCCGAGGCGGGCGGCGCGCGCCTTGTCTCGAACGACAGCGACCTGGCGCGAGAGATCGTCGTGCTGATGAACGATCCCAGTGCGCTGCACCAGATGACCGAGCAGGCGCAGGTGCTGCAACGCCTCGCCCCCGATCCGGCAGTCCTCGCCCGCGAGATCCTGGCCCTGGATCTGGAGCGCGCTTGATGCGGGCGCCCCGCTTCTGGGCGGAGCCTGCGGGGGTCCTGGCGACGCTTCTCTCGCCGCTCAGCCTGCTTTGGCGCTTGGGAGCAGCTATTCGAAAGGCCAGCATCCGTCCGGTCAGTGTCGGGGTACCGGTGATCTGCATCGGCAATGTCACGGCGGGCGGGGCAGGCAAGACGCCCCTTGCGCTCGCCTGGCTCTCGCGAATGAGCTCTGACGGGCGCAATGTGCATGTCGTCAGCCGGGGCTATGGCGGGCGGGTCACGGGCCCGCATCGGGTCGATCCATCGGCCGACCGGGCAGAGGATGTGGGGGACGAGCCACTGTTGCTTGCCAGTTTCGCGCCCGTTTGGGTGGCGCGTGACCGGGCCGCCGGGGCGACGGCCGCAGTTGCGGCAGGGGCAGAGCTGATTCTGATGGATGACGGGTTCCAGAACCCGGGGCTCGTCAAGGACGCCTCGATCCTGGTCGTGGATGCGGGGCAGGGCGTGGGCAATGGCCGGATTGTCCCGGCAGGCCCGCTGCGCGAGCCGGTGGCAGAGGCGCTGGCGCGTGCCGATGCGGTCGTGCTGGTTGGCGATGCGCAGAGCCGCGCCAAGGCGCAGGCATCGCTGCCCTGGCTCGCCGATGCCATTCCAGCGCGGGTCGAACCGCTGCGAACCGGGCTTGACCTTGCCGGTCAGCGGGTTGTTGCGTTTGCTGGTCTGGGCCGTCCGCAGAAGTTCTTTGACACGCTGCGCCAGGCCGGCGCTATCCTCTGCCGGGCGGAGGCGTTTCCAGACCACCACATCTACACCCCCAAGGTGCTCGACAGGCTGATCCGCACGGCCCGGGCCGAGCAGGCGCTGCTGATCACGACCGAGAAGGACGCGGTGCGCATCTCCCCCGCCTATCGCAACGAACTGATGGTCTTGCCGGTGCAGATGGTGGTGGAGGATTGGACCGCCCTGGAGGCGATCGTTAACCGCTTGGTCGCAAAATCGCCTTGAAGCCTTCCCGCAAACCGCCCATTTCAGGGGTCATACAACACATGTCCCTCGCCAGAGGAATCTGGCAACCGACTTGCGGGCGCCTCGACAGGCGCCCGCCTTTTTATCGGGACGATCCTGCTGGCGCCGATATGTCGGGGAAGGGTATTACTGGCCGCTGATCCGATATTCCTCCGGCGGGAAGAACAGCGCGTCCTGATCCTCCAGCGTCGCGGCATGGCAGTCGTGGCAGAACACCATTTTTTCGGATTTTTTGCCCAGCGTGCGTTGATATTTTCCGTTTGGGAACAAGCGGGTATAGATCCAGTCGCCGGTTTCGGGCGATGTGCCCGCGGCGACCTTCTCCATCAGGAATAGCGGGCCGCGCTTGACCTCGCCCGTCTTGGTAAGCTGGAAGCCCTCCTTCGCCAGGATCGAGCCGACGGGCATCTTCGCGCCGTCCATGTCTTCCCATCTCACATAGGTCTCATAGGCCACGTCGTTGACGATGTGATTCACGAATAGACGACCATGGGTGGCCGAAACCAGCGGCGCTGTCGTCACCGTGCGCCAGTTGCGGTAATCCGGTATGCCCGGCAGGTCGGCGGCTTTCGAATAGGCGGCAATCAACTCCCCCTCGATACAGGCGTAAAGCGCGTTGGCTTCCTCCTGCGTCACGTCGTCCTTGGGCGTTGCAGTCTCGCACTTCGCCGCGGCCTGAGAGGGCTCGGTCTGCAGTGCCATCAGACCCGCTCCAACGCCCAAAACCACCGCTACCCCACATAAGTATTTCCAGGTTGCCATCGTTATGCTTCCTCTTGCCTGCTTGGACAGCGCTCTCCGCTCTGCCTCCGGGGCATGAGTATTCGTTGGCATATGGGGGAAGGCCATTCACCTCCTCACACGGAAACGCGAGGCGCTGAAACAACTTAGCGGCATACTGGCGATGAAGGATGGGTGGTACCGCCTCCCCGGCTCGAACGGGGGACCTCTAGATCCACAATCTAGCGCTCTAACCTACTGAGCTAAGGCGGCATCTGAACCGGTCCCAGCATCTACCCAAGCATGGGCAAAGTTGCAAGCGGCGAAATGGGCTGTCCTCGCCCTGTGCCTTGGGGCTAGTATTACCCGCAAATCGCAAGGGCAGAGGGTAAGGAATGGGCATCGACCGCGAATCCGACCAGGCGGCGAACCTGATGATCGGGCCGACCTCGTTGGGCATGGTCCGGATTTATGTCGAGGGCGAAGGCATTGATCTGCCTTTGGATTTCGACCCGGACGAGGCGCGTGAGATTGCCGAAGAGCTGCGTGCCGCAGCCGAACGCGCCGAGCAGGCCGGCAGCAAATCCACGAAGAAGGGCAAGAAACGATGAGCGCGGGCGCGCCTGGCGCCTGGCTGCCCGATGCGGCGCGGGCGCGGGTCGCTGCGGTTCTGCGCGGCGTGGAAGGCGCCGAAGCGGGCCAAGTCTTTGACCGCATTGAGGAACTCTCGCAGCAGAACGCGGCGATCCATGATCGCGACTGCATCAATTTGAACCCCGCGACCAATGTGATGAACCCGGCGGCGGAGGCGATGCTGGCGCGCGGGCTCGGCTCGCGCCCCTCGCTCGGCTATCCGGGTGAGAAATACGAGATGGGGCTGGAAGCCATTGAGGAGATTGAGGTTATCGCGGCCCGCGTGGCCTGCGAGGTGTTCGATGCGCGGTTCGCGGAGCTGCGGGTTGCCTCCGGCGCGCTGGCCAATCTCTATGCTTTCATGGCGTGTTGCGCGCCCGGAGATGCGGTGATCGTGCCGCCTGCCTCGATTGGCGGGCATGTGACCCATCATCAGCCTGGATGTGCAGGGCTGTATGGCCTGCAGATCCACGAGGCGCCAGTCAGTGCCGATGGCTATAGCGTTGATTTGGAAGGACTTTCGGATTTGGCAGCGCAGGTGCGGCCCAAGCTGATCACCATCGGCGGCAGCCTGAACCTGCTGCCCCATCCCGTGGCGGAGATCCGGGGGATTGCCGACCATCACGGCGCCAAACTGCTGTTCGACGCGGCCCATCTCTGCGGGATGATCGCAGGCGGTGCCTGGGCCAATCCGCTGACCGAGGGGGCGCATCTGATCACGATGAGCACCTATAAGAGCCTGGGCGGCCCCGCCGGTGGGCTGATTGTTACAAATGACGAGGATCTGGCTAAGCAACTGGATAAAATCGCTTTTCCGGGCCTGACAGCGAATTTCGATGCCGGGCGGGTGGCGGCGCTGGCGGTGGCGTTGCTCGACTGGCAATGCCATGGTGCGGCCTATGCCGAGGAGATGGTTGCCTCTGCACGCACGCTGGCTGCCGCCCTCTGGTCAGAGGACGTGCCGGTGCATCTGGTGGGGGATGAGATTGCCACCCGCTCGCATCAATTCGCGGTCGAGGCCGGGTATTTCGGTGGGGGGCAGAAGATGGCGCGGCACCTGCGCCGGGCCAATATTCTGACCTGTGGAATCGGGCTGCCTCTCGAGGAAGTTCCCAATGATATGAATGGGTTACGCTTTGGCACGCCAGAGGTGGCGCGTCGGGGCATGAGCTCGGATCATATGGGCGAACTCGCCCGGTTGATCGCTCGCGCGTTGGGTCCGGACCCCGAAAGCGTGGCGCCGGAGGTCACGGCGTTTCGCGCGCGGTTCCAGGGGCTACATTTCCTGCGCTGAGCGGTGCAGACGTTCGGCGGCCAGCCGGGCGAAGCGCAGTGTCACCGCCTTGCGGCGCGCGGCGCCAAGGGGTGCCGAGGGACCGGGGCGTATGACCTCTGCCCCATATTCGTCGGCGCGTATAAGTCCATGATTGTGTGGGAGAATCTCTTCCGGAAAGCCCTCCGGCACGGCAAAGAGGAACCGGTCGCACCAGTCCAGATAGCCTGGCCATTTATGGTCGCTGGTGAAGTCGGCGCGGCTGGATTTGACCTCCACACACCAGATCTCACCATCCTTGGCCAGTGCGATGACATCCATGCGCAGCCCGGCCCTGGTCGGAAACTCGGTCAATGGGGTCAGGCCCAGCTCCACCAGCTCGCGGCAGACACCGCGCGCGAGGCGGAAACCGGGGGCGATGTCGGATGTGAACATGTCATGAACATTAAACGCGATTCACCACGCGACACAAGGCGCGATTCATTTCGCGACAAACGCGACAGATTTGTCCGTTAACTCGGATCTACCGCGATTTGTACTGGTCGAAACGCCCTCCCCGGCCCGCGCCGTCGGCGAATTTGTCCGCGGTGGTGCCATCGGCCAGGCTGTCCATGCCCAGCTCCGCTTCGTTCTGCAGCGCGGCGTCCAACGGCAGGGCCCATTGCGACAGCAGCGAAGCGCGGTCGTTCAGCATGCAGCGCTGCGGGAACCCGGCGATGTCATGCGCCAACGCGATGGCCGCTCTCAACGCCTCGCCCGCCGGGACCACGCGGTTGGCGAGGCCGAAGCTCAGCGCCTCGGCCGCGTCGACCGGGCGGCCGGTGAGGATCATGTCGAGCGCGCGGGACTGGCCGACCAGGCGGGGCAGGCGTACCGTACCTCCATCCACCAGCGGGACGCCCCAGCGCCGTTCGAAAATGCCGAAGATCGCGGTTTCCGAGGCGATGCGCATGTCGCACATCACCGCCAGTTCCAGCCCGCCGGCGACGCAGTACCCCTCGACCGCCGCGATCACGGGCTTGGAGAAATGACAGCGTGTGGGTCCGAGTGGCCCTTCGTGCAGCAGTCGGCCCCAGTCGAAGGCGCCCGCCGCGACGGCCTTCAGATCCGCGCCTGCGCAGAAAGTACCGCCCGCGCCGGTCAGGATGGCGACGCGCAGGTCCGGGTCGTCCTCGAAGGCGCGGAAGGCGTCGCGCAGACGGTCGGCCTGATCCGGGTCGATGGCGTTCCTGGCCCGGGGCCGGTCCAGCGTCAGGATGTGGACCGGGCCATCGGTTTCGACATGCAGCATCGCGAGCCCCTTTCAAACCGGGTAGAGACGTTCGAGGAAAATCCGGCGCAGCATCGTATCCTGGGTCAGGGTTTCGCCCCGCTCCGCCAGCCTGGCGCCGTAGTAGCGCAGATGCGTCTCGCGCCACGCTGCCAGGGTGCCATCGCCTTCGGCCTGGGCAAAGGCTTCGTCGATCTCGCCGAAGGGGCAGAGGTCGGTCGCGGTGATTTCGAACAGCGCGCGGGGGGTGCCGTCGAACTCGGTCGCGATCTCCAGGTCGCCGGGCTGATAATCGCGGGCCGTGGCGGCCAGGGCAGAGGTCGCGGTTTTGGTGCCGTCCAGAATCGCCGCGACGCAGTAGGCGGCGCCCTCCGCATTGTCATCGAACGGGCCGATATCGCTGAGCCGGTCGCGGGGCAAGGGGCCAAGCGCCGCCTCCGCCTGCGCCCAGAAGCGGGCGGTGGTGGGGTCAGTCAGCAAGACCCTCGACCGCCTTCATCTGGAAGGCCGCAGCCATCAGGGCCCGGGCATAGTCGGTCTTGGGCGCGTCGAAGATCTGATCGGCCGGGCCGGTCTCCACCACCTCGCCATTGCGCATCACGATCAGCTTGTGGGCCAGGGCGCGCACCACCTTCAGATCGTGCGAGATGAAGAAATAGCCCAGCTCGTATTTGCGCTGCAGGTCGCGCAGAAGCTCCACGATCTGGGTTTGAACGGTCATGTCGAGGGCCGAGGTCGGCTCATCCAGCACCACGAATTTCGGCTTCAGGATAATCGCGCGGGCGATCGCGATGCGCTGGCGTTGCCCGCCGGAGAATTCGTGCGGATAGCGATCCATCGTGGCGGCGTCCATCCCCACCTCCTCCAGCGCGCGGGCGACGGCATCGCGGGTCGAGAGGGCGCGGTCGCCCAGCCCGTGGATGCCCAGCCCCTCGGCGACGATCTCGGCCACGCTCATACGCGGGCTGAGCGAGCCATAGGGATCCTGGAAGACAATCTGCATATGGCGGCGCAGATCGCGCAACTGGCGTTTCGGCAGGTCGTGGATGTCGCGTTGCTGAAAGCGGATCTTGCCGTCCGAGGCGATCAGGCGCATCGTTGCCAGCGCCAGGGTGGTCTTGCCCGAGCCGGACTCGCCGACAATCCCCACGGTTTCGCCGGCGCGCACGGTGACGTCGACATCGGTGACCGCTTTCACATGGCCGGTGACGCGGCGCATCAGGCCGGTTCGGATCGGGAACCAGACGCGCATCTGCTCGGCCTCGAGCAGGGGTTCGGCTCCGGCGGAGATCGCCCCGGCCCGGCCTGTCGGTTCGGCGGCCAACAGTTTCTTGGTATAGGGATGCTCGGGCGCATCGAAGACCCGGGCGGTGGGACCGGTCTCGACGATTTCGCCCTGCTGCATGACGGCCACGCGCTGGGCCACTTTGCGCACGATCCCCAGATCATGGGTGATGAAGAGCATCGAGAGCCCTTCTTCGCGCTGCAACTCGGCCAGCAGGTCCAAGATTTGCGCCTGAATGGTCACGTCGAGCGCGGTGGTCGGCTCGTCCGCGATCAGAAGATCGGGCTTGTTGGCCAGCGCCATGGCGATCATCACCCGCTGGCGCTGCCCGCCGGAGAGCTGGTGGGGATAGGCGCCCAGACGCTCCTCCGGATTGCGCAGGCCGACCTTGTTGAGCAGTTCCACCACCCGGGGCCGGGCCTGGTCGCGGCTGATGCCCTGGTGCAGTGCCAGGCTCTCGGCGATCTGCTTGTCGATGGTGTGGAGCGGGTTGAGCGAGGTCATCGGCTCCTGGAAGATGAAGCTGATATCGTTGCCGCGTACGCGGCGCAGGCGCGCGGCATCGGCGCCGATCATCTCGCCCCCGTCATAGCTGATGGAGCCGCCGATGCGCGCCGACCCCGGCAGAAGCTGCACGGTTGAAAGTGCGGTCAGCGATTTGCCGGACCCGGATTCGCCCACCAGCGCCAGGGTTTCGCCCCGGGCAATCTCGAGCGAGATCTGTTTGACCGCCTGGACTTCGCCCTCCTTGCTCGGGAAGGCGATGGTCAGGTCGCGGATCTGCAAAAGCGCGCTCATCCCCCGCCCCTCAGTGGAAGGTCTTGCGGGGATCGAAGGCGTCGCGGACCCCCTCGAACACGAAAACCAGCAGCGACAGCATGATCGCGAAGGCGAAGAACGCGGTCAGCGCCAGATGGGTGTCCTGCAGATATTTCTTGCCCTGCAGGGCCAGCTCGCCCAGCGAGGGGTAGCCCTGCTCCAGCCCGAAGCCGAGGAAGTCGAGCCCGGCGAGCAGGCTGATCGAACTGGTCAGCATGAAGGGCAGCAGGGTCAGGGTCGCCACCATGGCGTTTGGCAGCAGATGGCGGAACATGATGGTCCAGTCGCCCACCCCGAGTGCGCGGGCGGCCTGGACATATTCGAAGTTGCGCGCCCGCAGAAACTCCGCCCGGACCACGCCGGTCAACTGGGTCCAACTGAAGAACACGAAGATCGCGAACATGATCCATAAGGTGGGTGCCAAGACCGCCGAGATGATGATGATGACATAGAGCAGGGGAAGCGAGCTCCAGATCTCCTCGATCCGCTGGAAGAAGAGGTCGACCCACCCGCCGAAGAACCCCTGGGCGGCGCCGGCCATGATGCCGATCAGCGCCGAGACCAGCGTGACGCCGAAGCCGAACAGGACCGACAGGCGAAAGCCATAGATCACCCGCGCCAGCACGTCGCGTGCCTGGTCGTCGGTGCCCAGCAGATGCACCCCGTCGGGGGGCGAGGGGGCTGTGGCCACGTCGAAATCCACGCTGTTGTAGGAAAACCGGATCAGCGGCCACAGGATCCAGCCGGGGGCTTCGCCCTCGTCCAGCACCTCGTCGCCATTGGTGCGGATCAGCTCCTGGATGAAGGGATCGGCATAGTCGGTGCCGACAAAGCCCGGATCGCCGCCGAAGCGTGTTTCATCATAGCTGGTGAGCATTGGCGAGAGGTAGGCCCCGTCGAATTTGACCAGCACTGGCTGATCGTTGGCCACCACCTCGGCAAACAGGCTGATCACGAACAGGACCGAGAAGATGCGCAGCGACCAGACCGCGCGCCGGTTCGCGCGGAAATTGGCCAACCTGCGCTGGTTGAGAGGCGAGAGGCGCGCCATCAGCCCTCGCGCCCCTCGAAGTCGATCCGGGGATCGATCAGCACATAGGTGAGGTCCGAGAGGAGCTTCACCAGCAGGCCCATCAATCCGAAGATGTAGAGGGTGCCCAGAACCACTGGATAGTCCCGATCCAGCACCGCGTTGTAGCCCAGCAGGCCGAGGCCATCGAGCGAGAACACCGTTTCGACAAAGATCGCCTGGCCGAAGAAGGCGAACAGGAAGGCGCCCGGAAAGCCCGCCACCACGATCAGCATTCCGTTGCGGAAGACATGGCCATAGAGGACGCGCCGCTCGCTGAGGCCCTTGGCCCGTGCTGTCATCACATATTGCTTGCCAATCTCGTCCAGGAACGAGTTCTTGGTCAGCAGCGTCAGCGTCGCGAAGCTGCCGATCAGAATGGCCGTCACCGGCAGGGCGATATGCCAGAAATAATCGACGATCTTGCCGCCGAGGCTGAGCGTGTCCCAATCATCCGAAGCCAGGCCGCGCAGCGGGAACCAGTCGAGATAGGTGCCGCCCGCGAAGAACACCAGCAGCATGATCGCGAACAGAAATCCCGGTATCGCATAGGCCGCGATGATAATCGCCGAGGTGATCGCATCGAACGGCGTCCCGTCGCGCACCGCCTTGGCGACACCCAGCGGGATGGATACGAGATACGAGATCAACGTCGCCCAAAGGCCGAGGCTGATCGAAACCGGCATCTTCTCGACGATCAGGTCGATCACGGTGGCGGAGCGAAAGAAGCTCTCGCCGAAGTCGAACCGGGCATAGTTCCAGATCATGATGCCGAAGCGTTCCCAGGCGGGCTTGTCCAGGCCGAACTGTTTGGTGAGTTCGTCCTTCAGTTCCTGTTCCAGCCCCTGGCTGCCGCGATAGGCGTTGCCATCGCCCAGGCCCTGGCTTTGGCTTATCCCCGCATCTGCGCCGCCCGTGAAACGGTCTGTGGCCGACGCGCCGCCTTCGCCCTGCCTGATCTCGGACAGGATCTGCTCGACCGGGCCGCCCGGCACGAATTGCAGGACCACGAAGTTGATCAGCATGATCCCCAGGAGCGTCGGCACGATCAGCGCGAGCCGGCGCAGAATATAGGCGCCCATGCGCTTAGCTCCCGATCTTGTCTCTCAGCCTTTCGGCCTTTGCCGGATCCACCCACCAGAGGTCGATCACCCCGCGGGAATAGGCCGGTTTCTCCGCCGGGCGGTCATAGATGTCCCAATAGACCAGGTTATGCGAGGCCTTGTGCCATTGCGGCACCCAGATATGCATGGCGCGCAGTACCCGGTCCAGCGCGCGGACTGCGTCGGAGAGGGTCGCGCGACTGTCGGCCCGCTCGATCGCATCGATCAGCTTGTCGACCGCCGCGTTCTTGATGCCGGAGAGGTTCTGCTGCCCCTGCAGTTCGGCGGAGCTGGAGTGGAAATGCCCGCGCAGTTCCACCCCCGGCGTCAGGCTCATGCTCTTGCGGCTTACCGTGATGTCGAAGTCATAATCCTCCATCCGGCGTTCGTATTGCGCCTGATCCACCGTGCGCGCGGTGCCCTGCACGCCGATGCGTTTGAGGTTCTTGAAGTAAGGATTGGTGATCCTCTCGAAGCCGACGCCGACAAGCAGCGCTTCCACAGTCAGGGCCTGGCCATCGGCGTTCCTGCGCACGCCGTCCTGGATGGTCCAGCCTGCCTCCTCCAGCAGCTGACCCGCCCGGCGCAGCGCCCGGCGGTTCGTGCCCGAGCCATCGGTGGCGGGCGGACTGTAGGCCGGTTGGTCCAGCACGCCGGGGGGCAGTTCGCCCTCGATCTCGCGCAGCAGAGCCAATTCGCCTGCGGTCGGTGCCCCCTCGGCCTGCATCGGACCGCCCTCGAAGAAACTGTCGGTGCGGGTATAGAGATCGTAGAAAAGCGTGCGGTTCGACCATTCGAAGTCGAAGCAGATGGCGATGGCCTCGCGCACCTTGGGATCCTGGAACTTCGCGCGGCGCAGGTTGAACCAATAGCCCTGGCTGCCAGCCGGCCGGTTGTCGGGAATGGTGTCGAGCACGACATCGCCCGCGCCCACGGCGGGGAAGTTCTGTGGTGTATAGGCGGTGGCCCACTGTTTCGACCAGAACTCCTCGTAGAAGCTGAAAGTGCCGCCCTTGAACGCCTCGAAACTGGCGGCACGGTCGCGGAAATACTCCAGCCGGATCCGCTCGAAGTTCCAGCGGCCCTGGTTCACCGGCAGGTGCCAGCCCCAGTAATCCTCGCGGCGCTTGTAGGTGATGGATTTGCCCGGTTTTACATCCTCGAACATGTAGGGGCCGGAGCTGACGGGACGGTCCAGCGAGCTCTCCGAGAGATCGCGCCCCTCCCACCAGGCTTTGGAGAGGACGTCCATGCTGGCCACCAGCATCGGCAGGTCGCGGGTCGGGGCCCCCTCGGCGAAATCGAAACGCACCCGCAGCGGCCCTTCGACCGTGGCCTTCACGACGTTGACATAGGTGACGCGGAAGCGGGGGTGGCCTTCCGCCTTCCGGGTCTGGAAGGTCCAGGCTACATCCTCCGCCGTTACCGGGGTGCCGTCCGAGAAACGCGCCTCCTCACGCAGGTTGAAGGCTGCCCAACTGCGATCCTCGGGATATTCGATGCTCTCGGCCAGCAGGCCGTAGAGGGCATCGGGTTCGTCATCCGAAGGGGCCATCAGACTGTCGCGGGTCAGGCCGGTATAGGCCACCGGATTGCCCTTCAAGGTGAAGGTGTTGAGGCTGTCGAAGGTGCCGCTGGCTCCGGTCGAGAAGGTGCCACCCACCGGCGCACCCTGCTGGGCATAGGCGAACTGGGTGAAATCCGGCCCGTATTTCAGGTCGCCGAAGGCCGAGACGCCGTGCGCGGTGGTGGTTTCCGCCGCCGCGATGCGCGGCAAGGCGGCCATTGCGCCGCCGGCAATCGCCAGTTTGCCCAGATCGCGCCGAGTGAGGGTCATGTCGCGTCTCCCGTCTTTGCATAATGGGTAGGGGGAAGGGGGTGCGGTTTCAAGCAGGCTGTGAGCGCACGAACACAAAAGGGGCCGCACAACGCGCGACCCCTTTGATATTAGGCGAAAAAGCCTGATCTGATTGTGACATCCGCGTGAGCGCATCGCTCAGCACATGGGCCTCACTCCAGCGGTTCCGGGCTGCCGTCTTCCTCGTTGATATAGGTGATGACGTCGATCCGGTCCTGCGGGTCCTTGATCCCGCCAAAGGCCATCTTGGTGCCGGGGATGTAATCCTTGGGCTTGGTCAGGAAGGCATCCAGCGCTTCCAGTGTCCATTCGCCCTCGAACGAGGCCATGGCGTCGGAGTAGGAGTAGCCCTCGACCGCGCCCTTGTCGCGGCCAACCACGCCCCAGAGCGAGGGGCCGACGCCGTTCTTGCCTTCCTCCAGCTTGTGGCAGGCGCGGCATTTGCGGAAGACCTTCCTGCCCGCTTTCGCATCGGCTGCGGCGAGCAGCGGTGCGAAGGGGCTGTCGCTGACGGCGGCGACTTCCTCGGCAGCTTCCTCGGTTGCTTCTTCCGTGGCCTCCTGGACTGCTTGGGTCGCCTCTTCAGCGGCCTGCGTGGCTTCTTCGGTCGCGTCTTCCGTGGCCTCCTCGACCGCCTCGGCTGTTTCTTCCGCGCCTTCGGTCACTGCGGCGGCAGCGTCTTCGGCTGCGCTCTGGGCACCTTCGGCCGCGTCTTCGACGGCCTCCTCAACGGCGCCAGCGGCGTCTTCCACGGCTTCGGTCGCGTCTTCAGCAGCGTCTTGCACGGCTTCGATCACGCCTTCTGCGGTTTCTTCCGCCGCCTCGGTTCCGGCTTCGACGGTCTCTTCAACCGCGTCGGAGGCGGTTTCGGTGGTTTCCTCGGCTGCGGGGGCGGCGGCGAGTTCGATCGGCGTGCCGTCCGACTCGTTGAGCCAGGCGATCAGGTTGACCCGATCCTCGGGCTTTTTCAGGCCCGCGAAGCTCATCTTGGTGCCGGGAGCCCAGCCCTTGGGGTTTTCCAGGAACCCGCTCAGGCTTTCGAGGGTCCAGTCGCCCTCGACCGATGCCAAATGGCTGCCATAGGCGAAGCCGTCGACCGAGCCGATATCGCGCCCGACGATGCCCCAGAGATGCGGGCCCACGCCGTTGGCGCCGTCATCCAGCTTGTGGCAGGCCTTGCATTTCGAGAACACTTTCTCGCCCGCGGCGATGTCGGCCGAGACGGCGAGGGCGGCCAGGTCGACCTCTTCCACATCTTCGTCGGCGGCATCGTCTTCCTCGATCTCGAGCGCGAAGGCCAGCGGCTCTCCCTCGCCGTGATGACCGCCGGTGCCGTAGATCTTGCCGCTGAAGAAGCCCAGCAGGACGAACACCAGCAGAGCGCCGATCGCACTGCCGACCCACAATCCACCCATGGCCCGATCGATCGATTTCAGGAAGTTGATGACGCCCATCTGGAATTTCCTCGCAATTGCCGCGCTGGCCTGCGCGCCTTGGCTAACGTGTTTCTGTGCGTGGTTTAGCGCCTTCACCTTGGCCTTCGCAACCGTTAGGAGGGGAACGAAGGCGCGACCAAACGCCGTTGCCGGGACAGCGCGGGGCCAGGACGGACCGCATCGGCGCACGGCGGAACAAGACGGGAAGAATACGATGAGCGAGCGCGGGACAGGCAGGCCGGATAATGGGGGCGTATCCGCGGGCGGGACGGGTCGGATCGCCTTTCAGGGCGAGCCGGGGGCATTCTCGCACCAGGCCTGCCGCGAGGTCTATCCGGATATGGACCCGCTGCCCTGTGCCACTTTCGAGGCGGCGCTGGAGGCGGTGCGCAACCGCGACGCCGATCTGGCGATGATGCCGATCGAGAACTCGCTCTATGGCCGGGTCGCGGATTTGCATCACCTGCTGCCGGATTCGGGGCTTTACACCATCGGCGAGCATTTCGTGCCGATCCGGCTGCAATTGCTGGGTCTGCCGGGGGCGAGCCTGGACGGGATCACCGAGGCGCAGACCCATATGGTGGCGCTGGGCCAGTGCCGGAATTTCCTGCGCAATCGGGGCATCGCCGGGCAGGTGGGGGCCGACACGGCGGGCAGCGCGCGCGAGGTGAAGGAGGCGGGGCTGATGCACCGGGCCGCGATCTCCTCGGCCCTGGCGGGTGAGATCTATGGCCTGGAGCCGCTGGCCGCCGATATCGAGGATATGGATCACAATACCACGCGCTTTCTGGTGATGTCGCGCCGCAGGATCGAGGCTGACCCGACGGAGGGGCAGGCGATCACCAGTTTCCTGTTCGAAGTGCGCAACGTACCGGCGGCGCTCTACAAGGCGATGGGCGGGTTCGCGACCAATGGTGTGAACATGAACAAGCTTGAGAGCTTCATGGTGGGGGGCTCCTTCACCGCGACACGGTTCTATGCCGAGATCGAGGGCCATCCGGACGACCCGGCGGTGGAGCGGGCGTTGGAGGAGCTGCAGTTCTTCTGCAAGGCCTTCAAGATACTGGGTGTTTTCCCGATGCACCGCCATCGCGCCCCCGGCTGAGGCTGGGTTGTCGAACCAGACGGAGCCGGCCGGGGGCCGGCACGACAGACCCTCGCGCCACTCCTTGCGGAGTGTCGCAAGGTGCGGGTGCGCTTGGCAGCGGCGTGCCGGTCGGTTCGGGCCTCAGTTCGTGTTGGTGGTGCTTGTGGTGGAGCTTCCGGACGTGAGGCCCAGCGCCAGGCCCGCGGCGACGGCGCCCACGCCGATGGCGGGAAGGGCGACTTCTGGCAGGACGCTGCCAAGGCCCGAGAGCGGGGCCTGGGCGAGGCCACCGGCGGCCTGGGCCGCTGCTTGCAAGCCTTCGGGCCGGGCGGGGGCGAGCGCGAGGGGGGTGAGGGTGCAATCGTCGTCGTCGCAGGCGGCATGGGTGCCGGGCTCCATCTCGACGGTTTTGCCCGATGGCAGGGTCAGGGTGACATTCCCCTGATCGAGCCAGACCTCGGTTCCGGCGCTGGCGGACAATGTGGCCGCGATCGTTGCGGCGCATGTCAAACAGATCGCAAGGCTGCCGATGGCCTGATCCGGGCGATAACGCATGAGACCCTCTACGCGCCGGACACTCCCCTTGCCGGCCGGTCAAGCCTAGCAAATCTGCGATATACTGCAAGATGTGCGGCGCCGTTCGGTCGCTTCCCGTCAGGCCGCGGCGCCTCCGATGGTGAGGCCGGATATCATCAGCGTCGGCTGGCCGACGCCGACGGGCACGCCCTGGCCCTGTTTGCCGCAGGTGCCGATACCGGGGTCCATCGCCATGTCATTGCCGATGGCGCGGATATTGCGCAGCGCGCTGGGCCCGTCGCCGATCAGGGTGGCGCCCTTGACCGGGTTCAGGATCTTGCCGCTTCTCACCCGATAGGCCTCGGTCGAGGAGAAGACGAATTTACCGTTGGCGATGTCCACCTGGCCGCCGCCGAAATTGGTCATGTAGAGGCCGTCCTCCAGCCCGCCGAGAATGTCGTCCGGGCTGTCCTTGCCGCCCAGCATGATGGTGTTGGTCATCCGTGGCATGGGGATATGGGCGAAGCTTTCGCGACGCCCATTGCCGGTGGGGGCAACCCCCATCAGGCGGGCGTTCTGGCGGTCCTGCATATAGCCGGTCAGCACCCCGTCCTCGATCAGCGTCGTGCGGTTGGTCGGCGTGCCCTCGTCATCGAACGAGAGCGAGCCGCGCCGGTCGGGGATGGTGCCGTCATCCACCACTGTCACGCCGGGCGAGGCGATGGGCTTGCCCATCAGTTCGGTGAAGGCGGAGGAGCCCTTGCGGTTGAAATCCCCCTCCAGCCCGTGGCCGATGGCTTCGTGCAGCAGGATGCCGGGCCATCCGGGGCCGAGCACGATGTCCATCTGGCCGGCAGGTGCGTCCTCGGCGTCGAGATTGATCAGGGCGACGCGCAGGGCCTCCTCGGCCATCGCTTGCCAGTTCTCGGCGCCGATCAGGCGGTCGAGGCCGTGGCGCCCGCCCGCGCCGGCGCTGCCGCTTTCGCGCCGTCCGTCCTGTTCGACAATGACCGAGATATTCATCCGGCAGAGCGGCCGGAAATCCGCGAGGCGGGTGCCCTCCGGGCGCAGGATCTCGATCTCCTGCACCGAGTTGACGAGCGAGGCGGTCACCTGCACGACGCGCGGGTCGCGGTCGCGCAGCCAGGCGTCGATTTCGCGCAGCAGGCCGATTTTCCGGGCCATCGGTTCGGCGGTCACCGGATCGACCGGCTGGTAGAGGCGCCGGTTGGTGCCCGGCGGGGGCGGGGCGATCACGCCTTTGCCGTCGCGTGCGGCCAGGCGCACCGTGCCCGCGGCGCGCTTGAGTGCGGCCTCGCTGAGTTCGGTCGCATGGGCATAGCCCGCGGTCGCACCGCTGATCGCGCGCAGACCGAAGCCTTCGGAGGCGTCGTAGGATGCGGTGCGCAGGCGCCCGTCGTCGAAAGCCAGCATCTCCGACCGGCGGCGTTCCAGAAAAAGCTCGCCATCCTGGGCCCCGGCAAGCGCGTCGCGCAAGATGGCGAGGCTGCGTCCCTCGTCCAGCGCGGTCTCGAAGGGGCGGAACGGGCTTTCGGTCTCTGACATCAGATTCTCCGGTGCGGAAGAATGGCCGGAATGGCCGCAGATTTCGGCCTATGGCGGCGTCTTGCCGCAAACCCGCCGCTTGCACTGATTTATGGCATACGCGATAGAACGCAAATGAGAAGTTTTCCACGGTCGCGTATCACCGCTGACCGTGCTGCGACCCGAGGTGACCTTGATGACACGACTGGCTGGGATCTTTGCAACCGCAACCATGGCGCTGAGCGGGCTGGCCCCGGCACTGGTTCAGGCGTCGGAAGACGTCGCGGGCAAACCCGTTCCCGATGGCACGGGCTTTCAGCGGCCGGTGACCGAGGTGATGCGCGATCTGGTCTGGCTGGACGATATGCTGCTGGTGGTCATCACGCTGATCAGCCTGCTGGTCGTCGCCCTCCTGGGCTGGTGCGTCTATCGCTATAACGAGAAGCGCAACCCGGAGCCGGCGAAATTCACCCACAACACCCTTGTCGAGGTGGTCTGGACTGGTGTGCCGGTGGTTATTCTGGTGCTGATCGCGATCCCCTCGCTGCGGTTGCTGTTCGACCAACTGGATGTGCCGGAGCCCGATGTGACCATCAAGGCGACCGGCAACCAGTGGTATTGGTCCTATGAGTACCCGGAGCACGAGATCGAGATGGATGCCTACATGATCG
>JBCCDU010000035.1:0-42921 GCA_039030715.1 Pseudomonadota bacterium
CGGCCCCGGGTGAGGAGAAGCTACATTTGGCGAGGGTCTGATGGCGCATAAAGTCCTGATCGACACCGATCCCGGTATCGACGATGCTATGGCGATACTCTACGCGCTCAGCGATCCAGGGATCGAGCTTGTCGGGCTGACCACGGTTTTTGGAAATGTGCCAGTTGAGACGGCCACGCGGAACGCGCTGGATCTTATGGCGCTGGCCGGCAGCGATGCTGCGGTGGCCGAAGGGGCAGCTCTGCCCCGCACGCAGCCGCTGAAGCCGCATCCTGATTTCGTTCATGGTGCTGGCGGGTTCGGCGATGCGCGTCTGCCGCGGGCTTCCGCAGACGCACACGCGCTGGATGCTGCGGATTTCATAATCCAAGCTCTCCACGATGCACCGGGCGAGGTCACGCTGATCTCGGTCGGGCCCCTGACAAATCTGGCCGAGGCGCTGGATCGCGCGCCGGAGATTGCCGGATTGGTGCGCGAAGTGGTGATCATGGGCGGGGCCTTTGCCTGCGCGGGAAATGTCTCGCCGGTGGCGGAGGCGAATATCTGGAACGATCCGCATGCGGCAGACTTGGTCTTCGCCGCCGATTGGCCGATGCGGATGATCGGGCTGGACGTCACCGAACAGGTCCGCTGCGCCCCAGAAGATTTCGCCCGCCTGGCCGATGCACGCCCCGTCACAGGCGGGTTTCTGGCCAAGGCGGCTGCGTTCTATATGGATTTCCACCGTGAGAGCGCGGGTTTCTATGGCTGCTATATGCATGACCCAAGCGCTGTGATCTCTGCGGTCAGGCCTGCGCTTTTCCGGACCGAACCACATCCGCTGACCGCGATTTGTGACGGTGAGGAGATCGGTGCCACCCGCACCGTGACAGGGCGCCGTCCCGTCGACGTGGCGCTGGCGGTGGAGGCCGAGGCGGTCAGGCAGCATTTCCTCGACGTCATTGCCTCTGGTCCCTTGCGATGAGACACCGGGCTTGTAAGGTGGCAGGTAAGCTCAACCCTCGCCCGAACCCCGATACCTGGGAGAGCCGCTGATGTTCGCCATCCGCACTGTGTCCTATACCGACCCCGAGGCACCCGCCGCCTTTGTCCGCTCGCTGCGCGAGACCGGTTTCGCGGTGCTCACGGATCACCCGATCACCCGCAAGCAAATGGTGCGTACCTATGCGCAATGGGGGGAGTTTTTCGGTTCCTCCGCCAAGCATGATTATCTGGTCGATCCCGCGCGGCAGGATGGTTACTTCCCGTTCCGATCCGAGAACGCCAAGGACAGCGCGGTCAAGGATCTTAAGGAGTTCTATCACGTCTATCCCGATGGCCGCTTGCCGGACACGCTGGCGGTGGATACCCGTGCTTTGCATTCCGATCTGGTCGCGATCGGGGCCACGCTGCTGCAATGGATCCAGTACGAGGCGCCGGCGGAGGTGACGGGAGCGCTCTCCGAACCGCTGCCCGACATGCTGGCGGGCTCGAAACAGAACCTTCTGCGCATCCTGCACTACCCAGCACAAGACGAGGCGCCCGAACCCGGCGCCACGCGTGCCGCGGCCCATGGCGATATCAACCTGATCACCGTGCTGCTGGCCGGGTCCGAGCCGGGGCTGGAAGCCAAGGACACCTCCGGCAACTGGCATGCCGTGCCCTGCGATCCCGGTATGATCGTGATCAATGCGGGCGATATGCTGGAGATGGCGACGGATGGGTATTTCCCATCGACCATCCATCAGGTGGTGAACCCGCCGGCGACGCGCAATGTGGCCCGATATTCCATGCCGATGTTCCTGCATCCGCGCCCGGAAGTCGTGCTGAAACGCGGCACCACGGCGGATGATTTTCTCAATGAAAGGCTGCGTGAGATCGGCCTGAAATCCTGACAGAGGAGAGACACGTGAAACTCACATCCCTTATCGCGGGTGCGGCGCTGGCCCTGGTAGCTGGCATCGCCCAGGCTGGCGAATTCAAACCTGCCGTGATCTTCGACATGGGCGGCAAGTTCGACAAAAGCTTCAACGAGGGCGTGTGGAACGGCGTCCAACGCTTCACCAACGAAACCGGCATCGAGGTTATGGAGTTCGAGGTCACCAACGAGGCCCAGCGCGAGCAGGCGATGCGCCGCATGGTCAGCCGGGGCGCGACCGTGGTGCTGGGCGTGGGTTTTGCCCAGGCGGACGCGATCGACGCGGTCGCGGGTGACCACCCGGACGTGCAGTTTTCGATCATCGATGTGAGTTGGCTGGACAAGCCCAATCTGCGTCAATACGCGTTCAAGGAGCATGAGGGCAGCTATTTGGTGGGTGTGGCTGCCGCAAAGGCATCCTCCTCCGGCAAGGTCGGCTTTGTTGGTGGCATGGATATTTCTCTGATCCGCAAATTCGCCTGCGGCTATGTGCAGGGGGCCAAGGCCGCCGGGGCGACGGATGTGATTCAAAACATGACGGGGACGACACCGGCTGCCTGGAACGACCCGAACAAGGGGGCTGAGCTTGCGCAAGCGCAGATGGATCGCGGTGCCGATGTGATTTATCACGCCGCTGGCGGGACCGGCCTGGGGGTGATCCGGGCGGCGGCCGATGGTGGCAAGCTGGCGATCGGTGTGGATTCGAATCAGAATGGCCTGGCGCCGGGCTCGGTCCTGACCTCAATGATCAAACGGGTGGATGTGGCGGCCTATGCGACCTTCAAGGATGCGATGGATGGCAGCTTTACCCCCGGTGTTCAGGTGCTGGGTCTCGCTGAAAATGGGGTGGACTGGGCCGTGGACGAGAACAATCAGCCGCTGCTGACTGACGAGATCACCGCCGCCGTCGAGCAGGCCAAGTCCGACATCCTCTCGGGCGCTGTGACCGTCCACAACTATGAGGACGACAACTCCTGCCCGCATTGAACGACATGGAGCGCGGCTTCCAGGTCCGTGCATTGGGCGAGATTGCGATCCGATGCGCGGATATGGATGCGATGGAGGCGTTTTATGCGGAGGTGATCGGCCTGAAGAAACTGGCAGATCGCGACACTGGGATCACCTTCTTCCGGATCGCCGAGGGCCATTCGGGGCATACCGCAGTGCTGGCTTTGTTCGGCCCGGGTGCCGGGCGTCCCGATCTGCACCAGGTGACCGAGGAGGCGCCGCAGACCGGCGCCCGCTCCTCCTTGCATCATCTGGCTCTCAGCCTTGGCTGGGAGGAACACGAGGCCGCGATCCGTTGGTACGAGCGGATCGGACAGCCTCACCGTATCGAACATTTCGACTGGATCGGCTGGCGGGGGCTTTTCACCGAGGATCCGGAAGGTAACACGGTCGAACTGGTGGCCGCCAAACCAGACGCGCATACGGGGCCCGCATGACGGCTGCCGTCGAAATGCGCGGGATCACCAAGCGGTTCGGCGCGGTTGTCGCCAATGACGCGGTGGATCTGGAGGTATTGCCCGGCTCGATCCATGGCGTGATCGGCGAAAACGGCGCCGGAAAGTCGACACTGATGTCCATCCTCTACGGCTTCTACACGGCCGATGCGGGTGAGATCACAATGCGCGGCGGGCCAGTGGCGATTCAGAATTCGGCGGATGCCATCGACCTTGGGATCGGGATGGTGCATCAGCACTTCATGCTGGTCCCCAATTTCACGGTGCTGGAGAACGTGATGTTGGGCGCCGAAGGGGGCGCCATGCTCAAGGCGGGCCTGGCGGAGAACCGGGCGGAACTGATGCGTCTCGCCGAGGATTACGGGCTGGAGGTCGATGCCGATGCGCTGATCCAAGATCTTCCCGTCGGGGTGCAGCAGCGTGTCGAGATCATCAAGGCGCTGCGTCGGGGTGCGCGGGTTCTGATCCTGGACGAGCCCACTGGCGTGCTGACCCCGGACGAGACCGAGGGGCTGTTCCAGATATTGCGGGAGCTGGCCGCGGAGGGTGTCTCGATCCTGCTGATCACCCACAAATTGCAGGAGATCATGGCGGTGACCGACCGTGTCTCGGTGATGCGACAAGGCAAGATGGTGGCCCATCGCGCAACAGCCGAGACCAGCCGCGAGGAGCTGGCCGAACTGATGGTGGGCCGCAAGGTTGCCCTGACCAGCGAACCGCGCCAGGTCCCGCGCGGCAAACCCGCGCTGGTGGCCGAAGGCATCGGCTGGCGCGATGCGCAAGGCGTTGCCCGGCTGAGCGAAATCAAGCTGACCTTGCATGCGGGCGAAGTCCTGGGTCTGGCGGGCGTATCCGGCAATGGCCAGTCGGAACTGCTGAACGTCCTCTCTGGTATTTCATCCATGCAAGCCGGCTCACTGACCCTGGCCGGGCACCGGATTGATCACGCCCATCCTGCAAGCCCGGCGAGGATGCGGGAACTGGGCCTCGCCCATGTGCCCGAGGACCGGCATCGGCGCGGCTTGGTCCTGCCATTCTCTGCCGCAGAAAACGCGATTCTGGGCTATCACCATGGGCCCAGCAGCGGTGGCGGGGTCTTGTTGCGCCCTCAGGTCCTGCAGGACCATTGTGCGCGGCTGATGGCGGACTTCGATGTACGTCCCGCCGATCCCTCGCTGCGTGCCGCAGGGTTTTCTGGGGGTAACCAGCAGAAACAGGTCCTCGCCCGCGAAATCGAGGTCACGCCAAAGGTGCTGTTGGTTGGCCAGCCCACGCGCGGCGTCGATATCGGAGCCATCGAGTTCATCCATGCGCGTCTGGAAGACCTGAAGGCCGAGGGATGCGCGATATTGCTGGTGTCCGTTGAACTGGAGGAGATCGTGGCCCTGTCGGACCGGATCGCCGTGATGAACGCGGGCCGGATCGTGGGCGTGCTTGACCGCGAGGAGGCGGATCTGAGCCGCATTGGATTGATGATGGCCGGGGTGGCGGCGTGAGCGGGTTTGGCGATCCGGCGCCCGAGCCGCCACCCGCCCCCACCCACCCACCGCGGGCGGCGGCTCGACCGCCGGATCGCCAATATGCAGGGGCGTGTGGATGAACCCGCTGCCGCGCTGGGCCGAATTGGGCCTGATCCCCCTGATGAATTTGACGCTGGCCTTTCTGGTATCGGGCCTGGTCGTCTGGCTGATCGGGGAAGACCCATTGCGGGCGCTCTCGGTCATGTTGCAGGGCGCGTTCGTATTCGACGGGGGGCTTGGCTATACGCTCTATTACACGACCAATTTCATCTTCACGGGGCTGGCTGTCTCCATCGCGTTTCAGGCGATGTTGTTCAATATCGGGGGGGAGGGTCAGGCCTATCTTGGTGGATTGGGCGCTGTGCTGGTCTGCCTTGCTCTTGATGCGGTGTTGCCCGGGATCGTGGTCATTCCCCTGGCGATCATCGCGGCTGCGGCTTTCGGTGCGGCCTGGGCGTCGATCCCTGGCTATCTGCAGGCCTATCGCGGCAGCCATGTGGTCATCACCACGATCATGTTCAATTTCATTGCGGCCGGGCTGATGGTTTCGCTGCTGGCCGGGCCTTTGCAGCGGGCGGGTCAATCCTCGCCCCAGACGCGGGAGATCGGCGAGGCCGGTCAACTGCCCTTCCTTCACGACATCTGGCGTGGTCTGGGGTTCGAAGCGACGACCACGCCGCTGAACCTGGCCTTTCCGCTGGCGCTGCTTGCCTGCCTTGGCGTCTGGCTTCTGATCTGGCGAACGCGCTGGGGCTATGCCCTGCGCGCACTGGGTCATTCGGAACTGGCGGCGGAGTATGCCGGTATCCCGGTCAGGCGCATGATTGTGATGGCCATGATGATCTCTGGCGCATTGGCGGGCTGCATGGCGGTGAACGAGATCCTGGGCGCGCAACACAAGATGGTGCTGAATTTCACCTCTGGCTACGGTTTCACTGGGATCGCCGTGGCCCTGATGGGGCGCAACCATCCGGTGGGGATCATCTTGGCCAGTCTGCTGTTTGGCGCTCTCTACCAGGGCGGCGCGGAGCTGGATTTCGAGTTCAAGACCATCACGCGCGAGATGGTGCTGATGATCCAGGGGCTGATCATCCTGTTCTCGGGCGCTTTGGCGCTGATGTTCGTTCCCTGGCTGTCGCGGAGACTGGCGTGATGGAGTGGATCCTCTCGGTCATCCCGGTTCTGGACGCGACGCTGCGGCTGGCGACTCCGTTGATCCTGTGTGCGATGGCTGGCCTGGTGTCGGAACGCTCCGGCATCATCGATATCGGGTTGGAGGGCAAGATGCTGGCGGCCGCCTTCACCGCCGCGGCGCTCGCGACCCTGACCGGGAACCCCTGGGCCGGACTGGCGGCGGCAATGGGGGTTGGATTGATGTTGTCCCTGATCCACGGTTTCGCCTGCATTACGCATAAGGGCGAGCAGATTATCTCGGGCGTTGCGATCAACATTCTGGCCTCGGGCCTCACGGTCGTCGTCGGGATTGCGTTGTTTGTACAAGGCGGGCAGACGCCGATCCTGGGGCGCGAGGAACGGTTTGGGCCGATCACCCTGCCGGGCGCCGAAACCCTGGGTGGGGTGCCTCTGTTGGGTCCCATCTATGCCGACCTGATCTCGGGCCACACCGTGCCGGTCTATATGGCGCTCGCCGTCGTGCCGCTGATCTGGTGGATGCTCTATCGCACCACATTCGGGCTGCGTCTTCGGGCGGTGGGTGAGATGCCCGCCGCCGTCGACAGCGCCGGTGTCTCGGTCGTCTGGTTGCGCTATCGCGGGGTTATGATCGCAGGGCTGCTCTGCGGCATCGCCGGGACGTATCTGAGCACCGCGCATGGTGCCGGGTTCGTGCGTGAGATGTCGGCGGGGAAGGGTTTCATCGCCCTGGCAGCCATGATCTTTGGCAAATGGCGGCCCTGGCCAGTCCTGTTCGCCTGTCTGCTGTTCGGGTTTCTGGAGGCTGGCGCCGCCCGTCTGCAGGGTGTCGAATTGCCGCTTGTCGGCGAGGCACCGGTGGAGCTTATCTTGGTGCTGCCCTATGTTGCCACTGTGATCCTGCTGGCGGGGTTCTTTGGCCGGGCAATACCGCCACGCGCGCTGGGGACACCCTATACGAAGGAACGGTGATGGAGGAGCTGATCGCAGCGGCGCAGGCAGTGCGCGCGCGGGCTTATGCCCCTTACTCCCGCCACGCCGTGGGCGCTGCGCTGCGCGATGATAAGGGGCGGGTTCATCTGGGCGTCAATGTCGAGAATGCCGCCTCTCCGCAGGGGCAATGCGCGGAAGCCAGCGCCATCGGTGCGATGGTGACCGCAGGTGGCACCTGTATTGCCGAGATCGCGATCGTCGGGCCAGGGCCGCATCTTTGCACGCCCTGCGGTGGTTGCCGTCAGCGGCTGCGCGAATTTGCAGGCGACGACCTACCCATCTTTATCGGCGATCCCGATGGGTTGCAGGAGCAGTTCACCCTGGGGGCGTTGCTGCCAGCCTCCTTCGGGCCGGAGAATGTGGGATGAGCGATCCGGTCGATCTGGCGATCATCGGCGGCGGCGTGAACGGCTGTGGCATTGCGCGAGACGCCGCGGGGCGCGGCCTCAGCGTTCTGCTGTGCGAGCAGGGGGATCTGGGGGGGGCGACCTCTTCAGCCTCCACCAAGCTCTTCCATGGGGGCCTTCGCTATCTGGAATATTATGAGTTCCGGCTTGTGCGCGAGGCACTGCTGGAGCGTGAGACGCTGCTGCGCGCGATGCCGCACATCTCGTGGCCGCTACGCTTTGTGCTGCCCCATCACTCCGGCTTGCGCCCGGCCTGGCTGCTGCGGTTGGGGCTGTTCATCTATGATCATCTGGGTGGACGCAAGATCTTGCCTCCGACGAAAGTGCTGGACCTGACCACCCATGTCACGGGCCGCGCGCTGAAGCGGGGTTTTGCCAACGGGTTTGAATACTCCGATTGCTGGGTGGAGGATTCGCGGCTGGTGGTCCTCAATGCCCGCGATGCGGCAGCCAAGGGGGCTCAGATCCTGCCCCACACGCGATGCGAACGGGCGGAGAGGGTGGACGGGCACTGGCAGCTCACCCTGTGCGATCTGGCGAGCGATGAAAGGCGCACCGTCACCGCCCGTGCCTTGGTTAATGCCGGGGGGCCTTGGGTCGAGGATGTGTTGCGCAACCGGTTGGGCCGGAATTCCAGCGAAGGCGTTCGGCTGGTGCGGGGCAGTCATATCGTGACCCGGCGGCTCTTCGAGCACGATCAGCCCTATATCTTCCAGCAGTCGGATGGCCGGATCATTTTTGCGATCCCTTACGAGACGGACTTCACTCTGATCGGCACCACGGATCAGGAGCACGATCAACCTCCCGGCGAGGCGGTGGTGTGTACTGCGGAGGAGCGTGACTACCTCTGCCAGGCGGCATCGGAGTACTTCGCGCAGCCGATCGCAGTCGAGGATGTCGTCTGGACCTATTCCGGCGTTCGTCCGCTCTATGACGACGGATCGAAATCGGCGACTGCCGCGACCCGTGACTATGTGCTGAAGCTAGAGGCCGAGGATGCGCCGCTGCTGAGCATCTTTGGCGGCAAGATCACCACCTATCGCCGCCTCGCCGAAGCCGCTATGGGCCGGATCGCTCCGTTCTTCCCCGGGATTGGCGAGGCTTGGACCGCAGGCGCCCCTCTGCCCGGCGGAGATTTTCCGCATGATGGCGCGCGGGATCTGGCGGCGATGCTGCGCCAGACCTACCCGTTTCTCGAGGCGGTGCAGGCGCTGCGTCTGGTGCGCGCCTACGGCACCGAGGCGGTCGAGATCCTGGGCGATGCCGGCACTGCGGCCGATCTGGGCCGCGACTTCGGAGCGGGACTGACCGAAGCCGAGGTTCGCTGGCTGATGACCCGCGAATGGGCCAGATGCGCCGATGATGTGCTGTGGCGCCGCAGCAAATTGGGCCTGCGACTCTCGGTTGATGAGCGCCGCGCGCTCGACGCCTGGATGACAGAAGTGAACACACCCGCCGGTTGAAGCGCGGTATTCATTTGGTCACCGCCACAATTCTGACTAAAATGACTGACTGGATGGGGTGAACGCGGTCAGCAGCCGCACGGTCGCCCCGGATCAGGCGAACGTGGTGGGAGCGTTAATGCCAGATCTTGATACATGGTTGGCACAGCATGGGCTCGAGCCCCTGAGCGAGGTTTTCCGCGCGCAGGATATCGATCTGGACATGGTTGGCGATCTCACCAACGAGGATATGCGCGAACTGGGCCTGTCGATCGGCCAACGCAAGCGTCTCCAGAAGGCGATTCGCAGCCAGAGCGGGTCTGCCCGCGCCGATGATCAACCAGCTCCCGACCAGATGGCGGTTGCCGAGAAACGCCAGATCACCATCCTGTTTTGCGATCTTGTGGGGTCGACCCGCATAAGCCAGTCGCTGGACCCCGAGCAGATGTTCGAACTGCTGGGTCTCTATCAGCGCAACGCCGCTGAAGTGATCTCGCGCTATGGCGGGCATGTCGCACAGTTTCTAGGCGATGGGGTTTTCGTCTACTTCGGATACCCGACCGCACATGAGGACGATTGCCAGCGCGCGATCCTGGCGGCTTTTGACCTGGTTACCACTACGGCGGCGCTGGATACCGGCCTCGACACGCCCCTCAGCGTGCGGATCGGCATCGATACGGGCCCCGTTGTGATAGGCGATCTGAGGATGTCGAAGGAAGGCGATATCGACGCCGTTGCAGGTGAGACGCCGAACCGTGCGGCCAAGATCCAATCGCTTGCCCGCCCGAACGAAATCGTCATCGGCGATCAATTGCGCACCCTGCTGGGCGAGTTTGTAACCTGCGACGACCTGGGACTGCGCGAGGTCGGCAGTGGTCTGGCCCCGCAGCATGGCTGGCGGGTGACGGGTTTCAACGAACGCCGCGGCAAGCTCAGCTTCAACCAGCATGGGGTCAGCGCGCCCCTGATCGGCAGAGCCGATGAGAGCAAGATCCTGGACGACGCCTGGGCCGACTGCGCCAATGGCAAGGGCGGTGTGGTCCTGATCAGTGGCGAACCCGGGATCGGCAAGTCGCGCCTGGTGCGCCATCTGGTCGAGATCACGCCCAAGGAATGCCGGAGGGGGCTGACTTTCTTCTGTTCATCCTATCACCAGGGCACGGCATTCCACCCGATTGCCGATCAGTTGCGCCTTATCGCGGGCATCACCTATCGCGATCGCGCCGATGGCCGGATCGAGAAGGCGCAGGAACTGCTGAAACTGGCGAAAAGCCGGGGCCTGCCGGACCGTCTTCTGCCGCTCTACGAGGCGCTGATTGTCGGCGACAATGCCAAGACGCTTGAAATGACGCCGGAGGAGCGCAAGGCCCGCACCATCGCCACTTTGCACTCGCTGGTGGTGGGTCGTGCGCGCGAACGCCCGGTGATGATGGTCTGCGAGGATCTGCAATGGTGCGATCCTTCGACGCTCGAGACCATGCACTATCTGATCGAGAAGACCGCCGATCTCCCGGTGCTGTATTGCTTCAGCTATCGCCCGGAATTCGAATGCCCGTGGGAGAGCCGCGACAACGCGCGGGTGATCAAGCTCGACCGGTTCCCGCAAGGCGCTGCGGTGGAACTGATCCGTGGCGTCGCCTCGGGCAAGAAGCTGCCGGAGGAACTGGAAGCCGATCTTCTGGACAAGACCGACGGCATTCCGCTGTTTGTCGAGGAGATCACCCGGAACCTCCTGGCCTCTGGCGTTTTGCGTGAACTGGATGACCGGTACGAGCAGATCGACAAGACGGTCGAGCTGGACATCCCGGTGACCTTGAACGAAGCGCTGATGACGCGCCTCGACCGCATGAGCGATGTGCGCGATGTGGCGCTTTGGGCCGCAGCCCTCGGCCGCCGTTTCACGGTGGACCAGATCCAGGCCGTCGCGCCCTTCTCGCGTCAGGAGCTGTTCAGTGCGCTCGGCAAACTTGCCTCCTCCGACCTTCTCAGCAAGCGCGGGCCGCTGGGCCACGAGATCTACGAATTTCGTCACGCGCTGGTGCGCGAGGCAGCCTATAACTCGATGCTGGCCTCGAAGAAGCGCCGGATCCACAAAG
The DNA here is from genome assembly GCA_039030715.1 of Pseudomonadota bacterium. GTDB lineage: Bacteria > Pseudomonadota > Alphaproteobacteria > Rhodobacterales > Rhodobacteraceae > Thermohalobaculum. The sequence goes on from JBCCDU010000035.1 coordinate 10,971, forward strand.
CGATTGTCGAAGGGCTCACGGATATGGATCCGGATCTGCCCAAGCGCCAGCCGGATCTGTTCTATCAGCACCATTTGATGGCCGGAAACCTGCCCGAGGCCGCCGAGGCCGCGACCGCTGCCGGGGATCTGATCGCAAGCCGCTACAAGGGGCCGGAGACGCGCCAGCAATATCAGGCGGCCTATGATCTGATCTCGAAATTCGAGCCGGGGCCCGAGAACGACCGCCTGAAGATCCGCGCCATCATCAAGCTGGCGACCAGTGCCTCGAAACCGGAGGAGATCGAGGCGGATCTGGAGCGGATCGAGGAGGCAAGGCAACTCGCGGAGAAATACGAGAACCTGCCGCGTCAGGTTCAGTGCCTCTACTGGGTGGCGCGGCTGAAATTCGATCAGGGCGACCAGCGGGGCGCGATGGAATATGCCGCCAAGGGGGCGGAGCTTGCAGCGCCCAGCGGCGATATCAAGATGCGCTCAAGCCCGGAAAACCTGCTGGCTTTCCTCTACTCGCTGCGCGGCTACCCGGCGCTTGGTATCGAGATGACTGAGCGCAACAGTAAGGACCTCGAAATCCTGGGCGACCGACGCGAAGCCACGGTGATGACCGGAATCTATGCCTTCGCCCTGGGCTCCGGCGGGTATTTCGAGCGGGCCGACGAAACCTCCGAACGCGCGGTGCGGATGGCCACCGATCTGGGGCATGGCCAGTCGCTGGCGGTGGCGACATTCTCACGCGCAACGGTGCTCGCCTGGGCGGGCCGGATGGAGGAGGCCAAAGCCTGGGTCGAGCGTGCGTTGGAGGCGGCGGATGCCTGCCGCAATCCGTTCCAGCGCTTTGTCACCCATGGCTGGGCGGCCGAAGCGCTGTTGCATGCGGCCCAGGAAACCGGTGATCTGAATCCGGTGCCAGAGGCTTTGGCGCATATCGATGCTGCCCTGACGATCGCGAGCAAGATGCGGTCGGATTTCCATATCTCGGCCTTCCAGGCGGTTCGTGCGCATCTCTTGCTGCTGTCGGGCGATCCGGCCGCGGCCCGCGAGGCGGTCGAAAGCGCCATGGCACAAGCGCATGAGAGCGAACAGGAATGGGGCCTCTCGATCGGCCAGCGCGTTCTGGCGGAGATTGCTCTCGGCGAAGGCGCGGTGACGGTCGATGTGCTGATGGGGCTGGAGGAAGGTATCGCATTCCAACGCAACAGCGGTCTCCGGCCCGAACTGATGCGCGGTCTCTCGACCCTTGCCCGGGTGCAAAAGCTCATGGGCGATGCCAAAGCCGCGAAAAGCGCCGAGGATGAAGCTGCGAAGATCCGCGAAGATCTGCGCATTGCCTTTCCGATCCTCGCAGCGGAGTAGATCACGCGTTTGCGGGCATAACCCATCCGGTCATTCCCATGCCGTCCCGGACTTGATCCGGGAACTCGCGCATGCGCGCCGTTCTTTGGGTCAGATGCGCAAAGAAAAACGGCCCGGTTGCCCGGGCCGTTCCTTTCTCCTCGATTAGGAAAGGATCAGGCGAACCACCAGCGTTCGGAGATCCGGCTGCCATCTAGCATCCAGAGATTGCCGATGGTGCCCGAGTTGGCCAGCTTGGCCGAGGCTGCGTCCACATAGTTCGCATACATCGGCACAACGACCGCACCTTCGGTCGAGCACAGCATCTGCATCTCGTGATACATCTCGCGGCGTTTATTGGTGTCCAGCTCGGCGCGGGCCTCCAGCAGCAGGCTCTGGAACCGGGCATTCTCCCAGAAATTGTCGTTCCAGGGCACGCCGCTTTCATAGGCGGTCGAGAACATCCAGTCCTCGGTCGCGCGGCCTGACCAGTAGCAGGCGCAGAAAGGTTTTTTCTGCCAGACATTCGACCAGTAGCCGTCCTGCGGCTCCTTCACGACGTTGACATCGATGCCCGCCGCCTTGGCCGAAGCCTGGAACAGGACCGACGCGTCGATTGCGCCGTTGAACGCGGCGCCAGAGGCCGAGAGATCGACCGCCAGACTGTCCAGACCGGCCTGTTTCAGGTGGAACTTGGCCTTGTCGGGATCGTACTCGGTCTGCGGCAGATCGCTGGCGAAATACTGGTTCGCCGGGCCGATCGGGTGGTCGTTTGCGACCGCGCCGTGGCCGAGCAGGATCTTGTCGACAAGCTCCTGCCGGTTGAACGCGAATTTGATCGCTTTGCGCACATCCAGATTGTCATAGGGCGAGACATTGGCATGCATCGGGAAGGTGTAGTGCTGATTACCCGTCACCTCGACCACATTGACGTTCGGGTTGCGGGTCAGCATCTGCATGGTCGCAAAGTCGACCTTGTTGATCGCATCCACCTGACCGGTCGCCATGGCGTTCATGCGTGCCGCAGTATCGGTGATCGCGATTGCCTCGACACTGTCGAAGAAGCAAGCGTCGTCCTTATAGTGGTTCTCGTATTTCGAGGTGGTCGTGCGGACGCCCGGTTCGTGGTTTTCCACCTTGTAGCCGCCGGTGCCGATGCCCTTGGCAATCGATTCCTCGATCATACCGGCCGGATGGATCAGGATGTGATAATCCGAAAGCAGGAAGGGGAAATCGGCATTACCGGCTTTCAGCGTGAACTGCACCTGATGGCTGTCGAGCTTCTTGGTCTCCTCGACCGCGGCCAGGATCGGCTTGGCTGGCGATTTTGAGCCTTCTTCGGTGTGGATCGCGAAGGTTTCGATCACATCGTCGGCACTGAAGTCCTTGCCGTTGTGGAAAGTGACCCCCTTGCGCAGATTAAACGTCCAGGTCTTGGCGTCCGCCGAGGCTTCCCAACTCTCCGCCAACTCGCCTTTCAGCGAGCCGTCCGCTGCGACCTCGGTCATGCAGTCAAAGACGCAGCCGTGGCCCATGTTGATCATATAGCTGTCGGAATGGGTGCGCCCATCCCAGCTGTCCGAGGTGTTCGCGCCACCCATGCCAAGGCGCAGCGTTCCACCTTTCTGAGGAGCGGCCGAGGCCGGAAGCCCTGTCGCCGAAATGGCAGCAGCGGCACCACCGGCCTGAAGTGCCTGGCGGCGGTTAAGGTTGATCGTCATCATATATCTCCCTGTCGATCAAGATCGTGATACGCGAACGTGTTTGCCACAGTCCCATATTATTGTCGGACACGATGATAGGCGCGGTGGCCCGAGATGTATCAGGCCAATTTGCGCACTGTCATGGGTCCAAGTCGTTCCCTCCGCTTCAGATTTTGCTGGAGGCCGCTTCGCCGAGTTGGTCGACACCGCGGTCCTCGAGCAGTTGATCCAGCCAGTCGGGGTCCATCTCGGGCACCGAGCTGAGCAACAGATCAGTGTAGGCGTGGTGCGGGGGCGTGAACATTTCGCCTTTGGGTCCAGCCTCGACCACGCGTCCTTCCTTCATCACAACCACTTCGTCGGCGATCGCTTTCACGGTCGCCAGGTCGTGTGTGATAAACATATAGGCAAGGCCCAGATCGTCTTGAAGGCGTGCCAGCAGCTTCAGGATCCCCTCGGCCACCAACTGGTCCAAGGCTGATGTCACCTCGTCGCAGATGATAAATTCAGGTTCTGCCGCCAATGCACGGGCGATGCCGATCCGCTGTTTCTGGCCGCCGGAAAGCTCGGTGGGATAGCGGTTGTAGTAATCCGCCGGATCCAGTTCGATCTGCTCCAGCAGATATTCCACCCGTTTGCGCCGGTCAGCGCCGCTCAGGCCCATATAGAATTCGACCGGTCGCCCGATGATGTCGCGAATGCGCGTGCGCGGGTTCAGGGCGGTGTCCGCCATCTGATAGATCATCTGTGCCTGGCGGAGCTGCTCCTTCGAGCGGCGCTTGTAGTTGCCCGGCAGAGGCTCGCCATTGGCGAGGATCTGCCCCTCCATCGGCGGCAGCAGCCCGGTGATGCATCGTGCCGTGGTCGACTTGCCCGACCCGGACTCACCCACAACCGCGACCGTGCGGCCCTTGTGGATGTCAAAGCTGACATCGTGCAGCACCTTCACCGACCCGCCATAGGCCGCCGTAACGTTCTTGACGCTGATCACTGGTGTGACGTCCGCGCCCGCCATCGGCTGTTGCGGGCGCTCGAAACTGCGCACGGCCCACAGGGATTTGGTGTAATCCTCCTCTGGATCGCTCAGCATCTTGCGGGTGTCGGCCTCTTCGACTTCGTCGCCTTTCAGCAGCACTTTGATGCGGTCGGCCATCTGCGCCACGACGGCGAGGTCGTGGGTGATGTAGATCGCGGCGGTGTTGAATTGCTCGACGATGTCGCGGATCGCGGCCAGAACCTCGATCTGCGTGGTCACGTCCAGGGCGGTGGTCGGCTCATCGAAGATGATCAGATCGGGACGGCAGGACATGGCCATCGCGGTCATCGCGCGCTGAAGCTGCCCGCCTGACACCTGGTGAGGATAGCGAAAGCCGATCTCGTCCGGGTTCGGCAGGCGCAGACGGCGATAGAGCTCGACCCCATCCGCCTCGGCCTCGGACCGTGAGGAAACGCCGTGGTTCACAGGCGCCTCGGAATGCTGGTCGATCAGTTTATGCGCCGGGTTGAAGCTGGCCGCCGCCGACTGAGCGACATAGGCGATGCGCTTTCCCAGAAGTGCGCGCTTCTTGTCCGCAGACGACGTGACCAGGTCGATGCCATCGAACTCGACCGTCCCTTCCGAGATCCGGCAGCCGTCGCGGCAGAACCCCATGGCGGCGAGCCCGATGGTCGACTTGCCCGCCCCGGATTCGCCGATCAGGCCCAGAACTTCGCCCTTGTGAAGGTCCAGGTCGACCCCGTGAACGATCTCGTTCCAGGTCTCGTCTGCGCGCCCCTCGATCTTCAGACCGCGGATTTTGACCAGCAGTTCCTGATTGGTCTTGCTCATACTCTCACTCCTTCAGGCCGCTGGTCCGGTGCAGCATCCAGTCCACGACGAAATTCACCGCGACCGTCAGCAGCGCAATCGCGCCCGCCGCCATCAGCGGCAGCGAAGCCGACAGGATGTCGAAGCTGGCGAACGAGATGAACTGGCGCAGATCCGATACCATCGAGCCCCAATCCGCGAGTGGCGGCTGGATCCCGATGCCCAGGAACGACAGCGCGGCGATCAACAGGAAGACGAAGCAGAACCGTAAACCGAACTCTGCCAGCAAGGGCGCCGTGGCGTTTGGCAGGATCTCCTTGAAGATCAAATAGGGCAGCGTCTCGCCCCGCAGTTTCGCCGCCTCGATATAGTCCATTACCACGATGTTCAGGCCCACCGCGCGGGCCAGCCGGAACACGCGGGTACTGTCGAGCACCGCGATGACCAGGATCATGTTGATGGTCGACTGCCCGACAATGGTGATGATCAAGAGCGCGAAGATGAGCTGCGGGATCGCCATCAGCACATCGATGGTGCGTGACATCAGCTGGTCGACCCAGCCGCCCAGCGTTGCCGCGAGGAAACCCATGGTCGAGCCCAGGAAGAACGCCAGGAATGTTGTGACCAGTGCGATCCCCACCGTGTTCCGCGCGCCATAGATCAGGCGGCTGAGAATATCACGGCCAATCTGGTCCGTGCCCAGCAGGAAGCGCGGATCGCCGCCGACCGAGGGGTCGGCCCCGGGCGGTACGTTGATCAGCTCGAACACTTCCGCTTCGCCATAGGGTGCCAGGATCGGGGCGAGGGTCGCCGCCAGCACATAGATCAGTATGATCAAGAGCCCGAAGGCCGCTGTCAGCGGCGCGTGGCGCATCGGTTTGGCCACAGCCTCGACCGTGAACCGGCGCAGCAGCAGCCGAAACACATACGCCGCAAATCCGCAGGCTGCGATGGCCATCGCGAAATAGAGGACGAAGTTTATGAAGCCCGGCAGCGGCACGACCGAGCGTATGCCGCCGATGATGAAGTGACCCAGGTAGGCGGTTCCCCCCCCGATTATAAAGGCGGCGACACCGGCAAGGATGACCACCACGAATGAAATGATCGTTCCGGTCGTGCCGTCCTCGATCGAGGATGGCGTGAAATCTTCATTTGCACTTGTCATGACCGCGCCCCCTTATTTCGGATGCCGGAGACGCGGATTTGTCAGGATCGACATCACATCCGCCGTCAGGTTCAACAGGATATAGGCCGCCGCGAAGATCAGGCAGCAGGCCTGCACAACCGGGATATCGCGAATTTTCACCGAGTCGACGAAAAGCTGTCCGACCCCCGGATAAACGAACACGACCTCGACCACGACCACCCCAGTGATCAAATAGGCCAGGTTCAGCGCAATCACGTTGATAATGGGCGCCAAGGCGTTCGGAAGGGCGTGCTTGACGATGATCCGCCCGGGGCTGATCCCCTTCAGCCGCGCCATCTCGATATATGGCGAGGCGAGCAGGTTGATGATCGCCGCCCTCGTCATCCGCATCATGTGCGCCGTGACCACCAGGGTCAGGGTCAGTGCAGGCAGCATCGTCACCTCCAGCCGGTCGAGGAACGGCATGTCGTCGAACACGTTCGAGAGTGATGGGAAGACTGGGTACATCACCGCCAGGAACAGCATCAGGATATAGGCGACGAAGAATTCTGGGCTGGAGATCGAGGTCAGCGTGGCGACATTCGCCACCCGGTCGAAGACCGAGTTGCGGTAGAGCGCGGCCAGGATCCCGATGATCAGCGCCAGCGGGACCGCGATAGCCGCCGCTACCAGGGCCAGGAACAACGTATTGGCGAACCTGTCAAAAAGCTGAGAGGCCACAGGCCGTTTGTTCCCGAAGGAGGTGCCGAAATCACCCTGCAGCGCATTGCCAAGCCATTGAAAATACCGGACATGCGGTGGCTGATCGAGCCCCAGATCCTTGCGGATCGAGGCGACGGCCTCTTCGGTTGCGCCCTGGCCCAGGATTTCGGTCGCGAAATCGCCAGGCAGCGAATTTACTGCGGTAAAAATGACAAGGCTCACCACGATCATCGTGATGAGCCCCAAGCCCAATCGCCGCAAAATCAGAAAAATCACATCGAGTTTCACGATCCGCCCCTTGTTCGATCGTCGCGACCTGCTCAGTCCCCGAGTCGGTCTGCGACACGGTGTTACACTGCGACGCAGGATCGCATCAGGGCAAGGAAAAGATCAAAAATTGTCGCGAAATGAAAAGCATGGTGTCAGTTTCACTGAAACGGGCTGACTTTTTGAGCACCTGCATATCGCGTCGCCAAATTCAAACATCCGTGGGTTGATAGGCTGTCAGGTCGAGCATAGTGCGCTCGCCAGTCTCGGCCGCCTTCTTGATCGCCTCGATCACCTGCAGCGAGCGCAAACCTTCGCGGCCCGGAACGCGTGGCGATGCCTTGCCCTCGATCACATCGCAGAAGTGGTCGATCTGAAGATCGAGCGGATCGGGTTCGCTGCCTGGCGGCTGACCTGCGTCCCGATCGATCGGTGACCACCAACTGCGCGGCGCGTCCTGGGACCAGAGAGCGCCCCGTGGCAGCTCCAGCGACCCCGCTGTGCCACCGATGGTGTAGCAGGTCTGACCCGTTGCGGGATAGGCGGGGTTCTCCGCCGCGGTCAGCTCCCAGCTCCACGGGGCGACAATGGTGTCCGAAACGCTGAGGGTCCCCAGAGCGCCATGCGCGAAGTGGAGCAGAATGGCCGCCGTGTCCTCCACCTCGTGTCCGCGCGTGTCTCGGCTCTCCACCGCCTGAACAGCCGAGATCTCGCCAACCAGATGGCGCATCAGATCGATGTCGTGGATCAGGTTGATGAAAACCGGCCCCGCCCCCTTCTGCCGCCGCCAGGGTGTCTGAAAGTAGTCGTCGGGTTTGTAGAGCCAGCAGGTCCCCTGTACGGCCACGATACGCCCCAGCGCACCGCCCTCGATCCGCGCCTTCGCCGCAGCGATCAGCGGGTTGTGCCGCCGATGGTGGCCGACCAGCAGGGGCTGCCCCGCTGCCTCCGCCGCCTGAACCAGTTTTATGGCCTCGGCGCTGGTGTCGGCCAACGGCTTTTCCACCAGAAGCGGGCATCCTGCGTCCAGGACCTGTAGGCCATGTGCGACATGCATCTGATTGGGCGTCGCGATGATCGCGCCGTCTGGCCGGTCGGTCGCAAGCATCGTGTCCAGATTCGGAAACCATGGGCAGCCAAGCGTCATGGCAAGGTCGCGCGCCTCGGGCGACGGATCGGTGATGGAGGCCGAGATCCCCCTCGATGAGCGGCCAATCGCCTCGATATGTCGCCTGCCGATCAGGCCCGCGCCGATAACGGCCAGCCTCAGTGGGTCGACGCTCGCGCCCAACTAGGCCGCCAGTCGAGCGATCAGCCGGTGCAGGAATGCCTCACCCGCTTCGAACTGCGCGACCGAGATGAACTCGTCGGGCTGATGAGCCTGTTCGATGCTGCCCGGGCCGCAGATCACGGTGGAGTATCCGCCATCCTGGAACTGCCCGGCCTCGGTGCCATAGCTGACGACATGGTGGCCATTGTCGCCGGTCAAGCTGCGGCAGAGCTGTTCCGCCGCAGCGGTTTCCGCTGGTTCCTGGCGGCAGCCCGGATTGCTCAACCGTTCGATGACATCGATGCGGGTATCCGGGTGGATCGCCTGCATATCGGCCTGCACCTCGTTTACGAAAGCGCGGTACCGGTCGTTCCAACTGCCCTCGTCTTCTCCCGGCACAAACCGGATATCGGTCGAGAAGCGGCAGAACTTCGCCGTGATGTTCGAGGCTGTCCCCCCCTTGATCGTGCCGACATGCAGCGTGGTGAACGGCGGCTCGTAAGCCCGTGCCGGATGGTCTGCGGGCATATCGGTCACGGCTGCCTCGCATTCCTGCTGGCGTAGGCGGTGCCACTCTACCAGCCGCGCTGCCGCCATCACGGCGGATACCCCGGTGTGGCAGAGGCTGGAATGAACCTCGAAACCATGAACTTCGGTGAAAAAACCCACGCTGCCCTTGTGACCGGTCACCACCTCCATCATCGAGGGTTCGCCGACGATGACCGCGCTGGCCGGGGGCATCTCTTGCGTCATGCGTTCGATCATGAAGGGCGCGCCGATGCAGCCGACCTCCTCGTCATAGCTGAGGGCAAGTTGGATCGGTCGGGTCATCCCGGCTTCCAGCATCTGCGGCACCAGCGCGAGGGCCAGCGCTTGAAATCCCTTCATATCGCAGGTTCCGCGACCGTAGAGCTTGCCATCACGTTCGGTTACCAGCCAAGGATCCGTGCTCCATTCCTGGCCGACGACCGGCACGACATCCGTATGGCCCGACAGGACGACACCCCCTGGGGCGTTTGGGCCCACAAGGGCATGCAGGTTCGCCTTCTCGCCCGTGGCATCGGGGGTGATATGGCTCTCGATCCCATGCCCCGCCAGATAGTCGCGAACGAAGTGGATCAGATCCAGATTGGACGCGCTGGAGACGGTTGGAAAGCTCACCAGCTTGTCCAGCATCTCGCGCGGTGTGTATGTGGCGCCCATTGCAGCCTCCCTCGCCTGTCGATCATGCAGCCTGCCGATTGCAGCGGTCAGGTCAAGCGGGCGCTTGACGTCCATCGCTGCGGCATATCTGGTGCGATCCGCATTCAAGGCCAGCCAAGGAAGAGTAGCATGATCCTAGAGAACCCATATCGCGGCCAGGGGCTGCCAGCCGATGCCGGTCTGGCGGAAGGAGAGGTCAGCGCCGACCCTACCCAGCCCCTGGCGCTGCTGTTGCGCTGCCCTGCGGCGGGGGCGACGCCGTTGCGGAACATGGCGAAACTGGCGGGTGAATGGGGATGCGGCGCGCTGCATGTGAAGGACGAAGGCACCCGCATGGGTCTCGGCAGCTTCAAGGCGCTGGGTGCCGCCTATGCGATTGCACGGGATGCCGAGGGCGAGGATCTGACCGGCAAGACCTATGTCACCGCCAGCGCGGGCAATCACGGATTGTCGGTCGCGGCGGGTGCCGCCGCCTTTGGCGCCGACGCGGTGATCTATCTGAGCGAAACGGTGCCAGAGGCTTTTGCCGAGCGCCTGCGTGGCCATGGCGCCCAGGTCGTGCGCGCCGGTGCGATCTATGAAGACAGCATGGCGGCGGCTGTGGCGGCGGGGGAGGAGAACGGCTGGCGTCTTCTCTCCGACACCTCCTGGCCCGGCTACACGGAACCTGCCCGTGCGATTATGGAGGGGTATCTGGCCATGGGGGTGGAGGCTGCGGATGCCATGCCCGAGCCGCCCACCCATCTGTTCCTGCAGGCCGGGGTCGGCGGGCTGGCCGCCGCGATGGCGGTCTATGCCCGCGCGCGCTGGGGCGATGCGCCCCTGATTGCGGTGGTGGAGCCGGATCGCGCGCCGGCACTGCAAGCGTCGATCAAGGCGGGCAAGTCGGTGGTGGCGCCGGGGCCGGTGTCCAATATGGGCCGCCTCGACTGCAAGGAACCCTCGCATCTGGCGCTGAAAGCGCTGGCGCAGGCGGCGGATGTGTTCATCACCGTGACCGATGAGCAGGCCGAGGCGACGGTCGACACGTTGGCGGACCACGGCCTGGCAACCACACCTTCCGGCGGGGCGGGCCTGGCTGGTCTGCAACATGGCGACCGTGCAGCCCTGCGGCTGGACGGGGGCAGCCGGGTGCTCTGCTTCCTAAGCGAAGGGCCGGAATAGGGCGCTATGCCCATCGCAATCGATCAGGCGAGGCTTGGAGGTCTTTCCGATGTGCGCAGCGGCGAGGTCTTGCAGCCAGAAGCGCTTTGGTCGGCGGTTAGCCTTCGCGCCCTGAAGCTCTCGGCGCTTGGTCTGGGACCCGGCGCACGGGTCTTGATCAGCCATGGCGCTAGCCTGGACTTTGTGATCGACCTGCTGGCGGTCTGGCATCTGGGTGCATCTGCGGCCTGCCTGGCGCCCCGCATGACCGAACCCGAACGTGCCGATGTTTTGGCCCGGCTGCGCCCCGGCTTTCACCTTGATGGCGCGGGCCTTGATGTCTGTCCGGACCCTCTCCCAGCGGGTCAGGGCGAGGCTCTGATCCTTTTCACGTCCGGCACGACGGGCAAGCCAAAGGGCGTGGTTCTATCTGCGGTGGCGCTGGAGGAGAGGTTGGCTCTCAATCGCGCGCACATACCGGTGGACGCGCGGATGCGCACGCTTTGCCCACTGCCCACCCATTTCGGGCATGGTCTGATCGGCAACCTGCTGACCCCGTTGTTGGATGGGGGTGACGTGCATCTCTGGCCCAGCCCGACGCTGGCCGAGTTGCCCGACCTCGCAAAAATCATCGACGAGAGGCGGATCACGTTTCTGAGCTCCGTCCCCACATTCTGGGCGATCCTGCGCCGCTTGGATGCGCCGCGTCCGCGGCGGGAATTGGCACGGGTACAGGTGGGCTCGGCGCCGCTCGATCCCGGGTTGAGATCGTGGGTCGCCAACTGGTCAGGGACGGATCGGGTAATCGACATGTACGGAATGACCGAGGCCGCGAACTGGATCGCTGGCGACCCGGATGGTAACGGCTTTCATGCCTGGGGAGGCGAAATCGCGATCCTGCAAGAGGGAGAGGCGAAGCAAACGGGTAAAGGGGAACTCGTGCTCCGCTCTTCCAGCCTCTTCGATGGATATGTTGGCGATCCGGAGGCAACTCGCGCCGCGCTGCATCGCGGATGGCTGCGTACTGGCGATCTGGGCGAGATCGATGACCGCGGACGGATCCGCCTGACCGGTCGTTTGAAGACCCAGATCACCCGCGCTGGCATCCAGATATCACCCGAGCGCATCGAGGCGCTGATACTGGCCTGCCCGGGGGTGACGGGGGCGATCTGTTTCGGCTATCCTGATCCGATACTGGGCGAGGCTGTCGCTCTCGCATTGACCGCGGAGGGTGGCACCGCAGATGAAGCTTCGACCGACGACCTGCTGGGTCGGGCCAAAGTGTGGGCGAGGGCACGGCTGATGGCAGAGTATCTGCCCGACCGTTGGCTGTTGCTGCCTGAATTGCCGCTCACCGACCGGGGCAAACCCGACCGCGCGGCGGTCAGGGATGTCTTGAAGGATCGTCTCTGATGCGGATCAAGAACTCGCCCTATATCCTCGCCCTGCGTCATACGCCCAAGGAGAGCTGCCAACTGGCGACGGAGCGCTTTGTCGTGACCACTGCCCAGCCGCAGGAGGTGACCGAGGCGCATCTGACCTGGTTCAACGATCACGAGGTGCGCCAGCATCTTGCCCTCGCAGGTGGGGTCTATGACCTCGCCAAGCTCCGGCATTTCGTGCAGGGCCACAACACCGATACCAGCTTCCTGTTCTGGATCGCGCCGCAGGATCAGCGCGACGCCCCCATCGGCTTCACCCAGCTTTTCGTCACCCGGGCGCATGCGCTGGCGCAAACCTCGATCTGCATCGGGGATCGCGAGTGGTGGGGCAAGGGCGCAATCGGCGAAGCGCGCAGCGCCGTGCTGGATTTCGCCTTTCGCAAAATGGGCTGCGAGAAAGTCTACGGCCATTGCCAGAAACCGAACGCTGCCGCGCTCTATAACTATCAGGCTGAGAAATGGGAGTTCGAGGCGATCCTGCGCCGACATCACCAGGTTGGTACGAAGCGGGTCGATCTGATCCAATACGCGATGTTCCGCGATGAATGGATGCGCCGCATCGATGCCTGGGTGGCCGAACAGGATGGCGATGTCTCGGACGGGGTGATCGCGTGATGGACAAGGCTCGAGAGATCCTGGCCGAGGCTTTGAACCTGCCTGTCGAACAGGTGTCTGACGACGCCGCGATCGGCGCGCAAGATGGGTGGGACAGCCTCTCGCATATCCGGCTGATCGCCGCGATGGAGAAGACGCTGGAGCGCGAATTGACGACCGAGGAAGCGATCTCCATCAACTCGCTCGCCAGCATCGACGCGGTTCTTTCGGGCGCTCAAGCGGGCTGATGCTGAACCACCTGCTCTCACGGGCTTTCCTGCGCCCGTACTCGGCGGCGGCGGATCTCTACTTCACCAATGCCATGCAGGACGTGGCCGGGTGGCGTCGCCTCTCCACCACGGTGTTCGACAGCGATGCGGCGGTGCTTGTCATCCGCAACCATCTGGGGGCCCGGCTGGATCTCGCCGGGCGGCACCTGATCTATCTCATCGATGACGATCTGGCCGCTGCAATTCGCGATCCGGGCCTCGCCGCCGGGTATCGCTTTCGCCTGGCGGTGGTGGAGGGTCTGACGGCGCGGCGGGCGCTTGGCAAATCTCCCATTTTGGTGGCGACCTCCGCGCCGCTTTGCGCGGATCTCGCGCGGCGCAGCGGGCGCGCGGTGGATCGTCTATGGCCCTATTGGTCCGATGCGTTCTCAACACTCGATCACTTTGGCCCTGATGCGCCGCCGCGTGTCGGATACCTCGGCAGCAAGACCCATCGCGGTGATCTGCCTTTGGCGATGGAGGTCCTGCGCCTTATTGCCGACGCGCGGCCGGGGGTCGAAATCGTTCTGGCCGCCAATCACGAGCGCCCGGACTGGCTGGCCTCCTACCCCCATTTGCGCCTGATCGAAGCGACCCGGTGGGGCGATTATCGCCAGGCCGTCAGCCGGATCGGCTGCCAGGTACTGATCTATCCAATGCGTGACAATCGGCTGAACCGGGCGCGCTCGCCCAACAAGCTGATTGAACACGGGATTGCTGGCGGGGCAGCACTCTATCCCACCCATTGGCCGGAAGCGGCGGAGGTGGAGCACGGTGCCTCGGGCCTGGTGCTGCCGGACGATCCGGAACGCTGGGCGGCAGAAGCCGTGGCGCTGCTCGATGACAGGTCGCGCGCGCGAAATATGGCCGAGGGTGGCCAGGCCCTGGCCAGACGGCTCAACGACCCACAGCCGCTGCGGGCCTATTGGCGCGAGAAGATGGGCCTGAGTTAAAGGGGCGGGAAGAACTTGCCCGAGGGAGAAAGCGTGAAGAGCTCGCATCCCTCCTCGGTCACGCCTATCGAATGCTCGAACTGTGCGCTGAGGTTCTTGTCGCGGGTCACGGCTGTCCAGTTGTCGGCCAGGGTCTTGGTCTGGGGGCTGCCCAGATTGATCATCGGCTCGATGGTAAAGAACATACCGGGCTTGAGCTCGGCCCCGTCGCCGCGCCGCCCGTAATGCAGCACGTTGGGCGCGTCGTGGAACACGCGCCCCAGGCCGTGGCCGCAGAAATCGCGCACCACGCCGCAACGTTCACCCTCGGCATAGGTCTGGATCGCATGGCCGATGTCGCCGAAGCGATTGCCGGGTTTGACCTCGGCGATACCGCGCATCAGGGCTTCATGGGTGATTTCGATCAGCCGCGCGGCCTTGCGGTTGGCACGACCCGCGACATACATCCGACTGGTGTCGCCATACCAGCCATCGACGATCACTGTAACATCGATGTTCAGAATATCGCCGTCGCGCAGTGTCTTCGCGCCAGGAATCCCGTGGCAGACCACATGATTGACCGAGATACAGCTGGCGTGCTGATAGCCGCGATAACCGATGGTGGCCGAGGTTGCATCCGCCGCCTCCACAAAGGCCTGGATGCGCTGGTCCAGTTCCTCGGTCCGCACGCCCGGCACCACGAAAGGGCCGATCATGTCCAGGCACTCTGCCGCCAACCGCCCGGCGACGCGCATGCCGGCGAAGTCGCCGGGGGCGTAGAGGCGTATCCCCTCCACCGTGCGCTGCTCTGTCGGGCGCTGTTCTGCGGAATGCTTCATCGGGCGGTCCTTTGGGCAGAGCTGCGAGGCGGTGTTCCGATCAGGCTCAAGTTTCCTCTATCGGGATGGGCCGATCAAGGAAGATCTCGTCGCGGGCGATCCGGCATGTCCAGGCAATCGCCTCCACTCCGGCCCGCCGCGCAGTCAGGTAGGCGGCGTGATATCCCGGGTCAAGGTCACGAGCGAGCCGCATCCGTGTGCAATCGGTGCGCTGGATGCAATAGAGCATCACCGCCCGTTTGCCTGACGCCACCTGCGCCGCCAGTTCGTGCAGATGTTTGGCCCCGCGTGCCGTCACGCAATCCGGGAACTCCGCCAGGCCACGGTCGCGCATCAGGTGGACATTTTTGACCTCGACAAAAGTGCCCTCCCCCAGCAGGAAATCGACCCGGCTGTTGGTGCCATATGGGACTTCGGCGCGAACCGGTCCGTGCAGGCCAGGAATTAAACCGGCGCGCAATGCCTCGCCCACGACGCGGTTGGGGACCGAGGTATCGATGCCCGCGAAATGCCCGTCCATCTGCACCAGACGCCACGCGTATTTCAATTTGCGCTTGGGATTGTCGTTGGGCTCGACCCAAACCCTCAGGCCCGGTTCGTTCAGGCCCAGCATCGCGCCCGGATTGGCGCAGTGGGCAGTAACTTCCTCGCCCGTTTCCAGTTCGATATCCGCCAGAAACCGCTTATATCGACGGATCAGGCGACCGGGGATGAGGGGTGCGGCGAATTTCATGGCACGACCCTAGAAGGCCGAGGCAGGAGGGGCAAGATGACACAACCCACCGCAGCGATGCTGGTGATCGGGGACGAGATCCTTTCGGGCCGCACCCGCGATGCCAATGCGACCCATCTGGCGAGTGTGATGACGGAGATCGGGATCAGCCTGCGTGAAATTCGCGTTGTCGCGGATGACAAAGACGACATTGTCGCTGCGGTCAAGACGTTGAGCGACCGCTATGATTACCTCTTCACGTCTGGTGGTATCGGCCCAACCCATGATGACATCACCGCTGACTGTGTGGCGGCGGCCATGGGCGCAAGCATCGGCGTGCGGGCGGATGCCCGCGCAATTTTGGAGCGGTTTTACGGTGCCGACGATCTGAACGACGCCCGGCTGCGCATGGCCCGCATCCCTGAGGGCGCGGAGCTTATCGACAATCCGCTAAGCCAGGCGCCCGGGTTCTGCCTCGGGAATGTCCACGTGATGGCAGGGGTTCCGGCGATTTTCGAGGTGATGCTGGCGGGGTTGCGCCCACACCTAAAAGGCGGCGCACCGATGCTGAGCCATGCCTTCCGCGTCAACATACCGGAAGGGGATCTGGCGGGCACCCTGCGCGGATTGGCCGAAGGCCACGCGGATGTCTCGATCGGGTGCTACCCGTTCTTTCGCGGCGGCATGGGCGCCACGATCATCCTGCGAGCGACCGAGCGGGCGGCAATGGTTGAATGCGCCGATCTTTTGCGCAGCGCGCTGCTGAAGCTAACCGACCAGATCACGGAAACCCCGCCCAAGATTTGATAGATGGGTTGCCAACTGCCGGGTAGCGCATATGTGCAAGGATGTCCGGTTTGCGGATATCACCATACAAATTGCTACTTTACGCCACCCGGACTGCCCGTGGATGGCGCAGGCAGAAGGGATTTCGCCATGTCTTCATCAGATCAGTCTCTCAAGGGTAAGTCGGCCCTGATCACTGGCGCAAGCCGGGGGATCGGGGCGTCCACCGCGCAGGAACTCGCCCGCCAGGGCGCGCAGATCATGCTGGTCGCGCGCAATGGCGATGCGTGCGAAGCGATTGCCGCCGGTATCCGAGGCGAAGGCGGGAAGGCGCAGGCTATGGCGTGCGACATCGCAGATGCGGCGCAGGTCGCGTCTGCGATAAGCGCGGCTGCCAAGGCGTTTGGCAGTCTCGATATCCTGATCAACAATGCGGGTGTGATCGAGCCCGTGGCCCGGTTGGGCGAGAGCGATCCGGTGGCCTGGAGCCGGGTGATCGATATCAACCTCAAAGGGGTTTATTACGCAGTGCAGGCGGCTTTGCCGGGGATGGTGGCGCAGGGCTCTGGCACGATCATTACCGTAAGTTCGGGCGCGGCGCACGGCCCGATGGAGGGGTGGAGCCATTACTGCAGCTCGAAAGCCGCTGCGCATATGCTGAACCGTTGCATCCACAAGGAATATGCCGAGGCGGGTATCCGTGCCATGGGGTTGTCACCGGGGACGGTTGCGACCGAGATGCAGCGCGAGATCAAAGCCTCGGGCATCAACCCGGTCAGTCAATTGGATTGGGAGGCGCACATTCCCCCGGAATGGCCGGCGAGAGCGCTCGCCTGGATGTGCGGCCCGGGCGGGGACGGGTTCCTGGGCGAAGAGATTTCGTTGCGCGACGAAACGATCCGCCGTCAAATCGGGCTGGTGGCGTGAGCTGAACGGAGTGCGCTGTCGCGCACACGCCTTTTTCGCGATCGGGGAAAACACCGCGAATGCAGTGTTTTGGCCGATCGCGGGCGCGCTGGCAGGCCGTTAGTGGGCATCGGCCCAGCTTGCGCCCCGCCCGGCATCGACGCTAAGCGGGACGTCGAGATGGAGCGCGGGTTGGGCAGCACTCTCCATAACCCGTGTGACGGACTCGATGGTGGCCTCGGCCTCGGCCGTCGGCACTTCGAAGAGCAGTTCGTCATGGACTTGCAGGAGCATTCGGGCGCTGAGTTTTGCGTCCCTCAGCGCCTCCGGAATGCGGATCATCGCCCGGCGGATGACATCGGCCGCCGTGCCCTGGATCGGCGCATTGATAGCAGCGCGTTCCGAGAAGCCACGGCCCGGTCCCTTCTGATTGATCCCGGGCGTGTGGATGCGCCGCCCGAAGAGCGTCTCGACATAGCCATGCTCGCGTGCTTGGGCTTTTGTCTTGTCCATATAGGCTCGGATGCCTGGAAACTTTTCGAAATAGGCTTCGATGAAGGTCTTTGCCTCGGATTGCGGGATACGCAACTGATTGCCGAGACCGAAGGCGGAGATGCCGTAGATCACGCCGAAATTGATTGCTTTGGCGCGGCGGCGGACCATCGGATCCATGCCTTCGACCGGGATGCCGAAGACCTCGGACGCTGTCATGGCATGGATGTCCTGACCTTCTAGGAAGGCCTGTTTCAGCGTGTCGATACTCGCAATCTGACTGAGGATGCGCAGCTCGATCTGACTGTAGTCGAGCGACAGGATCACGTTGCCGGGTTCGGCGACAAAGGCTTTGCGGATGCCGCGGCCTTCCTCGGTCCTCACGGGGATATTCTGCAGGTTCGGATCGGTCGAGGCGAGCCGTCCGGTGGACGTGGCCGCCAGGCTGAAGCTGGTATGGACCCGCCCGGTTTCGACGTTGATATGGGTCGGCAGGGCATCCGTGTAGGTCGATTTCAGTTTCGAGAGCTGGCGCCAGTCCAGCACCTTGGCGGGAAGGGGGTTCTCGGCCGCCAGCCCTTCCAACACATCCGCGCCCGTACCCCAGGCGCCGGTCTTGGTTTGCTTGCCCCCGGGCAAGCCCATTTCGTCGAACAGGATTTCGCCCAGTTGCTTGGGGCTGGCCACGTTGAACTTGCGGCCTGCCAGCTCGTAGATTTCGTCTTCGAATTCCGCCATCTTCTGGGCAAAGCGGTTCGACATGTCGCCCAATGTCGCGCGGTCGACTTTGATTCCCGCGCGCTCCATCTCGGCCAGCACCGGGATCAGCGGGCGTTCGAGTGTGTGATAGACGGTCGAGACCCGCTCAGCCGCCAGCCGTGGGCGCAAGTGATGCCAGAGGCGCAGGGTGATATCCGCATCCTCGGCGGCGTAATGGGCGGCCTTTTCTACATTGACCTTGTCGAAGGTAATCGCGGATTTGCCCGAGCCGATCAGGTCCTTGATCGATTGCGGGCGGTGGGCGAGGTGGCGCTCGCTCAACTCGTCCATGCCATGCCCGCCGCGCCCGCTATCGAGCGCGTAGGAGATCAGCATGGTGTCGTCGATACACGCGACCTCCACCCCATGCTGCGCCAATACCTTGATATCGTATTTCAGATTTTGGCCGATCTTGAGAACCGCGGGGTCGGCGAGGAGCGGTCGCAGCATCTCCAGCGCCTCTGCGCGGTCGATCTGACCCGGCGCGCGTTCCGCCGCGCCCAGCAAATCGCCGTCTCCGGTCACATGGGCAACGGGAATATAGGCTGCCTTTCCCGGCTCCAGCGCCATTGCGATGCCGACGATCTCGGCGACCATCTCGTCGAGGGAGGTGGTCTCCAGATCAATGCAAACCACGCCGTTCAGGCCAGCCGCTTCGACCCACTCCGCCAGAACCGATGGATCACGGACAACGACATAGCCGGACGCATCGATGTCGCCCCATTTCCGGGGTGCGCCCGGCGCTGAAGAGGCGCTGCCGTTGCCAACGGGCACAGCGGGGCTCGACGCCCCGGTGGGACCGGCCTCTTTGACGTTCGGTAAGGGCGCCTCCACCCCGGCGGCCTCGGCCACCCGATTTGTCAGAGTGCGGAACTCCATGGTCGAGAGGAACGCGAGCAGGGGTTCGGGGTCGGTGGCTGCCAAGCCAAACTCCTCCGCCGGGGCTTCCAGCGGCACGTCCTGGGCCAGGCGAACCAGATCGCGGCTGATGCGAATCTGATCGGCCTTGTCGATTAGTGTTTCGCGGCGTTTGGGTTGTTTGATCTCGCCCGCGCGATCCAGCAGCGTATCCAGATCGCCGTATTCGCCGATCAATTGCGCCGCCGTTTTGACGCCAATCCCCGGCGCGCCGGGCACGTTGTCGACGCTGTCGCCCGCCAGTGCCTGGACGTCGATCACCCGGTCCGGGCCAACGCCAAATTTGGCCTCGACCTCCTCCGGCCCGATGGGTTTGTTTTTCATCGGGTCGAGCATGGTGATACCGGGACGGATCAGTTGCATCAGGTCCTTGTCGGAGCTGACGATGGTTACATCCGCACCTTCGGCGGCAGCCTCTACCGCATAAGTCGCGATGATATCGTCGGCCTCCCACCCCTCCATCTCGATGCAGGGCAGACCAAAGGCGCGGGTCGCGTCGCGGATCAGCGGGATCTGCGGCCGCAGATCTTCTGGCATTGGCGGGCGGTTGGCTTTGTAGTCTGCGTAGATCTCGTTGCGGAAGGTCTTCGAGGAATGGTCGAAAATCACCGCCAGATGGGTCGGCCCCTTGGTGCCGAAGCCGGTGACCATCTTGTGCAGCATATTGCAGAACCCCGCCACCGCACCCACCGGCAGTCCGTCCGATTTCCGCGTCAACGGCGGCAGCGCGTGATAGGCGCGGAAGATGTAGCCCGACCCGTCGAGCAGGTAGAGGTGGTCGCCCTTGCTCAGGCTCATTTTCCCGTCTCCCAATTTGGGCATCAATCTATCTGCTTGGCGGAGGTGTTGCCAGCTTTTGCGCGGGCCGCTGCGCTTGGCGGTACTTCGCTTTGGGACCGTTGAGCGCTGCGCCAGGATGCAGCGTGTCTTGGATCAGATCGATAACGTCAGGATCGGCGCCGCCATAGTAGATACAATCGACGCAGCAGACATTGATTGCATTTAAGAGAAGCGTAATTTCATCTTGTGTTCGAGGCGGTTTGTAAACCTCCGATGCGCCCTGGCCATCTAGCCCCCATCTGATATGGCCAGGTGCTTCCTGCTGACAGACGCCGCAGTGGACGCATTCATCTGGTTCAATGAAGAAGGATGTCCTGTCCTGCGGAGATGGTGCCATGGGTTTGTCTCGATTGCCGGTCAATGGCCGCTGGCGCCTGCCTTCAAGACATAGCGTTTGTCACAATACGGGCAGTCGACCCAACCTTCGGGTCCGATGGTCAGGAAGACGCGGGGGTGGCCCAAAGCGCCTTCGCCCCCGTCGCAGGCAATGCGGGTCTGCGTCACTTCTTCAGTTTCGGGCGCCTCGTGTGGCACGTCACTTACGGGGGCGTTCATTCGGTTCTCCAAGGGCGTTTGACCCGGTCTCACCGCCCATGATAGCCAAGCGGTCCCGCCCGCCGCAAGTGTTCAGGATACGCTGCCCATGCCGGAAAACGCGATCGAGGTCACCGGCCTTGGCAAGACCTATCCCGCCCATCGCGGCAATCCGGCGAAGGAGGCGTTGAAGAGCATCGACCTTGCCGTGCCAGCGGGTTCGATCTTTGGCCTTCTGGGGCCAAACGGGGCTGGCAAATCGACCTTCATCAATATCCTGGCTGGGCTGGTGGTGAAAAGCGCGGGCCGAGTGCAGATCTGGGGGTTCGATCAGGATGTGAACCCGCGCCAGTCGCGCGCGGCAATCGGCGTGGTGCCGCAGGAGTTGAATTACGATGCGTTCTTCACGCCCTTTCAGGCCTTGGAGGTCCAGGCCGGGCTTTATGCTGTGCCCAAGGCCGAACGCCGGTCGATGGAGATCCTGGATCGCGTCGGGCTGGCGGACAAGGCCCACGCCTATCCCCGCACACTATCGGGCGGCATGCGACGGCGTTTGCTGGTGGCCAAGGCGCTGGTGCACGAGCCTGCGGTTCTGGTGCTGGACGAGCCGACGGCCGGGGTGGATATCGAACTGCGTCAGATGCTCTGGTCTTATATTCGCGAGTTGAACGAGGCTGGGACGACAGTGATCCTGACCACGCACTATCTGGAAGAGGCCGAAGAGATGTGCGACCGGATCGCAATCATCAATCATGGCGATGTGGTGGTCTGCGACGAGACGCCGAAGCTGCTCTCTCGGCTGGATGCGAAGACGTTGCTGCTGCGACTGACGGAGCCGCTCGACCGGGCACCGCTGGTCACCGGGGCGCAGACCAGCCTGCGGGCGCCTGACCTGTTGTCGCTGACTTATTCGCGCAGCAAGACCGATGCGCCGACGCTGATCTCGCAGGTTCTGGCGCAGGGATATCAGCTGAGAGACATCACGACGGAAGAGCCGCATCTGGAGGAGGTGTTCCTGCAACTGACCAGTGGCGCGGGTTGAGGGCTGGGAGTGCATCCAGCATGCACGCCCTTGCAGGGCGAGGCATGACTGCCCGCCCACCCAGCCATAACCCTTTCTAGCGGAGTAGTTTTTTCGCGATCCCGCCTATGCTGTCGCCAAGGGCGTAGCGCAGATGGTCGGCGCGGGGCAGGTTCGGTTTCGGCATGTCTGGTTCGCCTTGCCAGCGTCGGTCGGCCCAGCGGGTGTAGAGTACCTGATCGACTGCGTTCTCCTCGATGATCCGAGCCTGGAGTGCGGGATCTAGATCCTGCGCCCGGAGCTTCTTGACCGGTGTGACGTTCTCATGGGTGACCGTGTCGGGAATGCCGAGTTCCCTGCTGATCCCGGCAACCATCTCGTCGGCGTAGCGGTAGCTGCCGACGAAGTGGAACTGTCGCAGGCGGTCTTCAAGCCAGGCAAGTCGGCCTGCGGACGAGAACCGGTAGAGGGCGGGGACGCCCTGCTCGAAGTAGCGGTTGAGCAGGAAACGGCTGATCGGGTTGCGGCGTTGGCTGAGGTACCATGGGGCGAAGTCCGGCGGTTTGGTATCGCCCGCCGCGTGGCGCGCCCAGCGGTAGTTGTAGAAGCTGAGGAAATAGCCAAGGGGGTCGCGGAGCAGAACGCTCTCACGCACAGGCGCGTCGACCGTCTGTTTCAGCGAGACACTGAGGGAATGGCCCGAGACGGCGCGGATGCCCTGCATCTCGACACCCGGGTAGCGGTTGCCGATGAAGTTGCGCGATACGCTGTCCCATCGGGGCGCGAGGCGAAAGGCGGTACCCAGATGCCGCGCGAAATGCGCCTCCACCGTTGTGCCCGCGCATTTCGGGATGTGGAGCAGGAAGTGGACAGGCTCGGCCATCGGCGCTGGGTGTCAGATCGGCGACCGCAGTGTCAAGGGGTGGCCTCGATGCAGGGCTTGGTTTGTCGTACGACCTCGAATGCTATCCCGTGTCGAAGTTCAGCAACCGATTGCATTGCGGTCGAAGGTAAATTCGTCAGGGGCGTCGCATTTCGCCCGCCGGTAGGGAACCGTCCCTTTTGACAAATCGAACGTGTCGCCCTCGAGATCTGCCACCAGAGTTCTGCGAACCAGATCCATGGGATTGCACTCGAAGCTACCTCCACGAGCCTTTGTGACCGGATTATATGTTCCGGATGGATGTTTATAGCAGATATCCTGCCCTTCGATCCGCCAAAGCTCTGGCACGGCGCGGCTGTTCTTGGGGTACCAAAGCCAGCTTTCCTCACTGCTGCTATAATAACTGACCTGGAACCCATGCTGTTGACTGAATGAGAGATAGGTCCGGCCCACCAATGGATAGGTCGGGTACTTTGCGGCCTGCTTGTCACTGCCTGGCCGACCCTCTCTCAAACCGGTGAGCCGCTTTCTGGTATCGCCCTCACAATAGGTTTCGACCCGCAAACGGCCCTTTTCTTTGAAAGGCAGATTCGTGTCCTTGGTAATATTTGGTACAAATTGCAGGACGCCGCCTTCGAACACCGCATCGCATCCTGTGGTGCGAGACGCAGCTTGCTCGAGACTACGTCCGCTTAAAGCCGCGCCCGCTTCGTGGCCAACCAATGCGTAGGTCTTATCCGGGCTGTGGCCGACCAGAAAAATCTGCCCGTCGATGTCGATTTCCGTCGCGGTCTGCATGATCGCATCGGATTTAGCTTTACTCGCTGCAGCAACTGCTGGATCTGCGGCTGGCGCTGACCGACCGCCGCAGCCGACCAAGGCCGCGCATCCGAGCAAAACGATTACTGAGCCGATAACTTTGTTCATGATCCACCTTCAAGCAATTTCGTCGTCGATAAACGAGCCAAGCTGTTGCGTCAAACTGTCGATCGTTACGTCGTGCGTGCAGTCACAAGACTGGTTTCGTTCTGCTTTTGGAATGCGGTTTGGTGGCTTTACCGCCCCAGTTTCTCGTTCACCTCCGCCATGTCCAGAGCCTCGCGGGGGCCCTCGCGGCCCGGTTGGCGGCGGTATTTGAAAACGGCGAAATCCTTGCGGTAGATGTCCAGCATGATCGAGTTGGCGAGGTCGTCGAAATAGTCCTCGACATCATGGGCGCGTTTCGGGCCATGGCCCTCGCTTTCGTTGAAGCGGGGCAGGCTGCCCAGATCCGGAGCGTGGGCGAGATCGCGCGAGCCGATCACCTGTTCCATTCCCGGATTGAAATCCTCGGTCGCGAAGACGTGGTCGTAGCGTCCGCCATTCTTGACCAGCGTTGCCGTATGACCCGATTGCGGGGACCAGTGGATGTCCGGGTGCATCGGATGGCGGAACTTGATGGTGTCGCGCACGAACAGCAGAAACTTGCGAAAAGCGGCGATTTGATCGAAGTCGCCCTGATCCGGCCCGCCGATATCCATGTCGTAATGCTTCTCGATCATGCTGACCATATCGCCGCGGTATTTGTTACCGTTGCGCTGGATACCGCAGATCTTGTCGAAGAAGGCGCTGAGAATGCGGGTATAGGGATTGCGCACACAGGTGAAGGTGAAGGCTTCCCCGTCCTTCACCGTCTCGACAATGATATCGCGGGCATGGGCGCGGTCGGTATTCCCGTTCCATTTCCACAGCCCGTCTTTGGCGTCGTGGATATCACCATCATAAAACTGCCCATGATCGCCATGAAACAGGATTTGCCCGATGGTCGAGCAGGCGGCCTTTGGCACCACGCGATAGATCAGCGTGCGGCTTTCGTTCACCCAAACGCCCGGGAATTCCATTCCAAATCCTTCCAGTTCGCCGAGGTGGGATGAAGCGCAAAACAGAACCTGCTGTCAATCTTTGCGCCTTTAACTTGATGTTCGACTAATGTGGGGGCAGAAAGCCCAGCGGAAAAGGGGCTGCTGGCTCGTACCTGCCGGGGAGTTGCATTTTTGGCCAAGATCGCCTTTCTGCTGCTGGCGCACAAGGATCCGGACCTGGTGGTCGAGCAGGCCCGGGCGTTGACCGCCCATGGCGACACGGTCACGGTCCATTTTGACAAACGTGCCGGTACGGAGGGTTTTGCCAGAATCAAGGCTGGGCTGAAGAGCAATCCGAATGTCGCTTACGCCCCGCGCGTGCGCTGTGGTTGGGGCACCTGGTCGTTGGTCAAAGCCAGCCTGGGGATGATCCGTACCGCGAAGAGGCGCTTTGAGGGTATCACCCACTACTACCTGATGTCCGGCGATTGCTATCCCACCAAGTCACGCAGCTATATTGAGCGGTTCCTGGAAACCCATCACGGCAGCGATTTCATCGAGATCAACGATTTCTACGATGGCGGTTGGATCCGTACCGGGCCCGCGATCGAGCGTCTGATCTATCGCCACTGGTTCAACGAGCGCGAGCGAAAGTGGTTGTTCTACACCTCGATGAATCTGCAAAGGCGGATGGGGTGGGAGCGTAAGCCGCCCAAGGATCTGTCCATGCGGATCGGCTCGCAATGGTGGCTATTGCGCGCCTCGACCATCGACAAGCTGCTGAAGCGGCTGAAGCAGCGTCCGGACATCGTGCGGTTCTTCAAGACCACCTGGATCCCGGACGAGATCTTCTTTCAGTCGATGGTCGCCTCGATCAACATGGCGCAGGAGATCTGGTCGCATCCGCCGACCCATCTGATCTTCTCGGATTATGGCATGCCGGTGGTGTTCTATGACGATCATGCGGATTACCTGCGCGCGCAGAATTGGCTTTTCGCGCGCAAGCTGTCGCCGGATGCCCATGAACTGCGGCGCGATCTGTTGGATGTCTTCGCCTCCGATCGCGCGGGCGAGGCCGAGGGCGGAACGGAAAGCGGGCTCTATGACTACCTGACCACTCGTGGTCGGCGTGGCGATCGCTATGCCCCGCGGTTCTGGGAGAAGGCCATCGCGCCGCCGGAAGATGGCGAGCTGCTGATCGTCGCCGCCAAGATCTGGCATATCGGCAAGGCGGTCGAGGATGCGGTCAGCCGGATCGCGAATGTCACGCGCCTTGGCTATCTATTCGACGAGGATCAGCCGCTGCCGATGGCCCTCGGCAATCTGGAATCCGGGCGCGAGAAGCGTGGGCGCCATCGCCGCGCGCTGATCAATATCGTGCTGGACCGGATCGACGAGAAACGCGCTGTCCTCTGCATCGATCCGAGCCGGTTGGACGTGATCAACGATCTGGTTGCGGCGCGCGGTCAGGTGCGGGTTCTGGCGGTCGAGCGGCCCATCCCGGACGCGCATTTGGACGATCATGCGCGGCGCACAGGTCTGATAGGTGTGCATTCGGGTGGTTTCGAGCGGGCCGAACTGCGCCGCGCCCTGCGTTATGAATTCGACACCGAGGTCGAGACCCTGCGCCGCGCGCACAAGGGCCGTTTGTTCCGCAACGACCTTGCCCGACCGCGCGAGGAAAACGTGCTGGACATCGGCCATTTCCTGCACTGTACGCGGCCGATGGCCGATGCGATTGCGCGCGAGGCGGAACGATTTGGCTCCTGAGACACCGGCCCCGCGGCCGAAACAGCAAAGGCTATCCATCCATGAGTTATGATGACCAGAACATCTTCGCCAAGATCCTGCGCGGCGAAATCCCGAACACGACCGTGGCGGAGAGCGAACACTCACTCGCCTTCAACGACATCAACCCGCAAGCCCCTGTGCATGTGCTTGTGATCCCGAAGGGCCCGTACACCGATGCGGATCATTTCGGGGCGGAGGCGAGTGCGGAAGAACTCGCGGATTTCTGGCGTATGGTCTCCGACGTGGCGCGCAAGACCGGTGTGGCCACGCAAGCCGGTGGCCAGGGGTTTCGGCTGATTGCCAATACGGCGACCCACGGAGTGCAGGACGTGCCGCACTTTCATGTCCATGTGATCGGTGGCAGGCAGCTTGGGCGGATGCTGCCGAGGGATTGATCAGGCGGCGGATCGCTGCGTTCGGGTCAATGCGGTTTCGGCCATCAACGCCGGGACATCGGGGTGCAGCCCAATCGGGTCCAGGACGGGTCCGGTGAAGCCCGCTTCCTCCAGCGCTTCGGGCAGATCGATTTCCACATGTCCGGCGCGGATCGCGAAAAACGGCAAGCAGATCGCGGGGCCATAGATCCGCGCTGCGTTCGCCAGTCTTGTGTCCTGATCCACAAAGCCGGTGCGCACCGCGCGGAACCTGCCTGTTCCGCGCAGGAAACTGGCTATCGCCTCTGCCGCCAGCGCCGGGCGGGGGTCGGAGGGAGAGCCGTGCCCCGCCAGCAGGACCGTCGTCTTATCCGGGGTCAGACCGGCCAAACCACCTTCGATGGCCGCGAGGGCGATCTGGCGCATTCCCGGCAGGCGGCCAAGCGGGGGCAAGATGGTGATCCGTCCGCGGTGTTGGTCAGGCAGGCGGCGTGGCAGTGCAGTGCTCACAAACCAGCCGTCTGACATGAACAGCGGCAGCAAGTGAACGTGCGGAGCCTCGATCCGATCGAGCGCTGTGGCGAGCGCGCCCTTGGCCGCCAGGGTAGCGCCTTCCACCTGCCAGCCCGGCATCAACTCCGCGGTGCTTTCCGCGAGACCGTGAATATGCGCTTCCTGCCCCTCCGGCGCCGAAGGAGCGCCGTGCGAGACGATCAGCAGCGCATGTGCGGCGGTATACTCTGGCTGGGTAAGCATCATCTCATCCTGGCTTGCTCGCCGGTTACATAGGTTGCTGCACCGCCATTTCCCAGCGTTTCGCGCCCAATCAGCCGTTTCGCTCGGCAATCTTGTGTGCCAGATCGTGAAAATCGGTTGCGATTATGGTCCAGTCGCTTGTGGGTTCGGGCTCTCCGGTGCCCGGTCCCGCCTCGTCCAGCCGAGGCACGAAGGCGGTCTGGAGGCCCAGTTCAGCCGCTGCTGCCAGGTCATAATTATGGGCGGCGACCATCAGAACCTCGCCGGGGTCGAGCCGCAGGGCGGCGGCAGAGCGCAAATACGCCTCTGGCTGTGGTTTATAGGCCCGCGCAACATCCGCGCCCAGAAGGCAGTCCCAGGGCAGTCCGGCGTACCGGGCGAGCCGCGACATCAGCGCGATGGACCCGTTGGAGCACGTGCCGATGATCACATGGCGTTTGATCTCCGCCAGCCCAGCCGCCGCATCGGGCCAGGGGGGCAACCGCTCCCACGAAGTGTTCATCTCCGCGCGTTCGGCGGCATCGAAGGCGTCGCCGATATCGAATCTTTCCAGGACGCGGTCGAGGTTTTCCAGATGCAGGTCATCCAGGGCGACATAGCCGCGCTGGCCCGTCCGTATCCGCTCCATTGCGGGCTGATACTCGCCGCGCCATGCGTCGGCGAAGTCCAGGGGGGCCAGCGCGATCGATTTCGCGGCAAAGGCGCGCTCGGCCACGGCGGCGACACCGCTGCGCCAATCGACGACGGTGCCGAAGACATCGAAGATCGCTGCTTTGATCATGGCTCATCCGCCTCCGGTTTCAGCCAGCCGCGATAATGTGCTAGCAGCCCGACGATAGGTGCGTGGAGTGCCACGTCAAACCGGAAACAGCCATCGACGACGCTCTCTCGCGCGGTGGTCCGGGGTAGCAGCGCCGCCGGAATCGGCAGGCCGAGACACGTGCCGGAGAGGATTGTAAGGCTAAGCCCGCTGGTGGACGCATCGACCTGCAATCGAAACCGCATGGGTCCGAACCGTTCCTCCAGCAACCCTGGCCCCAAAGCACGAAGATGCGAGACCATCGGTGGGCCACCGAAATCGCGGCGCCAGGTCTCGGCGCCAGGCCGCCGGGTTTTAGTCACCGTTACCTGGCATTCCGCCATGCTGCGGGGAAACCGGAAGAACGCGGCGATCAGCCGGGCAAACGGATTTTCCGCGCCGGTGATCTGAGCCTGGCCACTGAAGCGTTCCACGTCCCAGATATCATGCAGGCGCCTGATCGGCGTAGGCAACTCGGCCCATTTCGGGCCAAGCGCGTCTTCGAACAGCCGTGGAGCGGGCTCTGCCTCACGGCTACAGGTGACACGCAGTCTGGCAAGACCGTCCTCGACCTCCGACAACGACAGATCTGCCAGCGCTGCTCGTGCGCCGGGGGCGAGCGTTCCTTGCGCGATGCGTTTCACCAGCAGGTTCGCGGCGATTGCGGGGATGAAGGGACCGTCGCCCTCCTCGGCTATCAGGGACCATGTTCTGAGCGAAGGCTTGCCAGCCGCGTCCCGTCCGGCGACCGAGACGCGCATCCCGCCCCGGTCGGTGCCGAAGGGCTCGAAGCACCTGGCCAACCATCGCATCGGTCGCGCGGCGGGTGCGAGCGAGCGGATCACGCCCCAGCGCACCGGGATGGACATGAACCACAGGCCGAAATGCAACAACCGCAGTTCCAGCCCCGCGCGGAAGAGAACGGAGCGCGCCCCAAAATGCTCCGGAAACAAGGCCAGATCCGGCGCGCCGATAAAGCTGGCCCAGCGCGACCCGGCGCCTGGCAGCGCGATACGGCGCGGTGAGGACCAGCCTGGCACCTCACGCCACCGCCCGCCACGCCAGAGCCGCAGGGGCCGGCCCGCCTGCCCCAAGATCGCGCGCATGACTGACAAACCGCGCGGCGCCCGGTTGCCCGGCAGGATCGCAGTGTCGATCAGGCCGATCTGTTCGAGCCCCTGGCCCAGGGTCGCAACCGCAGCGGCCGACAGCGCTGGAACGGTCGAGACGCCCGAGATGACTGGTACATGGGCAGCTTGCGCGGCCGGATCCAATCCAGCGATCTGTGCCGTGAAACCCGCATCATCCGAAAGATCGAGATAGGCGCATCCGGCCTCGATCGCCGCGTCCGCCAACCGGTAGGGGTCGGTGTCATAGGCCTGGAACGGCCCGGCGGCGTCGATCAGGACCTGCACACCATGCTCGTGCAGCAGTGCCGCAGTCAGATCCTCGCGGCAAGTGATGAGGGGGGTTCCGCCATGCGTCCGGCAGAAGTTCTGCGCGCGGGATCGGGAACGCCCGGCGACAAGAACTCGGGCGCCATCCTCCAGCAGCAGCCGCGCCAGACGGCCACCAAAGACGCCATAGCCGCCCAGGATCAGAACCGTGAT
The DNA here is from genome assembly GCA_039030715.1 of Pseudomonadota bacterium. Lineage (GTDB taxonomy): Bacteria > Pseudomonadota > Alphaproteobacteria > Rhodobacterales > Rhodobacteraceae > Thermohalobaculum. The sequence goes on from JBCCDU010000035.1 coordinate 40,642, forward strand.
GTCAGCCAATCCGGCCCCGGTTTGCCCCGATCTGCCCGCGATGCAGCAGCAGGTGATCGGCCAGAACGCAGGCCATCATCGCCTCGCCCACCGGGACGGCGCGGATACCGACGCAGGGGTCGTGGCGGCCCTTGGTGACAATCTCGGTTGCCTCGCCCATTTTGGTGATGGTTGCGCGCGGTTTCAGGATCGACGAGGTGGGCTTGACCGCAAAGCGCACCACCACATCCTGCCCAGTCGAAATCCCGCCGAGAATCCCGCCCGCATGATTGGAGGCATAGATCGGGCCGTCATCGCCCATCGAGATCTCGTCGGCGTTCTCCTCGCCGGTCAGGGCGGCGGCGGCGAAGCCATCGCCGATCTCGACGCCCTTGACCGCGTTGATCGACATCATCGCGGCGGCCAGATCATTGTCCAACTTGCCATAGACCGGGGCGCCCAGACCCGCAGGCACGTTGCGGGCGATAACTTCGATCACTGCGCCGACCGAATTTCCCGATCTGCGCAAGCTGTCGAGGTACCCCGCCCACTCTGCGGCAGCCTCGGCATCCGGGGTCCAGAACGGGTTCTGTTCGATCTGGTCCCAATCCCAGCTCTCGCGGTCTATGCCATGCGGGCCCATTTGCACCATCGCGCCTGTGATGCTCAGCCCGGGCGCCAGATCCTCGCAAATCTTGCGCGCCAGGCCGCCCGCGGCCACCCGCGCCGCGGTTTCGCGGGCCGAGGAGCGACCGCCGCCGCGTGGATCGCGGATCCCGTATTTCTGCCAGTAAGTGATATCGGCATGACCCGGACGGAACTTCTCGGCTATCTCCGAGTAGTCCTTCGAGCGCTGATCCTGATTGCGGATCATCAGTTGGATCGGGTGCCCGGTGGTCTGCCCTTCGTAGATGCCCGAGAGGATCTCGACCGTGTCCGGCTCGCGCCTTTGGGTCGTGTATTTGTTCTGCCCCGGCTTGCGTCGGTCGAGCCAGTGCTGCAGGTCTGCCTCCGCGATCTCGATCCCCGGCGGGCAGCCATCCACCGTGGCGCCGAGCGCGGGTCCGTGACTTTCGCCCCATGTGGTGACGCGCAGGAGGTGACCGAAGGTATTCATCGACATGGGTTGCAGCCTATCCCGGATGGCGGGCGCGCACCCCACGCCCTTTTGCCGCGTGGATAGTTCATTTCATCGCAAAGCAAAAGCCCGGGCGCTGTCCGCCGCCACCTCGAAGCTGCATGAAAAAACCCCGCCGTCGGAGAGGCGGGGTTCGATGTTTGTCAAAGGCAGTCCGATCATTCCTTGCGCTTGATCGGCGCCCAGAGCTTCTTGTTCGTGAAGTAGAGCAGTACGCTGAGAATGATCAGCCATGCGACGGTGCGGACACCGGCTTCCTTGCGTTCGATCATCTTCGGCTCGGCGGCCCACATCAGGAAGGCGGACACATCTTCGGCGTGCTGCTCGAGCGTTGGCTCGGGCGGCGTGTAACCCCCGCCATGGTCGCCTTCGCCGTGATCCTCGCCACCGCCATGCACGGCATATTCGACATCCTCGCCATAGAGCGGCGGCGCCATCGAGATCAAGCCACCCGCCATGGTCTTGTTTTCGTAAAGGATCGAGCCCGCGATCTCCTGCTCCTCGCCGGTGTAACCGGTCAGCAGCGAATAGATATATTCGGCCCCACCAGTGCCCTTGAGCAACTGGTTGATACCCAGGCCATAGGGGCCGTGGAAGCCGGCACGCGCCTTGGCCATCATGCTGAGATCCGGTGCGCCGGCGGCCAGATTTGGCGGGAAGTTGTCGGATGGGCGGCCTGGACGGGTGTCGCCCGGCTCGCCGTCGGGGTCGGCAACCTCATAGCTCGCAGCAATGGCTTTGATCTGCTCTTCCGGGAAGGCCGGGCCGCTTTCCATGCCCAACTCGCGGAATGCGACCATCTTCAGTCCATGACAGGCTGCGCAGATCTCGTGATAGACCTGAAAGCCGCGCTGAAGCTGGAACTTGTCGAAATGGCCGAACGGGCCCTCATAGCTGAAGGACACATCCTCGACATAGCCGGCGCCACCGGCCGCGTTGCCAGCCGCGGGCAACAGGGCGGCCATGGTAGCTCTTCACAGGGCTCAAGTCGTCGCAGAACTCAAAGCTGGAAGTGTCCTTCTCGTAGATCTCCGGCTCGAAGGGCGCCTGCATCTGTTGCTGCTCGAGCTTGTCCCAGTTAAAGTGCGCGTCAGTGAACCAAGCATGGTCTTTGACTGACGCCATGTTGAGCTGGCGCTGCTTGGCGTTCTTGCAGAGCAGCC
>JBCCDU010000036.1:0-42366 GCA_039030715.1 Pseudomonadota bacterium
GACCCCTCCGCCGTGTGCCCCGCCGTCCCGTACTTGATCCGGGACCTCTGGCTCACCCTTTGAAAATGAGGTCCCGGATCATGTCCGGGACGGCATCGGCGTGACGGGATAGCTCATCGCCCGGACGACACTCAATTGCGCCGCACATCTGCACATATGTGGCGTTCTTTTTTTGGCGGTTGGACTGGTGTCCCGAACCCTCCTGTGCAGACTTGCCAACCCAGGCTGCCGGCAAGGAGACCATGCAGGAGTATACCCGTTTTGCGATCTTCTATCTGCCGCCACCGGGTTCGGACCTGGCGCGGTTCGGTGCGGCGTGGCTGGGCTGGGATGTCGAGGCGGGGGCGGAGGTGCCGCATACCTCCGCCCCCGTGGATGTGGCGGCGCTCACCGCCACGCCGCGGAAATACGGGTTCCATGGCACGTTAAAGGCGCCGTTTCGGCTGTCGGAGGGGCGCAATCCGGAGGACTTGCAGGCTGGTTTGGCGGAGCTGGCGGCGGGCCTCGCGGGCTTTGACGGCCCGACGCTGGCGTTGCGGCGGATTGGCCGGTTCATCGCGCTGGTGCCGTCGACACCGTCTGCGTCACCGTCTGCGGCCCTGGCCGATCTGGCGGCATCCTGCGTGCAGGAACTCGATACCTTCCGTGCAGCACTCGATCCGGCCGAGTTGGTCAGACGCCGCGCCGTGGGGCTGACACCGGCGCAGGATGCTTTGTTGACCCGCTGGGGCTATCCTTTTGTGTTAGATGAGTTTCGCTTTCACCTCACGCTAACCGGTGCGCTGGACGAGGAGGCGGCCGTGGAGGCGCTCTCCGCCCTTCGCCCGCTCACCCGGGATTTCACCGGTCCGCTTCCGGTGCACGAGATCTGTCTTTGTGGCGAGCTTCCCTGCGGCCGGTTCCGCCTGATCCGCCGTTACCCCCTCGCCGGGTGATCGGGTGGCGGAACCCGCTTGCCCTGCTTGTGCGCCCGCGTCTATAGCGGCTGGAACACAGCACACGCGTTCTGAGCGGGAGGATTGGGGATGTCGGATCATGGCTACGATGCGGGGCGGTTGAATCTGCCCTTTGTCGGGATCTCCACCTTCGGCAAGCGCGACTATGTCGCCGACTGGGACAAGATCGACGCCGATGTCGCGATCCTCGGCGCGCCGTTCGATTGCGGCACGCAGTGGCGGCCGGGCGCTCGGTTCGGCCCGCGGGCGGTGCGCGAGGCATCGACGCTGTTCTCCTTCGGTCATGCGGGGGCGTATGACCACGAGGACGACGCGACCTATCTGGGCGGTGATCTGCGCATCGTCGATCTGGGCGATGCCGACATCATCCATACCAAGACCGAGAAAAGCCACGCCAACATCGCCCATGGCGTGGCCAAGATCTTGGAGGCGGGCGCCATGCCCGTGGTCATCGGCGGCGATCATTCGATCAACATTCCCTGTATCGATGCCTTTGCAGAGGACTGCGCCGCGAAGGGCCCGATCCATGTCGTTCAGATCGATGCGCATTTGGATTTTGTCGATGTTCGCCATGGGGTGACCCATGGCCACGGCAATCCGATGCGCCGCGCGATCGAGAAGGAATACGTTTCCGGCATGACGCAGTTGGGGATCCGGAATGTCTCCTCGACCGCGAAGGAGGGTTATGAGGACGCCCGTGCGCGCGGTTCGGACATCCTGTCGGTCCGGCAGGTGCGTGCGCTGGGGGTGGAGGGGGTGCTGGCCCGTATTCCCGAGGGCGCACGTTACTATGTGACCATCGATATCGATGCCTTCTGTCCCTCGATCGCGCCGGGGACGGGGACGCCCAGCCATGGCGGTTTTCTGTACTATGACGTGCTGGAGATCCTGCAGGGCCTCACCAGGCGCGGCGATGTGGTGGGTGTGGATCTGGTCGAGGTCGCGCCGGCCTATGACCCCACCGAAAGCACGCAGATCCTGGCGGCGCAGATCCTGTTGAACTTCATCGGCTTCATCGATCACAACCGGCGCTAGGCCGCCGTGGACCGGCGTGGACCGGCGGGGGGCGATGGAGTACAGTTCAACGTCCATCCGGTCGGGGACAATCGGGTAGGTGGGGGTATGTGGGTGTCGCGGATGGCGAACCGAAAGCGGTCAGTTTCCTTCGTCTACAAGAAGAACCAGGTGAAATGGGGCAGTACGATCATGCGGGCCCATATGATGGCGCGCATGGCCGGGCAGCATCTGTCCGAGCGGTATGATTTCAGGCTGTTGAGCTTGCCCGCAAGGTCGATCCCCGGGCTGCAATATGCCTGGGCGCGGCTTCGGCGACCGGGCGATGTGCTGATTTTCACCAAACACGCGATGCTGTCCACCGATCCTGGCGTGCTGGAGGCCCTGCGCCGGCGCGGTGTGGGCGTCTGCCTCGACCATGTTGATGCCAATCTGGCCGAGACACTGCCGATCCCGGCGGATGTGCATATCGCCTGCTCGTTTTCGTCCGTCGAGGAGATGGAGGCGCATGTCGCAAAGGCCGGAGGCTCGGCGCCCAGGCCTGTCGTGAAACTGCTGCACCATAATGTGGATGAGCGGATCTATACGCTCGACCCCTGCCAGCAGCGTGAGCTGCGCGGAGTTTATTTCGGGCGCGCTTATTTGACGGTGCAGACCCCGGCGGTGGAGCGGCATATAGACTTCATCGATGCCAGCGATGCCGATGCGATGGAACGGGGGTTTCGCGCGCTACCGGACTACAACCTGCATTATTGCGTCCGTTCGGGCGAGTTGCCGTTGGGACCGCACCAGCACAAGCCATTTACCAAAGGGTTCACCGCCGCCGCCTGCGGGGCCGTGGTGCTGCTCGACCGCCAGGTAGAAGACGCGCTGGCATTTCTGGGGGCGGATTATCCCTACTTCGTGGAACGGCCGGTGGAGGCGGAGATCCTCGCCGGGCTCGACCGGGTAGCCGATGGGTTTGGCTGCGCGGAATGGCAGCGCGCGTGCGAGATCATGGCAGGGGTTGCGGACCAGGTTTCCCCCCAGGCGCTGGCGGAGCAACTGGCGGAAATCCTCGAAGTCTTCGACTGAGACGAAAAAGCCCGGGCCATGGGCGGCCCGGGCGATTATCTGTCAGGTGCGGTCGATCAGAGCAGGAAGTCTTCCGCATCCAGCGACAACTGGTCCAGCACCTTGATCGAGAAGTCGCTGACCTTGTCGCCGTCCACATCCGCATGCACGACGACCATGTTCATGTCGACATGGCTGACATAGCGCAGCTCTCCCGCCGCGCCGGAGAACGCGTCTTCGCCGATGAAGTTGAAGACCTGATTGCCGCCCACGCCTTTGTTGGCGTCGATACGATAGAGATCGATCACATCGTCCTCGGTGAAATCGGTGATCACGTCGCGATCCGCGAAGCGCGAGCTCTGACTGATGTTCTGGAAGACGAAACGGTCGTCGCCCAGGCCACCGGTCATCGTATCCCGGCCATTGCCACCGATCAGATGGTCGAAGCCTGCGCCACCGTCCAGTGTATCCGAACCCGCCCGGCCATAGAGCCGGTCGGATGCGCCCCCGCCGAAGAAGACGTTCTTGCCGTCGTCCCCGCGCAGATCGTCGCGATAGTTGGAGCCGATCGCGCTTTCGATTGAAATCAGCGTATCCTCGGCAGCGGCACCGGTGTTGCGTGTTGCGTCCATCAGGTCCAGCCGCACGCGAGCAGCCGCCTGCGAGTAATCGATCAGATCGATCCCCTCGCCCCCGTCGACCGTGTCATTGCCTTCGGTGTCGCGGATCTTGTCGTTTCCGCCACCGGCAAGGATCACGTCATCGCCCGAGGTTCCGGTCAGGTCGTTGGCACGGTCGTCGCCTTGCTCGGCCTCTTCGTTGTTGTTGCCGCCATCATCGGTCGTGCTGCGCTCGTTCAGCGCGAAGTCGCTGATCGTGCCACGGAAGATGCTGGAGAAGTCGCCTGCGCCATCCGCGCTTGACCAGCCGAGCGCGCCGAGTTGCAGGTTCTGTTCGTTGGCGGAGAGATCGACCCCGATCGTGTCGTCTTCGACGATCAGCGCGCCGTTGACATAGAGCGCAACGCCATCCGGCCCCAGATCCAGCCGCACGGCATAGTCGCGGTTGGCCACCAGATTGTCGAAACGCAGGAACCGTTCGTCATCTGCACTTTGCACCCGGGCGATCAGGTCGCCGCGCCAGATATAGACCGAGACGTGGTTTCCGCCGCCGGAATACTGCTGCGAGTCCTTCGACACCAGTCCCTGCGTGCCATCGACCCGGTCGGCATTGAAGCTGAAGGTGATGGAGGTGTCCGATACCTCATAGGCCGCACGGTGGTTGTAGTTTTTGACCGACGCGGCGCCGCCGTTGAACTGGTGATCGCCGTTCACGCGGAATACCGGGGTTATGGTCTCGACGGGATCGCTGCGGTCCGAGCCGTCATTGCCGGAGCCCCCGTTGTTCGAACCCCCGTTGTTCGAACCGCCATTGTTCGAACCACCATTGTTGGAGCCACCACTGTTCGAACCGCCGTCCGAGTTGCCGTTGCCGGCACCGCCGGCGCCACCATCGGTGGGTGTCTCGTCGGGGGCGGGGTCCTCGGGTTGCGGGCCCGGGTTGCTGCCCGAACCGGGATTGCTCGGATCGACCTTGGTGTCGACGATCTCGATTTCGGCGGAGGGGAGCTCGAAACTGTCGAGCTCGAAACTTTCGAGATACTCGTCACTGTAGTTTTCGATCTTGACGGGCACCATGAAGGGATGCGCCTCGCCGGTCACCCGGTCCGAGATCCAGAAGATCACCGGCAGGATCCAATCGCCATTGTCGTCGCGCATGGTGCCATAGAGGCCCAGCACCTCGTCCACGCTCATCCAGTTGCCGGAATTGAACGTCGCCGAGTAGCCATCCACGATGCTGCGCGGTTGGTCGCGCCACTCGCCTTCGGAGAAGCGATAGGTGCCGGCGGAGTCCGTGATCGTGCCCGAGAAGAACAGGCTGTGGCCGCGATTCGAATCGAGCACCAGGTCGGAATCGGAATCGAACCGGATGATCGGCTTGTCGACATAGTTCAGTTGCGAGCCATTCAGCACGACCGACGTCCGGTCGGTCAGATCCTGAACGTTCTGATCCACGTCGATGAAATCGACATCGACCAGGACACCCGTATGGTTGAAACCCTGATTGAAGATACCGACGTTGAAATTGGCGATCGTCGTGTCGATGACGTTCGTGCCCTCGTGCTTGCCGGGCAGCGCGATGGCCTGGAAGCCGTTGATGAACAGCGAATCTTTGACGACGTAGTTGCCGGTATAGTTGATCAGGTCCAGGCCCCGCCGCACGTTCCATGCGGTGAAGTCGAAGATCTGCGAGTGCAGGTCGGTTTCCTGGTGAATGTTCACCCGGTGGCCGGAGGACAGGCCGCTTTCCGCAGCCACTACCGTGTTTCCGGTGAAGCCCATGATCTGCACTTCTTCCGAGACCAGCTGCTGGCCGAGCGGGTCGGGGTTGAACTGCACATCGGCGGGGTTCAGCTCGATCTCTTCGAAATCGTCGTCGGTCTTGAACCGCTCGTTCGCCCGGAATGTCCAGCCATAGCGCGAGCCGGAGGCGAGGTTGTCTTGCTGTATGACCAGGCGCGACTGGCTTTCATAGGCGACGCCGGCATGGCCGAAATCCCCCTCGAGCTCGTCGCGAACATGGTCCACGCGCTCGCCGTCGCCATAGATGCTGGAGACGAAATTGCCGATCCATTGGCCGGTTTCGTTGCCGGTTTCCGAAACGATGCCGGCGCCTGCAACGTCATAGACGAAGTTCCAGTCGATATTCGCCTTGCTCTCGTGCTGGACGATGCCCCAGCCGGGGCCGCCATTCACGGCGTTGCCGATGATATTGATGGTGCCGTCGTCTTCGCCCAGCCCGGTCTTGTGCAGGTGCAGCGCATAGCGGCCAATCGGGTTGTCGGCGGTTTCACGCTCGATACTGGTGTCGGTGCGGCCCAGTTCATGGAATTCGGCGAAGCGGATATCGGCCTCGTCGCTCATGATCATGACGTGACCGCGCGTGCCTTCCGGGTTCTCGCTCGAGAACACCACGTTGCGGGTCGCGTTGCCCACGGGGATGTTCAACTGGTCCTCGAACCCGGCTTCCTTGGCGTGAGAGTATTGCAGCGGGCGGTCCAGGGTCAGCGTGCCGTCGGGGTTGATCGCGGTGATCACCCGCTCCTCGTCCTCGCTGACCCAGCGGCCGCCGGATTGCTCGCCACCCTCGGTTCCCATCAGGACAACCGTATCGCCGACATTCCAGTTAGTCAGGTCGCCGCCCACTTTCACGCGGGTCGCGCCGGCCGGCGCATCTTCAACCAGGCCCAGACACATTTCCTGCGGGGCGCCGCTAACTTCAATCGAGCCCATGGTCACCAGGCCGTTGCCGGTCTGGGTCGGGTCGTCCGACAGGTTGATAGATGTGTCGCGGAACACGATCTCGGCCGAGACGTCGCCGTCCACCGGATTGCCTTCGCTGCCGATGCTGATATGGGACATGTGCGAGCCGATGATCGTCTCGACCAGCATACCGGTGTCTTTGTTGGTCGCCCAGTTGAGCGTGCCGTCGACCCGTACGATGTTCAGCGGCGTGTCCGACACGATGTCGTATTCGACGGTGATACCTGCGGGGATGTTTACGTCGGCTTCGGGACCGGGAATTCGACCGCCTTGCCAAGTTGCGGGGTCCGACCAGGCGCCGTCGCGTACTGCGACATGGGTGGCGTCGGCTGGGTCAAGCAGCGACATAGCCGCCATATGGTCTGAATGCATCTCTCCGGAATTCATCGCATGCATTTTGTCATCAACTCCTGGCCCGTTTCTGGGCCCGTGGTATTCGTTCTGTGCCAAGCCTGGAGGATTTCACCTCGTCAGGCGCGAATTGTTCGTCGCGAGCAAATCGACTGACCACACGTCACAAGCACCCGAATTTTCTTAGGACCCCCCATACGCGTCACGACGTAACGCGTGGATCTTTCTTACCCAGATCTGAATATATGGTTACCCCACTGACACTAGACCTGGCCGTGCGGTTGCACTGCACCAGGACCGTTCCCCTATCCACGTCCCACTACAGAATATCTTGCGCAGGTTTGCGACTTTTTTTTGTCTAATTGACAAGATCTGACGCGATTTGGCTCAAAATGCGACAACCAAGAGCAGGTTGTGCGGTGCCGCAGCAACCGCATAACGCGAGTTCCGCGAATCTCTGCCACTTTCAAAATGTCGCGCAGCAGCATGAGGCCATGGCGATTTCGGGCGACGTGTCCTACAATGCCGGTGTGTGGTGGCGCGAGTTAGCGTTAAAGTTTAGTGTGTGTGCCGGAGATGCTGTTTATGCGTGACGATCGAACCGGCTGTGCGAGCGAGGCGTGGTGATGCAGGTTCCCTACAAACCAGAGCGAGAGATGCCGCAGCCCTCAGGCCAGCCGGGAGGGCAGGGTCTGACGCTGAATCTCGATGAGATCCTGCGGATGCTGCGCCGTCACATGTGGATGCTGATCGCTTTTCTGGTGGTCGCACTTGGGATTTCGGTCTTCGCGCTGACGCGGATGACGCCGCTCTATACCTCTTCGGCGCAATTTCTGCTGGGCGAGCAGGGGCGCGCCGGGTCGAGCATCAACGATCTGGTCACCGGGGTGACTCTGAACGACACGATCATCGAAGGCGAGATGGCGATTCTGCAATCGGGCCGCCTGCTGGGCCGCGTGGTCGAAAAGCTGGAACTGCACGAGGATCCCGAGTTCAACAGCCGCCTGCGTAAGCCCTCGGTTTTCGAAATGTGGAGCGGCAAGATCAAATCCATGATCAAGTCCTTCCTGCGCCCGGCCCCCGCCCCTGATCCGAATCAGAACGATGCGATCAGCGAGGCCGCCAAGGCGGATGCCGAGATTCTGGGGAAATACGGCGCTGTGATTGGCGCGCTGCGCGGCAGTATGAATGTGCGCCAGCAGGGCAACTCCTTCGTGATCGTGGTGGCGATGACCTCGGAATCGCCGACCAAGGCGGCGGCAATCGCCAACACGATCCTGGACGAGTACATCAATTTCCGGCTGGAGGCGAAGTTCGAGGCGGCGCAGCGCGAGTCCGACTGGCTGAACGAGCGCCTCGCCGGGCTGGAAGCCGATGTGGTCGAATCGGAGAACGAAGTCCTGCGCGAGCGCGAGCGCGCGACCACCGATGCCCAGACCACCGAGCGGTTGAACCAGCAGATCTCGGAGGCGACGACCCGCCTCGTCGCCGCCCGCGCCGATCTGGCCGAGAGCCGCGCGCGGCTGCAGAAGATCCGCCGCATCGCCGATATGCAGAGCCTCGCCGCCGCCGCCGATGTCATGGTGTCCGAAGTGATCAGCGGATATCGCCGCGACCTGGCCGACCTGCGCCGCGAGGAGGCCGCCAGCATCCGCCGTTTTGGCGCCGAGAGCCCCAAGGTTCTTCCGATCACGCAGTCGATCGAGACCCTGGAGACCGAGATCGAGCGCGAGGTCGGACGTCACCTGCAGGAGCTTTCCAACACCGTCGACATCTCGCAATCTAAGGTCAGCGCCTTGCAGGCCGGGGTGAAGGAACTGGAACTGCTGGCGCTGGAGCAATCCAAGCAACAGGTGAAGATCAGCCAGCTCGCCCGGATCGCGGCGGCCAACCGGCTGATCTATGAGGACTTCCTGAACCGCTTCAAGGAATCGCGCGACGTGCAGAACCTGCAGCAGGCGGATGCGGAGGTGATCTCGTATGCCTCGCCACCCAACCAGCCCTCGAGCCCGCGGATCAAGGTGACGGTACTTCTGGCGGCCTTTGCCGGGCTGTTCCTGGGCCTGGGCCTGATGCTGCTGATCGAGATGCGGCGCATCGGCTTCATGACGTCGGAGGCGGTGACCGAAGACACCGGTCTGCCGGTCTACACCTCGTTCTCGCAGGCACGTCTGCGCGGGTCGGTCCGCCAGTTGATCGACGGGCGCTATCTGAAGGGCAAGGCCGCCTATCTGGCGGAGGAGGCACGCCAGTTGCGCACCTATCTGCAGGTCAGCTTCGATATGCAGGTGAACAAGGTGGTGCTGATCACCTCGTCGGTCCAGAACGAGGGCAAGACGACCACCGCCCTGCTGCTGGCCTGGGCGGCACAGCAATCGGGCCGGTCCTGCCTGATCATCGACGGCGATCTGCGCAAGCCTTCGCTGTCGCGCGACTGGAAGGCGGATGACAAACCCGATCTGGTCAGCGTGCTGCAGGGCAAGGCCGATCTGAAGGATGCGATCCGCAAGGACGAAGCCACGGGCTGTGACCTGCTGCCCACCACCACGATGCATGACGATCCGGCCGATCTGCTGGCCAATGGCGCCATGGATGACATGATCATCGCGGCGCGGATGAACTATGACATGGTGGTCATCGACAGCCCGCCGCTGCTGCCGGTGCCGGACACAATGGTTTTTGCCGATCAGGCGGATCTGATCCTGATGATGGTGCGCTGGCGCCGCACGCCGAAATCAGCGGTGCGCCGCGCATTGGGCATGTTGCGCTCGGTCACGGCGCAATCGATCGGCGGCGTGATGACCCTGGTCGACCGCAAGCAGGAGCGTCAGTACTATGACCACGGCTATCACAGCTATGAGGGCGATTACTCGGTCTCGACCAAGTAACCGATGCTGCTTCAGCCGCGATCCGGCCCTGCCGGTTCTGCGGTGCGCTCGCTGGGCCAATTCGGCCAGGGCAGGCTGTCACGGCCCAGTAGCTTCGCAAGATCGCGCATCTCCGGCGCCAGATCGGCGGCCAGGCGCCGGCGGGTTTCGTCCAGCATCGGGGGCGTGATCTCGCGCAGATCCTGTTTGTTTAGCGCCATCAGATGGCGGATCCCCGGCAGGGCCTTCAACCGCTCCAGCGCGCCGCCCAGCCCCGCGCGGCGCAGCATATGGCCGCCGCGTTGCAGGGTTTTTTGCAGGCCGTCATATCGGAAGGCGACGCTCTCGTTCGACTTGCGACCCAAATCGTCCGAAGTGAAGTCCGCATTCACCCCCAGAAACTCATAGACTTGGCGCACGGACCCCTGGGGGTCGGCGGTGATCTCCTCGAACAGCAGCGCCAGCACCTGATCGCGCGGGAACGCCGCAAACCAACGCGCCGTGTGAGTGGCATAGCGTCCCTGCTCGACATAGCAGGGATTGTTGGCAAGCCCGGTTTCGAAATCCCGCGCCGAGGTCAGATGGCGCATCCGGAGTTCATGCAGGTGGTTCGAAAACGCCCGGCGCACCGGATCGCGGAAAATCACGATGATCTTCATCTCTGGGCGATAGGCCCTGACCCGCGCCGGGGCCTCCGGATGATAGAAATAGGACGGCGAGGTTTCCCCCCGCGCCGGCACCGCTGCGCCCTCGGCAAAGTGGCTCTCGTACCACTCATAGCCGCGATCGTAGAAGGCGGTGAAGAACTCCACCTCCTTAGTGTCCGAGGTGAAGATGTCCGGATGCGCGTTCAATGTCTCGTGCAGCCACGAGGTCGCGCATTTCTGCACGCCGATCCCGATGAAATTGGGTCCCGCCATCACGAGCCTCCGATCCGGGTATAGATCTCGAGCGGGCCGAAGGTGGCGGTGCTTTCATAGCCGCGTGCCAGTTCTTCACGCAGGGCGGGGAAGTCCTGCTCCAGCATCTCGCGGCTGGTGCGCGGGTCGCCGGAGACATAGGCCAGCGTGTCGTTCGACTGCACCACCACCGCCCAGGGCGGCGCGGTGGCGAACCCGGCCATGAACTCGGCCCGGGCCTCGGCCTTCGACCAGGCGGCCAGCATCGGGATATTGTAGATATAGCGGTGATAAAGGCCGAGGCCCGAGCGATAGAACAGGATCGGCTCGAACCCCCAGACCGCAAGGCGGGCATCTTCGGGCGCATTCCGGCGCAGCCATGTCGCCGCCGCCAGATTGTCGCCATAGGCAAAGGACTGGTTGCTATAGATCCGGTTGTGGATACCTGCCGGGTCCTGCCCCATCTCGGCCCGCAGCCGCTGGGCGTTCTTCCACCAGAAGGTCTGGTCATGGGGCAGCTTCAGCATGGCCACCGCCAGGGCGAGGCCCAGCCCCGCCAGGGCCAGCGGCCGCCCCCGCACGCGCTGCCACAGCATCCACAGGCCCCAGCCCGCGGGCAGGGCCAGCAGGCCCACGGCGCTGGCATAGTGATAGTGGAAGAACTTCGCCTGAAGCGCGACACCGCAGAGGGCGACGAAGGCGACCCCCCCGATATGCAGCGCGGCGCCGATCACCGGCCAGTCACGCCAGCAGAACAGCGCCAGACAGATCAGACCCGCGGGCAGCAGAAACCAGAAACTCGCCATCAGCCGCAGGGTTTTGCCCAGTGCCTGAAGCGGGCCGAGCTCGGTATGCGAGATGGCGGTGTATTGCGGGGCAAAGATCAGCACCGCATCGACGAAATCGCCCCAGCTTCCAGTGGCGGCGAAATAGGCGCCGAAAGCACCCAGAACCAGCAGCCCGCCCAGCGTGAAGCCCAATGTCAGGCGCAATGCGCCGGGCAAGCCCGCGACCGGCCAGATACGCGCCAGCATCACGCCATAGCTGACCAGGATACCGCCCCCAAGCGGCGGCTTCAGGAGGGCTGCAAACGTATAGAGCGCGGCGATTGCGACCGCGCGCAGCATCAGAAACGGTGGGTCCGCGCGCCGGTCCAAGGCCAGCACCAGCGCCCAGACCAGCGCGACGGCGCCAAAGCTTTCGGGCTGTCCGACATGCCAGTAGCCCGCCCGTACAAGGCAATAGATCGCCACCGCAAAGCAGAGGAGCGCCGCGCGCCCATCCATCAGCCGCCGGGTAATCAACCAGTACCCTACACCCATGGTCAGCCATAACAGGATCTCGAACAGGCGGATCATCGCCTCGGCCTCACCCAGCAGCGATTGGGCGGCGGCATAGACGAAGAAGATCGCGGGCGTCTTGAAATCCCAGGCATCGCGATAGGGGGCGCCGCCCTCGGTCAGGGTCTGGGCCACGACCGCATAAATCGCCTGATCGCGCCCGAAGGGATAGAGCAGCATCACCGCGAAGAGACCCAGCACAAACAGCGCAACGCCAAGCGGCAGCAACCTGTCGGCCCATGCCGCAAACCGGGGACTGTGTGTGATCAACACCATCATCGTGAACCCACCCTCATACTCTCACGCAGCCATCTTACACGAAATTGCCCGGTCCCGCGCCTCGCTCAGGCGCTTGCCGTTGCGATGCGGTCCAGCGCCGCCATCACCGCGACGGACTGGTCCAGCGTCATCTGCGGGCTTTCAGTCAGGCCGGCAACCAGGCAGCGGCCCACTTCATCGATCTCGAACTGATAGCCGTTGCCGCGGAAGCCCGCTGTCGCAAGCGCCCCGTCGCGGCCCAGCCAGCGCAGCATGACGGGGCGCAGATGAGGCCAGAGCCCGGTGCGTTTCAGCAGATCCTTCGCCTTGCCATCGGGCGTGGGCGTGCCCATCGCACCGGGGTAGAAGCTGCGCAGCCGCGTCTGCATCGCCTGGACAAAGGGTGCCTCGACCGTGATGCGCCCGGACTCCCCCACCACCTCCAGCGTATTGGAGAGCTGGGCGCTGTGGCTGGCAATGACGGTCGAGAGGGGCGCGTCAGGCCTGGCGCCATGGCGACATTGCGCGGTGATCTCGCTGTCGACGCCGTGGCCATCGCGGCGGGCCTGGGCCGTGACATCGCCGATCTCGCCCAGCAGCCAATGGGCCATCGAGACGCCGTAGATCCCGAGGTCGTGGAGAACACCCGCGCCCAGGGCGGGGTCGCTGAACCGGTCGCCCGGCTGTCGCGCGATGGGGAAGCCCAGTTCGGCGCGCAGCAGGATCGGGCGGCCGATTGCGCCGCTGTCCACCTGGTTTTTCAGCGCCTGCATGGCGGGCAGGAAACGGGTCCACATCGCCTCCATACAGAAGACGCCCGCCGCGCGGCTGGCCTCGCGGATCTCGCGCGCCTCCGTCGCCGTCAGGGCAAAAGGTTTCTCGCAGAGCACGGCCTTGCCCGCGCCGATCGCCAGCAGAGCATGGTCCCGGTGCAGCGCATTGGGCGTGGCGATATAGACTGCGTCGACGCCCGGATCCGCGACCAGAGCCTCATAGGACCCATGCGCCGTTGCAACGCCGTGGCGGCCCGCGAAGGCCGCCGCGCGGTCCGGATTGCGCGAGGCCACGGCCACGACCCGCCCGGTCTGGCTGAGCCCCGCATCGATGGTGAATTGTCCGGCGATATAGCCGGTGCCGAGCACGCCCCAGCGGATTGTCTCTGCCATTCGCGCCCCCTCAGCGTTTGCCAATCATCGCGGCCAGACGGCGCCCGCCGCGCAGCCGCATCTGCTCGCCCAACAAGCCCAGCAGTGCCGAGACGACGCCGAGCGGGGCCGCGAAGCATCCCAGCGCACGCACCGGGTTGCGGGCCTTCACCGCATCGATCAGCCGGGCCCAGCGCCAGCGGATCTCGGTCTCGTGCAGGTGCTGGCGCAGCAAGGCGCGGCTGGCGGGTGGCAGCCCCGGGCTTTGCAATAACCGCCGGTCTGCGGCGACGAGAGCGCCAAGCTCGCGCGCGCCATGCTGCCCGCTGAGCGAGCCCGCGCGGATCACCGCGACATAGCCTTGCGGATCGATCAGATCGAAGCGCGCGCCCGCAAGCAGCGCCTTTGCATAAAGCTCGTAATCTTCACCCAGGCGCATATCCTCGGCATAGGTGAGGGCGTGTTTTTCCAGAAACGTCTTCCGAATCAGGGGTTTGACGAACCCCATCTCGCGCCGCCCGCCATGCTGGGCCGAGATGTTGCCGGCCACGAAATCGTCGAGCGTCACGCGAAAGACGCCAATCGGGCCATCGGACCAGAGCCGCCGTGCAGGCCCGTCGATATCCGTATCCGGCACCTGATAGAGATCGTCGGCGACGAAGTCGCAGCCCTCGCCCTCGGCATGGTCCAGCAGCGCGCGCAGCCTGCCGGGGCGCATGAAATCGTCGGAATCGAGTGGGGTGACCCAGGGCGCCGAACTCAGCTCGATCGCCCGGTTGCGCGCCGCCGCGGGGCCAGAATTCACCTGCTGCACCGCGACGATGACATTCGGGTGGCGCGCCGCCAGATCGCGGGCGATCGCCGCACTGTCATCGGTGGAGCAGTCATCGACGACCACCACTTCAACCCGCACATCGCGCTGCGCCAGAACGCTCTCGACCGCGCGGGGCAGCGTCGCGGCGGCATTCCAGACCGGAACGATCACGGCGATCTGGGGCTGCCCCGACATCTCACCGGTCATCTTTGCCGGCCTGCCAGTCGTCGCTGCATTGCGCGCCGGTTACGCCCGCGGGCTGGCCTGCCGGTTGAAACGAGACGCAGAGGTAATGCGCCCGCCCCGCCGCGTCCGCGGGTGTCGGGCCGGTCCAGGGGGCCTGGCTGGGATTGCCCGCCCAGATATTCAGGAAGATCTTCTGCGGCAATGTCGGGATATCGTGATCCTTGGCATCGATGCGCAACAGCTCGCGGCCCTCGACCGCCCAGGTGATGCCGTCTTCGTGCCAGTCGAAGCTGTAGAGACGCGGTGCCTCTGCCGCATCGAAGCCCAGGTCGATCCATTGTCCGGGCAGTTTGCGCCCCTCGACAAACCGGTTGAGCCAGATCTTCGTGGTGTCGCGGCCCAGAAACTCGATGTCGATCTCGTCATGCGGGGTGCAAAAACTGGGCCCGGTATAGGTGAAGAAGGCCGACACGATGCCGGAGCCGCGGGCAGGACGCATCACCACCTCGTACCGGCCATGATGGAACAGCCCCCTGCGCTGGATCTCGGCCCCGGCGAAGGGCTTTTCCTCCTTCGGGTCGGGATGCAGCTTGAGGTCCACGCCCTTGGGCAGCGCCCGTACGCCATAGCGTCGCCACGCGGTGACGAAGCTGGGATGCTGGATGACGAAGTTGGAGATGTACCAGGCTTTGCCGGGCTTGCCCGAGAACCACTCGACAAAGCCTTCCGCCTCGACCGACGCGGCCGGGACGGGGCCGGCGGCCAGCCAGATCATCAGCGCCGCAAGGCAGGAACGTCCCGGTCGCATCACAATTCACTCGATCACACTGGCCAAACTCCCTAACATTGTCGGGTCTTAAGGCTGTCAGGTCAACGCGGAGTTCGGACCCAACATGGACGCCACGGTGATGATAGCCGCCTATAACGCCGCGGATCAGTTGCAGCGCAGCGTCGAGAGCGCGCTGGTGCAGACCGGCCTGGATGTCGAGGTGGTGATCGTCGACGATTGCTCGCCGGACCCAACTACGGCAAAGGCTGCGGACCTGGCAGCTTCCGATCCGCGCATCCGCCATGACCGCCTGATCCGGAACAAGGGCCCCGCAGGCGCCCGCAACCGGGCGCTGGAGCTGGCGCGTGGTACGTGGGTCGCTGTGCTGGACGCGGATGACAGTATGGAGCCGGGGCGGTTGGCCGAGATGACCGGCTTCGCGGACCGTGTGGGCGCGGATGTCGTGCTCGGCAATTTTCGCCGTGTCGATGGAGATGGCTTGGCGGTCGAGGACGCGCCTTTCGCCACCGGCCCCGGGTTTGCCGAGCCTCGGAAATGGGACCTGGCGCGGTATATCGCGGGCAATCGCGTGCGGCGGGGCGAGCCGAGCCTCGGCTATCTGAAACCGGTCATCCGCCGCGCGTTTCTGGAGCAGCATCAGATCCGCTATGACGAGGCCCTGCGCAATGGCGAGGATTGTCATCTGGTTTTCCGTTGCCTTGTCGAGGGCGCGGCGGTCTGGTTCCATCCGGCGCCCAGCTATCTCTACACCGTGCAGCGGGGATCGGTGTCGTTCCGGGTGAACCCGGATCATATCGATGCGCTGCTGGCGGCGGATCGGCGCCTGCTGGCCGCCTTCGGTGACCGGATCGGGGGCGAGGAACGCGCGCTCTTCTCGGAACGCCACGCCGCCTTGACCCAATTGATGCGGTCGGAGCGGGCGCTGGGCCATCTGAAGGGCGGCAATCTGGCGGGCTTCGCCGGTGCATTGGCGCGCCATCCCGGCACGATCCCGCGCGTGCTGCGGCAGATGCTCGAAGCGCTGGGAAACCGCCTGCAGGCGCGGTCTTAGGTATTTTTTCCCGCGCCGCCGTATCCTGCGCGTTCCGGTATGTGTAGCTGCAATGTGATCACGCAACGCGCGAAAATGTTCCGCCTTGCCCGATTATTGCGTAGAAATTGCCGTGTTTGCATTCGACAATGGGGTTCTCACAGAATGGGGCTGGTTATCCGACAGGTGGGGACCCGGGTGGCTGCAGCAAGGGTATATGACTGAGAGCCTGGTGGAACCTGGGGCAAGACCTCCCCAATCGCGGGGCGGTGCGGGCCCGCAAGCGAGCGTGCTGGTGCGCCGGCGTCTGGACCATGCGGCCTCGGGCAGCGGGGCCTATCTGCTGGAGTTCCTGCGCTGCCTGCGTGCCGCGGGGTATCGTATCCGCATCGTTGTCGCGCCGGAGGCGGGTTTCGGTAATCGTCCCTTCGCACGGATCGACCCGGCCTATCTGCAAGCGGTCGACTGCATCGATTGGGTCGGCACGGTCCGGCTGGGATCGCTTTACCTCTCGTATTCGCCGCGGGTATTGATGCGCGGGTTCTCGCGCCTGCTTCGCGGTTTGCTCCACGCGTTGGGGGGGCAGGCGCCCTCGACTGCCAGCCAGCTTGGCGAAGTGCCACCCGATCGCGAGATGGCGCAACTGGCGCGCGCAACTGGGCGCCAGGCGGACATATTGGTGGTCTGCGAGTACAGCTCGCTCGCCCCGGTTCTCTCGCGCGTCGACGCGCATTGCCGGGCGGTGCTGCTGCATGACCTGTTCTCCATGCGAGCCCAGGCGTTTCTGGAGGCCGGGGCGGCGCCGGATCATAACCCGATGACAGTCGAGGAGGAGGTGGCGCATCTCGCTCATGCCGATCTCTGCATTCATGCGTCGCATAGTGAGATGGAGCAGTTGCACCGGCATCTGCCCGACGCGCAGCATATCTGGCTGAAACCGGGGCTGGAGGCGCCCGTAGCCGCCGAGGGAGTGTCAGCCGACCCAACCCCGCGCGCGGCGTTTATCGGGGTGCGCCACGGTGGCAACCGCGATGCGCTGGAGCTTCTGACCCATCGCATCTGGCCCGCCGTCCGCGCGCGTCTTCCCGATGCGAGACTTCAGATCTTCGGCGAGATCGCACAGGATCAGCCTGAAACCCCAGGGATCGAATTGATCGGCCCGGTTGGCGATCTGTCAGCCTATTGCGGTCCCGATGCGGTGGGCCTTGCCCCGATGCGGATCACCAGCGGGGTCAGCATCAAGATCGCCACATATTTCCAGTTGGGCATGGGCGTGCTGGCGATGCCCCCGGCGATCGACGGTTTTGGCGACCTGCTCGACGGGCGCGTGGAACTGGCTTCGGATGAGGAAAGCTATGCCGACGCGCTGGCGGCGCTGCTCAGCGACGCGAAAAAGCGCCACGAGTTGGCCGCGAGGGGGCAGCAGGTTTTCGATGGACGCCTGTCGAACGAGCCGGTCGTGGCCAGGCTGCGCGACATTGCCGACCGGGCCGCGACGGCGCCTAATCGGTAGCCGGAGGCGTCGCGGCGCCGTCTTCTGCCCCTTGCGCCGCACGGCTGATTTCCAGCACATCGCCGGGTTGCAGGCGCGCGCCCTCGCCCACCTGCTCGCGGGTCAGTTCCTCGCCGGTGCCCCGGATCAGGGTGAATTCGATTGGCGTGTCCTCGTCGACCTCGTCCAGACCGACCCCCGCGGCCAGGATGAGAGACCGGAACGTATCCTCGTCGTTTTCGAGCAACTCGCGCGTGGTGCGCACCCGCTGCAGTTCCTCCGCCGCCTCGGTGGTGCGGTCCGCGCGCAGTTCGATGATTTCGCGATTGGTCACGCTGATCCGCTGTTCGGCGCGGAAAATGCTGTCGCGCAGATCGATCTCGCGGGCCTCCAGATTGATCAGAAGTCCCTGGATCTCGACCAGACGCGGGTTGCGCGCCAGCCCCTGATCGACCAGCCGCTGCATGCCGCTGACCGTCTCGCGCACGCGGTCGAGCTGTTCGGTCTGCCCGACCAGTTTCAGCTCCAGGCTTTCGATTTCAGAGGAGAGCAGGTTCTTGAGATTCTCCAGCGCCTCGATCTCGCGGGCCAGCGAGCTTTGCCTGGCTTCGAACAGGGCGCGTTCCTGATCCAGCATATCCTTGGTCGCGGTGGGTCCGTCGGGATGGGCCAGATCCTCGGGGAAAGCGACCTCGGCCGCGTCTTCGGTCTCGGCCAGCAGCCGGACTTCGCGCGCGCGTGTCCAGGCCAGCTCGCGTTCGATACCGCGTGCACGGCCCAGGTTGCGAATCAGTTCGTTGGTGTTGTCCCCGCGCAGCAGGGCCTGGGCCCCGCCCGCCAGGGCAAAGGCCTGAAGCGCTGTGAGGCCCGGGGTGAAGGCATGTTCGCCGGGGCGCTCCACTTCTCCGATCACGAAAATCGGGCGATAGCGCACGATCTCGATGGCCAGCGAAGGGGCTTCGGACGCGCCGAGAATGCCCTGCAGAATGCCCGCGATCTCGCCCTGCAGATTGTCCGTGGTCTGGCCGAGGACGGCGATCTCCCCCGCCAACGGCACCGAGATGGTGCCCATGGGTCCGACGCGATAGGTGCCGCCGATGGCCTGCCAGGTCAGGTAGCGGCCTTCGATCTCGCTCCACGTCACCGCGCGAATCGCGAGTTCGTCCTGAACGCCGATGCGATAAGGCTCATCCGAGCCCTGCGCATGGGCCGCACCCGAAACGAGCGCCAGCGCCAGCAATAAGAGGGTCCTCAGATACGCCATACAGATCACCGATCCCATCTACCCCATGTGAGCGCAAAGACTTAGCGCCCGCAGCAACTGGCGTCTAGACAGGAATCCCAAGCTGTTGTTCAGTCAGCCTTTGTGTCGGGAGGGGTGTTGTGCAAGCGCGAACAGTGACCGAGCGGGCGGACCCCGCCATGGGTGACGCCGCCATGCCCCGGACGGACCCCGCGCGTGTCGTCGTCTTCATCCCGACACTGAACGAGGAAGCCCATATCGCCCGCGTGGTCGAGGAACTGCTGGGCTCCGATCCCTTCGCGGCGCGCTGCCGGGTGATCGTCGCAGATGGCGGCAGCACCGACCGCACGCGCGAGATCGTGGAGGGGATGCAGGACCGGTTCCCACTGCTGGCGCTGCTCGACAATCCCGGGCGTTTGCAGGCCTCCGCGATGAATCTGGCGCTGGGGGCGGAGTTCGCGGGGGCCGAGACCCTGATCCGCTGCGATGCCCACTCGTTCTATCCCCCCGGTTTCGTTTCCGCCCTGGTCTCTGCCCTGGAGGCGCGGCCAGAGGCATCCTCGATCGTCATCCCGATGGATACCCTGGCCGAGGGTGGATGCTTCCGCCGCGCGTTGGCCTGGATCTCGGACACGCCGCTGGGGGCGGGCGGATCGCCGCATCGTGGGGGCAGCCGCTCCGCCTGGGTCGATCATGGCCACCACGCGGCCTTTCGGATGGAGATGTTTCGCAAGATCGGCGGGTACGATCCCAGCTTCATCGCCAACGAGGACGCGGAATACGACCGGCGCGTCACCCAGGCCGGCGGCCGGATCTGGCTGGAGGCTGCGATTCGCATCGGCTATCTGCCCCGCTCGACGCCCCGGGGCCTGGCGAAGCAATACTATCGCTATGGCCAGGGACGGGCGCGGACCTGTCTGAAGCACCGGGTCCGACCCGCGCCGCGCCAGTTGATCCCGGCTATGCATGTGGCGCTTTGCGTGCTGTCGGTGGCGATGCTGCCCTTCACTCCGCTTGGTCTTGCGTGGCCGCTGGTTTATCTGGCGACTATCGCGGCGGCGGGGATATGGATGACGCTCCGCCACCGCTCGGCCTGCGGGTTGCTTGCGGGTGTCGCGGTGGCTGTGATGCATACGTGCTGGGGGGCTGGCTTCCTGCTCACGCTGGCGCGGGGCGGGGGGCCCAATCGATGACGAAGATCGCCTATTTCGGGCAAAACCCCGGGGATGCCGCCGTGCGACGGCGCATCGTCGCCCTGCAACAGGCAGGCTTTCACGTAACCGGTTTCATGCCGAGGCGTGGCGAGGCGGGCGACCCCCCCTGCGAGATCGTGGATCTGGGCGAGACGGCGGATAACGCCTATGTGCAGCGCATCGCCTCGATCTTTCGCGGGGCGAAGCTGGCCGGTCGGCAGGCCGATGTGTTGCGCCGAAGCAATCTGATCATAGCGCGCAATCTGGATATGCTCGCCACCGCCGTGCTGGTCCGTTCGCGCCTCGGTCTGGCGATGCCGGTGATCTATGAATGCCTGGACATCCACAAGAAACTGACAGGCAGCGGCGCGGTGGCGAAGGGTCTGCGCGCGTTGGAACGCTCGTTGCTGAAGCGCACGGCGCTGGTGGTGCTGTCCTCCCCGGCCTTCGAACGCGAGCATTTCGCGCGGTACTACCCCGGTGCCTATCGCAGTTTCCTGGTGGAGAACCGGCTGATCGACGGCGATGCGTTTCCCGACCGACCGGTGGAGTCGAACACCCCCAGCCCCCGCGGAAAGCTGAAGATCGGCTGGTTCGGCAATCTGCGCTGCGCCCGGTCGCTGGCCATCCTAGGCGCGCTGGCCGATCGCTTTCCGGAGCAGGTGGAGATCGTCCTGCGCGGCTACCCGGCGCCAGGCGTCTTCGCGGATTTCGAAGGGCTGCTGGCGCCTCATGCCAACATCACCTTCCATGGCCGCTACAGGGCGCCGCAGGATCTGGCGGCGATCTATGGCGAGGTCGATCTGGTCTGGGCGGGCGACTGGTACGAGGAGGGGGCAAATTCCCTCTGGCTGCTGCCGAACCGCATCTACGAGGGCGGCTATTTCGCCGTGCCTCAACTCGCCCCGGCAGGCACGGAAACCGCCCGCCGGATCGCCGCTCAAGCGGGCGGTGCCGCACTGCAGGAGCCGGTTGAGGAGGCACTGGCCAATCTCATCGCAGGGCTGTTGCAGGACCCCGCACCCATCGCCGAATGGCGCGCCAATCTGCTGTCCCTGCCGCGCGAGACTTTCGTGGAGACGCCGGAAACGATGCAGCAAATGGTGGCCGCCGCGCGTGGCACGGATCGCCAGAGCTGAGCCATCCGCTGGCCGCGATGTTGTCCCGGACTTGATCCGGGAACTCTTCCTCGGGCGGTGTACCAGAGGTCCCGGATCAAGTCCGGGACGCCAAAGCACATAGCGGATCCCTTGCCTTCGGTGATCAGTCCTTGGCCCAGGGCATGGGCATCATCGGTGGGAAATCGGTCACGGGTGTATAGTCGGTGCCGAAACGTTCGGGGTGCTGGATCGCCAGGGCAAGCTCGGTGGTGTGCAGCGCATAGCGTCCG
The DNA here is from genome assembly GCA_039030715.1 of Pseudomonadota bacterium. Classification (GTDB taxonomy): domain Bacteria; phylum Pseudomonadota; class Alphaproteobacteria; order Rhodobacterales; family Rhodobacteraceae; genus Thermohalobaculum. The sequence continues at coordinate 21,405 of JBCCDU010000036.1, forward strand.
CCCAGGCGCGGCGGGCGCCCCTCGGCGATTGCCTGAGCCATCTCGGCCGGGCCTGCTGCGAAATCCATGCGGTAGCCGCGTGAGGCACTGGTGAAGCTTCGCCTTTGCGCCGGGGCGACGCGGCGCGAGCCATCCCAGCCGACCTTCTTTTCCAACTGGCGCTTCAGCCGGGTCTCCAGCACCGGCTTGCGGATCACCGGCGTGTTGAAATCCCACATCTCCTCGACGCTGAGCATCCCATCCTCGCAGATCACCCGGAAGCGGTGGTCATGGGGGGCGAGGATCGAGTTGGTGATCCGTGCCACCACGCCGTCATCGAACTCCAGACAGGCGCAGGAGAAATCCGGCGCATAGGGGGCGGTATCCCGGGGACGGCCCTTGTCCTCGACCAGCAGCTTGGCAAAGCTCACCACCCGGCGCGCGGGGCCGAACATCGCTGTCAGCCAGGTGACGGCATAGCCCGCATGTTCCAGCGTGCAGCCGGTGGCGAATTCGTCATCCGCGGGCCAATAGGCGCCGGAGCGGGTCTTCCAGTTCTCGTAACCGATGCGGTGGACCATACCGTCGTCCAGCTCGGCATAGACCAGCCGGGGCTGGCCCAGGGTCCCACTGCGTACCTCGCGCCACAGGGTCTGCGCAGCCTCGCCCAGCACGGTGGCGGGGGCGGAGGCAACATGCAGCCCGCGCTTCTCCGCCTCGGCCAGCACCTCCTGCGCCTGGGCGAAATCCACCGCCAGGGGTTTTTCGGAATAAACATGCTTGCCCGCCGCAAGGCAGGCCATTGAAACACTGTAATGCTCGGTCGGGTTGGTCAGGTTTAGGACGATCTCGACCCGGTCGTCGCTCAGCACGTCCTCGAGCGTGCCATAGGTATTCAGGTCGTAGAACTGCGAAAACACCCGCAACCGCTCGCCATTGCGGTCGTAGGTGCCACGGAGATCCAGCACATCGCGCCAGTTCTCGAACGAATTGATATAGAGGTCTGCGACATAGCCACAGCCGACAATTGCAACCCCGGTTGCCATCAAGCACCCATCCCCAACTTCTCACCCATAGTGTAGCGTGGAATGCCTGTCCGGCTCAATCCTGCAGGGCCGGGGTGGGTCTCGGCCGGTTGCGGGCGGTCGCGGCGGGGCGTATTATCCTGGCGCCCGTTGCAGCCGCACACGCAAAGGTTGCCGGGGCGGAGTTCGGGTGAAACGGGTGATGTGGGTGGAGCGGCAATCGATCAGGGGTCCCCTGCGGGCTGGACGTGGATGCCGGTCCTAGACCTCGCGACCGCGCGGGCGCGATCCTACGACATCTGTGTCGTCGGGTCCGGCGCTGCGGGGATGGCGTTGGCGCTGTCCAGCCATGGACGGGGCCTGCGGGTTCTGATGGTCGAGCAGGGTTCGATGTCCCCCGGCGAGGCGAACGAGATGCCCTGCGGTGTCCTCTCCCGCGACGCGGCCCACGACCCGCTGGATCAGGTGAGCTGCCGCGCCCTGGGCGGCACGCTTCATTGGTGGGGCGGGCGCGCTGTGCCACTGGATCCGGAGGACTTCGAGCCGTTACAGGCAGGAGGGGCCGCGCCCTGGCCGCTTAGCTATGATGAATATACTGCATGGGTGCCTCAAGCCGCTGAATTTCTTGGTGTTTCAGACGTGTTTTCTGACCCTCTGGGACCGCCCTGGACCGCGCTGGATGCGCCTAATTCCGATCATGTCGAGCGATTGACCAAAGGCCCGAAACTGGTGAGCGCGCTTGCACAGCGCGTGCTCGCGCCCGACGGGCCGGATGTGCTCTTGCAGACCGCGGCGACGGGTCTGAACATCGCCGGCATCGAACCCGATGCGACGGTGACCGGATTGGAGGTTCTGTCGGCGGGCGAGACCACGACCTTGCAGGCCCGGCACTTCGCGCTCTGCGCTGGCGGGTTGGAGGTCGCGCGTCTCCTGCTCGCCGATCACCGGCGCAGGGGAGGGACCGATCCGGGGATGCTGGGGCGTGGATATATGGGGCATCTGACCGGCTCCATCGGCACGATCCGGTTGAGCGATCCCGAGGCCATTCGCCACTTTGGCTATACATCCCAGGGTGGCAAGCGCCCAGCCCGGCGGCGCCTGATGCCTCGCATTGCGGGCCAGCCCAATATCGCTTTTTGGATCGAAAATCTCGCGATGGACGACCCCGCGCATGGGTCCGGCATTCAATCGCTGAAATTTTTGGCGCTGCGCAGTCGGGCTGTGGGGGGGGCTTTTCTGTCTGCCCCGCTACGGTGGAAACTGGCGGGCGAGAAGCCTCTGCGCTTTTGGGCGCATCTGCGCAACATCGCAACGGAACCGGCGACGACGGCGTGGCGCGCTCTGCGGCTTCTGAGGCGCAGGTTGCGCTCCGACGACCGGCCCGCCGATCTGCTGGTGCCGAACCGGTCGGGGCACTACCGCCTCGCCTATCATGCGGAACAATTGCCCGATCCAGCCAATCGCGTGGTGCTGACCGATCGGACGGATGCGCTGGGCCGCCCTCTGCTGCAGATCGATCTCCGCTACGGCCCTGCGGATATCGAGGCGGTGCTGGAGGCCCATCTGGCATTGGCCGAGAGCCTCTCGACTGCCGGTCTGGCCGAAATCTCCCTGGTCGGGCGACGCGAGGATCTGCTGCAAATGATCGACAGACAGGCCCGCGACGGATACCATCAAATGGGTCTGACCCGGATGGCCGAGCGGCCATCCGAGGGCGTCGTCGACCGTAACTGCCGTGTGTTCGGGATGCGTAATTTGTTCGTTGCCTCCGCCAGCATCTTTCCCCGCTCGGGGCAGGCCAATCCGACCCTGTCGATCGTGGCCTTCGCGCTGCGTCTGGCCGATCACCTCGCGCGCGAGGGGCGCTGAGATGGCGCTTGCCCTGTTCCGATCCTCGCCTACGGACCGGTCGCTGAAACTGAGCCGGGCGCAGTTCGATATGGTGATCGTAACCCTTTGGTTTACCGTCACTTTCAAGCAATTTCGCTTTGACGAGCTGATTCTCTATCCGCTCGCGCTCTACTTTGCCTATGCTTTCGTGCGCGACTATCGCCAGGTCGAGCCGATGCTGCGTCGCAGTCTGGTGCTGTTCATATTTCCGCTATGGTTTCTGATCGGGATGATATGGGCGCTCGACCCTGCCCTGGTGGCCAAGGCCGGGCTGCAGATGATCCTGACGATGCTGATCTGCTTCTACATCGCCATCAATCTGGAGCCGCGGCGCATCGTCCTGGCGATCCTGATCGCCGCGAGTGTTTTTGGCGTTCTCAGTTTTCTTGAAGGTCTGGGGGGCGGGTCCTCGGCCCGGGGCGTCTTCGCCAGCAAGAACGCGATGGGCGCGGCCATGCTGGTGATGTGGCTGGCGGCGCTGGGCGTGCTGCTGGATCCCTGGTTCGACTGGCGGTTGCGCGTCTGCTCGCTGGCGGCGGCGGCCCTGGCCTCCTATCAGGTGCTGCTGTCGAATTCGGCGACCGCGCTGATCCTGATGATCGCGCTCGCTGGCTTGTTCGGGATGGGCGTCATCTTCCTGCGCGGTGGGCCGCTTTTTCGGTTGGGATCGCTCTCGGCGCTTTGTCTGATGCTGTTTCTGTTTTTTGGCGGGCTCTCAATCATAGCTGCCGCGATGAGCGTCGATCCGATCGGCGCCGTGCTGGATGCGTTTGGCAAGGATCGCACGCTGACCGGGCGCACCTTGCTCTGGCAATATGCCGACCGCGAGATATCCGAGAACCCGCTGCTGGGCATCGGTCACGGGTCGTTCTGGGTCGCTTATGACGACTCGCCCATGGTGCGCCGGATCTTCGCGGAGTTTCACAAGTCCCGCTACACCGGCAGCTTCTCGTTCCACAACTCCTACTACGAAATCGCGGTACATCAGGGACTGATCGGCCTGGGCATTGCACTGATGCCGTTGCTGTGGGCGCTCTATCTCATCTTGTCCTGGGTGATCGGCAAGGGCGGGATCGCGTCGGTCTTTTTCCTGGGCGTGGCCAGCATCGTCATTGCGCGCACATTCACCGAGTCGTTCCTGATTGCGCCCTTCGCGCAGCTTCCGATGCTCTATTGGACCGGAGCATTGCTGGTCGTGAAACAGCGGCTGACCGAAGCCGAAAAGCCTGTTTCGCGCCCCGAATCGCGAATCAATTTTGCACCGCAGCATCGATCTGAGCTACGGTCGCCCTATCTCAGCGGAGATCCACGGTGACGCAGCGTAAAATTACTCGGCGTGAGTACCATTATGGGACAGTCTTGCCGGACGCGTAAAGTTCAATTTTAACAAAAGGTTAACACCATTTTTCGCGCTGTAGTTTTGGGGGTATCTACCTAAGATTGTGCAGCGGAATCAAGAACATCGCTGCACCCGCTCAGGAATAGTTGGAGGCGCTCGCAGATCTCTGATAAAATCTGACACAGAGTAAGTACGAGTGAGATGTGGTGTAAATATGGCAAACGTTTCCAAAACGATTGATGTTCAGCTTGTCAATCATGCCCGGTGGGCGCCTTCCAGCAAAACCCTCAAACGTCTGTTCGACATCTTCGTGTCGGCCAGCATGCTGCTGCTGTTTCTGCCGCTGATGGTGACCATCACCGCCCTGATCCTGCTGCTGAGCGGGCGCGGTGTTCTGTTCGCGCAGCCCCGTGTCGGCCGCGGTGGCGAGGAATTCCCCTGCTTCAAGTTCCGCACCATGGTGCCGGATGCGCAGGAGCGGTTGGACGAGTTGCTGGCCACCGACCCGTCGGCGCGCGCCGAGTGGGACGCGACCCGCAAGCTGGTCAATGACCCGCGCATCATTCCGGGCATCGGCCACCTGCTGCGCAAGTCGAGCCTGGATGAGCTGCCTCAGTTGATTAACGTGCTGCGCGGCGAAATGAGCATTGTTGGCCCGCGCCCCGTGGTGCGGGACGAACTGGAGAAGTACGGCCAGTGGAAGCGTTACTACCTGTTCGTGCGCCCGGGTCTGACGGGCCCGTGGCAGATCGGCGGCCGGAATAACTGCACCTACAACGAGCGGGTGCGTAAGGATGTCGATTACGTGGTGAACTGGTCGTTTGCGCGGGACATGCAGATCTTCGTGCAGACCGTGACAAAGTTCATCACGGGACGCCTGTGCGGGGCGAACTGAGTTTCGCCCCCTACGCCTTCGCGACGCAGATCAAGTCTTTCGTGAGAAACTGCTCAGTCGAGCTTTGCCTGAGACGTGTGACCGGCGGCGCCTTCACGCTCTCGCGCGCTTCCTGCCACTGCGGCAACGGCTAGTGTGACGGGGGCTGCAACGATCCAGAAGATGAAGAACCACATCAGGAAGTTCCCGTGAAGATGCCCCATGGCCCCTGCGACGCAGGCGAGCATAAGGTAAACGGGTATCAAAATCCTGAACATCGGTTCCTTCCCATCGCTTGGTACTTACCAGATATGTCGACAATCCTAAAAACCAAAACAACGTTAGCGTGATTTGAGTTGATTAAGATTGGATTAACCCGGTGACGCCAAGTCATATCAAGCCCAAAGATCATGGATCAATTATGGCCGTGACAGGGTATTTCAGTCATTGTTCCCGTAACATAAGAACCCGGGGCGGCTGTGCCCGTATAGAGGTCAGACAACGTCGATCATGAAGGTAACGATCTGTATCTGCACTTTCCGTCGCGAAAGTCTGCGCGAGACCCTGAAGAGCCTGGGCGCGCAGGCCTTGCCCCAGGGTTGCCGGATCGAGATCGTGGTCGCCGACAATGATGAAACCCCTTCAGCCGAACCGCTGGTGGCCGAGGCTGCGGCCAAGGTTCCGCATTCCGTCCGCTACCACCATGCGCCAAAGCGGAACATTTCGATCGCGCGCAACGCCTGCCTCGACGCGGTGGAGCCGGATACGGAGTGGGTTGCCTTCATTGATGATGACGAGACCGCGCGCGCGAACTGGCTGGAACGGTTGATCGCCGCAGCTCAGACTCAAAGCGCTGATGTGGTGTTTGGCCCGGCGGTAGCCGTGTATCCCCCCGGCACACCGGCCTGGATCAAGGAAAACGACTTCCACTCGAACCGGCCGGTTCACAAGGGCGACGTGATCGAAACGGGATATTCCAGCAATGTGCTGATGCGTTGGGGCCATCCAGCGGTGCGCAACGAGAGGTTTCTGCTGCGTCTGGGCCGCACGGGGGGCGAGGATGTGGAGTATTTCTTTCGCCTGCACCGGATGGGCCTGAAACTGGCCAGCGCCCAGGACGCCATCGTCTATGAACCGGTGGAGCAGAAGCGCCTCAACACGAGCTGGCTGATGAGCCGGCGCTTCACCATGGGGCGGATCTATGGTTTCAGCGCGCCCGCGGGCGGTGTGTCGGCGCGGATCAGGCTGTTCGCCGGCGGCCTGATCAAGGCCGCCTATTGCGGGCTGCGGGCGATCCCGGCGGCGGTCGACCGCGTGGCTTTCGCGCGCTGGGGCCTGCGGGCGCTGTTCCATCTGGGGGTGTGCCACGGATGTCTCTCACCCCCGAACAAGGAGGTCTACGGTGTCGATCCATAGCCGGAAGGATGGCCCGATCCTGCTGTTCTATGACGGGTTCGAGGAAAAGGCGATTGACACGCCATGGGGCAATGCGTGGTCGGCGCTGCGCGGTCAGGCGCGCTATACCTATCGCACCCTGCGCAAGCGCCAGCCCCTCACCGGCTATTACACCGCGTTCCGCAATCTGCGCGACAGCCTGCGGGCGATGGGCTACGAAGTACGCGTCAACGACTTCCGATGTGCCCGCGCGCATCCCGATCACCCCGTGGGGATCAGCGGATATCCGCCGGTCTACGACAAGGTGATCCTGCCCAATCCTGCGGTCTTTGGGCCTGGCCATGTGCCGCAACTGCCCGAGGTCGAGGCGCGGATGAAGCGTTGCAATATCCAGATCATGACCTTGCCCTCGGAATGGCCGTGTCAAATTTACGAGCCTGTGCTGGGTGAGCGGGTGCAGCCGATGTTCGTGGGGGTGGACACGCAAGCCTGGCCGGATCTTTCCGATCACGAGAAGACGCTGGACTGCATCGTCTATGACAAGATCCGTTGGCACCGGGCGGAGCGCGAGGCGGATGTGATGCAGGGCCTATATGCCCATCTGGATGCGCGTGGGATCAGCCATCAGACCTTGCGTTATGGCGGGCATCACCTGGCGGAGTTCCGGGCAGCGCTCGCCCGCGCCCGAAGCCTGATCTTCGTCTGCGAGCATGAAACGCAGGGCTTGGCTTACCAGGAGGCCATGTCCTCCGGCGTGCCCGTGTTGGCCTGGGAGGAGGGCGTGCTGGTCGACCCCCACCAGGGCAAACATGCGCCCGATGACCTCGTTGTCTCGGCCGTTCCGTATTTCGACGAACGCTGCGGGCGCAAGTTCAAGACCGGCGGGTTCGAAGCGGCGTTCAACGGGTTCTGGCAGGACCTCGACAGCTTCCGCCCGCGCGATTATGTGCGCGAGATGCTCAGCTTCGAACGCGCAGCGAAACGGTATCTGGACCTCTACTGGCAGGCGGGCGAGATGGGCGCCGCAATCAGCCCCGAAACTCGTTGAGATCCGCCTTCAGCCGCTTGCCTGAAATCAGGTAGAGCACGCCATAAGCCGCGAGCGTTGCGGCGACCGCCACCGCGATTTGTACGATATCGCCCAATGGCGACAGGGTCGCGACCGCCAGAAAGCCCGCGATGAAGGCGGCACTCACCAGCAGCGGCGGCAGCAGTGTACGGAAACACGTACCAACGGTCAGTTCCGCGAACTCGCGCATCATCGACCAGCCGCGCGGGATCATCGCCAAGGTGCTGAGGGACATGGCCAGCGCCACCGCCTCGAAACTGTGCAGCGCCATGACCAGCACCAGAACGACGCGCAGCACCATCGCCTCGGTCATGAAGCGAAGATAGGGCGTGGTGCGCCCGGTCGCGCGGAACGCCGCGCCCATGCAGGTCGTCACGACGGCGTCGGTGGTGAAGCTGGGGATGGTCAGCGCAAAGATCAGGCCGACCGGGGCCCATTGTTCGGACAGCAGGATTGTGAAGATCGCCTCGCCCGCGACCGAGATCATCGCCATCGGCGGGATCAGGATCACCGCCAGAAGCCGCATCGACGCGAGATAGAGCCCGGCGATCCGCGCCGGGTCGTCCTGCACCTTGGCCATCCGTACATAGACGACGGTCGAGGCCGGACCCGCCAGCCCGAAATTCGGCAGCCGGGTGAAGCGTTGCGCCATTGCGAACTGGCCGAGCGGGATCTGACCGAAGACCCGTCCGATCACCACCACCGGCATCTGCCAGGTGAAAAGCTGGATGAAGGACACGGCAATCGAGTCGCGCGCGAACCCGAAATGCCCACGGACAAGCGCCATCGAAAACGTCGCGTTGGGCCGGAAATGGCTGATTGCGAACAGCCCCGCCAGCCGTGTGGCCGCCAGCGCGATCTGTTGCCAAACCAGCGCCCAGACGCCAAAGCCCAGAACCGCCAGGCCGATGGCCGCGACCAGGCCGATGGCGGTCGAGATCGTCTGGATCGTGGCGATGGCGGGATAGCGCTCGCGCCGCTCCAACTCGGCGCTCGGCACGGCCGAGAGCGATTGCATCAGCGGAAAGGTTGCCATCACCGCCAGCACGGGGATCAGTTGCGGCAGATCGAAGAACCAGGCCCAGATCGGACCGAACGCGGCGACGGCGGCGGCCAGACCCAGCCCGATCAGAACCAGAAGCCAGAAGACCGAGGACCACTCGTCCCGGTCATAGGTCTTCGCCCGGATCAGCGAGCGGCCGAGCCCGCCATCCGAAACCATCGTGCCGAAGATCACCACCGACATCGCCAGGGCCATGACGGCGAAGTCCTCGACCGGCAGATACCGCGCGACGATCGGCAGGGCCAGGACCTGCGAGATCGCCTGGAACGCTCGCGCGCCCACCAGCGAGCCGACGCTGGCAAAGAACTGCCGCAGCATCGCGCCTGCCTCCCGCTAGTTCATGAACTGCACGCGGGCCCAGTCAATCTCGACGAGCCGGGTGTCCTGGGTGCTTTCCAGCCAGGTGCGTTTGGCAAAGCCCGGCCAGCAACCGGTTTCGGTGCGCAGCAAGATGGGGGCATAGATGTCCCGGAACCTCTGATTGTCGAAGCGCAGGGCATAGTCCGAGCCGAGCGAGATCAGCGGTGCTTCCTCGCCCGTGTCGCAGCGCCGTTCGAAGGCCGCGACGATATCTGGCTGGTGGCGCCAGAACACCTCGCTGTCGAAACTCGCATGATTGCGTTTGCCGATCTTGATTGGATTGGCGCGCGCCATCTCGGCCCAGTTCAGCCCCAGCAGGTCGCGGATCGTGCCATCATAGGCCAGCGCGATACCGCCCGCCGGGCCGACACCGACCACGGGTTGCGGCTCTACCGCGTTTAGCGCCTTGCCGAATTCCAGACCGCGCGAGACCAGCGTAAACTCCGCCTTCATGTCGAAACGGCTCTGGTGAAAGTGTATCCATGCCGTGCCATAGATCACCGCCAGGCAGCCGGCGCCCACGAAAACGCGCGAGGCCACCCCGATATCGGCCCAACTGACCAGCCGGGGCAAAAGGCTGACCGTGGCCAGTGCCACAGCCACCGGCAAAAGCGGTGTCATCGGCTGATAGAACCGCCAGAGCGCAAAGTGATCTCCGCCCAGGCCCGCATAGGTGCCGAGAACCCCGAACACCGCAGCCGCCGGCAGGATCAGCGCCGCCCCGCGGATCGGGTTCGAGCCCAGCCGCGACAGGCCCCACAATGCCGCACCGGCCCAGAGCAGCACCATCACCTCGGCAAACGGCGCCTGCAGCAGGAAGCCGACCATGTATTTCAGCCCGTCCACCAGCCCCTGCACCACGTCGGAGGAGACCTTGGCGTAGAACGTGTTCGGCCAGGGCACCCCGAAATACTGCATCCGGAATGCTGTGAGCGCGCCGAACGAGATCAATGCCAGCGCGATGCCGCCGAGAGCCGCGCGCCTGCAATAGCGCGACAGAAGGGCGGCAAGCGCCAGAAGGCCGACCGCGACGGCCACGCCCTCGGGACGGGTCAGCGGCAGCAATGCGGCGGGCACGATGATGCCCAGGCCGACCAGCGACTTCGCCCCGGCGATCCGGCGCACCAGGGCCAGCACCAGCCAGATCAGCAGGGCGGACCACAGCGCACTTTCCATCATTGTCCAGATGGTCCACAGGAAATATCCTGGCAGCGCCAGCAACAGGGCGGAGGCGACCAGAACCGCGCCCCGCTGCGGTGCGCCGATCAGCGCCGCCAGCGCGCGGGTGAGACTGAGCGTGACCATCACCGCCCAGACGGTGATCGCGAAACAGATTCCAATGATCAGATGCTCCGGCGGCGGCCCGGCCATGTAGGCGAGCGTTAGGACCAGGGTCCAGAGCATGGAGGTCGCGCCCTCCACCCGCTCGCCGCCGATATTGTAGACATAGCCATGGCCGCCCGCGATGTTCTCGGCATAGGAGCGCGTGATCGCTGCATCGTCGATTCCGATCAGCGGAACGCCGCCCATCAGGCCATAGGACAGGACCGCGCCCAGCGCGGTGACGATCAGCGCCAGCGCCATATCCAGAACGCTTAGCCGTGGCATGTCAGGTGCCCCCGGACATGGGTCGACTCCAATCGCTCAGACATGCTGCCCCCACACAACTCCACCTCGAACATGGTCCCATATTTCCCGCACCGCAGCAATCCGTCCGGCCCCGACTGCCGGTTCAGGCGCTGGCGCGCGCGGCGCGGCGCAGTTCCAACCCGCCCATCGCCAGGAAGCCGACCGCCACCGCGAACCACAATGTGGCGACGCGGCAGATCAGTGTGGCGGTCGCGGCGTCCTGCGTCTCGATCCCCGAGAGATAGAGCAGCCCGATGATCACCGCCTCGGTGCTGCCAAGCCCGCCCGGGATGAACGAAAGCGCCCCGGCGAGCAGTCCCACCGCATAGATCCCGATTGCCACCCAGAGGCCCACTTGATGCCCCTGCAGATCCAGGATGATCCACAGCATCAGCCCGTGCAGGCCCCAGGCGATCAGGGCCAGGGCCAGGGCCGCCCCGGTCAGGCGCGGGGTCAGCAGCACGGCCGATCCGCGCAGCATTCGGGCCGCCCCGCGCAGGGCGCCGCCGATCAGGCCATGGCCTGCCCGGGCTTCCATTATCTTCGGTATGAAAGAGAGTCGGAGGACCAGGATGATCCCCACCGCTACGCCAGCGACCAGGGCCACGGGCCAGAGCGGCCCCTCGTAGAGCCCAAGTGCAAGGCATGAGAGCAGCATGATCGCCAGCAGATCGGTGTAGCGCTCGGCAAAGAACGAGGCGAAGACATCCGCCGGGCCGACCCCGTGGGGCTTCAGATAGACGGCGCGCCAGACCTCGCCCACCTTGCCGGGCGTGGTGGTCAGGGCAAATCCGCTCAGATAGGTCAGCAGGTTGTCGACCCAGCCGACCCGGTGGCCCAGCGTTTCCAGATAGAGCTTCCACCGCGCAAACCGGAACGCGAAATGGACGGTCGAAAGGGCGATCAGCAATGCCCAATCGGACAGGCTCAATTGACGCAGACCATCCAAGACCTCGTCGAAGCCCAGAAACAGCACGATGGCGACATAGACCGCGACGAACAGCACCAGGCCGGTCGCAATCAGGCGCAGGAGCCGCGTGCCCTTGGCCGCCGCGATGGGGTCGCCTGCGGTTTGCGGGGCCTCCACCGTCATGGCCGGTGCTCCCAATAGGTGAAGTATCCGGCCTCGCCATTCGCCGGATCCTCGAGCTGGACGGAGACCAGTTCGTATTCCGCGTCGACGATGGCCTGCGCTTCGGCGGGTAGGGGTTTGGGTTCCTCGCCAAACACCTCCTTGGTCAGGCGGCGCGAATACATGAAATAGGTCGGGCGTTTCGAGAAGATGTAATCCAGGTCGCCCCGCTCATGCCCCGGCAGGCCCGAGCCCAGCTCGCCCGGCGCATAGTCCTTGTGCGCGATATGGGTGTCGACCAGCCCGTGCAGTCCCATCACCTTCATGTCGACGATATGGCCGATCACGCCGATGCCGCCGGTGGCCAGGCTGGCCTCGGGCGAGGGGCTGATCGAGGCGAAGTATCGCCCGATCACCGCCAGCCGGTCTGCATGCCAGCGCTCCGTCTCGACGCCGCGCCAGGTGCCGTGGTTCTGATACATGCGCGGGAAGATCTTGGCCTCCAGCGGAGTCGACTGGATCAGCAGGGCGATCACCGCCGTCGCCAAACCGACCGGCGCGAACAGCCCGGGTCGCGCGGGCCAAAGTGCGGCGACCGCGCCCCCCAGCAGCAGATAGACCATCGGTGTCAGCGGCGCGAAGAAGCGGAACATCGCCATGTAGTCCCCGCCGACCACGGCGATATAGGCGCTGTAGACCGAGACCACCGCGAACGGCACGATCCAGGGCGCGTTGGCGGCGATCCAGCCGCCGCGTCCCTCGGCCAGCGGCGGCAAGCCGGGCAGGCGCAACCGGTGCAGAACCGGCAGGAAGGCCAGCCCGACCGGGACCACGAAGAACAGATAGAACCAGATCGCGTGCTTCACCCCGCGGACAGCCTGATCCGCCCCGCCCCCGGTCTTGGCGTAGAAAGTGTTCGGCAGCGGCCAGCCGAAATAGTCATAGCGCCATGCGAAATAGGCCCCGAACAGCAGCAGGTAGAAGCCCCAGGGCAGCGCCAGTTCCGCCACCGCCCGCCCGATCGAGGGCAGCCGCGCCAGCACAACCAGGCCGCTGAGCAGGCAGAAGACCATGACCCCCTCGGGCCGGGTCATCGAGCAGAGCACCATGACCAGCGCCCAAACGCTCCACCAGCCGCGTCCGCCACGCATCAGCGCGAGGGTGAAAAGCCAGCAGCCGAGCGTCAGCAGAAAGCCGAAGAACGTCGTCTCCATCCCGCTGCCGGCCCAGGTGGCGAACGGTCCCGCGGCGGCGAGCAGCAGGCAGGGGATCAGGGCGTGAAGCGGCGCGAGGCCAAACCCGGTGCGCGCCCAGCGATAGACCAGGGCCAGCGTTCCCAGCGCAAGGACAAAGCCCGCGACCTGGCTGAAGACGGTGACATCCAGCCCCAGCGCGATGACGCCCGCGCAGATCAGCAGCCACAGGAAATTGGTGTAGCCCTCGACCGGCGGCTCCCCGACATTCCAGACGAAGCCATGCCCGTCCGCCACGTTCTGTGCGAAGCGGAAGGTGATATAGGCGTCCTCGGCCACCACCTCCAACCACCAGAAGTGCAAGGCGAACAGCCCCAGCACCAGGGCCGCTAGCCAGATGGCGCCGTCCGTACCCTCTCCCGTCTGTCGATCTGCCGGCATACTCATCCCACTCACTCCAACCGCCCACTCACGAAATCGACCGTTTCAGCCCGGTGACATGCGCCGCCGCGCGCAGCAGTGTTTTCGGCAGCCGCGCGGCGCCGGTCAGGGCCGTCGCCTCGGCGATGCGACCCGCGCGCAGAAGCCGGCTGCCGATGACCGAGACATACCAGTCGAACTGGGTTCGGTTCGCCGGGGCCAGACTGTCCAGATCGCGCCGCGCCCGGGCAATGAAGCGGCAATCGCTCAACTCCAGCTCGTAGGGGCGGTAGGTGGTCAGCTCCATCAGTTTGGCACCCAGCGCCAAGCGGAACCAGCGGGTTTCCTCGTCCGCGACCCGGTTCGCGAAGGCGGTGGCCAGATCCTCCAGCGTCGTGATCGGATCTTCGAACATCGGGTGCAGGATCGGAAAGTCCAGATCCTGTTTGCTGGCCTTGCGGCGCTGCGCCGAAAGGGCGGCCAGTTGCGAGCAGAGCGCCATGACCCGCCCCTGCTGGATCCGCGCGCCGGAGACGCTGTTGCCGTGGATCCGGTACTGACCCAGCGTCGCCGCCAGATTGTGCAGCCGCCCGAGGCCGCCGAGCCGCCAGTAGAGATCCGAGTCCTGCGACGTGCGCAGCACCCGGTAACCGCCCGCCTGCATCACCGCCTCGCGCCGCGCCATCAGGAAGGGGTGGATGATATAGGGTTCGCGCGCAGGGGCCCAATCCGCATCCGCCTCGCCTGGATCGCCGGGTTTGGGATGGCCGTGCAGCGCCTTGCCCGCCTGGTCGATATGGTCGACATCGCAGCCGACCGCCACGCAATCGCGATGGGCGCTGAGATAGGCATGCTGCGCCACCAACCGGTTGGGGTAGGCGATGTCATCCGCGTCGAACCGGGCGATAAATGGCGCCTCGCATTTGCTCAGACCGAAATTCAGCGCCCGGGCGACGCCCTGGTTTTCGGTGCGAAACACCGCCAGACGGGGATCGCCGATCGCGGCCAGCATAGCCGCACTGCCGTCGGTCGACCCGTCATCGACCACGACCACCCTGAGGTCGTCGAAATCCTGTGCCAGAATGCTGTCGAGCGACTGGGCCAGCGTCGCCTCGGCATTATAGACCGGGATGAGGACATCGATCTCCGCCATCTCTCAGCCCTCGAACCCGGGCCAGACCCTGCTCAGGTCCCGGCTCAGCAGATCCGACAAGCCATGATTGCGGGCATTCAGATGCTGGGTCAGGAAAGCCTCGGTCTCGGCCTTCATCTTGGGGTAGGTCGTGGCCTTCAGGTTCAGCGGGTTCACCTTGTGGAACCAATTGTAGTAGGCCTTGCCCGCCAGCCATTCCCGCCAGGTTCCCGTGTAGCCCATATGCGAGCGGTAGCGCTGGCGCGCGATAAACTGTCCGATCTGGTTCATCGCCTTGTGCAGCGTGACATTGACCGGATAGTACGTGCGGTTGAACCAGTCGTCATGGGCCGAGACATCGAAGCGGTCCGCCCCGATGAAATCCGCGACCTGGTCCATGGCGCCCTGTTTGTCGGCCAGAAACTCCTCGAACAACAGCACCTGCACCCGGTCGCGGCCGAGCACATCGAACCAGCGTTTCAGATGTGGCGCATAGGTCGAGCCGCGCACGATGGTCGGGAAGCGGGTCAGGGCGCGTTCGAAGGAACACGTCACCCGCATCATCTTCATCTCGTGCCAGTATTGCGAATAGGCCCGGCGCACCGGGTCGCGCAGCATGAAGACGATCTTTGGGTCGGCAAGCGTCTCGCGCATCCGATAGGGCGCTGTTTCCGAAAACAGGTACAGCGTGGAATCCTCGCCGATCAGCTTGCAATCGGCGAAGGGTTCGAAGCGGTCCGCGTACCAGTCGGCATTCGCGCGGTGCGAGGGCCGCGGGTCGCGCCATTGCAGGCCGCCCCGCTCGAAGAAAAAGAAATCCGGGTGCAGCAGCGGGTCGTCTGCGCTGAAATAGAACAGCTCGTCATCGGGGATCCCGATCTCGGGCCGCTGCGCCAGAATGAAGTGCAGCGAGGTGGTCCCGCATTTCGGGGCGCCGCCGATCACAAAATCCGGCAGGCGCCGGGCGTTCTTGTCAGCCACCTTACTGGCCGACGCCCGTTCGTCCACTATGCCCGGCAAGTGGTTCATCTCACGCACGCTCACCCCCGCGCGGATCTCGGCGGGGGACCCCAAAATCGGCCAGTCCTCAGTATACCAGCCCGACAACATGCCGCAAAGCCCGATGGTGCAGTGCGGCGCAAGCAGCAGAAACCCCGGGCCAAGGCGGCCCGGGGTTGATGTCGTTGAGCCGGTTGATCAGGCGATGATCACCTGCTCGATATCGCGGATATCCAGCTCGATCGCGGTGAAGCTGAACGTACCGGTGGAAACGCTGCCATCGTTGATCGAGCCCGCAGGCGGCTCGTTCGCGGCCACGATGGCCAGATAGGCATCGATCTCGGCCTGCACGGCCACGGCGTCGGTGCCCGCATCCAGCGTGATCTCCAGCCGGTCGACACCGCTCTCGCCATCCAGCAGGTCGCGCCCCCCGGGGACGTCGTCCCACAGGAAGGTGTCGTCGCCCGAGCCGCCGATGGCCACATCCGACCCGTCGCGGAACTGCTCGAACCGATCGTCGCCGGCGCCGCCGAACATCTGGTCCGAGCCTTCGTTGCCGCGCAGACGATCGTTGCCGTTGCCGCCGAACATCACGTCGTCGTCGAACCGGCCGATCAGCAGGTCGTCGCCTTCCTCGCCGAAGCCGATATCGTCGGCATTGTCGAGGCCGATGGTGTCGTCGCCATCGCCGCCCAGCAGAAGGTCCTCGCCGCCGCCGCCTTCGAGACGGTCGTTGCCGCTGCCGCCATCGATCGAGTCGCCGCCATTGACGGCACGGATCGTGTCGAAGCCGGTCCCGCCCACCACGATGTCGACGCCCGATGTTCCGACGAAGTCGTTGCCATCGGTGCCGATGAAGTCGGCCAGGACGACCGCACCCGGTTCGCTGGCCAGATCGGGTCGATCACCGACCTGAACCTCGACCGTGCGCAGGAAGCCGACCCCGTTCGAGACCGTATACGAGAAGAAATCGTACCCGCCGAAATCGGCATCGGTGGTGTAGGTGACGGTCCCGTCGGCCTCCAGCGTGGCGGTACCGAACGCCCCGCTATTGACGCCGATCACCGACAGCGAGCCTTCCGAAAGCTCGATATCGTTCGCAAGGACGTCGATATTGACCGATCCGCCAGGTGCCGGGGCAGCGACCGTATCGCGCGAGCCGCCGGGGACCAGGGCATCGACCTCGACCTCGCCATCGTCGAAGCGCAGCACCTCGATATTGCGAACGGTGTCGGTGCCGTCGGCCGTGGTGACCGAAAGCTCACCGGTGAAGAGATCGACGATCTGGATATCGGCATCCGCGAAGTTGCCCGCGAAAACCGCCGTGTCGCGGTCGCTGCCGCCATCCAGTATGTCATCTCCGGCATCGCCCTGCAGAACGTCGTTCTGTGAGCCGCCATCGATATCGTCGTTGCCATCGCCGCCGAACAGCGTGTCGTTGAAGCTGTCGCCACTGATCTCGTCATTGCCGCCATTGCCGAAGACCGTGTCCTCGCCCGACCGGCCGCGGATGTCGTCATCGGTGTCGCAGCCGACCAGCAGGTCATAGCCACCGACCGGCGAGTTCGGATCGCCCTGGCTGGTGCCGACGATGTCGCCGCACTGGATCAGGCCCGCGTCGACGGTCAGGTTGACCTCGCCCTGCGCCAGGACGATGACATCGGTCATGCCCATGGAAGGGTCGGCGTCGGAATCGCGGGCATCGTCGCCGCCCTGATCCTGGGCCGTGAACTCGAACCCGTCCGGCAGGATGAAGCCGACCTGATAGTTCCCCGCCGCGAGGTTTTCGAACAGGTACTTGCCGCCATTGGCGGTGACCTGCTCGGCCAGCACTTCGCCGGTATCGGCATCTTTCAGTTGCACGGTCACGCCGTCGACGCCCTGCTCGACACCGTTGAAGAACGGATCCAGCGCCTCGTCGTTCAGGATGCCGTCGCCGAACACATCCAGCCAGACCGTGTCGCCGATGGCGCCGGTGCGCGGATCGCTGTCCTCGACACCCGCATCGACATCCTTGGTTTCCTCGCCCGCGCGCACGGTGACCGGTGCGGTCTTGCCGTTGGCGGCATCGATCACATCCGAGTCGACCGCGTCGTCATTGCCCGCATTGGGGGCGATGAAGTCCTTGCCGATATCCGCGCTGTCCTCGAACATCACGGTATAATCGCCCGGCTGCAGATCGTTGAAGCGGTAGGAGCCGTCGGGTCCGGTGGTCGTGGTTGCCACCACGTTGCCGTCGGCGGCGATCAGCGTGACCAGCTTGCCTTCGATCCCCGGCTCGTCATTGTCGATGTCGTCATTGTTCTCGTCGCAGAAATAGCGGCCCGACAGCGCGCCGGTGGGGATATAGCAGATATCGTCGATCGCGCCGGAGCCGTTGAGGGTGACCACCATACGCACCACACCTGTGGTGTCGATCAGCACCTGATCGATCTCGCCATCGCCGATCTGCGGGATCGCGACTGTGTCGATCAGGTTGCCGTCGCGGTCGAACAGCTCGATCGTGCCGCCCTCTTCGGTGTCGATCACCTTGATGTCGCGCAGATCCACGGCGTTGTCGAAGACGAACTCGACCGAGCCGCCGATATTGTCGTCCGGGTCGCTGGCATCGTTGTCTTCGGACACGATCAGCACATTGCCCTGGTTGGCGGTCGCCAGATCGGTGTCGCCCCCCGTCGGGTTGGCGCTGTCGAACACCATGGCATCGTTTTCCGAATCCGGATCGTCGTCACGGCGCTGCGCCGTGATGGTCACGCCCGGGAACTGATTGTCCACGGTATCGCCTGCATTCAGATCGTTGAAGTCGATCAGCACCGCATCCGGATCATCGCACTCGCGGAATTCAGGCTCTTTCTCGCCGGCATCCAGGCATTTGTAATCGACCCAGTTGCCTTTCACGTTCCCGGTATAAACCACGGTCAGCTCGGTGCCCGCAGGCGGCACTTCGAAGCCGTGGCCGGTATAGAAGGTGAAATAGTCGTCGTTGGTGCCTTCCTGCTCGATCTCGATCAGCACGTATTTGTTGCCGTGCGCGTCTTTGACGATGTGATAGCTCTCGGCATAGATCTGGCGGTGGTTGCCCAGCTCGTCGCCATCGGGACCTTCGATCTTCGCGTGTTGGCCGTAACGGTCGTTGGCGTTCTCGTTGCACCGGTTGTCGCCCGAGAGGAACGGATCGTTGTCATAAACGGTGATGCAGGTGGTGGCCGAATCCGGCACCGTGAAGGTGTCGCCGCAATTCAGATTGCCATGGACAAGATCGGCCTCGGAATAGGCCGTAAACTCATAGGCGGTCATGTGTGAGCACTCCATACAGACAGTGTAAAGCGAAAGGGAACGGCAGGCCCGTTGCTGCTCCGGGCCTGCGGCGGGGTGAATCCGTCGGATGACAGACTGGGTTCGGCGCGGTCATCGGACAGCGTCGAGGAACTTCGATGCAATGGGTCTATCGAGGGGTACTTTGTGCCCGGCGTAAAGCCCATGGCACGCGCATATCCAGCGCTTGATATCGAGGTCTTGAACACGACGCACCCCAGCGAAAACAACACACAGGGTGAGCGCTTACTTACTCCACCTCACCCGTTCGTGATTATGCCGTGAACCAGTGGTTAACGAAACCCTAAGATGCGATCTGCATCGAGACTCGTGCATGATTGCCCGGCATGGTTGTGCGTCCGGGCCCTGGATCGTCTTGCGGTTTGCGTAACCGCCGATATTGCAGCCCCGGCGTCCCGACGCCACTCCCCGTGGGAATCAGACCGGCCGGGCGTCCCGAGCGCATCATTCGCCGAATGTTCGTGGGTAAAAGTGGCGACCCCGGAAGGACTCGAACCCTCAACCTGGCGATTAGAAGTCGCCTGCTCTATCCAGTTGAGCTACGGGGCCACGGGGGCGATCCCCTGGCAGGGCATCGCCCAAACGCTCCATACTCCGCCACCGCGACGCTTGCAACGCGTCAGCGCAGGGTCCAGCGCAGGGTCCAGGGCCGGGCCTGTGCGGTGCGTGCGATTTGACAGGCGCGGGTAAATCTGGTGCTTGGCCGCCCAGACTGTTTGCAGGAGATGCCCAATGCCCGTTCCAACAGCCCTCACCATCGCCGGTTCGGATTCGGGCGGCGGCGCTGGCGTGCAGGCCGATCTGAAGGTCTTCTCGGCGCTGGGCGTCTTTGGAACGTCTGCGATTACGCTGGTGACGGCGCAGAACACCCGCGGGGTCACCGGGATCGAGATGCTGTCAACCGCCATGGTCCGCAGCCAGATCGCCGCGGTGGTCGAGGACTTTCCGGTCCGCGCCATCAAGATCGGCGCTCTCGGCACGGCCGAGATGATCGAGACGGTCGCGGATGCCTTGCGCCCCCTGGACCTGCCCTTGGTCCTGGATCCGGTGATGATCGCGAAATCAGGCGATCCGCTTTTGGCCGCCGACGCGGTGGGCGTGCTGATCTCGCACCTGCTGCCGCTGGCCACGGTGGTGACGCCCAACCTGCCGGAGGCCGCGGCCCTGCTGGGCGGGACGGAGGCCGCGGCCGAGACCGATATCGCGGCCCAGGGCCAGGCGATCCGCGCGCTCGGCCCCGACTGGGTGCTGATGAAGGGCGGGCACGGAGCGGGCCCTGACAGCACGGATCTGCTGGTGGGCGCCCAGACCTCGCGGCTGGAGGCGAAACGCATCGCGACGACCAATACCCACGGCACCGGCTGCGCGCTGTCCGCTGCCATCGCGGCGGGCATCGCCCATGGTCTGCCGGTCGATCAGGCGGTCGTGCGGGCCAAGGCCTACCTCACCCGCGCGCTCGCCGGCGCCGATGCGCTGGAGCTGGGCGCGGGCCATGGGCCGGTCGACCATTTCCACGCGCTCTGGCCGCTGCTAGGGTCCGATACGCTTGAGACCCCGAAGAGCTGCGGATAAACCGCGCCCTCAATCCGCCGAAGATGGGAGCCCGACATGGCCGACCTGCTGACCCTCGAAAACCTGTTCAACCTGCTGGTTCTGCTGTTCCTCCAGGCGGTTCTGGGCTTTGACAACCTGCTCTATATCTCGATCGAGAGCCAACGTGCGCCCAAGGAGGTGCAGTCGCGCGTCCGGCGCAACGGCATCCTGATCGCCATCGCGCTGCGCATCATCCTGCTGTTCGTGATGATCCAGTTGATCGAGTCGCTGTCCGAGCCGTTCTATGTCTTTGATTTCCCCGGCATCATCACCGGCGGCGTCAATTTCTCGACCGTGGTCTTCGTGATCGGCGGAGCGTTCATCATGTATACGGCGGTCAAGGAGATCAAACACCTGCTGGAGCTGGAAGAGCCGGGCCATGCGGAGGACAAGTCCCCCAAATCGGCCACCCAGGTGATCCTGCTGATCGTCTTCATGAACCTGATCTTCTCGTTCGATTCGATCCTGTCGGCGCTGGCGATCACCGATGTCTTCCCGGTGCTGGCACTGGCCATCGCCCGGTCGCCAGCCGATTGACGGAGTTCTACCTGCTCATGTCGCTCGGCGGCGTGCTTGGCGGGGCCTTCAATGCGC
>JBCCDU010000037.1:0-41647 GCA_039030715.1 Pseudomonadota bacterium
ACGCTGAAAGTGGTCAGAAACCTCTATCCCAAGGCACATTTCGCCACGGTCTATGCCAAGCCCAAGGGCGAACCGATGGTCGATACCTATATTACCGCCGTCAGCCAGGACACCTGGATCTTCTTCCCGTGGGACATGGCTCTGATGTATGTCGACCCGCTGCGGGGGACCGCGTGACGCCACTTCTGGAGGCGAAGGGCCTCACCAAACGGTTCGGGGCCTTCACGGCGGTCGAGGACGTCTCGCTGACGATCCAACCTGGCGAGCGCCATGCGCTCCTGGGCGAGAATGGCGCGGGCAAATCGACCCTGGTCAAGATGCTCTATGGCGCGCTGCAGCCCAGCGCGGGCGAGATCCGCTGGCGCGGCCAACGGGTCGCGGTCGGCGGCCCCGGCGATGCGCGCCGCCTTGGCATCGGCATGGTCCACCAGCATTTCTCGCTGTTCGAGGCGTTGACGGTGGCGGAGAACGTGGCCCTCGCCCTGCCCGGCACCATGCCGCGCCAGCTCACCCCCGAGATTGCACGGGTGAGCAAGCTCTACGGGCTCGAGATCGACCCCGGCCGCGCCGTCCACTCCCTCAGCGTGGGCGAGAAGCAGCGGGTCGAGATCATCCGCTGCCTGCTGGCCGAGCCGCGCCTGCTGATCATGGACGAGCCCACCAGCGTGCTGACCCCGCAGGAGGCCGATGCCCTGTTCGAAACCCTGCGGCGCCTCAGCGCCGAGGGGGTCGCGATCCTCTATATCTCGCACCGGCTGGCAGAGGTGCGCGCGCTCTGCTCGGGCGCGACCATCCTGCGCGCGGGGCATCACGTGGCCAGTTGCGATCCGCGCGAGGAAACGCCGCAATCCATGGCCGCCCTGATGATCGGGCAGGAAGTGACGGCGCTGGCCCGCCCCGCCCAGCGCCCCAGCCTGGGGCCTGTGCGTCTCGCGCTCCGCTATCTCGCGCTGCCTGCCACCGGAGCCTATGCCAACACCTTGCATGACCTCTCGCTGGAGGTGCATGGCGGCGAGATCGTCGGCATCGCGGGCGTCGCGGGCGAAGGCCAGGGCGCCCTGATGTCGGCCCTGACGGGCGAACGGCTGTCGGCGCCGGGGATGGTCGAGATCGAGGGCTATGCCATGGGCGCCGCCTCGCCCACCGCGCGGCGCCTGGCCGGGGCCGCCTTCGTGCCGGAGGAGCGTATCGGCCACGCAGCCGTCACCGAAATGGCCCTGCCGCAGAACGTGCTGCTCAGCCATCACCGGGCCGAAAAACTGGCCCGCGGCGGCTGGATCGATATCGGCGCAACCCGCGATTGGGCCGCCAAGATCGAAGCCGATTTCGATGTGCGTTCGGGCGGCGCGCGGCCTGTCGCGGGGTCGCTCTCCGGCGGCAATCTGCAGAAATTCGTGGTCGGGCGCGAGATTCTGCGAAATCCCGGCGTGCTGGTCGTCAGCCAGCCGACCTGGGGCGTCGATCCCGGCGCGGCGGAGGTGATCCGGACCGCCCTCATCAACCTCGCCGTCACCGGCGCCGCCATCCTGATCATCAGCCAGGATCTGGAGGAGCTGTTCGCGCTTTGCGACCGGATCGCCGTGATCCATGGCGGGCGCCTCTCGCCGGCCCAACCGGTCGAGGGGTTGACGGCGGAAAGCGTCGGCCTCTTGATGGCGGGGGCCGAGGCCGCATGATCGCGCTCGAACGCCGCCCCGGGCCATCGGGCACGATGGCGCTCTGCTCGCCTTTGCTGGCGATCGGACTCACGCTGCTGACCGGCGCCGTGATGTTTGCCAGCATCGGCATCGAGCCTGTCGAAGGATTACGGGTCTATTTCCTCTCGCCCTTCGCCGATGGCTATTCCCGCGCCGAACTGGTGGTCAAAGCCGTCCCACTGGCGCTGATCGGGGCGGGCCTGGCCGTCAGCTTCCGCGCCAATGTCTGGAATATCGGTGCCGCCGGGCAGTACACGCTGGGCGCCGTGTTCGCAGGCTGGCTGGCGCTGAGCGTGCCGGAGGCCGCGTCGAAACTCTGGCTCTTGCCCTATATGGCCGCAGGCATTCTGGGGGGCATGGTCTGGGCCGCGATCCCGGCCCTGCTGCGCACGCGGTTCAACGCCAACGAGATCCTGGTCAGCCTGATGCTGACCTATGTTGCGACGCTGCTCTTGGACTTCCTGGTGCGCGGCCCATGGCGCGACCCGCAGGGCTTCGGCTTCCCGCAGAGCCGGGATTTCGCCGAAGGCTTCCTGATGCCCTTGCTGCTGGAACCGACGCGCCTGCATGCAGGCCTGTTCCTGGCGCTGATCGCGGGCCTCGCCCTGGCGGTGATGATGGGCCGCACGATCAAGGGGTTCGAGATCGCAGTGATCGGCGCGGCCCCCCGCGCCGGCGCCTTCGGCGGCTTCAGCCAGACCGGCGTGACCTGGTTCGTGCTGCTGCTCAGCGGCGGGCTGGCCGGGCTGGCTGGGGCGGTCGAGGTTTCCGCGACCATCGGTCAGCTCCAGCCCGACATCGCCGCCGGATACGGCTTCACCGCAATCATCGTCGCCTTTCTGGGGCGGCTGAACCCCGCGGGCGCGCTGATCGGCGCACTGGTGCTCGCGGTCAGCTATATCGGCGGCGAGAACGCACAGATCCTTTTGAAACTGCCCAAAAACGTGACCTTCGTGTTCCAGGGCATGTTGCTTTTCTTCCTGCTCGCTTCCGACACGCTGATCCGCTATCGCCTGGTGTTGCGGAGGGCGGCATGAACGCAACGCAGGGCGACAACCGGGCGCTCGCCATCGGTGCGATGATCGCCATGACGCTGTCGCTTTCCTTTGGAGATGCGGTGGTGAAGGGGATCAGCGGGTCGCTGACGCTCTGGCAGATTTTCGTCCTGCGCTCGGCTGCGGTCATCCCGATTCTGGTTGTGATCTGGCGGCTGTGGCCTGCGGCGGCGGCGCGCCCGATCCGGCCCGGGCGGCTTGGCTGGGTTGCGCTGCGCAGCGGGCTGCTGGGGGCCAACTGGGTTTTCTATTACATGGCGCTGCCGCACCTGCCGCTGTCGACAGCGGCTGCGGTCTATTACACCTTGCCGCTCTTCATCACGCTTTTCGCGGCAGGTTTCGCGGGCGAGCGGGTCGCCCCGCTCGGCTGGCTCGCCGTCGGCATCGGCTTTGCCGGCGTCGCCCTGATTTTACGGCCGGACGGGGGAGAGATCAGCCTCTACGCCCTCCTGCCGCTCGCATCCGCGATCTGCTATGCGCTGGCGATGATCGTGACCCGCAATGCCTGCCGCGAGGAATCGCCATTGGCACTGGCGCTGGTGTTAAACATGACCTTCATCGCCGTAGGACTGGTGGCCAGTGGCGTCCTGAGCACGGACGGAGGCGACCCGTTCCTCTCGCCGACATGGTCCCCCATCGGCGCGCAGGAGATGGCGCTGCTCGGGATATTGGCCGCCGCCATCCTGATCGGCAGCATCGGCACGGCTGTGGCCTATCAGAACGCGCCCTCCTCGGTCATCGGACCGTTCGACTTCTGTTATGTGGGCTTCGCCGTGATCTGGGGTGCGATCTTCTTCGGCGACTGGCCGGACGCGCTGAGTGCCGCTGGCATCCTGATGATCGTCGCCGCAGGCATCCTATCCGTGCGGGCCGGATCGAGGGGGTCCGCCTGATGGAGGCTTTCCTGATCTCGGTCCTGATCGCCGCCACGCCGCTCCTGCTCGCGGCCACGGGAGAGCTGGTGGCCGAGCGCTCCGGCGTTCTGAACCTGGGCGTCGAGGGCATGATGCTGATCGGCGCGGTCGCGGCCTTTGCCACGGCGTTCACCACCGGATCCAGCGCGCTGGCGGTCCTGGCGGGCGCGGCGGCGGGCCTCGCCATGGCGGGGCTCTTCGCCTGGATCGCGCTCTTTCTCATGGCCAACCAGATGGCGACCGGCCTGGCGCTGACGATCTTCGGCATCGGTGCGTCGGGCCTGATCGGCCAGGGTTTCGTGGGCGAGACGGTCGAGCCTCTCGCCCGCCTCTCGGTCGAGACGACGTCTGTGGGCCGGGTCCTGCTCTCGCACGATGCGCTGGTTTACCTGGCGGTGGCGCTTTGCGGGGGTGTCGGTCTGTTCCTGACGCGCACCCGCGCGGGCCTGATGCTGCGCGCCGTGGGCGACAATCACGATGCGGGCCATGCGCTGGGCCTGCCCGTGCGGCTCATCCGGGTGCTGGCGGTTCTGTTCGGGGGCGCGATGGCGGGCCTCGGCGGCGCCTATCTCAGCCTCGCCTACACCCCGATGTGGGGCGAAGAGATGACCGCCGGGCGCGGCTGGATCGCGCTGGCCCTGGTGGTGTTCGCGACCTGGAGGCCGGGGCGCGTCCTGCTGGGCGCGTGGTTCTTCGCGGCGGTCAGCCAGATGCAGTTCTATGGTCAGGAGATCGGCATCACCCTGCCCAGCCAGTTCCTCGCCATGGCCCCCTATCTGGCGACGATCATCGCGCTGGTGATCATCTCACGCGATGCGCTGCTGACGAAAACCCACGCCCCCGCCGCCATCGGCCGCCCCTTCCGGGCCGAGCGCTGAGCCAGCTCAGAAACCGAAGTCGGGCAACTTGTAACGCGCCGCCAAACCGACGATCAGGTCGTCTCGCGCGCCGATCCGGCCATCCGTGACCGGAGGCCCGAAAACCGATCCGCGGACCGATGACCGTTCGAGATCGAACCCGGCGACGCGCGTATAGTCCGGCGTCGCGCCCAGTTCCCATCCCGTGGCGATCCGCCGGAAAATCCCCCAGCCCGGCAACAAACGCCGGGACAACGGCGCTGTCGTCAACCTCGTCGAAACCGGCAGCCTCGAAGCGCAGGCGCGACCGCGCGGCGCCAAAACCGCCATACCCGCGTATGTGGATGTTTTCCGTCGCCGCCAAATTCCAGCCGAGGATGCCCGCAGCACCCAACACGGTCTGCTTGCCATCGACCGAGGCACGGCCCGAGGAAACAGTCGGCGGCAGGCCCAGGCTCGTCAACTCGGTACGAAAGCGGCCATCCTCGTTCGCGGCCCAGAGCCCAGAGCCCTGTACGCCGGCAAAAACCTGCAGGTCGCCGGGCTCGCGAACAGTCAGATCGAGAAGATCGAGCGTGATGCGGCCAGCAAGGGCGGCGCCTGTTCTCAGGCTCAGGCTCTTGGGCGTGATGGTCAGTGTGCTCACGGCATCCACAATCAGCGTCCCCGTGCCTCCGACATCCACAGTCTCCTCGCCGATCGCGAATGCAGCCCCGGCGCCAAATTCGAACCGAAGGCTTGGATCCTCTGCGATGGCGACGCGCGGGGCCAGCAAACTCAACGCAAGAAATACGGCGATCATCGGTACTGAAAATCTCATTGGATCGAATCTACCTTGTGCTCATGGCCCGGGGTGCCGATACGTCCCAGGTCGGTTCCAACGAAGCAGAACCTGGATGCGATGGCCATTGATTTCCGGAGCACCCTGCATCGCTCGCCCCATGTGGTGCCGCCGGGATGGGGCGCAGCCGTCATGCCCGCGTCCCGCGGGCGGCTTGGCGAGCCAAGCCCACTCAGCTTTGCTGAGATGACGGCTTCGCCCCATCCCTGCCACCTGCGCCCCTGGACCTACCTCGGAAGGCGCAAATTTCGCTGTTGTCGCGATGCAGCATCGTTACCATCGCGACAATCGAATCGACAGGAGAGCCCCATGTTCCGAACACTCATCGCCGCTTTCACAGCCCTTCTGCTGGCCGGCACTGTCCAGGCCGCCGATCTGAAAGTCGGTTTTGTCTATGTCGGCCCCGTGGGCGATCACGGCTGGACCTATCAGCATGATCAGGGCCGCCAGGCGATCGAGGCCGAGTTCGGCGACCGTGTCGAAACCACCTTTGTCGAGAGCGTCTCCGAGGGTCCTGATGCGGAGCGGGTGATCCGCCAGCTCGCCTCCTCGGGTCATGGGCTGATCTTTACCACGTCCTTCGGCTTCATGGACCCGACCCTGACGGTCGCCAAACAGTTCCCCGATGTGAAATTCGAACATGCGACCGGGTTCAAGCGCGCGCCGAACGTGGCAACTTACTCCGGGCGCTTCTACGAGGGCCGCCACGTCATCGGCAAAATCGCGGGCGCGATGAGCAAGACCGGCAAGATCGGCTACATCGCCTCCTTCCCGATCCCGGAGGTCGTGCGCGGCATCAATGCCGCGACGCTGGCCGCCCAGCAGGTCAATCCGGACATAACGGTGCAGGTCGTCTGGGTGAACACCTGGTATGACCCGGGCAAGGAAGCCGACGCCGCCAAGGCCCTGATCGCTCAGGGGGCTGATATCATCATGCAGCATACCGACAGCCCCGCCGCCCTGCAGGCCGCCGAGGCCGCGGGCGTCATGGCGTTCGGCCAGGCCTCGAACATGGAGAAATTCGCCCCCAATGCCCAACTCACCGCCATCGAGGACAACTGGGCGCCCTATTACGTGAAGCGCACCCAGGCGGTTCTGGACGGCACCTGGGAGAGCGGCGACAGCTGGGCCGGGATCGCCGATGAGGAGGTCGTCATGAGCCCCTACAAGAACATGCCGGACGAGGTCAAAGCCATGGCAGAAGCAGCCGAAGCCGGGATCCGCGACGGCTCGATCCATGCCTTCACCGGCCCGATAACGGATCGCGACGGGGCCGAGCGCGTGACCGCAGGATCGGTCGCCGATGATGGCATGCTCCTCGGCATGGACTGGTTCGTGAAGGGGGTGGAGGGCGACCTGCCGAAATAGGCACCAGCCCCGCCGAGCCAATGACCGACACCCATATCTCCACCCATGACGCGGCCCCCGACGATCGCAACGACCACATCAGGATCTATGTGGATGGCGAGATCGTGCCGCGCGATCACGCCAGGGTCTCGGTCTACGACTCGGGCTTCATGCTGGGCGATGGCGTGTGGGAGGGGTTGCGGATCTACGACGGTCATATCGCCTTTCTCGACGCCCATCTCGACCGGCTCTACGAGGCCGCACTCTATATCGATCTCGAAATTGGCAAGACACGCGCGGAGTTGACCCAGGCGATCCGCGACACTCTGGCCGCCAACCAGATGACGACGGATGCCCATATCCGCCTGATGGTCACCCGCGGGCGCAAGAAGAAACCCTTCCAGCACCCGCATCTGAGTATCTTCGGTTCGACCATCGTGATCATCGCGGAGCATTCGAAACCGGACGAAAGCGTGATCGAGCGCGGCATCCGCCTGCATACCGTCCCGCATCATCGCGGATTGCCGCTGACCCAGGACGCCAAGCTGAACTCGCATTCCAAGCTGAACTGCATCATCGCGCTGAACCACGCGATCCGGGCCGGGGCGGACGAGGCGCTGATGCTCGATCCGTTCGGCTTCGTGAACACCACCAATGCCTGCAACTTCTTCATCGTACGCGGGGGCGAGGTTTGGACCTCCACCGGCGATTACTGCATGAACGGGATCACCCGCCAGAAGGTGATCGAGATCTGTCGCGCCGAGGGCATCCCGGTCTTCGAGCGCAACTTCTCGCTGGTCGACACCTATGGGGCCGAGGAAGCCTTCCTCACCGGCACGTTCGGCGCCCAGACCCCCGTCTTCGAAATCGACGGCAGGGAGATCGGCGGTGGCAAGGCTGGCCCGGTATTCCACCGCATCCGTACACTCTACAAGGACCTGATCCTGGAAGACCGGGCTTAGAGCGCGCTCAGCAGGCTGCTCCCAGCGTCTATGGCCTCGCGGGCGCGCGCCTCAGGTCGCACGGGCCTGCATCACCAGTTCAGGCGGTCCGTTGCGGGTGGTGAGATCGGTGATCTTGACCATCTTCGCATTCGGATTCTCGAACAGGAACCGGGCCAGGGGGTTGATCAGATTGCTCTCGATCCGGTTGCCGATGCCGCGCCCGCCATCGATCAGTTCGAAGGTGCATTCCGCCATCAACTCGTTCATCGCGTGCTCGGTCAGCACGATCTCGACATCATGCTCCTCGCGGACCGACTGGATGACCCGCTGCACAACGGCTTTGAAAATCACGGTCGAACTCTGCATGTTGATGAACTGGAAGGGCACGATGTTCTGGCCCAGGCGGTTCATCAGTTCGGGTCGCCGCAACTCATAACGGAAATGCTCGCTGACCGCCTTTTTCAGCTTCTCCTCCAGTGCGTCGTCGGTGTCGGAGGGCAGCACGGTCTGGCCCGAATTCGAGGCTCGGTCGCCGCCCACCATGCCCACATTCGAGGTGAAGATGATCAGGCTTTCCGAGAAATAGCCCGTCTCGCCGCGGGAATCCGACAGGCGACCGTCGTCGAGGATTTGCAGGAACATGTCCAGAATGCGGGGATTGGCCTTCTCGATTTCGTCGAACAGGAAAACGCTGAAGGGGCGCGCGCGCACGGCGTTCACCAACTCGCCGCCGTTTTCGTGCCCCGCTGCCCCGGGGGGCGGGCCGATCAGGCGACCGATGGCGCTTTCGGTCATGAATTCGGACATGTCGAACCGGTTCATCGAGGCTTCGTCGCCGAACATCACCTCGGCCACCGCCTTGGCAAGTTCGGTCTTACCCACACCGGTCGGGCCGACAAAGAACAGAACGCCGCGCGGGCGGCTGCCCCGGTTGGTGGTCTGCGCCCCCGAAAGCCCCATGATCGAGCGGATCAGGATGTCATAGGTCCGCTCCACCGCGCGGGGCTGGCCCTTCACCCGCTTCTCCAGGATCTCCTTGGAATTGGCGACCCGGGTGCGCATCACTGGCGAGGTCCACGGGTTGCGCGTCGTGCCCAGGCGATAGCTGCGCAGCGCAAGCTCGATATCGCCCAGGCCGATCTCCTCGGCATAGGCCAGATCGACCACGCCCAGGATCTCCATCAGGGTCATGCCGTCGCAGCGCACGCCCAGTTGCTCCAACCGGGCGCGCTGCTGTTCGGGCGAAAGCTGGTTCATATCCTTCAGGCCCGAGGCGACCAGTGTCGCGAAGGTGATCCGGTCGGTCAGGTCGGGTAGATTGATGACCATGTCGCGCAGGGCCGGGTTGCGGGTGGCAAACCACTCGGGCATGTCGCCAGGGCGGTCCAGGATCCACATAATCGGATTGCGCGGCGGGCAATCCTCCACCCCTTCCGGGCGGTCCGGCGCAGTGGCGCGGGCCAGTTTGTCGATGGCGACCAGCATCCGGTCAAGCTCTGGCCCCTGGCGGCGCAGCAATGTCGAGGCATAGTCGACCACCAGCGCTGTCGGCATCTCCGCAAGGTTCATGACGGCGGTCACCAGTTCGGCCATCTTCTTGGGCGTATTGGCAAAGCTGCCAAGCTCGATCCCCGCTTCCTTCAGAATCACTTTGCAGGCCGGGTGGCAATCGGGATGCAAAATCAGCCCATCGACGGGGTCGTGGATCAACAGCGCGCCGCCCCCGGCCCGCTCGAACACCCGCCAGATCGCGGCCTGCAGCGGAATGAAGGCGATTTCAGCCGCATCGGGCGCGGGATAGAGATCGCGCACATTGCCCGAAATCACGAATTGCGAGCGCAGCGCAAAGCTGGACTGCAATTCGCTGAACCAGGTCGGCTCCTCGCAGATCGAAAATGCGGACTGATCGTGGAGCATGTCGTTCAAAGTCGTTCTCCCAAACGCGGGCTCCGGACTACGGCGGAGCGCCGGCTTCGATGATTTTGACGGACTGGACTGCACGCAGTTTACGCCATGGGTGTGACCTAGAAGTAAGCGCCACCAGCCCCGCCCACGCGGTGGCTGGTGGTCTCCCCGGCTCCCATGCTTGGGTTGCCCTCAAATGGTGGCAAAAATACGAAGATCGGCTTACGAAATGCGCCGCGTGTCACACTTTGTGACGGTTCGGCGCCAGATCCGTCATGCAGGCGTCGAACCACGACCAGGCTCGCAACGCCGTCTCGTTCGCGCTCAGATAGATCCGGCGGTTGAATTCGGGGGCATCGGGCCGCAGATGCAGCCGCCCCGCACCCAGAAGTTCACCGACCAGGCGATGGGGCAGATAGGCGCTGCCCCCGAAGCGCAGCAGATGCTCCAGACCCAGACCGGCGGAGTTGAAGCTGATCCGCGCCGTATCCGCATCGGCATAGGCGGCGGCATGGTCGCGCCCGAACTCCTCCCCCGCCTCGACAAAGACATAAGCCGGGTCGAAGCGGATCGGCCCGACCGACCGGGTCGAGACCAGCACCAGCCGGTCGGGCGGCAGCTCCAGCACCGTCTGGCGCCCCTGCCGGTGCGGCTGATAGCTGAGCGCGAGGTCGGACTTACCGCTGGTCAGCCACTCCGCCACCTCCGACCCGCTGCCCAGCCAGACGGAGATCGCGACCTCCGGACTGTGCCGGCGCAGGAAGCCGAACAGCCGCTCGCCCAGGCCGGGCCACAAATCCGGCTCGCAGGCAATATTGCAGACCGAGCTGAAGCCATCCGGCAGCGCCGTCTCCTGCCGGGCCTGACGCCAGAGATCGTTGATCGTGGTGGCATAGCGGCGCAGGCGCACCCCGGCGGGCGTCAGCGTCGCACCGGATTTCTGCCGGTTGATCAGCGTCTGCCCCAGTTCGGACTCCAGCGCCTTCAGCCGGGCGGTGACCGTCGATTGGGTGACGTTCAGAACCTTCGAGGCGCGCACCAGGCTGCCAGTTTCTACAATCGCCAGGAAGGTGCGCAGTTCAGTGTCGTTCATGGACTAAAATTCGAATATGCCGAATAAAATGTCCAATATTATTTGATATCCAGATCGATCTTGCCTGCCTATCCTGACGGCGAGGAGACGCCATGTCCGACACATCCGCCAGCCGCTCGGAATTCATCGCTGCCATGCGCCGGATCGCCAGCAGCATCTGCGTGGTCACGACCGACGGCGCGGCGGGGCGCCACGGCGCGACCGTTTCGGCCTTTTGCGCGGTCTCGGCCGATCCCCCCACTGTGCTGGTCTGCCTCAACGCAGGCTCGCAGATTGCCGGGCGGGTGGCGGCCAACCGCACATTCCGCGTGAACGTGCTGCCCCGGGGCGCCGAGGATCTGGCCGAACGCTTCGCCGGGCAGCAGGACGCATGGCTGGCCGACCGGTTCGAGGGGCTGGCCACCACCGGCACGCCGCCCGGCTTTGCCGATGCGACAGCGCTGACCTGCGCACTGGAGCGCCGCGTGCGCGCGGGCACCCACGATATCTGCATCGGCCGGGTTGTCGGCGTCAGCCTGGGCACCGGCCTGCCGCTCACATATCTCGCCGGGCGGTATCACCCGCTCTGCTCCGATCCGGGGGAGGCCCGGCCATGACCGACATCGCCACCTATGCCATGCTGATCGACGGTGCCTGGGTCCAGGCCTCGGACGGCGCGACCTTCGACAGCCGCAATCCGGCAAGCGGCGAGGTCTGGGCGCGGATCCCGGAGGCGACGGAGGCCGACATCGACAGCGCGGTGCGCGCAGCCGACGCGGCGCTAACCGGTCCCTGGGGCGACATGACCCCGACCCAGCGCGGCAAGTGCCTGCACCGGCTGGGCGATCTGCTGGCCCAGAACTCCGAAGCCATTGGCCGCATCGAGACCTGCGACACCGGCAAGATGTTCAAGGAAACCGCCTGGCAGGCGACCTATATTGCCGAGTACCTGCATTTCTATGCTGGCGCCGCCGACAAGATCCATGGCGACACCCTGCCGATCGACAAACCCGATATGTTCGTCTTCACCGACCGTGAACCGGTGGGCGTGGTCGCCGCCATAGTGCCCTGGAACAGCCAGATGTTCCTCAGCGCCGTGAAGATCGGCCCGGCGCTGGCGGCGGGCAACACGATCGTGCTGAAAGCCTCCGAACACGCCCCGGCACCGCTGCTGGAATTTGGCAGGCTGGTCGAGCAAGCAGGCATCCCCCCCGGCGTCGTCAATATCGTGACCGGCCATGCCGAGCCTTGCGGGCGCAGCCTGACCACCCACCCGCTGGTCGCAAAGATCGCCTTCACCGGCGGACCCGCCGCCGCGCGCCATGTCCTGAAAAACTCGGCCGAAAACTTTGCCGAGGTTTCGCTCGAACTCGGCGGCAAGTCCCCGTTCATCGTCTTCGACGACGCGGATCTCGACAGCGCGGTGAATGGCTGCGTCGCGGGGATCTTCGGCGCCACGGGTCAAAGCTGCGTCGCGGGCTCGCGCCTCTATCTGCATGCCGACATCGCGGATGCCTTCCTCGACCGCCTCACCGCCATCGCCAGCGACATCCGCATCGGCGACCCGCAGGCGGACGCGACCGAGATGGGTCCCCTCTGCACGCCAGCGCAGCTCGACCATATCGAACGACAAGTGGCCCTGGCAGTAGAGGAAGGCGGCACGGTCCTGGTGGGCGGTCAGCGCCCGGACCTGCCCGGCCTCTACTTCCAGCCGACCATCATCGACTGCCCGCGCCAGAACATGACCATCGTGGACACCGAACTGTTCGGCCCCGTACTGGCTGTCCAGCGCTTCCGGACCGAGGGCGAGGCCCTGGCGCTCGCCAACGACACGCGCCACGGGCTCGCCGCCGGCATCTTCACCCGCGACAGCGCCCGCTCGCTGCGCATGGCAAAACGGGTGAGGGCGGGCATCGTCTGGGTCAACACCTATCGCGCGATCAGCCCGATTGCGGAATTCGGCGGCATGAAATCCAGTGGCTATGGCCGCGAAAGCGGGCTTCAGGCGCTCTATGACTACACCCGGCCCAAGACGGTCTGGGTCAACCTCTCCGACGATCCCATCGCCAACCCCTTCAAGCCGAGATAGCCGATGAAATTCCACCTCGCGATCAACCTGGAACGGATGGATGACAGCGCGGACATGGCCGCCGTGCGCGATCACACGCTGGAAATGGTTCAGATGGCCGACCGCGCGGGGTTCGAGATCGCCTGGGCGGCCGAGCATCACGCGCTGGAGATGACCATCGCCCCCAACCCGTTCCAGATCATGACCTGGTGGGCGGATCATACCGACCGGATCAGGCTCGGCTGCGGGGTGGCCAATGCCTGCTATTGGCACCCGATCAACCTGGCGGGCGAGGCGGCGATGGTCGATCTGATCTCCGGCGGGCGGCTGGAGCTTGGCCTGGGCTCGGGCGCCTATCAGCGCGAGTTCGACCGGATGCGCCCCGGCGTTCTGCAAACCGATGGCTACAAATATCTGCAAGAGATGTTGCCGCTGGTTCGCCAGCTCTGGCAGGGGGATGTCGCCCATGAAGGCACCTATTGGCAGTTCCCAGCCGCCACCTCCTGCCCGAAACCGCTGCAGGCGGAGGTGCCGCTGTGGGTCGCGGCCCGTTCGCCCGTCACCTTCGACTACGCGGTCGCGAACCAGTGCAACATCATGTGCTGGCCCCTGACCATGCCCTTCGCCGAGGCTCAGAAGTACCGTGCCCAGCTCGACGACGCGATTGCCAAGGCAGGCGGCTGGAACGCCACCTTCGCCCTGATGCGCCATACCGCGGTCTGGGACAACGACACCGACCGCGAGGCCGCGATCACAGCGATCCGCAACGTGCTCGGCAAATTCGGCAACCTGATGATGAAGAAGGGCGAGGTGATCAACGGCTTCCCCGAAAACGTGCCGCTTGAGGAGTTGGAGGGCAATGTCCGCGTCGATCCGGCGATGCTGGAGGAAAACCTGATGTTCGGCACGCCCGAAACGGTGATCGCCAAGCTGCGCCAGTATCAGGACCTGGGGGTGGATGCCTTCATCTACTACGCCTCGATGGGGCTGGATATGGCAGTGCAGAAACGCTCGCTGCAGCGCTTTATCGACGATGTCATGCCGGAGTTCGCCTGATGGTCCCTGTGTTCAAATCTTCGGTCCTGCGCCGCACGCTCACCCAGGTGCAGACCACCTATGAGGAAGGCGGCAAGACGGTCGCCACGCCCACCCTGCTGGTCGCCGCCATCGCCATCATTCGCAACCCATGGCACGGGCGTGGCTTTGTCGAGAACCTGCGCGGCGAGATCCACGATGTCGCCCCGGGTCTGGGCAAGTTGCTGACCGGCCTGATCCTGGACGTGACCGGCGACCGGCTGGAGGGGTTCGGCAAGGCCTCGATCGTCGGCATGGGGGGCGAGATCGAGCATGCCCAGGCGATGACCCACACGCTGCATTTCGGCAACCAGTTCCGCGAGGCCGTCGGCGCGAAATCCTATCTCGCCTTCACCAATACCCGCGGCGCGGCAGGCGCGCCGATGATGATCCCTCTGATGCACAAACACGATGGCGGGCTGCGCTCGCACTACCAAACCATTCACCTGAACGTGCCGGACGCACCGGCCGAGGACGAGATCGCGGTGGCGCTGGGCGCCTCGGTCGGCGGGCACCCGAACCACCGGATCGGCAACCGCTATCAGGATCTGGAGGAGATGGGCCGCGACCTGGACAACCCCGCAGGTGTCTGACGGGCTTTCCAAACGGGCCGCGGACGGCACGGCCTATGACCTCAGGGGACCGCCGGGCGCGCCCGTACTGGTGCTGATCCACGGGCTGGGCCTCTGCCGGTCGCTGTGGGATGTGCATTTGCCGGCCTTCGCCGAGTGCCGCGTGCTGCGCTACGACCTCTATGGCCATGGCGACAGCGCGCCCGCGCCACGAATGCCCTCGCTGGCGCTCTACGCCGACCAGATCGCCGGGCTGCTGAACGAAACCGGCATCGCGCGGGCCACGTTGGTCGGCTTCTCCATCGGCGGCATGATCAACCGGCGCTTCGCGATGGACCATGCGGGGCGGCTGCAGAGCTTGGTGATCCTGAACTCGCCCCACGACCGGGGTACGGAGGGGCAGGCAGCAGTGGAGGCCCGCGCGGCGCAAGTCCGCGACCAGGGCACGATGGCGACCCTGCCCGATGCCCTGAAACGCTGGTTCACGCCCGCACATCTGGCAGAGGGCCCCGGCCCCGCACGCGTGCGCGAATGGCGCGAGCGGGTCGATGCCGACAGCTATGCGGGTGCTGCCTGGGTGCTGGCCCACGGTGTGCGCGAACTGATCGCGCCCCAGCCCCCCATCGCCGCCCCGACCCTGGTGATGACCTGCGAGAACGACAGCGGCAGCACGCCCGCCATGTCCCACGACATCGCCGCCGAGATCGCCGGGGCGGAAACCCTGATCCTCCCCCATCTCAAGCATCTGGGCCTGATCGAGGACCCCGACAGCTTCACCGGCCCCATCCTGGATTTCCTGCGAAGGACCCTGCCATGACTAAGAAACTGAGCGGCGGCCAGGCCGCGATCGAGGCGCTGAAGGCCGAGGGCACCTCCCATGTCTTCGGCCTGATCGGCTCGGCCACGATGGAGATGTTCGACGCGCTCTACGATGCCGAGGGAATCCGTTTCATCGGCGTGCATGACGAGCGTACAGGCACTCATATGGCGGATGGTTTCGCCCGTGCCTCGGGCCGCGCAGGCGTCGTTCTGGCCGGGCAGAACGGGCCGGGAGCCACCAATCTGGTGACCGGCCTCGCGCAGGCGAAAGCGGCGTTCTCGCCGGTCGTCTCCATCGCCGGAATGCTGGCCCAGGGCCATATCTACCGCGATGCGTTTCAGGAGGTGGACCAGCAATCGCTCTTCACCCCGGTCACGAAGAAGACCTGGACCGCCCCCTCCGCCGACCGTGTGCCGGAACTGTTTCGCGAGGCGTTCCGCACCGCGCTTTGCCCCCGCCGGGGCCCGGTGCATCTGAACCTGCCCCGCGACGTGCTGGCCGCCCAGGCCGACTTCGACGCCCCACAGGCACCCGAAACCTATCGCAACATGTCCGTCCCGGCGGCCCATCCGGACGCGATTGCCCAGGCCGCGAAACGCCTGGCCCAGGCCGAACGCCCGGTGATCGTCGCGGGCGGCGGCATCAAGACCACCGGTGGGCACGGGGCTGCCTGTGCGCTGGCCGAGGCGCTGGATTGCCCCATCGTCACCTCGCCCGGCCACGGCGACGCGATCCCCTTCGGTCATCCGCTGAACGCCGGCCAAATGGGTCCGCGCGGCAATGCGGTCGCCTCGCGCCTGGTGAAACAGGCCGATGTGATCCTGGCGCTTGGCACGCGGCTCGGCTTCAACTCCACCTTCTACAGCTACGACAACATCAACCGAGACGCGGCGATCATTCAGGTGGAAATCGAGCCCACCGCCATCGGGCGGTTCTTCCCGGTCGAAATCGGTATCTGGGCCGACGCGCCCACCGCAGCCGGACAACTGACCGAGGCCCTGCACCTCCTCGGCCAGCGCGCTGCACTGGAAAGCTGGACCCAGCAGTTCCAGGCGGACCGCACAGCCCTCCTCGCCGCCCGCGATGCCGACGCGGTCGAGAGCCACCCGACCCAACCCTCCGGTCTGTTCAAGGAATTGCGCCGGGTGCTGCCGCGCGAGGCCGCGATCACCATGGATGCGGGCACGCTCTGCCTCCAGGCCACCGACGCGCTGAACTACTGGACGCCCGGCAGTCTTTTCACCCCGCTCGATTTCGGGCTGGTGGGGTTTTCGTTCGCCTGCGGCCTTGGCGTGAAATGCGCGAGGCCCGAACGCCCGGTGGTCAGCCTGATGGGCGATGGCGGTTTCGGCATGACGATCAGCGAGCTGTCCACCGCCGTCGATCACGGCATAAACACGGTCACCATCGTCATGAACAACCAATGCTGGGGGGCGGAAAAGGCCTATCAGCGCGACTTCTTCAACGGGCGCTATATCGGCGCGGATGTTTCGAGCCCGCCCTTCGACGAGGCCGCCCGGCTCTACGGCGCAGAGGGCTTTCGCGCCGACCGGCTGGCCGACGTGGCGCCTGCGGTCGAAGCCGCCCTCGCCAGCGACAAGCCCGCGGTGGTCGATGTGGCGGTGGACCCGGCGGCGCTCTACTCGTTCCGGCGCGACAGCTTCAAGCACCGGGGCGGCTGAGCCTCAGAAGGAGACCAGCGCCGAGGCCCGCTCCGCCGACAGATCCGCGCGCGGCCACTCCATCACCACGGCGCCGCAATCCAGCACGACCACATCGTCGGCCAGTTCCCAGGCGAATTCGAAATACTGTTCCACCAGCACGGGGAAGAGCGTGAACACCTCTTCGGGCACATGGCGCTACTCGCGCGGTAGCCCGGCAAATCCGGTCTCCAGATTCACGCGCACGATCAGCAGCGGGAAAATCTCGCACCCCTGGGACACATAGGCGATCCCGCGCCTCGCCCCTTCCGAAGGGCGCAGAGCGGCACCATTCTCTCACTCCCATGCAATTCCGCCGCTTGAAACGGTCTGCTGCCCCGCAATGAGGCGCATCAGCGAGGTCTTGCCGGCCCCGTCGCGCCCCAGATAGGTTTCGATCACACGCGGATCGGCGCTCACATGATCTACGAGCCTTCGGACAGGACCGAACCCCTCGTGCAGCACAGTCA
This sequence comes from Pseudomonadota bacterium, assembly GCA_039030715.1. GTDB lineage: Bacteria > Pseudomonadota > Alphaproteobacteria > Rhodobacterales > Rhodobacteraceae > Thermohalobaculum. The sequence continues at coordinate 17,337 of JBCCDU010000037.1, forward strand.
CCTCCACATCCAGGGCGCGGACGAAGTCCATGTCATGTTTCACCACCATAATGGTGTGCCCGCCAGCGATCCGGCGCAGCAGGTCGGCGGTGTGCATCGTCTCTGCATCGGTCATGCCCCGCCGCCGGGTCGTCCACCATCAGCACCTTGGGATCCTGGGCCAGCAGCATCCCGATCTCCAGCCATTGCTTTTGCCCATGGCTAGATCGGCGGCCAGGTCGTGGCGCCGTTCCTCCAGGCGGATGGTTGCCAGGATTTCGGCAACGCGGCTCTCCTCCGCCGCCTGGAGCCGCGCCCGCAGCGTCTCCCAAACCGACCGTTTGCCGGCAAGCGAGAGCATGATGTTGTCCGCCACGCTCTGGGTCTCGAACACCGTCGGTTTCTGGAATTTGCGCCCGATGCCCAGCCGCGAGGTGACGGCCACCCGGCAGATCACGAAGCCCAGCGCCAGGGCGGACCCGGCAAACACCGCCGCCCGCGTCGCGTCGGCGCGCAGGTCGATGCCCAGCACGTCGTTGAAATCGGTCAGCCCGTTATTGCCGCCGAACCCCATATCGCTGCGGAAGAAGGCCAGCACCAGGGCATAGTTCAGCGCCTGGATGATGATGCTCAGATAGACCCCCGTCACCCGGGTGTGAAACGCCAGATAGCCGAAGGTAAAGGCCAGCAGCCCCGGCACCGCCACCACCATCAGACAGGCGGACCAGAACAGGTCGAACCCCTGCCAGAACCAGGGCGGCTCCTCCCAGTTCAGGAACACCATGAAATCGGGCATAATCGGATCACCATAGGATCCGCGCGGCTCGATCTCGCGTATCAAAAGGCATGCCAATCCTCGATAAAGGTGTCATTGGCATCGCTCTCGGCGCTCATGAAATAATTCCAGGCCCGCCAGCACCCAGCGCTCGACATCTTCCTCGTCCATCAGGTGATCCGCCGCCGGGATCGCCTGCTGGTTCGGCGCGGCCCCGGTATAGAAGACGTTGCGCTGACTCTCCTCGCCTTCGTATTGCACGGGGCAGAACAGGATCGAGTTCAACTCGTCAAAGACTGGCAGCACCGATTTCCGGCTGATCGGTGTACAGGCCCAAAGACCGCCGCGATCTCGTTAACCTCGATCAACGCGCGCGCCTTCTCGGCAAAAGGCTGCCAGTCCGAGGCCGGGTGAACCACCAGCTCCCACATCTTGCCCAGAAGTCCACCTTCCTCGTTCTGCTTCTCGATCAGCATCAGCATGACGTCTTTGAGAGTCGTCTCGGAGATCGCCATCGTGCCAGACACCGAGCGCAAAACCCCGACCTTGATCGTCTCCTCGGCCTGCGCCGTGGCGCCGAGGGCACCGGCCAGCGCCGCGCCCAGCATGAGTTCCCGGAATGTGTGCGTTCATCTTCTCCCATGCGGCGAAGGACTGCGTTCAGCGCGGGGTCTTGCCTCGTTCGACCGATCAGCACAGGTCATTCCCCGCGGCTTCGGTTGCAAACCGTGTGGCGGCTGGGAAGATTGCTGCGTCGACCCGTCGTCACACACCCCTTCGCCTTCCCCGCCAGCCTGCTGCTGACCGGTCCGGCTCACGGGTCACGTGATGCTGCACCGGAAAAAGATCGCAGGCGAAAGAGATCGCACTATGCACAATTACATTTGAGCGCCTATTTGATGAACATTTTGAGGATGATTGACGCCAATTTTTGTGCAAAATTCAGGTTTCTTTGGACAGATCGCTGAATTTCAGTTGCCGCCCGGCGCCGCGCATGGTCGCCTTGCGACTCGAAACGGCAGACGCGCCAGGCAGGCGCAAGTATCGGAAGCATGCTCACAACGATCCAGCGTCAGACCCCGTCCAGCAGCCGAGCCACGCAGCCCCGCGCACGGGGCGAGGTGCGTGTGGCTGCGCGTCGGCGCGAGGGCGATACGGCGCTGGCCAAGCTTTACCAGGCGGGCTCGGCCAAGGCGCTCTTTCCCCGCAACCATCAGGACATGGCAGGGGGCGCACTGACCGCCGTGCTGCTCAACACGGCAGGTGGGATCACGGGCGGCGACCGCTTTGCATGGGCCGCGCGGGCCGACGGCGGCGCGCACCTGACCCTCAGCACCCAGACCGCCGAGCGTGCCTATCGCGCGCTGCCGGGCGAGACGGGGCAGGTCACGACAAGACTCACTGCCGCCGCAGGCGCGACCCTGCACTGGCTGCCGCAGGAGACGATCCTGTATGACCGCGCGGCGCTGATCCGGCGGCTGGACGTGGATCTGGCCCCCGATGCCACCCTGCTGGCGGTGGAGCCCATCGTCTTCGGTCGCCATGCGATGGGCGAGACGCTGGGCGCCCTCCGCTTCGCCGACCATTGGCGGGTGCGCCGGGGCGGACAGCTCGTCTATGCCGACAGCCTACGCCTCGACGGCGACGCTGCGGCAACCCTCGCGCGGCCCGGCACGCTCGACGGCGCGGGGGCAATGGCCAGCCTGCTGCTGGTCAGCCCCGACGCCGAACGCTTGCTCGACCGACTACGCGAATTGTTGCCTGCCAGTGCGGGCGCCAGTTGCCCACGCGCGGGCCTCCTCACCGCCCGTATCCTGGCTCCCAGCGGCTTCGACCTGCGCCGCCACCTGATCCCGATGCTGGAGCTTTTGCGCGGTGGCCCCCTGCCCCAAGTCTGGAAGATCTGAACCATGCAGCTCACCCCCCGCGAGAAAGACAAGCTGTTGATCTCGATGGCCGCTATGGTGGCCCGCAACCGCCTCGACCGCGGCGTGAAGCTGAACCACCCGGAAGCCATCGCGCTGATCACTGATTTCGTGGTGGAGGGCGCCCGCGACGGCCGCACGGTCGCCGACCTGATGGAGGCCGGCGCCCATGTCATCACCGCCGAACAATGTATGCAGGGCGTGCCCCAGATGATCCACGACGTTCAGGTCGAAGCGACCTTTCCCGATGGCACCAAGCTGGTGACCGTTCACCAGCCGATCCGATGACCGATATCGCCATCCGTTCCGACCCTGTCCCGGACTTGATCCGGGACCTTGGGCGTGCGGTTTCAACCCGCGCAAATCGCGGTAGATCCGAGTTAATCGACAAATCGCGCGACAAAGTCGCGTATTTTGTCGCGCCGCATGTCGCGTATCTCCGCACAGCAAATCCAGCCGCAGGAGCCCCCCGATGATCCCTGGAGAAATCCTCTGCGCCGATGGCGAGATCCTCCTAAACGAGGGCCGCGAGGCGATCACACTGATGGTCGCCAACACCGGCGACCGCCCCGTTCAGGTCGGCAGCCACTATCATTTCTACGAGACCAACGAAGCGCTAGACTTCGACCGGGAAGCCGCCCGAGGCACCCGCCTGGACATCCCCGCGGGCACCGCGGTCCGGTTCGAACCGGGCCAAAGCCGCGAGGTCCAACTGATCCCGCTCAGCGGCGCGCGACAGATTTTTGGGTTCAATCGGAAGGTGATGGGAGATCTTTGATGGCACGGATTGCCGCAGACTTCGCATTTGAGGAATATCGCGCCCTGCGTGAAGAGATCATCGTACATATCCATTCGCTAGACCGAACGGTGTCGCGCACCGTGGTACTCGTCGGATCCATCTACCTGCTCGCGATTGCGACCAAGCTGACGGTGCCAGGCCTGGGCAGTTTCTCGGTCTCAACCGAAGCCGCCCTCATCGCATCTCTCGTGCCCGTCGCGATCGTCCATATCGCCCGCAAGAACTTCGAAGCAACCGTGGCGGTGACGCGCGAACTTGGAAAATATCTTTCTGAGGTAGAGGTTTACGCCTACGCGCATCACGACAGCGACTTGCCATTCACAACGCCGAGCGGCTGGGAAACACGTCTTCGCAATGAGACCTGGCCTGACCCCGAAGTTCATCGCAGTCAGTTCTGGAAGGGCTTTCAAATCTTTACAATTCTGGTCAGTGCCACGCTCCTTGGCGGCCTTTTCGTCAATCCAATCTGAAGCCCGCTTACGCGGAGGTTTGTATTGTCCACATCCATCCCCCGACCGACCTATACCGCAATGTTCGGCCCGACCACCGGTGACCGGGTGCGCCTGGCCGATACCGAGCTGTTTATCGAAGTAGAACAAGATTTTACGACCTATGGCGAGGAGGTGAAGTTCGGCGGCGGCAAGGTCATCCGCGACGGGATGGGGCAATCCCAGACCACCCGGGCGGACGGCGCCGTGGACACCGTCATCACCAATGCGCTGATCCTAGACCATACCGGCATCTACAAGGCCGATGTCGGTCTGCGCGACGGGCGCATCCACAAGATCGGCAAGGCGGGCAATCCGGATACACAGCCAGGCGTCGATATCGTCATCGGCCCCGGCACCGAAGCCATTGCGGGGGAAGGGAAAATCCTGACTGCGGGCGGCTTTGACGCGCATATCCACTTCATCTGTCCGCAGCAGGTGGAGGACGCGCTGCATTCCGGCATCACCACCATGCTGGGGGGCGGCACCGGGCCCGCCCATGGCACGCTCGCCACCACCTGCACGCCGGGGCCCTGGCATATCGGGCGGATGCTGCAGGCGCTGGATGCGTTTCCGATGAATTTCGGACTCTCAGGCAAGGGGAATGCCTCGCAGCCCGCAGCGCTGGAGGAGATGGTGCGGGGCGGCGCCTGCGCGTTGAAGCTGCATGAGGATTGGGGGACGACGCCCGGCGCCATCGATTGCTGCCTTTCGGTCGCCGACGCAATGGACGTGCAGGTGATGATCCACACCGACACGCTGAACGAAAGCGGGTTCGTGGAGAACACCGTCGCCGCCATGAAAGGCCGCACCATCCATGCCTTCCACACCGAAGGCGCAGGCGGCGGCCATGCCCCTGATATCATTAAGGTTTGCGGGCTGGACCATGTGATCCCCTCCTCCACCAACCCCACGCGCCCCTTCACCGTGAACACGTTGGAGGAGCATCTGGATATGCTGATGGTGTGCCACCACCTGGACAAGTCGATCCCGGAGGATGTCGCCTTCGCCGAAAGCCGGATCCGGCGCGAAACCATCGCGGCCGAGGATATCCTGCACGATATGGGCGCTTTCTCGATCATCGCCTCGGACAGTCAGGCCATGGGCCGCGTGGGAGAGGTCGCAATCCGCACCTGGCAGACCGCCGACAAGATGAAGCGCCAGCGCGGGCGGCTGGCGGAGGAGACCGGCGACAACGACAACTTCCGCGCCCGGCGCTACATCGCGAAATACACCATCAACCCGGCGATTGCCCATGGGATGAGCCACGAGATCGGCAGCGTGGAGGAGGGCAAACGCGCGGATCTCTGCCTCTGGAACCCCGCGTTTTTCGGCGTGAAGCCCGAAATGGTGCTGATCGGCGGCACGATTGCCTGTGCCCAGATGGGCGATCCGAACGCCTCGATCCCAACACCACAACCGGTCTATACCCGCCCGATGTTCGGCGCCTATGGCCGGTCGCTGGAACGCTCCTCCGTCACCTTCGTGAGCGCGGCGGCGGAGGGGATCGGCCAAAGCCTGGGGCTGGCGAAGGACACTGTCGCGGTGAAGACCTGCCGCGATATCTCGAAGGCCTCGATGGTGCTGAACAATGCAACGCCCGAAATCGAGGTGCATCCCGAAACCTACGAGGTCCGCGCGAATGGCGAGCTTCTGACCTGCGAACCGGCGGAGGTGCTGCCCATGGCGCAGCGCTACTTCCTGTTCTGATGCGCCTGCTGGGCGCGCTCCTGCTGGTCACTGCCGCCGCCGGTGGCGCGGCGTGGGCCTGCCCGGGGCCCGAGGCCATGGCCGGAAATGGTGTTTGGATTCAAACAGATGACGGCGGGCTTCTGCATTTTCGGCGCGAGGGCGATGTGGTGATCGAGACCAGCACCTACGGGCCGGAGGACGTGATCGTGACCAAGAGCCATCTGGGCCTTTATTTCCTGCAAGATGGCAACCTGCAGGATGGCGAGATCAACGACGCAACCGTGAACCGCTACGTCTATGCCGACCCGGCGGCCCTGCCGGACCCGGACACTCCTGACACCTGGGCGGGGGCGGTGGAGGTGTTTTCCAGCGGGGGGGAGGTGCCGATCAAACACCGTCTTACCATCAGGAAAGGCGAGGTGAGCGAGATGCGGATTGGCGCCTGCCAGTATACCGGGCGGGTCGTGACCTCGACCCTCAGGCAGCTATTCGGGGCGGGCTGGACGACGGAATACTTCTATCTCAGCGATCTGGGTTTCGCGTTTTTCCTGGCCGCGGGCGAAACGCCGGATGCCTATCAGTACACCTATCGCCCCATCGCGATCTCGGCAGAAGCGCCGTGAGACGCGCGACGGCACATATCCCGCAGGGCGGGGCGGCGGGCGAGACCCTGCGACTGCCTTATCAGGACCGCTATTGCAGGCGCGGGGTGCTGGCGCTGGAGACAGGCGAGGAGATCTTGCTCGACCTCGCGCAAGCGACCGAGCTTGCGGATGGCGATGCGTTGGAGTTGGACGATGGGCTCCGGGTCACGATCTGCGCGGTTGCGGAACCGCTGGCCGACGTGCGCGGCGACCTCGCACGGCTCGCCTGGCATATCGGCAACCGGCACACGCCCTGCGAGGTGCAGGCCAACCGCCTGCTGATCCAGCGCGATCATGTGCTGGAAGAGATGCTGCGCGGCCTGGGGGCCGAGGTCACCCATGTGGATGCCCCGTTCCAGCCAGAAGGCGGCGCCTATGGCTATGGCCGGACCCATGGGCATTCTCACAGCCATGATCCCCACGCCAACCCGAACGCCCATATCCCGCACCGCCATGACTGAGCCGATTGCAACACTGCTGACCTGGCTGTCGCCGTCCTATCCGGTGGGGGCATTCACCTTCTCGCACGGGCTCGAATGGGCGATGGAGGTAGGCGCAATCGGCGATGCGGCTTCGGCCCAGGCATGGATTGCGGATTGCCTGCATCACGGGGCGGGGCGCAGCGATGCCATCCTTCTGGCCCATGCGATGCGCGGCGAAGACGTGGCAGGGCTGGCGGAGGCGCTGGCGCCCACCGCCGAGCGGCTAGAGGAGACCATGGCGCAGGGCGCGGCCTTTGCCGAGGTAACCGGCGTTGCGCGCGGGCTGGACTTGGCCCCGGCACCCTATCCGGTGGTTTTGGGCCAGGCAGCGGCCCTGGTGGGGTTACCGCGCCGCGAAACCATTCACGCCTATTTGACCGCCTTCGCGGCCAATCTGATCTCCGCCGCGATCCGCCTGGTGCCGCTGGGCCAGACCCAGGGGCAGGTGATCCAGTCCCGACTTGCGCCCGGTATTGCCACGCTAACCGAAGATGCCCTGGCTGCCACGCTGGACGACCTCGGCGGCTGTGCAATCCTCGCCGACATCGCATCGATGCGCCACGAAACCCAAGATGTGAGGCTCTTCCGCTCATGACGTCATCGGTGAAGTCGCCCCATGGCCCGCTACGGGTCGGCATCGGCGGCCCGGTAGGGGCGGGCAAGACCACGCTGACGGCTGCACTCTGCAAGACAATGCGCGCGAATTACTCCATCGCCGCGATCACCAACGACATCTACACCCGCGAGGACGCAGAGGCACTGATGCGTCTGCAGGCCCTGCCGCTCGATCGGATCAAAGGGGTGGAGACCGGCGGTTGCCCGCATACAGCCATTCGCGAGGACGCCTCGATCAACCTCGCCGCGATTGCCGAACTGAACGCGGCGCATCCCGATCTGGATGTGGTTTTCGTCGAGAGCGGCGGGGATAACCTCTCGGCGACCTTCTCGCCGGAACTGGCTGATCTGACGATCTATGTGATCGATGTGGCAGCCGGCGAGGAAATCCCGCGCAAGGGCGGGCCTGCGATCACCCGCTCGGACCTGCTGGTGATCAACAAGACCGATCTGGCCCCCCATGTGGGCGCTTCGCTGGAGGTGATGCGCCGTGACGCCAAGGAGATGCGCGGTGAGCGTCCCTTCCTGATGACCGAACTCCGCGCCGGGGCAGGCCCGCAGGAAATCGCCGACTTCATTATTCGTCGGGGCGGACTCTAACTCCATCCTGGTTGCGGTGGCGCAAGGCAACAATCTCCGCCAGGACAGAGATTGCGATCTCGTGCGGGTCGATCCCGCCCAGATCCAGCCCGGCGGGCGCCTTCAGGCGTTCCAGTTGTACGCGAGGCACGCCGCTGGCTGCCAGACGCTCCACCAGCACCTGTGCCTTGCGCTGGCTGGCGATCATCGCGATATGCTGGGCCGAGCTCGCCAATGCCTTGGCAAGCGCGGCTTCATCGGAATTTCCCTGCGACGCGATCACCACGAAATCCGATGCACCGTCGCCTGCGAGATCGTCGGTCACCTGGAAGCCCATAAGCCGACCATGGGCCGCGATGGCGCTCGCAATCGGCGTATCCCCCAGAATGATCAGCCGGGGCGGCATGCGATACGGCTCGATGAAGAGATCGACCGTCCCACCTGATGGACACCCACTGGAATGCACGGCGATATCCGGCGCGGGGCGGTCCATGTTGTCGGCGGGGCGTACCTGGATCATCCGCGCCTGGCCCGTCTTCAGCGCTTCGACAGCGGCCTGGCGCACGGCGCGCTTCACGCAGGCACCGCCCAGATGGCCCAGGATCTCACCCTCCGCCGTCACCGCTGCCTTGGCACCTGCCTTGGCGGAGGTCGCATCCGCCGTGCGCACCACCGTGACCATGGTGAAGGGTCGGGCCTCGCGACGCAGACGCTCGATCACGTCGAAGATATCGAACCGCGTCATCGTCTCAGATCCGTGCGAATTCGGGTTCCAACGCGGCCAGCGCAGCAATGGTATTGGCTGGCAGATGGGCGTCGAGATGGGGCATAGCCGCCGCGATCCCGCGCGCTACGGGGGTGTAATCCTTCCAGCCCAGAAGCGGGTTCAGCCAGACGATCCGCCCGGCACGGCGGCCGAGGCGTTTCAACGCATCGCCCAGCTTCTCGGGCGGCGACGTGCAATAGCCGTCAGAGAGGACCAGCACCACCGTCCGCCCGTTCACCGCCCGCGCGGCATGGCCCTGGTTGAAGGTCTCTAGGCACCCGGCAATGTCCGTACCACCGCCAAACCCCTCCGCCATCAGGCTCAGCCGCCCGGCACCGCGCAGGCTGTCGCGGTCGCGCAAAGCATCGGTGACCCGGATCAGGCGAGTGTGGAACAAATAGGCTTCGGCCCGCATATCTATGCCGATCAGCCCGCGGACGAATGCCAGAAAGACCCGGGAATAGACGCTCATCGAACCGGAGACATCGCAGAGCGCGACAATCCGCATCCGGCGGTCCGGACGGTGGCGACGGTAAAGATCCAGCGGCTCGCCCCCACGCGCCAGGCTGGCACGCAGAATGCGGCGCATGTCCAGCCGCGCCCCGCGCTGTGCTGCCTGATTGCGGCGCGAGCAGCGGTCGCGCAGCGCCTTCGCCAGACGCTGGGCGACGTCCTCCGCCGCTTTCAGGCTCTCCTCGTCCACCAGTTCGCGCAGATCGCGGCGGCTGAGATTGTCGGTGCGGGTGGCGATCAGGCGGCCATCGGTGCCCTCGGCTTGACTGTCACCGGTATCCGGGCGCTTGTCCGCTTCCGATGAGCCGCTCTCGCCAGTGGCGGTATCGGGCGCCAGATGAGGCTGCCAAAGGGTCGGGCGCGCGGATTGCGTACGGATATGGTCGGCCTTAGCCTCGGCCCGGCGCTGACGCCCGGTATTGAACCAATAGGCGTCGTAGAGATCGTCGAAGCCCTCCCAGCGCGCCTCGCCCGAGGCCAGCAGGCTCCGCATCGCCAGCCGCGCCGCTGCAGGGTCAGTCGCATCGACCGAAGCAAGGGCCGCCAAAGCATCCGCGGTCTCGGCAGGCCCGACGGCATATCCGTTCATCCGCAGATGGGCGATGAAGCCCGCCACCCGCTCGGCGGGACCGCTGTCCGATCGGGTGAACCGCGTCGCGCGCATCAGGCGGCCTTACCGAGGATCCGCGCCAGCACCTCCAGCGGCACCGCATCGCGGTCGGCGGCGGTTTTCAGCAGGCAGACCAGGCTGGCCTGCGCCACCGCCGGATCGTCCGAAAGATCGTTGATCCCCAGGCCCGAGAGCGCCGCGGCCCAGTCCAGCATCTCGGCAATGCCCGGCACCTTCTCCAGGTCTTCGCGTCGGACCGCCTGAACGGTGTGGATGATCTGGCGCGCCAGCAGTGGCTCTAACCCTGGCAGGCGGCGGTTCAGGATGGCCATCTCGGCCGCCGGGTCGGGATAATCGATGAAACTGTAAAGGCAGCGTCGACGCAGCGCGTCGGAGAGGTCTCGCGTGCCGTTTGCTGTCAGCACCACCATTGGCACGCTGCGCGCTGAGATCGTGCCCAGTTCAGGCACCGTGATCTGCCATTCAGCCAGGATTTCCAGCAGATAGGCCTCGAACGCCTCGTCCGCCCGGTCGATCTCGTCAATCAGCAGAACAGGAGCGGTCTGCTGCTGAATCGCCTCCAGCAAGGGCCGTTTGAGGAGGTAGTCTTCGGAGAACACAGCCTCCTCGCTCCGCTCCCCGCTGGCGCGCAGGGCCAGAAGCTGGCGCTGATAGTTCCACTCGTAAATCGCCTGCGACGCGTCCAGCCCCTCATAGCATTGCAGGCGGATCAGCCGCGTTTCCTGCAATTCGGCCAGGGCCTTGGCAATCTCGGTCTTGCCGACACCCGCAGGCCCCTCCAGCAAAAGCGGCCGTCCCAGAACCAGCGACAGATGCAGGGCCACCGCCAGAGCGTCGTCCGCGACGTATCCGGCCGCGAGCAACCGCTCTTTCAGATCTTCTTGGGTCATCCCAGGTGCCATGCTGTCCCGGGCTTGACCCGGGACCTCTGGTGTTGCCCGCGCCAAGGCTCAGCCATGCAGGCCCAGCTTGTTCGCCGTCTGCCAGACCCGCCAATGATCGTGCGGCATATGGGTCTGGGTCAGACCAAAGGGGCGAAACGCGTCATGCACCGCGTTCGAGAAGCAGGGCACACCGCCCACATTCGGGCTCTCGCCCACGCCCTTGGCGCCTATCGGGTGATGCGGGCTGGGGGTGGTGGTGTGATCGGTCTCGTAATGCGGTGTCTCCCACGCGGTCGGGATGAAGAAATCCATCATCGTCGCCGTCTTGTGGTTGCCATCCTCGTCATAGGCGATCTCCTGGCCCATCGCTATGGCCAGCGCCTCGGTCAGGCCGCCATGGACCTGTCCCTCGATGATCATCGGATTGATTCGGGTACCACAATCGTCGAGCGCGTAGAATTTGCGGATCTCCACCTCGCCCGTATCGACATCGACATCCAGCACGCAGATATAGGCGCCGAAGGGATAGGTCATGTTCGGCGGGTCGTAGTAGCTGACCGCCTCCAGCCCCGGCTCGATCCCCGGGATCGCCTGGTTGTAGGCCGCAAAGGCGATGTCCTTCATGGTCTTGAACCGCTCCGGCGCACCCTTGACGACAAAGCGGTCGATATCGAATTCCACGTCGTCGTCATGGACTTCCAGCAGATAGGCCGCAATCATCTGCGCCTTGGCGCGGATCTTGCGCCCGGCCATCGCTGTCGCGGCCCCCGCGACCGGGGTCGAGCGCGAGCCATAAGTGCCGAGGCCATAGGGGGCGGTGTCCGTATCCCCTTCCTCGATCGTGATGTCATCGGCAGGCAGGCCGATCTCCGAGGCCAGGATCTGCGCAAAGGTCGTCGCGTGACCCTGCCCCTGGCTGATCGTCCCCAGCCGCGCGATGGCCGACCCGGTTGGGTGGATCCGGATCTCACAACTGTCGAACATGCCCAAGCCCAGAATATCGCAATTCTTGACCGGCCCGGCGCCCACGATCTCGGTGAAATGCGTGAGCCCGACCCCCATCAGCTTGCGGGTCTTGCCCGCCTGGAAATCCGCGACGCGCCCGGCCTGTTCCTTGCGCAGATCGTCATAGCCGACCGCGGCCAGCGCCTTGTCCCAGGCGGTATGATAATCGCCCGAGTCGTACTCCCAGCCGAGCGCGCTCTGATAGGGGAACTGATCCGCCTTGATGAAGTTGATCCGGCGCAGCTCGGCCGCGTCCATGTTCAGCTTGATCGCCAGCACCTCGATCATCCGCTCGATGAAATAGGCAGCCTCCGTCACCCGGAAGGAACAGCGATAGGCCACGCCCCCCGGTGCCTTGTTCGTGTAGACGCCATCCACGGCCAGATAAGCCGTCGGGATGTCATAGGACCCGGTGCATATATTCATGAATCCCGCCGGGAACTTGGTCGGGTCGGCGCAGGCATCGAAGCCGCCATGATCGGCGGTGGTGTGACACCAGAGGCCGGTGATCTTACCCTCGCTGGTCGCGGCGATCTTGCCATGCATGTGATAGTCACGGGCAAAGGCCGTGGACATCAGGTTGTCCATCCGGTCCTCGACCCATTTGATCGGCACGCCGGTGACGATGGAGCCCACGATGGCGCAGATATAGCCAGGGTAGACCCCAACCTTGTTGCCGAAGCCGCCGCCGATATCCGGGCTGACGATGCGGATATTGTGCTCGGCAATGCCAGATATCAGCGAGGCGACCGTGCGCACCGCGTGGGGCGCCTGGAACGTGCCCCAGACGGTCAACTTGCCGTTCACCTTGTCCATCGACGCGACCGCGCCACAGGTTTCCAGCGGGCAGGGATGCGTGCGGTGGTAATAGATCATCTCCTCCGCCACCACGTCCGCGCCCGCGAGCACCTCTTCGGTCGCTTCCTTTTCGCCCTGCTCCCAAGTGAAGATGTGGTTGGGATGGCGGACCGGGCCATGGGCGCCCTCGGTCCGGTCGGCGATGTCCTCACGCAGCACGGGCGCATCGGGCTCCAGCGCTTTGAAGGGGTCGGTGACCACTGGCAGGTCCTCGTATTCGACCTCGACCAACTCCACCGCGTCCGCCGCGATATAGCGGTCATCGGCGATGACAAAGGCGACCTCCTGGCCCTGAAACAGCACTTTGCCATCGGCCAGAACCATCTGCTTGTCGCCCGCGAGGGTGGGCATCCAATGCAGGTTCAGCGGCGCCAGATCCTCGGCCGTGAGGACCGCATGGACGCCGGGCAACGCCAGAGCGGCCTCCTTGTCTACGCTCACGACGCGCGCATGGGCATAGGGCGAGCGGACGAAATCGCCGAACAGCATGCCATCCAGCTTGATATCATCGACATAATTGCCCTTGCCTTGGGTGAAGCGGGCATCCTCCACCCGCTTGCGAGCGCTGCCCATGCCTTTGAGGCCTGCGCGGCGCTCCTCGGGGCTCGGCGTCATCTCGTTCATTCGGCCGCCTCCTTCTCCGCCGCCAACACCGGAGCGGCAGCCATGATCGACTTAACGATGTTCTGATACCCGGTGCAGCGGCAGAGATTGCCCGCCATGCCAAAGCGCACTTCTTCCTCCGTTGGCGCAGGGTTCTCCTGCAGGAACCGGTGCGCACGGGTGATCATGCCCGGGGTGCAATAGCCGCATTGCAGGCCGTGATGTTCGCGAAAGGCTTCCTGGATCACGCCCAGCGAGCCATCCGCGTTCACCAGTCCCTCGACCGTGGTGATCTCTGCCCCATTTGCCTGGCCTACGAAAACCGTGCAACTTTTGACCGACTTGCCGTCCATATCCACCGTGCAAGCCCCGCAATGCGAGGTCTCGCAACCGATATGCGGCCCGGTGATGTTCTGATCCTCGCGCAGGAAGTGGATGAGCAGTGTGCGGGGCTCCGCCAGTGCCTCGACCTCCTTGCCGTTGATCTTCATTTTGACATGCATTTTCGCCATGGCTCGATCCTCCCTCAGGCGCGGCTTTGGGCGCGTGCGATGGCGCGGCGGAGGATCACGCCAGCCACATGGTGTTTGAACGCGATGGGCCCACGCATGTCCTCGCCCGGGTTGATCGCGGCCAGCATCGCCGCCACGCATCCTTCGGCATCCCCGCTGGCGAGCTTGGCGCCCGCCTCTTCCGACCAGACCGGCGTATCCGACAGGTTGGTCATCGCCACCGAGGCGGACCCGCCGCCGACCAGCACAGCCGCCGCCGCGGTGGCGTAGTCGCCGATCTTGCGCTTCTGCTTCTCGTAGGCGAAACCCCGGCTCTCCGGCACCGGGACATGAACGCGGGTCAGAATCTCGTCTTCCTCCCGCGCCGTGAAATACGCACTCTCATAGAAATCTCGCGCCGCCACTTGGCGCGTACCTTTCGGACCGGACAGTTCATAGGTGGCGCCAAGGCACTGCATCAGGCCAGGCATGTCGTTTCCGGGGTCGCCATTGGCGACATTGCCGCCCAGCGTGCCGACATAGCGCACCTGCGGATCGGCGATCTGCAGCGCCGCCTCGCGCAGGATTGGAACTGCGCTCGCCAGCGCTTCATTCATGATCAGACGGTCCTGCGTGACCATCGCACCAATCACGACCGTTCCGTGGCCCACCGAGATATCGCGCAGTTCCGCGATATTCTGCAGATCGATCAGATGCTCCGGAGCTGCCATGCGCAGCTTCATCATCGGGATCAGGCTGTGACCGCCCGCGAGAACGCGCGCCTCCTCGCCCAACTGGGTCAGCAAACCCGTCGCTTCGGCCAGGCTGTCTGGCCGGTGATATTCGAACGCTCCCGGAATCATGAGCATTCTCCTCCCTGTGTATCGGCGGTTTGTCCACCTGTTGGAGTTAACCTTGGCGCGCGCGAAGCCCGGGCAAAGTGACAATGCTCGAATGCAGGCTTTCCTGCGCGAACGGCGCCTCAGATGCATGAACGGCGATTGCGATCAGAGGCCCAGTGCGCGCTTCGTGGCGACGATATTGGCCCGGCTGACCGGAACAGGCTCGATCCCCAGTTCGGGATCGAACAGACAAACGCCCTGGTCCTTGCGCCGCTCGAACCCCTGGACATAGCTGAGATTGACGAGATAGCTGCGATGCGTGCGCAGGAAGGGACCCTCGCCGAAATCCTCGGACAGGCGCGCAATCGCCAAAGGGCAGAAGGCGGGACCCGAAACACGGTGGAGGCGCGAGTAATGTCCCTCCGCCTGGATCACGACCACGTCCTCCACCGGGGCGAAGAAGGTCTTGCCGTCCTGCTCGTATGGCAGGCGTTCCGGCATGGGCCTCAATAAGGCCGCCGCTTCCGGCTCTGGCGGGGCAATCTCGGCCGCCGTTGCAATCTGCGGTTCGCGCAGTGTCACGGTGGTCAGCAGGAACGCGCCGCAGATCAGAAACGCCGCGAAGATCACCATCAATGCCAGGATGTCATTGGGCACCATGCGCACGGTGGGTTCCAGCGCGTCGAGCGGCATGAAGATCGTCCGGCTCATCGCCGTGAAGTGCATCACCAGAATGGCGAGACCATAGACGACGCCGCCCAGCACCAGCCCCCGGACCGAGCGTTTGCGATAGGCGAGTTGCATGGCCCCGATACAGATCGCGACCGACAGCAGGGTCGAGAGCACATAGCCCGAGGCCTGAAATACCGGCACGCAGCCGCGCATCCCGTACATGCCCACATAGTGCATCGCGACTACGCCCAGCCCCATGATCACGCCAGCCAGCGCGATCTGCGCCCGCGTTCGGCTGCCAAAATGCAGGATAAGCAGTGCGATGCCGGTCATGAGGATCGCCACCAACGCCGAGGCGAGCGTATAGACTGGGTCGTAGAACAGCTCGACCGGCAATTGCAGCGCCAGCATCGCCACGAAATGCGTCGACCAGACGCCTCCGCCCAGCACCGTCGCCGCCTTTACGATTGCAGGTTTGCGCTTAGCTGCGGGCAGGCGAGACAGGCCGCTGGTCAGGCTGAGCCCGGTAAAGCCGGACAGAATGGCGAGGATAGCGGCGCCGATCAGCAGAATGACGTTGTAGGATACCGCCAGCATCTGGTGCGCTGCACCTCCCGTTCCATCTTCACCAGGATGACGCTACCCGAGGTCG
Organism: Pseudomonadota bacterium; assembly: GCA_039030715.1. GTDB lineage: Bacteria > Pseudomonadota > Alphaproteobacteria > Rhodobacterales > Rhodobacteraceae > Thermohalobaculum. The sequence goes on from JBCCDU010000037.1 coordinate 33,232, forward strand.
CAAGGTGCAACAATCCGTTTGTGGCGGGGGCCTCACCGGCCGAAGCCATGAAAAAACGCCGCCCCAGGGATGGGACGGCGCCGGTGTCAGGGTTTGTCGACTAGATCAGGCAGTCTGCATATCGCGCGCGGGCTGGTGCAGGCCGACGACGGCCAGCACAGTCGCACCGATCACCCAGTAATAGGCGGCGTCGAGACCAGTGAAGCCGAGGACGAACGGGGCGGCGACAAAGGTGAGACCCACCATGAAGTCCACCGCCAGATGGACCGAGTAGGGCAGGACCTTGGCGACCCCGGTTTCATGGTCGGTCAGCGCGGTCAGCACCAGGGCTGCAACCCCGGTCGCAACCGACAGCGTCACGGCCAGCGGGTTCGAGGTGCCGAGGCCCAGCAGGAACGGCATCATCAGCAGGCCGAGGGCAACGGGATAATCGATATAGGCATGGAGTTTCTGGGTCACGAAGCGAGGCATGGTCAGTTCCTTTTTTGGGAGGGCAAAGGCCGGCTCATCCGGCCATGAGGGGTTCAGTTCAATGAGGCAACGCCAAGCGGCACGGCGAATTTTCGGCACCAGATATAGACTTCGTTGTAGTCGGCGACGTTCACTTCCGGCGGGATGACATAAACCTGCAGGCCGGTCTTGCTGGTCAGCTCGCCAAGGTCGCTGGCATCGACATAGGTGCCATCCTTGCCGAAACCGACCCGCGGATCGGGCGCACCGTCCAGGCTGAAATCGCTGTCCAGGATCACGACAGCACCGCCATCCGCGGTTTTCACGATGGAGACGCCACCGGTGGTGATGTGATCGCTGGCCCCGGTGAAAGTGCCGTTTGCTGCAACTGTGGTCTCGCCGGCCTGGGCGCCGGGCGCGATCATCATGGCGGCGACAAACACTGCTGCCAGGGGTTTAAACAAAGCTCTCATATTACGCGTCCTTTTCTGTGCGATCTGCCGAGGCCGGAGCCGGATGCCGGCGCGGTAGAACACAGCTAGGAATGGAAACCGATCGGTACAATTAACAAAAACGTGAGTTATGGACCCTTCGGTACAAAACCATATATTACGTGCAGCAGAGGAGGCATCGCCATCGCCAGACCACGTGAGTTCGACACCGAAAGCGCATTGACCGGCGCGATGGACGTGTTCTGGCGCGAGGGCTACCAGGAAGCCTCGCTGCCCGCCTTGCTGGAGGGCATGGGGATCACGCGTGGCAGTCTGTACAAAGCCTTCAGCGACAAGAAGACACTGTTCCTCACGATCCTGGAGCACTACGAGAAATCCGCCGTGGAACCCGCGGTTGCGTTGCTGAGCGATCCAGAGACCCCCGACGGAATGCAGCGGATCGAAATGTTGCTGGACAAGGTGATCGAACAGGTGAAGCAGGGGGACCGGCGTGGCTGTCTGCTCTGCACTGCGGCTGCGGGTGCAGCATCGGACGACGCCGATATAGCGCATGCCGTGGCCGAAAGCTTGGGCAAGATGCAGCGGGGCTTTGCGGTGGCGCTTGCCGCTTCGCCGGTGCATGCGACGCGGCCGGATGCCGAGCGTCATGCGTTCTCCGACGCGCTGATAACGCAATATACCGGCTTGCGTATTCTGGCGCGGTCACGCGCATCGATAGAGATATTGGAGCGCAGCGCCAGTGCGATCCTTCAACTGCTGCGTACCCCGCCGCCCATCGGATAAAAAAAGGCGCCGACTGGGGTGTGATCCAGACGGCGCCGAAGTTTGGCTGCACGGAGGGGTGCGGCCAAGGGGTGGTTCAGGGAACCTTGTGTTTTTGGAACCAGGTCACTCGTAGGTTGGGGCTCCGCTCCCCACCAGTTCCGGCCAGTCGGCGATCATGCCAAGCCCGCCCAGGGGCTTCTGCACCCCCTTGTGGCACGTCTTGCAGGCCGCTTTTGGCGCATCTCCGAATTTCGGGCCCAAGCGATGCGGGGGATAGGTCTCCTGCAGCGGCACCAGGTATTCGGAATTCATCTCGCGCACCATGTCGATGCCGATGAAGGCGGTGGCCCATTGCGGAGTGACCTCGGCTCCGTCATAGAAGGCACGGCTATTGTGGCAGAAGGTGCAGTTCACCCCCAGCGAGTTCGCGAAGTAGTTCATCAGCGAGTAAGTCCGCTCGGTATCCTGGATCGAGGCCAGATCACCCTGACCCGGAATGCCGGGCACGCGAGGCTCCAGGTCATGAACTTTGATCATCGCCTCCTCGATCAGCAACTCCTCGAGCGCGTCATGCGGCAGTGAGGTCGAGACCGTCTGCGTCGTGGCCAGGTTCTGGCGCGCGCCCCAACCCTCGGCTGCTTCCAGCCCGGGCGCGATCTTGAACCAGATGTTCGAGGGCACGTTCTGTCCCTGATGGCAGCTATAGCAGTTGACCCCGACATCGCCGACATGGCCGTCCCAGTTCTCGTTGATGTTCTGGGTCATCTGGATCATTCGGCGCGCGACGATCTTGGTATAGACATCATCCGAGGCCAGGTTCTCCTCGTTATGGCAATAGACGCAGCCTTGCTCTGGGCTGACCCATTCGGTCATCGCCAGCATCAGGCGGTTGAAGTTGTCCTCGGTGAGATCGCCCAGGACCTGCACGTTCTCGTAGGCTTCGCTGGCCAGCGTCTCGTCGCCTTCGGGGGCATAGGCTTCCTCGGTGTAGTAGTCGGCGACACCCGGGATCGGCGCATTGCGCTCATAGGCGAATTTCTCGACCGTCATGCCGGTGCCACGCGGGCCGGTCTGGATGCTGCGCGGATCCAGATAAGACCAATAGACCATCAGCGCGATGAACGAGAGAAAGACCGTGAAGCCAACCACCAGCAGGATCACCGGGCCGCGATAGCTGACCGGGTTGTCCTTCTTCCACTGGCTGTACCAGGGGGGCAGATTAAACGCCATCTCAGTTCCCTCCCGAATAGGCTTCGTAGCCGTAGTCACCCTCGTAGACCGGCGCGAAATGGTGCTCGACCGCCCATAGGTACCAGTTGTCCACCACGGTGCCGGTCAGCAGGATGCCGATGCCCCCGGTGATCGGGGTCAGCACCGCAAACCACCAGGCCCAGCGGTGAATACCCTCCATCGTCGCGTTGAACCCCATGGTCCAGCGCCAGAAGAGGGCGGCACGTTCCGAGGCCGTTCCGCGATCGACGATCTGCTCCAGCTCGCGGTCGCCGCCCAAGCGCGTGACGGCCAGGATGGTCGCCGCATGCATCGCGAACAGCAGGACCGATCCGTAAAGGAACACGATCGAGAGGCAGTGGAACGGGTTGTAATAGAGGTTGCCATAGCGGATCGAAAACGCTGTCGTCCAATCCAGGTGCGGGAAGATGCCATAGGGCACGGCTTCGGCCCAGGACCCCATCAGGATCGGACGGAAGAGGCCTAGCACCAGGAAGAGCCAGATGGCGGAGGCAAAAGCCCAGCAGACATGCTTGCCCATGCCCAGCGCCTCAGCCCGAAGGTATGAGCGGATCCACCAGGTCATGACCGAAATCAACAGCAGGAAGCTGGCGATGATGTACCAGCCACCATCGTTCAGCGGTGGCATCCTCAGCCCGTATTCGGGCGAGGGCGGCTCCAAGGCCAGCCAGAAGAGCTGACGGATAAACTCCGACAGCGAGAAGCCGACCTGGGCCAGCATGTTGATGCCGACGATGTTGATCGCCAGCGTCCCCGTGATGATCGAGATCACCCCGAACCAGCCCAGATGGATCGGCCCGATCTGCGCATTGCCCAGGAAGCCCGCCCATTTCGAGAACCAGGGCTGGCCGCCGCGCTCCTCGGCCAAGCCATCGCCATTGTCCATGCCCCATTCGCTGGGGCCCTCGACCTGGACCTGATTGAAGATGTTGAAATACTCAGCCATCTCTCAGCCTCCTCAATTCGCCCAGATCGGCAGGTCGAGCCACCAGTTCCACCATTCCGGCCAGCCTTTGGTCCAGACCGGGCCCGAGATGATGATGCAGACTGCCGACCAGAAGACCGCGTTCAGTGCCAGAAGCAGCCCAAGGCGGTGAATGCCCAGCGTGCCGACCGAGTAGCCGATGAAGTCGCGGAAGAACGTGTCCTCGTGATCCGGCGTCTTCATCTCCTCGCCCTTGGCGGGGTTCGCGGCACTCAGGATCAGACCGCCATGCAGCGCCAGCGCCAGCGTGGTTGTGAAGAACAGCGTGACCGCCAGCATATGCGCGGGGTTGTAGTGGAAATGCAGGTAGGAGTAGCCGACATTCGACACCCAATCGAGGTGGCTGAAGATGCCATAGGGGAAGCCGTGCCCCCAGGCGCCCAGCAGCAGCGGGCGGAAAACGACCAAAGTCGTATAGGCCAGGATCGCGAAGCTGAAGGCGATGGGGACGTGATAACCTATGCCCAGCTTGCGGCAGATCTCGACCTCTCGCAAAGCCCAACTGATAAAGGCACCGTGGGCGCAGATCGTGATGACTTGCCAGAGCCCGCCTTCTGCCAGCGGCGCCAGGGCCAAGCCATAGCTCAGATCCGGCGGCGCGATATTGATGGTCCAGGGATTGAACGTACCCTGAAGCGCCGCACCCCAGAAGATGAGCACCGTGCCCAGGGCCGAGAAAAACAGTGTCGTGACGCCAAAGAAGCCGACGAAGAACGGCCCGACCCAGAAGTCGAACAGATCCCCCCCGATCAGCGTACCGCCGCGCACGCGGTATTTCCGTTCGAAGCTCAGCAGTGCCATATCTCTACTCCGCTATGGGCGGTCCCAGGGCGTCGGTCCAAGCTCGGGCCCGGGGCAGGCGTTAAAGTCCGGTATTGCTGCGGCCGAGTACCTGGGCACCCGCCCGCAGCTTTGGTCGACGACTGGTTCTGATCACCGAGGTTTCAGACAAGAGGGCCTTACTGACCCGCTGCGGCTGCGGCCTCGGCAATTTCAAACCAGTTGAAGTGGTCCGTGCTGAGCAGGACGAGGTGAATCATCGCCGCCAGCAGGAAGAGGAACACACCCTGCGCCACGAAAACGCGGCGCGGGTCGAAGATCAGCCAGATCTTGTAGAACTTGCTCATGCTTCGTCCCCCCTCACATGTAGAACCACGGACGCCAGATGAAGACGGCGAGGTGAGCGATGGACGCCCCGGCTGTGAAAAGCCAGAGCCCGCTCAAATACACCGAATGCAATTCTTGCGCCTGTTCGTCGGTGAGGCCTGTGAACGACAGGCCACTATTTTCAGCCATCAACTATCCTCCGGATCGCTTGACTGACACCGCGGGGGAAGCCCCACGGCCTGACACCGGCGGGCCACTTGCCCAGCCGGCGATCTCCCTGCCTTGCGGCAGGGCAGATTCGGTTGTTTGCGTCACGCGGCAAAGATCATCGGCGTGATGACCGAGGCCTGATGCCAGGCCCGGGCGATGAAACCGCGTCCCGCATCCTCACCGCCCGGATGGGCCAGCCCCAGCGCCCAGCCGATGAAGGCCCAGGGCAAGGTGACGAGGAAAATGATTGCGAAATAGCACCGATACTCGAAACTCGGCGCCCTGGTCCGTGCCGGGGTAAAGCCGTTGGTCGCATGATCGGTCATTGGGAACTCCCTTCCATTGCGGGTATTTTTTCTTGGGTGGTGGTCTGTTTCGCTTGCGGGCGCAGGCTGGCGACGATCTCGCGCACCACCCGCTCGGCCCCGGAATCCAGGGCCGCTTTTTCCGCCGCATCGCGCAGCGTCTTGGCTGCCGAGATACGGGTCAGTACCGGGTATTCGCCGACGATTTTGTCCAACAGGGTCTGGGCATCGGCATCCCAGGGGAAATCACGGCGCAGCCGCGTCGGCGTCGCCTCTGCCGCATCCATCTGACTGCCGAGCGGCAGGATGTGGAAGAGCGCATCGAAGAGGCTGTTGCAAACCTCCTGCAGCAGATAGGTTGCCCCGGCATAACCCATGAAGGGCGTTCCGGTCGCCCGCCGGATCGCGGCGCCGGGGAAGCTGGCCGGAATGAAGGCGGGTTTCGGCCCATGGCCTGCGGCCATCTCGGCCATGTACATCTTCTCGTTGATCGAGCCCATCACGATCAGCGGGCGCTTCTCGTGCATCAGGGCGCGGACCTGGTCGTTGTCGGTCTTGGCACCTGCCTTGCGCGCCACGGCAAAGTCGCAGGGCAGGCCAAGATCGCTTTCCAAGAAATGGCGGATGCCGCGGGCGTAGGTCTCGTTCGCGACGATCCCGAAACTGGCGGTGGCGAAGAAATCCTGTGTGACCGAACGCCAGAGATCCCAGACTGGCTTGATCGTGGAATGCTTCTCGCGCTCGATGAACGGCTCCGGGTCGAGATCCAGGATCTCACCCAACTTGCGCAGGAATTTCGTGGTCGATTCGATACCGACCGGCGCCTGCAGATAGGGTTTGCCCAGCACCTCGGCCAATCCACGCCCGAACTCGCGATACATCACCACATTGGCGTCCGCATTCACCAGATCGCGCATTTCGGCGACATGAGCACCGAGCGGCATGACCATATTGATGTCGGCGCCGATCCCTTCGATCAGTCGACGGATCTCGGCCAGATCCGAAGGCATGTTGAAGGTGCCATACATCGGGCCCAGGATGTTGACGCGGGGGCGGTCGCTCTCGCGCTTTTTCTCCTTGGGCATCCGGCCTTTGGTCATGCCGAATTCAGTGAAGATCCAGGTCATTGCCCGATCGGCGCATTGCCACTGATCCTCATCAATCGTGCGCGGCAGGAAGCGCTGGATATTGGTGCCAGCAGGCGTCACGCCGCCCCCGATCATTTCGGCGATGGAACCTGTGACGACCACGGCGGGCAGCGCCGGATCCATGGTGTTCCAAGCGCGCTTCATCGCGCCCTCGGTCCCGTCGCGGCCCAGTTCCTCCTCGCCCAAACCCGTGACGACGATGGGGAGTTCATGGGGCGGCAGCGCATCGGTGTAGTGCAGGACCGAGGTGACGGGCAGGTTCTCGCAGCCTACCGGGCCGTCGATCACGACCTGCAGACCCTTGACGGCACAGAACGCATAGACTGCGCCCCAGTACCCACCCGCCCTGTCATGATCCTGGATCAGCATCAGATCATCTCCGCTGCCTTGGCGGCCCGTTTTTGCTTGTCGATTTTCTTCTGGTTGATGGCGCGGAAGTCGGGGCGCAGGTTCGGTGCGCCCTCCCAGACCCCGGCGGTGTCTTCGGCGCCTACCCCTTCGAAGAATTCCTTCATCCGGTCCATCCGGCCGCGATTGGCGATCGCCGCATTGACCACCTGCGCCAGGCTGCCGGCACCGGCAGGCCCCATCAGCGGCCGCGCCGAGATCAGATTGGTGAAATAGAGGCCGGGAACGCCCAGCTCCTTCGCCTTTTGTACGACGGGCGTGGTGCCGATGGCGAGGTCGGGCTTGATCGCCTCCATCGCCGCGCAATCGTCCTCCAGACTGGCGCGATAGGTAACCTTGACGCCGTGGGCCTCCAGCCACTCCGCGTCTGCCTTGGAATGGGGGCTGCGCTGGCAGGCAGTGCCGACATAGGCGACATTCGCGCCGCTTTCGACCATGAGTCGCGCGACCAGAAGCTCGGAGCCCTCATAGCCACTCAGGGTGATCGTGCCGTCGATCTTGGTGGCGGCCAGCGCAGCTCTGATAGCTGGTAGAAATGCGTTCTGCGCTGCCGCCACCTTGTCGGCTGCAAGCCCGAAGGCTTCGCCGATGTTCTGGAGCCAGTCCGCCGTCCCGTCATGGCCAACCGGGGCGGAGCCTACTATGGGCCTCCCCGCCGCCTGGAACTCGCGAATGGCGGAGGTATAGAAAGGATGTACCGCTGCCACCGCACCGCAGCCGAGTGCCGCGTAAAGCTCGCGCCACTCACGACAGGGCACGGTCGGGCCGCAGGCCAATCCCAACGGGGCCAGCATCTGGCCGATCATCATGGGGTCGGCGGGGAACATCTCGCCCAGCAGGGTCACGGTCGGACGGTCGTCGCGTCCTGCGGCGGGGGCCTGGACAGGGCCTGCCTCCGCTTCCTGACGGGCATAATTCAGCATGGCGCCGGCCAGGACATCCTTGGCCTCGGCATGGGTCGGCACGCCGAAACCCGGCACGTCGATGCCGATGATCCGCACGCCGTTGATCTGATCCGGTAAAAGCCGCAGCGGCACGCCAGAAGCCGTGGGGACGCAGAGATTTGTGACGACGATGGCGTCATACCGCTCCGGATCGGCCAATTCATGGACCGAGTCGCGGATATCCTCGAACAGCTTGCCAGTGACCAGCGTTTCGGAGTTGAAGGGCACATAGCCGACGGACCGACGTGCGCCATAGAAATGGCTCACGAATGTCAGGCCATAGACGCAGCAGGCCGAGCCGCTCAGCACGGTCGCGACCCGGCGCATCCTCAGCCCCACGCGCAAGCTGCCAAAGGCCGGGCACATGCTCTGCGGTTTGTCATGGGGCCCC
>JBCCDU010000038.1:0-40339 GCA_039030715.1 Pseudomonadota bacterium
AGGGTTTGTCAGTTTGTTGCGTATTAATCCATTAGGAGTAATTAATAGTTAAGTTTTCTTAATTATCTATATTTTCTTAAAATATGGGTTGCATGACTATTTGTATTATTTTATAATTAAGATGTAATTTTCAAAGATATGTTCAATAATTTAAAATTTTTAAAGGTGGCTGCCTTGGGGATTCTGTTAGTGACTCCATGCTTCGGTTTTCGGACAGTTGTCATAGACGCTGGGCATGGAGGCAAAGATAAAGGCGGAAGTTGGGGCAAGGTGTATGAGAAGCATTTGGCTTTGGATACTGCGTTTCGTTTAGAGCGTTATTTAAAGATGAAGGGGTATCGGGTTATTATGACTCGCTCTACTGATAAGTATCTTTCGTTAGGACAGCGCACGGCGATTGCTAATAAATATAAGGATGCCATTTTCGTGAGTGTGCACGTGAATAAGGCGAGTCGTAGTGGTGCCGCTGGGATAGAGACATTTTATTATGGATCCGAAGGGAAGAAGCTCGGGGCGGCGGTTCAAAACCAAATGATTTCTAAAGTTAGTGCGGAGAATAGAGGGTTAAAGAAGGCGAGGTATTATGTGCTCCGTAATTCTAAAAATCCTGCGATTTTGGCAGAGATCGGGTTTGGCCGGTTTCGCGACCAGCGCGCGGGCCAGGGCGACGCGCTGCTGCTCGCCCCCCGAAAGCTGCGCTGGATAGTGGTCGTTGCGGTGGCCAAGGCCCACTTCGCCCAGCATCGCCTCCGCTGCATCATAGGCGTCGCGCTGACCTGCCAATTCCAACGGGGTCGCGACATTTTCCACCGCCGTCATCGTCGGGATCAGGTGAAAGCTTTGAAACACCACGCCCATGCTTTCGCGGCGCAGGCGCGACAGCGCATCCTCGCGCATCGCGGTCAGGTCTTGGCCCAGCACCTCTACCTTGCCGCTGGTCGCGCTTTCCAACCCGGCCATAATCATCAGCAGTGAAGACTTGCCGGACCCCGAAGGACCCACGATGCCCACCCTTTCGCCAGCATGAATTTCCAGTGAGAGGCCGCGCAGGATCTCGACATCTCCGGCCTGGCTTGGCAGGTTCAGGCGAACATCTTCCAACAGGATCTGACTATCGGCCATGGCATTCACCCTCTCCGCGCGCTTGTCTCAACTTAGGCTTTGGCCGGGATGGGGCAAGATGCTGATCTTGTTTATCTGCCTCGCACCCGCCTGCGCCGCGGCAGAGGGGCCACGACTGGTCGTCCTGGGCGACAGTCTGGCCGCCGGATACGGCCTGCCCGAGGAGGAAGGCTTCGTGCCCCAGCTAGATGCCTGGCTCGCCGCGAATGGGCGCGAGGAGGTCGTGGTCGTGAATATGGGCGTCTCGGGCGACACCACTGCGGGTGGGCTCGCACGGGTCGATTGGGCGCTGGGCGGCGGCGCGGACGCGGTGCTGGTGGAGCTTGGCGGCAACGACATGCTGCGCGGGATCGATCCTGCCGTCTCGCGTGACAATCTGGACCGGCTGGTGGGCAGTCTGCGCGACCGCGGTCTGCCGGTGATGATCAGCGGGATGCAGGCCTCGCGCAATTTCGGGCCTGAATACAAGGAAGACTTTGATGCGATCTTCCCGGATCTAGCCGAGAAGCACGGCGCGCTCTACGACCCGTTCTTCCTGGAAGGGTTGTTCGATGCTCAGGGTCTGTTCCAGGATGACGGAATTCACCCTAACGCCGACGGTGTGGCTAAGATCGTTGAGCGGATCGGCCCCCGAGTGCTAGAGTTGTTGGCCCAGGCGGACGGATGATCCGCGCGTTTCTGGCGCTCGGCTTGCCGGATGCCATCTCCGACAGCTTGGTCGCATTGCAGGCCGATCTGCCCCATGACATGGCTGGCGCGCCAGTACCGGAGGAGAATTTCCACATCACGCTCAGCTTTCTGGGCACTCAGCCGGTACCCGTGCTGGAAGATCTTCACCTGGCGCTGGAGCCGCTGCGAGTTCCCGCATTCGCCCTGTCGCTGAGTGGGGTCGATCTTTTCGGCAGCGCACGACCCCGCGCGGCGATTGCAAAGGTCGCTCCCTCCCAGGCGCTTGCCGATCTGCATAAAAAGGTATCAGTCGCCGCGCGCCTTACCGGGATCGAGTTGGAGCGCAGGCGCTTCGTACCCCATGTCACCCTGGCCCGGTTGCGTAATCCGAATGCGGTCGAGGCGGCAGAGATGCGCGACTTCGCAGCGCGCCATGCCGACTTTCGCAGCGCCGAGTTTCAAGCGAAAGAGGTCTCGCTCTACCGCTCGACGCTGCGCCGTGGCGGGCCGCCAACCTATGAGGTGATAGCGGCGTACCCGTTGCGCTAGTCAGCGTTTCGGCAGGTCCCAGAAGGGGCGGCTTGCCTCGCGTTTCGCCTCGGCGCGTGTGATCCCGATATCCGCCAGTCGCGTGTCGTCGAGCTGGCCGAGCGCGCGGCGCTCCGCGATGACCTGAAGTGCCTTCATGAAGCGTGGCGCCGTGCGCCGCGGCAGGGGGGCGAAAGACAAAAGGGACAGGGTATTCATATGCGCCTCCATCAGCGAAAGTGATGTTCGTCGGGTTTCGCAGTTCGCGTATTGATGAATATAGGCAAGCTGTGATATTAGAGAAACGAATGTTTATGAACTTGAGCATCACGAAAGGTGAACGATGCCTCGCAATCTGGATATGACCGCGATGCGCAGCTTTGTCACCGTCGCCGAAACCGGCGGGGTGACCCGGGCGGCGCATCAACTCAACCTCACGCAATCGGCGGTGTCGATGCAACTCAAGCGGTTGGAAGAAAGCCTGGGCCTGCCGTTGTTGGACCGGGCCGGGCGCGGCGTTGCGCTGACCGCCCATGGCGAGCAACTGCTAAGTTACGGTCGCCGGATGCTCTCGCTCAACGACGAGGTGCTGACCCGGATGACCGACGACCGGTACGAGGGCGAGATCCGCCTCGGCGTGCCCTCAGACATCGTCTATCCGCAGATCCCGATGGTGCTGAAGCGCTTCGACCGCGAGTTTCCGCGGGTGAAGGTGCATCTGATCTCCTCCTACACCACCCATCTGAAGGAGACGCTGGCGGAGGGCGGTGCCGATCTGATCCTCACGACCGAAGATCATCCAGGCGGCGAAGCGGAGATTCTGACGGAGCAGCGCCTGATCTGGGTCGGCGCGCCCGGCGGCGTCGCGTGGAAGGCCCGGCCGCTGCGGCTGGCCTTCGAAAGCCAGTGCCTGTTCCGCCCCTGGGCCACGAAAGCACTGGACGATGCGGGCATCCCCTGGGAGATGGCGGTGGACACCAAATCAACCCGCACTGTCGAGGTTTCGATCCTGGCGGATCTCGCGGTTCATGCAATCCTGGAAGGCGCCATCGGCTCGCACATGGCGCCGGTCGAGCACGGCGGGCATCTGCCAGAGCTGCCAAGCAGCCGGATCTCGATGTACCGCGCCCCCACGGCCATCGGCACCCCGATCGAAGACCTCGCCAACATGCTGCGTCTGTCCTACCGCGACATCGCCGCAGTCGCCTGACCGAAGAGGTTTGGAGCGGGCGGCGGGAATCGAACCCGCGTCATTAGCTTGGAAGGCTAAGGTCTTACCACTACACAACGCCCGCACAAATCTATTATGATAATAAAATCAATGACTTGATTAACTCACATCTTTCGTTAGCATTTATGTTTTCGCTACGCAACAGATATGAGGACCCTGCGGGTGCGGCATCAGCAAAAAATAACACCGATTACGGCGCAATTGCGATCCTCCAATTTACGGGTCTCGACTCTTAGAACTGGTCCAAACGGAATGCGAAATTTCGGACATGAATCTGGAAACGGAGGGGAGCCCAGATACCCAAGAAACGCTTCACGGACGTGCAGATCGCCTTCGCCCTGCACCAAGCGGAGTCGGGGGCGACGATAGGCGAGATCTGCCGAGAGATGGGGATCGCCGAGGCGACCTCCCATCGGTGCAAGAAAGTCTACGCCGGAAAGGTCGAAACGCCATTTCTTCTTCGCGGTGGCCGCCATCGGTCGCGCCATCGGTCCGGGCAACGACGGCGAAAGACCGGTCTTCACACCCCGCAAGTACACCGCTCTGGTGCGCAGCTACGGCCTGCGTCAGGAATTCATCGCATCCCACTGTCCACCATAGAACGGAATGATGGAGCGTCCGATCCGGTCGCTGAAGCAGCACTGCGTTCATCGTCAGCGTTTCGAGAGCCTGGCCCACGCAAGCCGGGCCATCGGCGACTGGATCCAGTTCTACAACACAACGAGACCGCGTCAGGCCCTGGGCATGAAAACCCCCGAGCAGACGTTCGAGTTAGCAGCCTAAACCCGAGCAGACCCCGCTGCGTCCATACATTCCTTTAACAGCATCAATTGCAGCAGTCGCATGAAACGCGATTTGTGATCCGAGCGTTGGAGATGGCCGATGCGCTGCGGCCACCGCCCAAGGGCTGCACCCGTCATATAGAGCGTGGCCGCCAATACTGCTCTCATGACTACCAGAAGATTCTACGCAAGCACGGCTTTCAGTATCAATGAGCGGCAAGGGTAAGTACTATGACAACTCCGCTGTCGAGATGTTCTTCAAGACGATCAAGGCTGAGTTGATCTGACGAAAGTCATGATCAACGCGCAGAGCGGCCGAGATGGCCATCTTCAAATACCTCAGCGGCTTCTAAAATTCGCGTCGGTGGCACTCAGCCTTGGATTGGAAGCCCCATCGCGTTCGAGAGGAAATTGGCCTAAATCGGCGTTTGGGATGGTAATAAGCCGCTACAGGTTCAGCCCGAGGCCTTTGGTACAATCGGGGGGAAAGTGGCCAAATTACGGGTGCTTTGCGCGGCTACGGTCAGTCCTCGGCGATGTCTTCGGCCCAGAGGTCCGGGCGTTCTTTGATGAACCGTGTCATCAGGGCGATGCAATCGGGGTCGTCGGCCACGACAACCTCCACGCCCCGGGCGCGCAGGAAACCCTCGTTGCCGCCGAATGTCGTGTTCTCGGCAATAACAACGCGTGGGATGCCGAATTGTACGATCGTTCCGGAGCACATCATGCATGGGCTGAGCGAGGTGTAGAGCGTTGTATCGCGATAGGTTTTCTGACGGCCCGCCTTGCGCAGAGCGTCCATTTCGCCATGTGCGATCGGGTCGCCTTGCTGCACGCGCTGGTTCCGGCCTTGTGCCACCACCGTGTCACCGCGCGCGATGACGGACCCGATGGGGCAGCCGCCTTCGTCGAAGCCTGCCTTGGCCTCCTCATAGGCGATGTGCAGCATCCTCCGATCCGTATCCGTCAGGCTCATGATTGCGGTCCTTTGTAATAGGGCAACTGCTCGGTGCGGAAATCGTGGCCCTTGGCCGCCAGACTGTCCAGATGATCGGCGATGTCCGCCAGCCGGGTCATCCAGATATCGTGGGTCGTCATGGTCCGCTCCAACCATTGCTCCACCAGCCGCCAGCGCGCAAGACGCCCGGTCAGGAACGGGTGGACGATGAGCATGAAAAAGCCGCCTGCTGCGTATTGTGCCTCGAACTCCTCCCAGAAGCCCGCCAGACCGGCCGAGGGCCCGCGAACCGGCATCATGTAGCCGATCTCGTCATAGTGGGCGAAGGGTGGCCAGTCGTCGGTGCCCCAATGGACCGGCATCTCCCACATCCCACCGGCACCGGTTTCCATGCGATAGGGAATGTCGTCGGCCATCAACGAGCTGTCATAGCGGATGCCATGCGAGATGCAGAGATCGATGACCTGTTGCGTGACATTATAGACCGGTGCGCGGTAACCCGATGGCGCGCGGCCGCAGATCCGCTGGTGGGCGAACATCGCCTTCTCGAACGCTTCGGCCTGGTCCGGGCCGCGGGTGATCACCGGGTCCTCGTGGATCCAGCCGTGATGCCCGATCTCGTGCCCTTCGTTCAGGATCTGTTCGACCGTGTCCGGATAGGCCTCCAGACACCAGCCCGGGATGAAGAAGCTCTGCTTGATGCCCAGCCGCCGGTAGGTGTCCAGAATGCGCGGAATTGCGACTGTCGGCCCATAGCGCCCCATGGAAACGGGATAGAGGCGATCGTGCCCATCCTGCGGTCGTGCAATATGGATCAGGCTGTCCGCATCCATGTCGAAGGTTATAGCCACGGCGCAGCGCGCACCGCCCGGCCAGGGGATCGGGTTGGCGATCATCGGTCAGTCCTCCACGATCACATGCGCCACCTCGGGCGCCCAATGCAGGTGGAATTGCCCGCCGGGATGCAGGTCCAGATCGCCAAGCTGCCGCTCGGGCACCTGCACTTTCAGCTCGGTTCCGTCGGCCGCCTCGAGGAACAGTGTCACCATCGCGCCCACAAACTCCTCCGATATCAAGCGACCCGGGATGCCTTTCTCGACCGAGTTAAGCGAAATCTGTACCTGATCTGCGGCAACGACCAACGTGGCCTTTCGGCCCGGCGGCGGTGCGTTCTGTACGGGAAAGGTTCCAAATGCGGTCTCGATGCCCGCCGCAGTCGCAGTGCCGGGCAGGATATTGTTTCGCCCAACAAACTCCGCCACGAAGCGGCTGGACGGGGCACGATAAATCTCGCGCGCGGCGCCTGCCTGTGCGATCCGACCCTGGGACATGATGACGACGCGGTCGGCCATGGCGAACGCTTCGGACTGGGAATGGGTGACATAGACGAAGGTGATGCCCAGTTCGCGCTGCAGACGGGTCAGCACGCCTTGCATCCGGATGACCAGATGGGCGTCCAGCGCCGACAATGGCTCGTCCAGCAGCAGGATCTGCGGTTCGGTCACCAGCGAACGCGCCAGGGCCACGCGCTGGCGCTGCCCGCCCGAAAGTGTGTCGACCGGTCTTTCCGCGAATTCCGCAATCTCGAGCCGGTCGAGCCATTCCAGCGCCCGCTTGCGCCGATCGGCAGGCGAGATCTTGCGCATCTTCAGGCCGAACTCGACATTCTCCCGCGCGTTCAGGAATGGAAACAAGGCGAGCGACTGCCACACCATGGGGGTATCACGCTCATGCACCGGCACGTCGTTCATCGCACGGCCGCCGATGCGGATCTCTCCCGCCGTCGGGGCCTCGAGGCCCGCCAGCATCCGCAGGGTCGTGGTTTTACCACAGCCTGAAGGTCCCATGATGGCGATGAACTCGCCCATCGCGATGTCCAGATCCAGCCGGTGGACGGCGGTGAAGTCGCCAAACTGTTTGACGACGCCGGACAGGGTGACGAAAGCTTCGCTCATGTACGGGTGACCCTCGATATGAAGAAGACCTGGGCCAGCACCACCAATGTGATCGAGGTCAGGAAGACGAGCGACCCGATGGCGTTGACCTGCGGGTCGATATTGCCTTGGACAATTTCGAGAATGACCACGGGCACGGTCTTGTTGAGGCCGGAGACGAACCAGGCAACGGCGAATTCATCGAATGACACGGCGGCGGTCAAACAGGCGGCCGAGATGATCGCAGGTCGGCAGAAGGGGAGGATGACGTGGTGCAGCGCCGTCCATTCCGACGCGCCAAGGTTCCAGGCCGCAGCCTCCAGATTGGGGTCGATCTGGTGCAGGCGCAGGCGGATGATGGCCATGGCAAAGGGCGCGGTCAGCACCGAATGGGCGATGATGACCGACCAAAGCTGCCCCGACGCGCCGATCCACGACAGCCAGGCCAGCATGGCCAGCGCCATTATGATCAGCGGAATGGTGGGAGGCAGAAGGATCAACGCCAGATACGGCCCCTTCAGCCGGAAGTTATAGCGATAGTCGGTGTAGGCGGTACAGAATCCCAGCAGCGTCGCGATCACCGAGGTGCAGGCCGACACGATCAGCGAATTGCGCGCCGCCTCCCAAACTTCCTCATCCGCGAAGATCGTCTCGTACCAATGGGTCGTGAAGCTGCCCAGCGGGACGGTCGGGAACCGGTCCGAGTTGAAGGAGAACACCACGGATGCCAGGATCGGCGCGAATATGAAGGCGAAGACAAGCCCCAGCCATGCGAACAGGATATATGTCGCGAGACGAGCGGTCATGCCCGCCTCTTGCGATAGGCGAGCCAGATGGCCGTCGCCGCTATGGTGAACAGCGTCAGCATCATCATCACCGCCACAACGGCGGCGCGCGGCCATTGCTGACCCGACTTGGTCGTGTCGATGATCAGGATCGGCAGGGTCGGAGGTTTCGAGCCGCCCAGATAATAGGGCGCGACAAAGTCGCCAAACGACAGGATGAAACAGAACAGCGCAGCAATGATCAGGCCCGTTCTGGCAAGCGGGACGATAACCTCGAACAGCGTCCGCCCCGGCGGGCAGCCCAGATTGTTCGCCGCATGGATCAGATTGCGGTCTATGCTCGCCAGTGCCACGGTTTGCAGGATCACCACAAGCGGCAGCGTCAGCGTCAGATAACCGACCACCGTGCCGAAGGGTGTGTTCAGCATGGTATAGGGACCAAGTCCAATCGCACCGAGCCCCGCATTGATCACTCCGGATTCCGCAAGGATCACAAACCAGGAAAATGTGCGCACGAGATACGACGTGAAGAACGGAATGATCAGCAGGAAGATCGCCCAGCGCCGAACTGTCTCCGAACACCGAAACGCCAGTGCGAACGATGCAGGGAACGCCACAAGCATCGCCGTCAGAGTGGCCAGAGTCGCCATCCCAAATGTGTACCAGTAGCTGTCCCAGACATAGCCGCGGGTCAGCATCCTCTCCCAGTTCTTGAGCTCGAACGCCTCCTCCATGCGATAGTTCTTCACCAAGAAGAACGACATCGCGACCATGAAGATCAGCGGGCCCAGAAAGAACAGCGCTTGCCAGAAAACGATCGGCAGACGGAAGGTGAGCGCGAAACGGTTCATGCGGATATGGGGCGAGACCGGCCCGCCCCAGGTTCCATCAGGCGTTTTTGTACTCGGACCAGAAGTCGTTCCAGTCTTCCAGCGTTTGTTGGACCGGGATGTTGCGATAGTGGATCCGGCCATCGCGGATCAGCGTGATCGGGTCCATCGGGTTGCCATCGGTCTGGTTCGTGCGCTCGGCCTCCTTGGGATCCGCAGCGATCAGCGCGGCGCGGCCCGCCTTGGTGATCGCGTTGCCGGGGTATGCGGCCATCTGGGCGGACTTCACCTGACCCTCCGGCGACAGCATGTACTGGATGAACGACTTGACGATGTCGGCTTTCTCCGAGCCCTTGCCGATGCAGTAGCTTTCGGTCCACTGGATACCACCTTCTTTGGGAATGACCGAGGCCACCGGCGCGCCGTCCTTCTCCAAAACCCCGGTGATCCAGTCACCGATGCCGCACATGGCCAGCATCTCGCCATTCTTGAGGCCGTTAAACGTGCCGCCATAGTCGAAGAAGCCGCCGACCTGCGGGCGGAGACTCATGGTGGTCTCCTGCACCGCGTCCCATTTGGCGTCGTCCAGATCCCACAGGCCCGCGCCGTTGCCGTTATAGAGGCTCATCATGCCAAGCGTCGGAAGATGCCAGTCGAAATGGCCGACCTTGCCCTTCACGCTGTCCTGCCAGAAGCACTTGTAGGACATCGCCTCCTCGGCGCTGATCGCGGTGGTGTTGTAGCTGACGCCGAGATGGCCGAACCGGACCATCATCGAGAACATCGTGTCGCCGCTCCAGTGGCCGGGGAACTTGGTGAAATCCTCGTGCAGCATGTCGTCGAGCGGATAGTCATCGGCGTTCAGCGGCTCGATATACCCCGCCGCGTTGAGTTGCTGTACGAATTCCGCATCGGACAGGATCACGTCGTAGGTGCCGGGGGGCGACTGCGCGATCAGCGCCAGCATATTGTCGCCACCGGCATAGTATTTGGGATTGAACTTGACGTTGTTGGCTTCCTCGAACGCGCCCACGACATCCGGTTCGCCATGGCCGTACCAGGCCAGCATGTTGAGTTCGGTGGTGGATGCCCAGGCGCGACCGACGAAGGGCGCGCTCAACGCTGTGGCTCCGGTCAGTGCCAGCATCTGGCGCCGGGTGGGGCTCGGGAACTTGGTCATTCTCACTCTCCTGTTGGCCGTCTTTTCCGTTACCCAATCCTGTTCGGTGCAGTGCGGCAAGATATTTCTTTGACCGGCAGACTCGGGACTGCTTAGTCTGTTAAGATGACGCGGGCGGAATTCCACAAACTGTTCAAAGCCCCCGGGCCAGTCGTGCTGCCGGTGATCCATGTGCTGGATGCGGGGCAGACCGCCCGCAACATCCGGGGGCTGATCGAAGCGGGCGCGGCGGGGTGCTTCCTGATCAATCACGACTTCGACGTGCCGCGGTTCCTCCCGATTCTACGGCAGATTCGGCGGGAGTTTCCGGGGCTCTGGCTTGGTCTGAATTTCCTGGCCGTTACCGGGCGAGATGCATTTCCAGTGCTTGGCGACCTGGCGCGCGAGGCCTGCCCCATCGAAGCCTATTGGGCTGACGACGCCCGGATCGACGAGACCGGAACAGCGACGGAGGCAGAGGACATCGCGCAGGTGCGCGCGGCATCGGGTTGGAAGGGCCTCTACTTCGGGGGCACGGCGTTCAAGAAGCAGCGCCCTGTCGATCCCGCCCGATGGATCGACGCCGCGAGAGAGGCCGCACCCTATATGGACGCAGTCACAACCTCGGGCATCGCAACGGGTGAGAAAGCCGACCTCACCAAGATCCGCGATTTCCGGACAGGGATTGGAGATCGCCCCCTGGCGCTGGCCTCGGGCATCACGCCCGAAAATGCGCGTGACTACGCCGATGTGGATGCATTCATGGTCGCCACGGGTATCAATGTCCCGGGTGACTTCTACAATATCGATCCCGCGCGGCTGGCAGCGCTGTTACAGATCACGCGAGGAATGGGGAGCAGACAATGACCGAACCGCGCAAAGACGGGTCCGGGGCAAAGGGGCCCAGGGACGACCGCTGGTATCTCAAACTGATGGCGCCCAACACCAAGGGGCCGCAATTCGCCTGGCTCGACCCAACCTCGATCTACATCAATGGCGAGGCATTTCAGGATCTGCTGGACGACCTTCAGGCCGATCTCGGCGGGATCAAGGTCGATGTCGTCGCGGGCCTCGATGCCATGGGCTTCGTTCTGGGCAGCGCGCTCGCCACCCGGCTGGGGGTTGGGTTTCTGCCGATCCGCAAGGCAGGCAAGCTTTGCGTAGACACCGACAGGGTGAGCTTCACGAATTATTCCGGCCGCACCCAGGATATGGAGATGCGCCTGCCCGCCTTCGCCCCGGGCACAAAGGTGTTGCTGGTCGATCAGTGGATCGAAACCGGGGGCACGATGGAAGGCGCCATCGAGATGGTCGAGCGTCAACAGGGCGAGGTCGCCGGCCTGGTCGCCATCGCGATTGAAGGGACGGATCGCGCCAAACTGCTCTGCGACCGCTATCCGACCGCAAGCGCGGTCATCCAGGGCTCGCAATGGCAGGCCGAGTGCGACCGTCAGCGGTTGGAGAGTTTCGAAACATACCGCCCCGAGATGGCCTTTCCAAAACAGCGGATATGAGGCGACGCAGGTCGTATGCCCGCATAGTGAGCGCACCGGTCAAATTTCGGGCGCAGCAACCTCGGAAAACGGCGGTCGAACGTCGACCCACGGAACTCGGAACCAAGGCCGCCATGTCGAACGCCAACGGTTCGACGACATGCTTCTAGTCGTAGCTGAGCGCCTTCGCCTTCCCGCGGAAAATCCAGTAGGCGAGCGCCGAGTAGCCGATGATGGTCGGCAAAACGAAGCAGGTGCCGATCAGGATGATGAACAGGCTCTCTGGCGCACTGGCGGATTCGTAAAGCGTCATACGCTCCGGCACCACATAGGGGTAGAAGGAATAGGCCATGCCCGCAAAGGCCAGTATCATCAGGGAGGTCACCGAGGCGAAGGGCACCCAGGTCCACCGCTCTCGCGCATCGGGCGCATCGCGCAGGGCGAGCCACAGGATCAGGAACAGCGCACCGGACGCGACAGGCAGCGGCGCAAGGAACAGGAACTCCGGAACCGAGAACCATTTTGCGAAGATACGCTCGCTCACCAAAGGCGTCGCGATCGAGATCGCCGCGACCCCCAGAAGCGCACCCCATTTCGCCCTGCGCGCCCAATCGACCGCCATGGTCTGCAAGTTGCCCTCGGTCTTCAAAATCAGCCAGCACGCGCCGATCAAGCTATATCCCACGGTCAGGAACACTGCCGTCAGGGCCGCGAAGCTCAGCGTCCACCAGGTATGCTCCAGCCCCATTATGTAGAGGCCCAGCATGAAACCCTGCGCCAACGAGGTCAGCGTCGAGCCGATGAAAAACGCATTGTCCCACATCGTCTTGCGGTGCGGGGGCGCCTTGGCACGAAACTCGAAAGACACACCCCGCAAAATCAGGCCAAGCAGCATCACGGCACAGGGCAGATACAGCGCCGTCAGGATCTCGCCATGCGCTACGGGGAACGCGACCAGCAGCAGGCCGACCGCCAGGACCAACCAGGTCTCGTTCGCATCCCAGAACGGACCGATGGAGGCGATCATCCGGTCACGGTCCTGCGGCGCAGCCTGGGGCAGCAGTATCCCGACGCCCAGATCGAAGCCGTCCAGCACCACATAGATCAGGATGGACAGGCCCATCAATGCCGCGAATACAAGCGGCAACCAGACGGTCGGGTCTCCGAACAGGTCCATCGCACCTACTCCGCCGGTACGGCTTGAGGATTGACGCCGCCCAGTCTCGCATCCTTGCGCATCGGCGCCCCGGAGGCACCGCGGCGCGCCAGATAGAATACAACACCGATATAAGTCACCGTCAAAACCGCGTAGACGACCAGATATCCGATCAGAGTGGACAAAACCATGCCGGCGGGCACGTCACCGACCGCGGCCTTGGTCGACAGCACCCCCTGCACCAGCCAGGGCTGGCGCCCGATCTCGGTCGTGTACCAGCCAGCCAGGGTCGCGACCCAGCCGGAAAAGGTCATCGCGACCAACCCGCGCAGCACCCAGGGGTTCAGGCCGTCCGTCCCGCGGCGATACATCAGAAACGCCGTCGCCCAGGAGACGACCAGCATCAACATCCCGACGCCGACCATGATCCGGAAAGACCAGAAGACGGGGGCGACAGGCGGGTGAAGGCGGGTCCCGTCCTGCGCAACGAAATCGTTCAGACCGGGAACCTCGCCATCAAGGGAGTGGGTGAGGATCAAGCTGGCACCGGACGGGATTTCGATTGCGTAGTGGTTCGTCCGCTCCTCCTCATCCGGCAGACCGAACAGCACCAAGGGCACGTTGCCGCGGGTCTCCCAATTGCCCTCCATCGCCGCGACTTTCTGCGGCTGATGCTCCAGCGTGTTCAGCCCATGGAAATCCCCGGCCAGGATCTGCGCTGGGATCAGGATCGCAGCCGTGGTGATCCCGGCCCGCAAAGCCGTCTTCACGCCATCGGACTTGTCCCCGATCAGCATCCGGAAGGCCGACACACCCGCGATCAGGAAAGCCGCCGTCAGGCCCGAGGCCAGCAGGACATGCACCAGACGATAGGGCATCGAGGGATTGAAGATGATCGCCCACCAATCCACCGCATGGACCACGCCGTCACGCAGTTCGTATCCGGCGGGTGTGTGCATCCAGGAATTCAACACCAGGATCCAGAACGCGCTCATGGTCGTTCCGAACGCAACCAGGAATGTCGCGAGGGTATGCACCCAGTTGGGCACCCTGCGCATGCCGAACAGCATGATCCCCAGGAAAACAGCCTCCAAAAAGAACGCCGTCAGGATCTCGTAGGCCAGGAGCGGACCGGCAACATTGCCCACCGTTTCCATGAAGCCAGGCCAGTTGGTCCCGAACTGGAAGCTCATGGTGATGCCGGAAACCACGCCAAGCGCGAAGGTCAGCGCGAACACCTTCACCCAGAACATATATGCGTCCATCCACCGCTGTTCGCCGCTGGCATTGAAGCGCAGCTTGAAGAACAGCAACATCCATCCCAGCGCGATCGTGATCGTCGGGAACAGGATGTGAAACGAGATGTTGGCGCCGAACTGGATGCGCGATAACAGCAGGGTGTCCATCATGGGATAAACCGTTTTCCTTCTTTGCTTCGCTGAATATAACTGGTTCGTTGATGCGGATTTAGCAGGGACCCGCGCCAAACAGACGCGGCTCGGGGAGCGTCCAAGGCTCGGCAACCAGGTCCGATACACGCGGCGCTTGGCCGATACCGTCTAAGAGGCACTTTTCAGGCCGACATCTGGGGACAAGTCTCAAGTCTTATGTCAGCCGCGCCTGGCAGCGCGCGTGGGCAGAGCAACCGATCCTGGGATCCGGCCTTTGTAACCTGCAAACACGGGGACGAGACATGACTATCAAATGCCTGCTCTTCGATGTTGGCGGTTCGGTGTTCGATTGGCAAACCGCTATCGTGAACACGCTCGCGATCAGCAGCGTCGGGCAATCCGGGCGGATTGATCGTCAGGCTTTCGCCACTGCGTGGCGCGAGCAGTCGCTGAAAGAGCTGGAAGAGATCGCCAACGAGACCAGCAAATGGCGACCATTCGCCGACTTCATCGCAACGTCGCTGGAGACGACTTGCCTGAACTTTGGGCTGAAGAGCGTTGACCAGACCGATAGAGACGCGCTGCTCTCAGCGTGGAGCGCGATGCCCGCCTGGCCCGAAGTGAGATCCAGCCTAGAGCGTTTGCGCCGGCTTTACTTCGTTGCTCCCCACACAATCATAGGCACAGGCCCTGTCGCGAGAAGCTCGAAAGCCGCTGGTCTCACCTGGGATGCGATTGTGAGTTGCGATGCGCTTGGGGCGTCAAAAGTCAACAAATCTGCCTACGTGAGATGCGCCGAACTGCTGGAATACGATTTAGCCGAGATCTGCTACGTCGCGGCCCATGCTAGCGATCTGCGGGCCGCCGCCTCACTTGGCATGAAAACCGCCTATGTCGAAACGCGTTTGGAAGAATATGGCGAAAAGCCGCTGGGTACGTGCTATGTGGGGGAGTTCGATTTCAATGCGTCCGACTACGCGGCGCTTGCTGATCAGATGGAGGTGTTGGAGGGCTAGTTTCGTCAGGGGTCTGGTGTGATCATCCCGGTCGGTGACTTGCATTCCGTAGACTTCGGGCTGTTTCCTTCCAATAAAGCGGGAGGCGCGTTTGCCATCAAACGACAATCGCATCCTCCCTTCGTCCATGCGCCGTTTGGATCAGGCAACGCCCTGGGGCGATGCCATGTCGACCGTGCGAAGAACGCCTTCGATCGACTTAATCTCGTCCTTCACGTGCAACCGATAGCGCTTCAGCTCCTGGATCTTGAGGAAGTCCGGCAAAGTCTGCTGGCTCTCCTCGCGGATCATGGCGTCAACATCGGCGTGCTTGCGTTTCAGCGATTGGTGCCAGGCCGCAAGTGTGTGCGCGCTGTGGATCTTCTTGTCTTGGTGCATGGGTATCCTCCGTTGTTGCACCCATTGAGATGCGTGCAGGCGGCGCGAAATTAAACCCGGGAACACCCAGATCTGCCGATAGGAATTACCTATCGTGGGGATGAAAACTCACCGGATCGTCTATAGGTTCAGGTCACCCATCAACTGACAGCAAAGAGCCAGATGATCACTTCAGACCTCACCCTCCGCCAGCTTCGCTATCTCATCGCATTGTCCGAGGCGCTGCACTTTCGACGCGCGGCAGAGCGCGCCGGGATCAGTCAGCCATCTCTGAGTGCGCAGATCCAGAATATCGAGGGCGCCTTGGGCGTGCAGTTGATCGAGCGGAACCGGAGCGGCGTCTCGCTGACGCCTGCCGGGCGCGAAGTGGTCGAGCGAGCACGCCGCGTGATCGACGAGGTTCAGGGCATCAACGACTTTGCCGCCGGCGCGCAAAGCGGCTTGGTGGGTACGATCCGGCTTGGCGTAAAGCCGACGCTTGGCCCCTATCTGCTGCCGCATATCGTGACGCCGCTGCATCGCGAGAACCCGGACCTGAAGCTCTATGTCCGCGAGGGCGCGCCGAGGGAGCTGGAGTTCGAACTCTCGCGCGGCGAGCACGACGTCATCTTGGCGCAGTTACCGGTGATGGGTGCCGAGTTGGAGACCCAGCGCCTGTTTCGCGAACCCCTCTACCTCGCCCTGCCAGCGGACCACCCGCTGGCGACGCAGGAGATCATCGACAGCGAGCATTTGGAAGGGCTTCAAGTGCTGTCCCTAACCCCGCTCTATCACTTGCACGATCAGATCACCGGGCTCTGCGAGGAGTTCGGCGCAAAGCTGCTGCGCGACTACGAAGGCACCAGTCTGGACGCCTTGCGCATCATGGTCGGTATGGGCATGGGGGTCACATTCGTCCCCGCGCTTTACGCTCAGTCCGAGATTGGGCCGAAAAGCGAGGTGGTCGTACGCCCGATCAAGCGACGCGCCATCACCCGGTCGATCGGTCTCGTCTGGCGGAGAAGCGCCGGGCGGGCCGACGCCTATCACCAGATCGCCAAGACCATCAAGGATGTGGTCGCGCGCGACTTCAAGATGCTGACGGTGGAGGCGTAAGAGACGCTGCGCGGCGCCGCCTGCTGACCGCAAACAGGACAACGGCGATCAATCCACCAACCAGATCTGTCTGCCAATCCCCGGCAATCATGCTGACCGCCCCCACCAGCAGCAGGGCCCGAACGGCCCAACCAGCCGGGCCCAGGAACCAGCCCTGCACCGCGCCCGCCAGCATGTAGACACCGACCAGTGCCGTCGCGAGGTTGCGCAGGATCTCGTGCCACGGCGCCTCCATCAGCAGGCCGGGGCTGTAGAAGAACATGAACGGCACGATAAAGGCCGCCAATCCGACCCGGAAGCTGGTGATGGAGGTGCGCATCGGCTCGGCCCCCGCAATCGCCGCACCAGCATAGGCGGCGAGCGCCACCGGCGGCGTGATGGCGGAAACGACGGCGAAATAGAACACGAAGAAATGCGCGACCAGCGGCGTGATTCCGATCTCGATCAAACCGGGCGCCACGACCGAGGCCGCGACCGCATAGGCCGCCGTTGTCGGCATGCCCATGCCCAGGATCACCGAGATCAGCATGGCGAAGACCAGCGCCAGCAGCTTACTCTGCTCCGCCAGGTCGAATAGCAGGGCCGAGAAGCGTGACCCAACCCCGGTCAGCGAGATCACGCCCACAATCAGCCCTGCACAGGCACAGACGGTGATGATCTGGATCGACATGCGCCCGCCATTGCCCAGGGCTTCATAGACCTCGCGCGGTCCCATCCGGTAGGGGGTTAGCCAACTTACCACTGCCGCGGCCACAATCGCCATCGTGCCCGCCCGGATCACCGAATAGCCGGAGAAGAGCGCGCCAATCAGGATCACGATCGGCAGGAAGAGATAGACCTGACGCACCAGATCGCCGATGCGCGGCAGCTCGTCCGGCCGCATCCCACGCATCCCGGTCCGGCTCGCCTCGAAATCCACCATGAAGAAGATCGATGCGAAATAGAGGATGGCAGGGATCAACGCCGCAACCACCAGGTCGGTATAGGGGATGCCCGTGATCTCGGCCATGATGAAGGCCCCTGCCCCCATGATCGGCGGCATGATCTGCCCGCCTGTCGAAGCTGCGGCCTCGATCGCGCCCGCGGATTGCGGACGATAGCCGACCTTCTTCATCAACGGGATGGTCAGCGAACCTGTGGAGACGACATTGCCCGCCGAAGTCCCATTGATCATACCCATCAGGCCCGATGCGAAGACCGATACCTTGGCAGGCCCGCCCCGCGCGCGGCCCGCTGCCGCGAAAGCGAAGTTTACGAAGTAATCGCCCACCTTCGACGATTGCAGAAACGCCGCGAAGACGATGAAGAGGATAATATAGGTCGAGGAGACGGCCGTGGTTGGCCCCAGCACGCCGTTATCCGTGAAGATATAGGTGAAGAAGCGTTTCGCGTCGTAACCCTTGTGCTCCAGGAACCCCGGCAACCAGGGTCCCAGAAACGCATAGGCGACGAAGACGACCGCGATGATCACCAACGCCAGGCCCGCGACGCGCCGCGTCAGTTCGGCGATCAGAACCACGATTACGAAGGCCGCCCAGGCATTGTTCGGATCGGCGAATGTGGTGCCAGCGCGCAAACGCAAGGACAGGGTGTCGAGACTGAGCAGGATGAAACCGCAACTCGCCAACGTCGCCAGGATCAGCGCCATATCGGCCAGCGGGAGTTGCCCCGTGCGCGCAGGAAAAGCCCAACTGGTCAGCACGGCCAGCAGAGTTCCCCCGGCAAGCGCCCAGCCAAAGGCGGCCAGGGTCCAATCCGGCGGCGCCACATCGCCTGGTTGCAGCGTCAGATAGGCCGCGATAACCGAGCCCAAAGCCAAACTCACACCCAATACGGAAAGACCGCCCAGCCATGTCGCAAGACTTGCCGCTTTGCCAAGTGGCGCGGGTCGGACTGACAGCGCAGCACTCATCCCGAAGCCCAGAATCAACGCGCCCGCGATGTGAAGAATGCGAAAAGTCCAAGTCTCCAGCGGCGCGATGTTCAAGACATAGAGGTGCCAGGCACTGTAAAGCGCGCAGAGGAAGAAGCCGACGCGGGTCAGCGTGTCGGTCGTCGCGTCAGCGTTGCCAGTGGCGTGCTCGCTGGACGCCTCGGTCATCCGGGTCTCGTTCATCGGGCTGCCTCGCCTGACTGGAACATGGAAAGGCACCCCGTCTTAACGGACGGGATGCCTCGCTTCTTGTGTCGGGGTCAGGCCAGGTTTAGCCTTCCAGCTCGGGCGCGATATCAAAGCCGTTCTCGCGGAACCAGCGCACCGCCCCCGGATGCCAGGGGATCACGGTGTTCTTGTCGAAATTTTCCGGCAGAGTTTCGACTGCGGCCTTGTGGATCTCCAACATCTTCGGATTGTTGCTCATTACGGTGTCCACGACGTTGTAGACAAAGCTCTCCGGCAGGTCGGCATGGGCGATGGCGAAGTTCCACATCGACACGCTCAACTGGTCATCGGCCAGCGAGGGATAGGTCTGGGCCGGGATCATGAAGTCCGAAACCGGCTGGGTTTCGATCACGTTGGCCTGCTCTTCCGGCGTGAAGCCGAAATAGGTCACATCGGTCTGCGCATCGAGCTGGCTAAACGCGGGATAGGGTAGACCGCCCGCCCAAGTGTATACATCGATCAGCCCGTCCTGAAGCTGCCCGGCCAGGTCAGCCGCGCCGCCATTGCGGAATTCTACTTCCTTGCCCATGCCCTCCAGAATACGCGGCCAGTAGGTGCCGGGCGTACCGCCCGCCGGTCCCACGCCGACCACCGCACCATCCGGAATATCCGCGAAGCTTTCGATGCCGGAGCTTTTCAGCGTCACCGCGTGAAAGCCGGTCTTGTACATTGGGAAGATGGCGCGGATCTTGTCGTGCTTCAGGCCGGGTGCCAGCGCGCTTTTGCCATTCACGGCGTCAAAGGCAGGACCCATGGTGACCATGGCCATGTCCAGATCGCCGGTCTGGACCAGGGCTGCGTTCTGCACGGGACCGCCCGTCACTTCCGTACTGCCTGGAACGCCCAGCGTTTCCGAGACCAGATTGGCCCAGCCCGCGCCATAGACAAAATAAGTCCCACCCTGGCTGGCAGTGCCAACCGAGAAGCTGTCGGGCCAGTTGCTGCGATCTTCGGCCACTGCACCTGTCGCGATAAGGCTCAGCGCACCGGCTGCAGCCATGGCCTTCAAGCTTTTCGCTTCGAAATATCTGGTCATCATGTCCTCCTGTCATTTTCTGCCCTGGGCCGGGCAATACTCCTCTGGCAGGGGAGATGGTGGCGGACCCGATAGGTCTCACAGTCAATCGTGAGAAGATTTTCCTATCACAGCGCTGGCAAGTCGATTGGCGAGCGTGAATTGGTCAAGCGAGACATGAGTGGATTTTCCTATCGTCACGACAGGCAGCGCCCGCTTGTTTCTTCAAGTGCGCAATCCGACCTCAATGTCAGCAACCCAGACAAGATACCCAATGCGGAGGTACTCATGCTTTTCTTCGATTCTGAAATCGGACAGGCGACCAAATTGCTGCAAAGCGCCGGTGCGTTCGAGATGCTCGACGATGCGTTGGCGGAAACGCAGGAGGACGAAGCAACGTCCACCGACGATGCCGAGGCTGTGGGCAGCGATTAAGCCTCGAACTAATCTGCACGCCCCGACGCTTCACGCATCTTATCGGGGCGTCGGATATTGATCGCGAGGCTTTCCCGCAGCGCCGAGGCGCGAAGATACACAGGCGAAGGCGGGTCGCGGTCTCGCAAAAAGCTACGTCGCTTCGAATCCGCGAATAAGTTGACGCAGGCCTAGCGCGGCCCCGGCGAAGATCGAGATCAGCACGACAGGTGCGCTGTAGGTCAGGGTGGCAAAGGCAGTCAGCCCCTGCCCTACAGAACAGCCGAGCGCCAGAATGCCGCCGATGCCCATCAAGGCGCCACCGAAGATCTGCCGGCCAAGCTCCTGCGGGTCGTCGCAGGCCTCCCACCGGAAGTGCCCTTTCGAAATACTGCCGATCAATGCCCCCAGAACGACACCTGCGACTGAACCGACGGCAAAGCTGATGCCACCGCCGCTCGCAGTCATCAGGTAGAGCAGCGTTTCGCCCAGCGGCGCCGTGAAACTGTGCGACTCAACCGCGACCACGTTGAAACTGTGATCCGCCAGAAAGCTGCTGCCGACCCAGCCAGACAGGATAGCAAGACCGACGATGGTGCCCCAGAAAATCAGACCCGTGCGCTGCCGAAACCCGGCATCTGCCAGCGCCCAAACTGAAAGGCCTGCCGCCACCGCCAGCGCGGACCAAAGCGGTGCGATGCCGATATTGCGCGCGACCAGATGAGCATAGCCCGACGCGCCCGCCTGCGTCTCCACCGGGGCGAAAAGCTGCAGGCGCAAGGGCGCCAAGGGTCCGGCCAGCACTGTGTAGGCCGAAATCCCCATCACGATCACGATGATCAGCGAGCGCAGATCCCCGCCCCCCAGCCGGGCCAGTGCGCCGTATCCGCAATTCCCTGCGATGGCCATGCCATAGCCGAAGATCAAACCGCCTGCGACACTGGCCACCGGGCTCCAGGCGAAGCGCGCATAGAGTGTCTGATCCAGGTTGACCCACCCCACCGCCGCCAGCGCGAATGTCCCCGCAATGCCGACTGCGAGCGCGATGGCCCACATCCGCACCCGGTCCCAATTGTTTGCGTACAACACATCCTCGATCGCGCCCAACGTGCAAAAGCGGCCGCGCCGCGCGGCCAGGCCCAGCAACAGGCCGCCGGCCAGTCCCAGTATGGCAGGCCAAAGCCCCCAATCCGCCCAGTCCATGGCGCCTTCCTCCCAAGGCTTCAGGTATCGGCGGGGTCCTTTTTGCAGAACATGTCGTAGACCATTTCGATCATACGCTTCGCGCGCTCATCGCCGAGCCTGTAGTAAATCGCTTTGCCGTCCCGCCGGTAGTTCACCAGCCCTTCCAGCCGCAGCCGCGCGAGCTGCTGGGACACCGCTGCCTGTCTGGCGGCCAGCAGATCCTCAAGCTCCGTAACCGACTTTTCGCCCGATGCCAGATGGCAGAGGATCAGCAGCCTGCCCTCATGCGACAGCGCCTTCAGAAAATTGGTCGCCTTGCGGGCATTTTCCATCATCTCGTCGAGCTCTTTGTCATCGAGCCCTTCTTCGAAAACCGGCAAAGCCATCTGCGCGTCTCTCAATTGGTCACGGGGCCGCGCCCGTCGAAACTGTCATGTTCGCTGGCGGGCAGCTTGTCGATGAGACGTCCCAGAAGACCCCAGAAGAAGTCCTCCCCAGGGTAGCCCTCGATCCGCCCCACTTCCTGACCCTCGTCCACCAGGATAAAGGTTGGAGTATATTGCGGCCTGCTGGTCAGGGCCACGTCTTTCGGAAACGCGCCGTGAATGTCGACGCGGCGAAGCGGCAGGCGGCGCCCCTCCTCGGTCTTGGCGTAGATCACGCCGACTTCGTCATCCCATTTCTGGCACCAATGGCACCAGTCCTCCTCGAACATCAGCAGCTCAGCGGCCTGCACGCGGGCACCCGCAAGCTGCGCGGCGAGCAGCGCGCAGATGGCGAAAAGCGCCGCGCGAAGGGAAGCGATTGACCTCATGCGAAACATATATACATTTTTGCATATGATTATCCAGCGGATTCGGTGGCAGAATGGACTTTGATGTCGGATACGGCGCCGCCATGCTGGCGGGGCTCGCCTCGTTCCTGACGCCATGCATTCTGCCGATCGTTCCGTTCTATCTCTGCTACATCTCAGGCGTCACGTTCGAGCAACTGACCGGACGCGAGCAGGCCGTCGCCCGCAGGGGCCGGATCATCCTGGCGGCGACGATGTTCTCGCTGGGGATGATCGTGGTTTTCGTCGGCCTTGGCGCAGTGGCCACCGCGTTCGGCCAGCAGGTGCGCGCCTATTCGGTGGAGTTGCGTTGGGCCGCTGCGGCGATCATTCTGGTGCTGGGGCTGCACTATCTGGGCATCCTTCGCATCGGCTTCCTGATGCGCGAGGCGCGGTTGGACACGGGTTACGCGCCGCTTGGCCTGTTTGGCCCGCTGCTCGTCGGCATGGCCTTTGCGTTCGGCTGGACGCCCTGTGTGGGGCCGATCCTGGCGCTGATCCTGTTCAAGGCTGCGGATGCCGCCTCGGTCGCCCAGGGCGCTTTGCTGCTGCTGGCTTACGGCATTGGCATGACCGCGCCCTTTGTTCTGGCGGCAGCATTCATCGGCCCTTTCCTCGACTGGGCCAAGGGGATCCGCCATCATCTGCCGGTTATCGAGAAAGGCATCGGCAGCATGCTGGTGCTGTTCGCCGTTCTGATCGGCACCAATTCGGTCAATGAAATCGCAGCCTGGATGCTCGAGATCGCCCCCGATCTGGGCCTGCTGCAAGTGGGAGAAACCTCATGAAAATCCTGCCCTGGCTGACCGCTATGCTTTTCGCCTTCACCGCAGCGCATGCGACCGAGATCGGCGATGACGGGTTGCACAAGCAACCCTGGATGCCGGTGACCTTCAAGGACATGGCCGAGGATCTGCAGAGCGCCGCCGATGAGGGCAAGCGCCTGGCGATCATCTTCGAACAGCGCGGCTGCATCTACTGCCAGGAGCTGCACGAGAAAGTATTTGCCGACCCGGAGGTCGCCTCCTTCATTCGAGAGAACTTCATGCTCGTGCAGATGAACCTGTTCGGCGATGAGGAAGTCACCGACTTCGACGGTGAGGCGCTGCCCGAAAAGGAAATGGCGCGGCGCTGGGGGGTCGTTTTCACCCCAACTATCCTGTTTATGCCGGAAAAGGCCCCCGAAGCCCCGGCCGGTCAGGCCGCCGTCACCACCATGCCCGGCGCCTTCGGCAAGTACACGACCTTACATATGTTTCAGTGGGTTGCCGAAAGAGGCTATGACAGCGGCGAACATTTCCAGAAATATCACGCCCGCAAGTTGGAAGCGGCACAGCAGAACTGAGCCGACACGCCATCACCGCACTGCAACATATCAAAAAATTCAATGTTCTGAATTTATAGGTTGGATTCGATCTGGGCGTGTGGTTAGTTTCACACAAAAGAAGTGCGAAAATGCTCTACCCAGGAAAACACTTTACCCAGGGAGGAAGGCAATGCGGAAAATCGTTCTGCCCGCGCTGTGTCTTGCAGCATTCGCGAGCGCCGCAATCGCAGGGACAGTCTCGCCCGCAAATGTTGTGTTCGAGGATGGCGCGGTAGCGACACCGCTGACTGGCACGCCGGGCGACCCGGTCAAAGGCAAGGAGTGGTTCGTCGGCCGCAAGCTGGGCAATTGCCTGGCCTGCCACGTGAATTCCGACGCAACCGACGAGTCGTTTCACGGCGAGGTCGGCCCACCGCTCGACGGGGTCGCCGACCGCTGGGGTGAGGCGGAGTTGCGCGGGATCCTGGCGAATTCGAAAATGACGTTCGAGGGAACGATCATGCCAGCCTTCTACAAGGACAGCGGCTATACTCGCCCACGCGAGGAATTTGCCGGCAAGACGATCCTTACGGCACAACAGATCGAAGACGTCGTCGCCTACCTGATGACGCTGAACGAAAACTGACGGAGGATAGGATGGAATTGACGAGACGTCAGGCCCTGATCCTGGGCGCGGGGACAGCCGCAGTGACGGCGCTGCCCCTCCCGGCCTGGGCCGAAGACAATGGAACCGCCGAGGCGATCAAGGCCTTCACCGGCGGGGCCGAGCTCAAGGAAGGCGGCGTCGATATCGGCGCGCCGGAGATCGCCGAGAACGGCAACACTGTGCCGGTCGAAGTGTCTGCGGAGGGAGCCAGTGCCATCCTGCTCTTGGCCGCCGGCAACCCCAATCCAGGTGTCGCCACGTTCAGTTTCGGCAAGCTCGCCGCGGCGTCTTCGGCCAAGACCCGGATCCGCCTCGCGAAGACCCAAGATCTGATTGCCGTCGCGAAACTGGACGATGGCTCGTTTGCGCAGGCCAGTCGGACGGTCAAGGTCACCATCGGCGGCTGCGGCGGCTGAGCGGATCAGGAGGATAGAGAGATGGCGAAAGTCAAACCCCGCGTCAAAGTGCCGAAGACAGCCGCCCCTGGCGATGTCGTCACCATCAAGACGCTGATCAGCCACCCGATGGAGTCGGGCCAGCGCAAGGACAAAAAGACCGGCGAGCTGATCCCGCGCAAAATCATCAACAAGTTCACCGCCACCTTCGAGGGCGAAGAGGTGATGAATGTCGCGATCGACCCGGCGGTATCGGCAAACCCGTATATCGAATTCGACATGAAGGTCCCCGGCCCGGGCACGATCCGCTTCGAATGGACCGATGACGACGGCTCGGTCTACGACCTGGAAAAGACCATCAAGGCTGCCTGACACAAAAAGAAGCAGCTTGAGGGAGGGAAATATGAAGTACCCAATGATAGGAGCGGCGGTCTGCTCGGCGGTTGCGATTGGCTGGGCTGCAATGGCTGGACCCGGGCCTGACGAGGACAAACTGACAATCGACGGGCTCGAGATTGCGACCGAGGTCGAGGCACCGGAGGGCCACCCGCTGGATGTCATCTATTCCGGTTGGCGGTTCCGCTCCGACGAGACCCAAAGCCTGCAGGGCGACGATTTCGAAAACCCGGCCATGGTCGCCGTGGAATACGGGATCGAGCTGTGGGAGACGGCGGCTGGCACGTCCGACAAGTCCTGCGCCGATTGTCATGGCGAGGTCGAAAGCCTGCAGGGCTTGCGCGCCAACCTGCCACGCTGGAATGAAGCCAAAGGCAAGCCCGAGAGCCTGGAGCATATCATCAACGCCTCGATCACCGAGCATCAGGGCGCAGAAGCCTGGAAATGGGAAAGCGCCGAGATGCTGGCGATGACGTCGCTGATTGGGATGCAGTCGCGCGGCATGCCCATGAGCGTCCAGACCGATGGCCCGATGGCCGAATGGATAAAGAAGGGCAAGGACCTTTACTATACCCGCGTAGGTCAACTCGACATGGCTTGCTCTCACTGCCACGAAGACAACTACGGCAACATGATCCGCGCCGACCATCTGAGCCAAGGGAACATCAACGGTTTCCCCACGTATCGTTTTAAATGGCAGGGGCTCGGCTCGCTGCATCGCCGGTTTTCCGGATGCATGAAGAATATCCGGGCGACGCCATTCAAGCGCGGCTCGGACGAGTTCGTGGCGCTGGAGGCCTATCTCGCCTGGCGCGGCGCGGGCCTGGGTATCGAAACCCCGGCGGTGCGCAACTGATCTCCCCCGGGCGCGCTCGCGAGGGCGCGCCCGAATTTGTTTTGCCCTTTTGACACGACGAACCGGATCGCCCCGATCGGGCGCACGCATTCGGTTTGCCCCAAGGAACGGAGAGTGCCCATGATCTCTCGTCGGGATTTTCTGCAAGCAGGCGTGGCGGCCTCGGCCCTGGTAGGGGCATCGGGCTTCGGTGAATGGTCCAGGCTGGCGGCACAGCAGGCGCTGACGCAGGATCAGTTGCTGGCGTTCGAGCCGCTCGGAAATGTCACGCTCATCCATCTGACGGACCTGCACGCTCAGCTCAAACCGGTCTATTTTCGCGAGCCGGAGGTCAATATCGGCGTCGGCATCGCCGCCGGGCAGCCTCCGCACATTACCGGGCAGGACTTCCTGAAGCTGTTCAATATCGAGGCCGGATCGCCTCGCGCCTATGCGCTGACCCATAACGATTTCGTCGCTCTGGCCAAAGGTTATGGCCGTATGGGCGGCATGGACCGGGTTGCAACCGTGGTGAATGCGATCCGGGCTGAGCGACCTGGCGCGCTGCTGCTGGACGGTGGCGACACATGGCATGGCTCCTACACGGCAGAAAATACCCGCGGCCAGGATGTGGTCAATGTGATGAACGCATTGCGGCCCGACGCGATGACCTCGCATTGGGAGTTTACGCTGGGCATCGACCGGGTGAACGAGATTGTCGAGGGCCTGGATTTCCCATTCCTCGGCGCGAACATCTTTGACAATGAATGGGACGAGCCCGCCTACGAGCCCTATAGCATGTTCGAACGCAGCGGCGCGCAGATCGCCTTAATCGGTCAGGCCTTCCCCTATATGCCGATCGCCAATCCCAGCTGGATGTTCCCCGGCCTCTCCTTTGGCGTGCGTCAGGAACGGATGCAGGAGGTCGTGGCCGAAGCGCGCGAGGAAGGCGCCGATGTGGTCGTCGTCCTCTCGCATAACGGTTTTGACGTGGACCGCAAGATGGCCGCCGAAGTCGACGGGATCGACGTGATCCTCTGCGGGCATACCCATGATGCGCTGCCCGAGCCGCTTATGGTCGGCAAGACGGCGCTGATCGCCTCGGGCTCGAACGGCAAATTCGTCAGCCGCGTCGATCTGGATGTTCGCGATGGCGGCTTGCAGGGGCTGCGCCACAAGCTGATCCCGATCTTCTCGGATGTCGTCGCGCCGGATCCCGCGATGACCGCGCTGATCGACGAACAACGCGCGCCCTTCGCTGCCGATCTGGCGGAGGTGCTGGGCCACACCGACTCGCTGCTTTATCGCCGCGGGAATTTCAACGGCACCTGGGACGATCTGATCTGTAATGCGCTGATCGAAGAGCGCGAAGCGGATATCGCGCTCTCGCCCGGTTTCCGGTGGGGTCCGAGCCTGCTGCCCGGCGATCCGATCACCCGCGAAGATCTGCACAACGCCACCGCGATGTCCTATCCCGCCGCCTATCGTTCGGAGATGACTGGAGAGTTCCTGCATGTGATCCTGGAGGATGTGGCGGACAATCTGTTCAACCCCGATCCCTACTACCAGCAGGGCGGCGACATGGTTCGGGTCGGCGGCATGGGCTATCACATTGATGTCTCGAAACCGCAGGGCAGCCGCATCACCAACATGACGCTGTTGAAGACCGGCGACCCGATCGATCCGGCAAAAACCTACATCGTTTCCGGCTGGGCCAGCGTGAACGAGGAGACACAGGGCCCGCCGATTTGGGACGTGGTCGAGGCGCATATCCGCCGCAAGGGCCGCATCACCATCGATCCGAACCAGTCGGTGCGGGTGACCGGTGCCTGAGCTATTTTCACGCGAGATTTATGTGGAAATACGGTAACGCATTCAATAAAATGAATGCGATATAGAGAGACTCATCAAGGGAGCATCCCATGCCCGATGATCCAACCAAGACCAGCCGACGCGGATTTCTGACCGCGGGCCTGGCCGCCGGTGGCGCCGCCCTGGCGGGGACCGTGAAGGCGGCGGGTGATCCGGCCATTCTGGAGGTGCAGCCCTGGGCGCAGGAACTGGGCGAAGGGGTGGATGCCCGCCCCTATGGCAGCCCCTCGGAATTCGAGAGCCATGTGGTGCGCCGCAATGTGCCCTGGTTGACCGCCGATCCGGTCAGCTCGGTCAATTTCACGCCGCTACACGAACTGGATGGGATCATCACCCCCAACGGCCTCTGCTTCGAGCGTCATCATGCGGGCATCGCCGAGGTGGACCCCGCCCAGTACCGGCTGATGATCAACGGCCTGGTCGACCGTCCGCTGGTCTTCACACTCGACGATCTGAAGCGATTTCCCAGGGTCAACCGGATCTACTTCCTGGAATGCGCGGCCAATTCCGGAATGGAGTGGCGGGGCGCGCAGCTGAACGGATGCCAGTTCACCCACGGCATGATCCACAACGTGATGTATACCGGCGTCTGGCTGAAGGACATCCTGGCCGAGGCCGGGGTCAAGACCTCCGGCAAATGGGTGCTGCCGGAGGGGGCGGATGCGTCCGCCATGACCCGTTCGATCCCGCTCGAGAAGGCCCTGGACGACTGCATGGTCGCTTTCAAGATGAACGGCGAGGCGCTGCGTCCCGAACAAGGATACCCCGTCCGCCTGGTCGTGCCGGGCTGGGAAGGCAACATGTGGGTCAAATGGCTGCGCCGGATCGAGATCGGCGACCAGCCCTGGCACCATCGCGAAGAAACCTCGAAATACACTGATCTACTTGGGGACGGTCGCGCCCGGCGCTTTACCTGGGAAATGGACGCGAAATCCGTGATCACAAATCCCAGCCCGCAGGCCCCGATCACCCACGGACCGGGACCGACCGTGCTGACCGGTGTCGCCTGGTCCGGCCGCGGCACGATCCCGCGTGTCGATATCACCCTAGATGGCGGGGCCAATTGGGTGGAGGCACGGATCGACGGACCCAGCCTCGATAAGTCGATGCACCGGTTCTATTACGAGTTCGATTGGGACGGCGCACCGCTGCTCCTACAAAGCCGGGCGCATGACTCCACCGGCTATATTCAGCCAACCAAGACGGCACTGCGCGACGTGCGGGGCGAGAATTCGATCTACCACAACAATGGCATTCAGACCTGGTATGTGAACGAGCAGGGAGTGGCCGAAAATGTCGAAGTTTCTTAACGCCACGGCCCCTGCCCTGGCACTGGCCCTGGCCCTGGCTCTGCTGGCCGGACCAGCGAAAGCAGAACCGTTGGGCCTGGGCCGTACCGCCACGCCCCAGGAGATCGCCGCCTGGGACATCGACATCCGTCCGGACGGGGCGGGCCTGCCGCAGGGCAGCGGCGATGTCGCCACGGGCGAGGAAGTCTTTGTCGAGAAATGCGCCGTCTGCCACGGCGATTTTGCCGAAGGGGTCGACCGCTGGCCTGTTCTGGCAGGCGGATTCGATACCCTGGCTTCGGACAATCCGGTCAAGACGGTGGGCTCCTACTGGCCATATCTCTCGACGGTTTGGGACTATGTGCATCGCGCCATGCCCTTTGGCGATGCCCAGAGCCTGACCGATGACGAGGTCTATGCGATCACCGCCTATCTGCTCTATTCGAACGACCTGGTGGACGACGAGTTCGAACTGAGCCACGGGAATTTCGCCGAGATCCGGCTGCCGAACGAAGAAAACTTCTTCATGGATGATCGGATCGAAAGCCCGATCTTCCAAAACCGCGACGCCTGTATGCAGAACTGCAAGGATGCGGTCGAAATCACCATGCGCGCCCGCATCCTGGACGTGACGCCGGAAGGCGATGAGGAAACCGAGGAAACCGCTGCTGTCGAACCCGTGGCCGCGCAGCCCGAAGCAGAAGTGCCTGCCTTGAATGCGGATCTGGTGGCGTCCGGCGAAAAGGTATTCAAGAAATGCCGCGCGTGCCATGCTGTTGGCGAAGGGGCCGAGAACAAGGTCGGCCCCGCATTGAACGGGATTGTCGGCGCCAGCCTGGGGACTGTGGACGGGTTCAGATATTCCAAGGCCCTGATCGCCCGCGCCGGCGAGGGCGCCGTCTGGGACGCGCAGAACCTGGACGCGTTTCTGGCCAAACCGAAAGGGTGGCTCAAGGGCACCAAAATGAGCTTTGCCGGGCTGAGGAAGGAGAGTGATCGTGCCGCGGTTATCGAGTTCCTGCGCAGTCATTCGCAATAGGCCATGACCAGGGGGCTCCTGATCATCGCCGCCGCGTTCTGGCTGCTTCCCGCTGGGCCGTCAGTCGCCGATCAGGGTGACGCGGCGCTGAGTGGCGTGGCGCTGGGCGATGTGGAGCGCGGCCAAAAGATTTTCGCGACGTGCAAATCCTGCCACATGGTCGGCGCCAAGGCGCGCAACCGGGTCGGCCCACATCTGAACGAGGTCTTTGGCAGGCGCGCCGCAGGCTTGAACGGGTACAGATACTCCAGCGAGATGACGCGCGCCGGGGCCGATGGGCTGACCTGGACAACCGAGAAACTGCACCTCTATATCGAAAACCCGAAGGCGCTGGTCTATGGCACGCGGATGTCGTTCCGAGGCATCGCGGACCCACAGGATCGCACGGATCTGCTGGCCTATTTGCGTCAGTTCACGGCCAATCCGCAGGACATACCGGAATCCGAGCCGACGGCGACACCCAGCGCGCCAGATATCGACCCCGCGATCCTGGCGATCGCCGGAGACACGGATTACGGCGAATACCTGTCTTCGGAATGCACCACCTGCCATCAGGCGGATGGCGCGGATCGGGGCATGCCCTCGATCACCGGCTGGCCCAAGGACGACTTCGTGATCGTGATGCATGCCTACAAATCCAAGGCACGCCCGCATCCGGTCATGCAGATGATGGCCTCGCGGCTGTCGAACGAGGAGATTGCGGCACTCGCCGCTTACTTCGAAGGCGTACAACAATAACCAACCTGGGGAGGAAAAAATGACCCTGACAAGACGCGGATTTCTGGGCACCACCGCAGCCACCGGCATGGCACTCAGTGCGCCAGCCGTCCTGGGCGCGGGCAAGCCGAACGTGATCGTGATCGGTGGCGGCGCGGGCGGCGCGACCGCTGCGCGCTATATCGCCAAGGACTCGGAAGGGGCAATCAACGTGACCCTGATCGAGCCGCAGCGGCGCTATTACACCTGCTTCTTCTCGAACCTCGCCATCGGTGGGTTCTGGGACTTCGAAAAGACCGGGCATTCCTATGCCACGCTGGCGGCGACCCATGGAATCAATGTGGTCCACGATGTGGCGACCGGCGTGGATCGCGAAGCCAAGACGGTCACGGTCGCGGGCGGTACGCGCTTTCCTTACGATCGGTTGATCGTCAGCCCGGGGATCGACTTTGTGCCCGGATCGATCCCCGGCTGGTCGCTGGCCGATCAGACGGTCATGCCGCACGCCTTCAAGGGCGGCACCCAGGCAGCGCTGCTGAAAGCCCAAATCGAGGCTATGCCTGAAGGCGGGACCTATGTGATGGTCGCGCCGCCCAACCCCTATCGATGCCCGCCAGGTCCGTATGAGCGCGTGAGCATGGTCGCCCATGTCCTCAGCCAAAAAAACCCGTCGGCCAAGATCCTGATCGCCGATCCCAAGCCGAAATTCTCGAAACAGGGTCTATTCCAGGAGGGGTGGGAGGCCCACTATCCCGGTATGATCGACTGGCTGGGTCCGGATTTCGGAGGCAACAATGTCACCGTGAACCCGGCGGAGATGACCGTCGACATCGATGGCGACGTCAACAAGGCGGATGTCTGCAACGTCATCCCGGCAATGAAGGCGGGCCGGATCGCCGAGATCGCGGGCCTGACCAACGATGCGGGCTGGGCGCCGGTGAACGCGGCGGATATGTCGTCGAAGATGGACCCCGATGTCCATGTTCTCGGCGACGCCAGCCAGCAGGGCGATATGCCAAAATCCGGCTTCTCGGCCAACAGCCAGGCCAAGGTCGCGGCGATGGCGGTGCGCGGGGCGCTGACCGGCTCGAAGGTGTTCCCGGCCAAGTACTCGAACACCTGCTGGTCGCTGATCGGCACCGAAGACGGTGTGAAAGTGGGTGCCTCCTATGAAGCGACGGAGGATAAGATCGCCAAGGTCGACGGATTCATCAGCCAGACCGGCGAGGACGCGGCCCTGCGCAAGCAGACCTATGAAGAAAGCATCGGCTGGTACAACGGCATCACCGCCGACATGTTCGGCTGAAGTCTGGTGCCGACCCGGTCGGCCTACTGAAACCGAAGAAAGGAGACCGCCATGAAGACGTTCCTTGGAACCATGGCGGTCGCCCTCGCACTCCCCGCGATGGCGGCCGCAGACGGGGTGACGTTTCACGATTTCGACGGGTCATTCGAAGACGCCACTTTCGCCGTGGAAAGCGCGATTGTGGGTGAGGGGCTGGTGATCGATTTCGTCAGCCATGTCGGCACGATGCTCAACCGCACCCAGGCGGATGTTGGCAGTACGACCAAACTCTTCACGAACGCCGATGTGTTCCTGTTCTGCTCGGCCGTTCTGTCGCGCAAGATGATGGAGACAGATCCGGCGAATATCGCCCACTGCCCCTATGGGATTTTCGTGACCGAGGCGGGTGATGGCGCAGTCCAGATCGGCTATCGCCAGATGCCGCCGGGGCCGATGCAGGAGGTCGAGGCTTTACTTGAGAGAATTTCGGTAGAGGCGACAGGCGAGTAGGCCCTACTCCGTCAGCGCATTGCTCAGCAATAGATCGCCGAGCAGACGATCGACGGGCGCATAGTCGTCGGTCAGTGAGACCAGTTGATCAGCTCCGACCTCGGCAATCATCGCATCGAGCGGAACCTGAACCCATCGTCGCTCGAAGCCGTAGCTCGACCGGACTTCGCCAGACGGGGTTGCGCGGTCCGAGGCGATGACAATCCAGGTCGTGCGGGCCTCGCCCGGTTGGATCGCTTCCAGATCTAGCCACAGCTCCACATATGCGAATTGCCGCCGCAGGGTCTGGGCGAGCGAGAGCACAAAGCGCGGTGAGCGCTGCTTGTCCACCACATTCATCGCATAGGCCCCGCGGGGGCGCAGGCGGGCGGCGAGGTGCGCGTGAAACTCGTCCGTCACCAAATGCTGCGGCACCGATATATCGTGGAATGCATCGCCGAAGATCACATCGAACGTCACTTCAGGGGGGAGTTTATGCAGCGCCGTGCGGGCATCCCGATGTACGATG
This sequence comes from Pseudomonadota bacterium, assembly GCA_039030715.1. Lineage (GTDB taxonomy): Bacteria > Pseudomonadota > Alphaproteobacteria > Rhodobacterales > Rhodobacteraceae > Thermohalobaculum. Next base: position 32,954 of record JBCCDU010000038.1, read on the forward strand.
TCGAGATTGGACGCATCGGGCAGCCAAAGCTCGTTCCGCGCCGTCCTGGTCACCAGCGGATCGATCTCGGCCACCAGCAGCTTCGCTTCCGGCCAGCGCGCGGCCCAGGCCCGTGGCAGGGAATAAGCCCCGCCCCCGATGAAGAATGCCCGCGGTGGCACATTGCCGCTGCGCAGGCGCAGGATCTCGTCGACACCATGGACATAGGGCGTCAGTAGCAGCTTGGGATCAGCGGCATCGTTCACGCCATGCGCCAGGTGGTCCAGCGCCATGACGCCAGCATCGCGCCCCAGGAATGTCGCATGATCGATGCGGATGCAGAAATAGGCGCTCTCGCGATAGCAGGAAGCCGCCTGCAGAAAGGACTGCGGCCCGAAAGTGCCGAGCATCGCGAAGATGCCCACTAAAAGCACGCCGGTCACCCGGCCCGCACCGGAGAAGAACACAATCGCCAGCCCAGCGTAACAGAGCGTGATGATCATCACTGACCCTGCGGTTCCAACCCAAGAAATCAGCACCAGCCCAGCGAAGAGCGTTCCCAGGATCGCACCGAACGCGCCCAGCGCAAACATTCGGCCGACCACGCGGCCGTGCCGCCCTGCCGGGCTGGCATCCAGCGCCATCTTGGTCAGCAGGGGCGAGAGGAGCCCCGCCAGCGCGCTCGGCAAAAAGAATGCAGCCAGCGCCAGAGAGCCCACATGGCCGACCGGACCGCTGCCCAGCGCGAAGGGCTCGACCCAACGCAGTGCAGGCAGGCTGAGGGCGGTCGCGATCGCCGCACCCGCCAGACCCCAGGCGACCCACGCACGCGGCGCGCTGCTGCGGTCGGCCAGCCAGCCGCCCAGCCAGTGACCCAGCGACAAGCCCGCCAGAACGACTGCAATGATCATCGTCCAGGAGTAAAGCGACATGCCCACATAGGGCGCCAGCGCGCGTCCCGCGACGATCTCCAGCGCCATCGAAGCGGCGGAGGTCAGCGTCAGCGTGACAGGCAGCCAGAGGCTGGGACGCTCACTCACCCCAGCGCCACATCTCGGGCAGGAATTGATAGGCGTCACCCCTCCTGATCACATGACCAATGCCGGGAAACGGCAGGTGATAGGCCGCAATCGCGATCCGGTCGGTGGCTGCCATGTCCAACAGGCGCCGCCGCGTCGCAACCGCCTGATCCCTGTCCATGTCAAAGCCGAAATGCCAATCGGGATGCTCGAAGCCGGCATAGGCGTGATTGACCGCATCGCCCAGGACCATCAGTTGCTCTCCCGCGCTTTCCACGATAACAGCCATATGGCCCAGGGTGTGGCCGGGCGTGTCGATCATACGGATGCCGGGAACGATCTCGGTCTCGTTCACGGCCATGGCGGTGCGTTCGACCACCGGCCTCAACGCGTTCTGTGCGCCGACGACCATGGCCTGCATGGCCTCGGGCACCTCGTCCACGCGACCCTTCGCCGTCCACCAGTCGAACTCCGCCGCGGCAATCGTATAGGCAGCCTCGGGAAAACGCAGTTCATCAAAATCGTCCAGCATGCCCCAGACGTGGTCGGGATGGGCATGGGTCAGTGCGACATGGGTAATCTCGCCCGGGTCGATCCCCGCGGCCTCCATATTGGGCGACAGGCGCCCGGCGGTGGGCTGGAAGCGCTCGCCCGAGCCGACATCGACCAGCACCTTCGCCGCACCGGTGTCGATCAGCACATGGTTGGTGTGGGAGAAATTCGTCCGCGGGTCGAGGTGACGCCCCTCCAGAAAAGCCATCACCTCCGCGCGGTCCACATTCGATCCGATCATGTCGGTCGGGATCACCAGATTGCCGTCCGAGATCACGGTGATCTGGAACGCGCCCAGCGAGAACCGCGCCCAGCCCGTATTCTGATCGCCCAGAGGTGCGCCCAGACGCGCCCGCGCCGGGGTGGTGATCAAGGCCGGCGCTGCAAGCGTCAACCCGACAAGATCGCGGCGGGTGAGTTTCATGATTGCTCCTCCTCGGCGCGGGTCACTCCCACTCCATCTGCTCGAAAACACGCCCTGCGTTGCGGGTGGCCAGTTCCTCGAACGTGTCCAGATGGGCATAGGGCGACTGGTCGACATAATAGGCATCGGTCAGTTCCCCGCCCGCATCAATATGCTCACGGATGCGGGCACGCAGATGGACCAGATAATCGCGGGTATAGCGCCGGACCTGCGCCATATTGGTCGGGTGGCCATGGCCAGGGATCACATAGGTCGCTTTCAGGGCTTCGAACTCGGTCTCCCAGGTCTCCAGCCAGCCTGCCGTATCGGTGTCCTCAAAGATCGGCAACATGCGTTCGTGGAAGGCCATATCGCCCGCAATCACCAAACCCATATCCGGCAGCCAGACCGAGACATCGCCGGGGCTGTGCGCGGGTCCCAGATGCAAGACTTCGATCCTGGTGCCCCCGAGGGTCAGGTCATATCGGCCCTCGAAAGTCCGGGTCGGCGGCGTCACATCGGTCCCCGCCGCCTTATCGCGGTTATAGCCCTTCATGCGGTCGAGGATGTCATAGCCGCGTTCCTCGAACTCCGCCGCCGCATCCGCATGGGCCAGGATCTCCACACCCCGTTCGGCCCAATAGGTTTTGCCCAACATGGCGTGACCCTGACCATTTTCGTTGATCACCAGAACGACAGGCTGGTCGGTGATCCGCTTGATCTCATGATGCAGCGCCTCGGCCAGCGCATGAGCGGCACCGGCATTGACCACCACCACACCCTCATCCGTCACGATGAAGGACAGATTGTTGTTGTGGCCGGTATTTTCATATGTCGGCGGCGCCGTCGCCCCGATGGCTGACCAGACATGCGGGATGACCTCCACCGGCTTCTGGTAGAGGGGCGATTGCGGGTACTGATCCGGTATCGCCTGATCCGCCGAGACCTCGCCGCCCCAGGTGAGCGAATACAGCGCGCTGATCGTCAGTATCGTTCTGAAGGAAAGAATCGACATATTCAAATTAGATAATTTGTTTTATCGCGGGTCAATATGTTTCCGAAACCCTTAGCAGCCCCTGAGGCGAAGACCGGGGCGCACCGCAATCGCGCCCCCGCACGACGTATGCCTTCTTGCAAGAACACGGATCGCGTCGCGTGGCAGTGTTCAGATGTCCCCGCTCGCCGGGTCTGCAGCACTTTCCTCCGCGAACAAACTGACGTCGCGCGGGATGGCTTGCGCAGCGCAATCGAAGAACGCACGCACCCGGGCGGTGTGCGGAAAATTGCGGCGGAGTAGCAACGAAACCGCGCGATCCGGATCAGACGGAGGAGGGGCGGCTAATTCTGGACTTCAGCTTAGCCTATCAACGCTCCTTCACTCTGAACGACAAGTGGCTATGTCGGCTAGCGCCACAATGACCCGCCCTGCCGCACAGGGTTGCAGATTGCGAGATGTTGCCCGGCCCGGCCTAGGCCGCCGCCGTGGTGTCGACGCTCACGGGGGCGGTCACGAACAACCCCGCGCTGCATCCCAGTTCGTTCGCCTGAAGCGTCAGGCGCCGCACACTTTCGGCAGAGCGCTCGGCGAGGCCGGTGTTTTCCTGCGTAATTTGTTCGAGCTGGCGTAGCGCCTCGTTCATCTCGACGATGCCCCCCGTCTGCTCGCGGATGGTCATTTCGATCTCGGACATCAGCCGAGCATTGTCTTGGACAGCGTCAAGCAGTTGGACGAGAGTCTTGCCCGTCTGGTTGACGAGATTCACCCCGTCATCCACCTGTGTGGCACTGTCGCTGATCACCTCACTGATGGCGCTCGACGCCTCGGTCGCGCGCTGTGCCAGCGTTCGGACCTCGCTCGCCACAACAGCGAAACCTTTACCCGCATCGCCGGCGCGTGTGGCCTCGACCGCCGCATTCAGCGCCAGCAAATTGGTCTGAAACGCAATCGAGTCGATCACCGCCGTGAACTCGGCAATGCGATCGGTGCTGGTCTTGATCAACGACACGGCCTTCACGGCGCTCTCGATCAGATCCCGTCCAGCGGCGGCATCGTTTGCCGCGCTCTTGGTCCCGTCCAGCGCTTCCATGATTCGGCTTTCGTTCTCGCGAACGCCCTCCGTCATGTTCTGCATGGCGGTTGAGGTTTCCAGCAGGGTTGCCGCCTGGTTCTCCGCCCGCTCGAACAACCGATTTGCGGTAACCGATATCCCCTCGCTCTCACCCTGCACGTCAGCGGCCCGTGCGGTGATTTCGGCGACCAGCTCCGATAGGCCGCCGATGGTGGCATTCGTCGACCGGGCCAACGAGCCGAGTTGATTCTGATAGCTTTCGCCGATGGTCTGTGTCAGGTCGCCTTGCGCGGCGGCGGCGAGGCTGACCTCCAACTCCTGCAAGAAATTCTGAATGTTCTCGCAAATCTCGTTGATGCCGCTCACTAAATTCTGCATGAACGGGCGCGAGGATTGCACATCCAGGCGCTGACTGTAGTCGCCCTGGCGTGCGGCCTCCAAGATTTCACCCACCTGCGCTTCCAAGGCGCGCTGCGAAGTCTGCTCTGCCAGTTCGAACACATGGCCGGTCACACGTCCATCCACCAGAACGGGAGCTACGGCACCGGCGAAGAACCGGCCGTCGAACGCGATCTCGATGGCTGTGCTCTCGGTGGTCGATCTCAGTTGAGCGACAACCTCTCCAGTGCTGTCCAACATATCGAGATCTTGCCCGGTCAGCGCTTCGACAACGCCAAAGCGCTCTGAGAAATACTCATTCGATTCCAATATTTTACATTCGAGTTTTGGATTGATGTACGAGATTTTCAGGTGCTCATCGGTGATCATGGCAGAGGATCCATTGTCCAATGCCACGGCGATATGCTGGAATTTCAGCATAAGCGTATTGATCTTGCCGGTAGAGCGCGCAAGCGAACCGATCTCGTTCATCGGATCGGCAAAGGGCACCTCCACCTGCTCGCCGCTGGATAGCTTTTCGACCGAATCCCGCAGCAGAGCCAAAGGGGTCACGATGCTGCGCGCCGTGAAGAAGCCGACCAGCGCCACGATACCGACCAGTAGCGCGAGCAAAAGGCCATCCCACAGGATCTCGGCGTTTAGAAGGTCATGCTGACGTTTCAGGTCGTTCTGCAAGGCCGCGATGGCCTCAGCTTCCACCTCAATCAGGCCGGCGATGCGATCCGTCGCCTCCTGAAACCATTGCGGGCCGGAAACATATTCGGCGCCAACCAGACCGACCGTCTGGAGCACTGCCTGACGCCGCTGTTCAACTTGGGTTGCCGAGGGCGTTTTCAACGTTTCGGCTAGCCGCGCTCGCAGGCCCGCCCCGGCCTGTCTTTCGATGAACTCCAGAATCCCTGCTTGACGTTCGCCAAGCGCGATGAAGCGGGCGAAAACCTCCGGCGTGAAATCGCCGGTCGAGAAGCCAACGGCGCCGGTCGCACGCTCCAACCCGCTGAATTCGATCAATTGCATGACCGCGTAGACGGTCGTGATATCGGTCGCCAGTTCTTGCGCAGGCACCAATGTGTGAACCGCCTCCACATGGTTTTGCAGGGTGCCGATCAGGCCGGTGTAGGAGGCGACCGCCCGTGCAACGTCGTAGTCCCCCTCGACGCCCCGACGCATGTCCGGCAGTTTGGCGATCCCCGCCATCATTCGATCGATGGCCAACTCGTTGCGCTTGCTCAAGGGAGCGGTCCTGATATCGGCTTCTTTGGCGAGCAGGCGGGTAAGCAGGCGATCCGTTTCGGCCCTGGCCGCGGCGACGTCAGCCCGGAACTCACCAGCACGACCGTTCGCGATCAACCCGGCGGAATTGCCACGCTCCACCTGCAGCGAATGCACCAGGGCCGAGATCGACGGGAGCAAGGCCACGATCCGATCGGCGGCCGCGAGACTGTCGATCCGGGCCTTCTGCTGCATCAGCAATAGCCCGCACAACAGCAATATGGCGCTGGTGGGGACAATCAAAGCCAGCAGAACACGCATCCTGATCGAGAAGCGACTCATCCCTGGGCCTCCATCTTCACCGGACTGCCAGTCATCCTGTCAGATGCTTGAGAAAGCGTTGAGATGCCCAACGCCGTGGCGGATTTGAACAGGCCACACAAGCGGTTGGCCCAAAGCCGACTTCCGCCTGGTTCGCAACCGATGGCAGCGCGGGCCGCCAACCGCGACGCCAACCCTATTGGCGGGATCTTATGACCCGCTGTCGTGACCCGCTCCCGAAAGACGGTAGATCATTGCGAGAAGCTCGGAAAACGAAGTCCCGGCTTCCAAATCAACCAACCCCGCGAGTTCGATCTGAAAGTCCTGACCCCAGTATCGCCGCCACCGTCGGATAGCCGACCATGGTGCCCCCTCTGCGTCTTAAATCTCATCCCAACCCGGTCGAGAAATAAGACCGCTTGAGGCGAATATACGGCGCCGAACGGCGATATCGTCCACGAGGGCAAATTGTGAACTCCACCGATTGTCCGCAGCACCGATCACATCCGCGCAAGGCACTGGCGCTGCGCTGGATGGCGTCCTACAGTCGAGGCTCAGTCAGACCATCCCGTGGTGTCGTTATGCAGAAGATCCAGGTTCAAGGCGTTCATCACATCACCCTCAACGGGGCGGACCGTAAAACCTCGGTGGATTTCTGGGAGGGGATGTTGGGCATGCCCCTGATCTTCGAACAGCCCAATCTGGATGCGCCACACATCAATCACCTCTATTTCGATCCGGGCGATGGACGTCTGATAACGGTCTTTACCGAGGAGGAGCGCAAGCCTGGCGGCCAGGTTCAGGATCAGGTTGGCTCGATCCATCACCTTGCTTTCTCGGTCAGCCTGGCGAGTTGGAACCTCGCCGTTCGGCGCCTGAAGGAGAACGGCATCGCCAGTTCAGGCCCCATCGACCGCGGCTTCATGTGGTCGATCTATTTCCGCGAGCCCTGCGGGCAATTGATCGAGCTAGCCTGCTACAAGTTCGAGCCTCCCGAGGGGGTGAGCCATGCGCAGGTTCTGCGCATCGCCCACGATCTGCGTGTCTTGCGCGGCGGGAAGAATATCGAGGATGTGGATATCGCCGAGTCGCTGGAAACCCTGATGGCCAGTCGAGATCTGAGCCTCAACGACTGACCCGTCTCGATTTTCCCGTCCCGGAACACCTTTCCGTCTCAAATTTATTGCAAATCCTTGCATCTTCTCACGTGCAAGGACGCATGAGTGCCCAACGCAACTGTTTCAAATCGAAACGGAAATTGGGATTAAATACTGTATATTAGTGACTTAGAAGTTTGGTCACAGTTTATTAACAATTGCACCCTGTGCAATGCAGCCATGCAAAAGCGTCTGGTGTCGGAATTTTATCGCCATATTAGAATCTTGAAGTGTTCAAACAAAGGGCACTTTTGTTGCGTTGAGTACCGCTGCTG
>JBCCDU010000039.1:0-39485 GCA_039030715.1 Pseudomonadota bacterium
CCACCGACATGGCGCGGGCGAAGTTCATGGGCGACATGCAGGCGCAGATCACCCAGGCGACGCAGCCGATGGTGTTCTTCACGCTGGAACTGAACCGGCTGGAGGATGACAAGCTGGCGGCGATGCTGGCTCAAAGCGCGGCGCTGACCCGCTACAAACCCTGGTTGGATCGGCTTCGGGCGCTGAAACCGTTTCAGTTGTCCGACGAATTGGAGAAGTTCCTGCACGATCAATCGGTCGTCGGTGCTTCGGCTTGGAACCGTCTGTTCGACGAAACGATGGCGGGGCTGAGCTTCGACGTCGAAGGCTTCGAAAACCCGATGGGCCTCAGCGAGACGCTGAACCTCTTTTCCAACACTGACCGCGCCAAGCGCGAGGCGGGCGGTCGCGCGCTTGCGGCGAAGCTAGGCGAGAATATCCGCCTCTTCACCCTGATCACCAACACGCTGGCCAAGGAAAAGGAGATCGAGGACACTTGGCGCAAGCTGCCGACCCCCGATCATGGCCGCCACATGGCCAATCAGGTGGAGCCGGAGGTGGTCGATGCCCTGCGCGAGGCGGTCACCGCGGCCTATCCCCGGCTGAGCCATCGCTACTACGCGATGAAGGCCAAATGGCTGGGGCTGGAGCATCTGGAATACTGGGACCGCAACGCGCCCCTGCCCCAGACCGACGACCGCGTGGTGCCGTGGAAGGATGCGCGGGCGATGGTGATGGAAGCCTATGGCGGGTTCTCGCCCCGGATGGCGGAGCTGGCACAACCGTTTTTCGAGAAAGGCTGGATCGATGCACCGGTGAAGCCTGGCAAGTCGCCGGGCGCCTTTGCGCATCCAACCGTCTCGGATGCACATCCTTATGTGCTGCTGAACTATCTGGGCAAAACCCGCGATGTGATGACCCTGGCCCATGAACTGGGGCACGGCGTGCATCAACGCCTGGCGGCGGGGCAGGGAGAGCTGCTCAGCCGCACGCCGCTTACGCTGGCCGAGACCGCCAGCGTCTTCGGCGAGATGCTGACCTTCCGCAAGCTTCTGGATGCGGAGAAGGATCCGGAGCGGCGCAAGGTACTGCTGGCCGGCAAGGTCGAGGACATGATCAACACGGTCGTGCGCCAAATCGCCTTTTACGAGTTCGAACGTCAGGTGCATGCCGAGCGGCGCCAGGGCGAACTGACCGCCGAACGGCTGGGCGAAATCTGGATGGACGTGCAACGCGAAAGCCTCGGCCCCTCGGTCAAACTTGCGGATGGGTACGAGACTTTCTGGGCCTATATCCCGCATTTCATCCATTCGCCGTTCTATGTCTACGCTTATGCCTTCGGCGACGGGCTGGTGAATGCGCTCTATGCGGTGTACGAGCAGGGGCTGGACGGGTTCCAGGACAAGTATTTCGACATGCTGGCGGCGGGCGGCTCGCTCCACCACAAGGAGCTTTTGGCACCTTTCGGACTAGACGCCTCGGACCCCGCGTTCTGGGGTCATGGATTGAACCTGATCGCCTCGATGATCGATGAACTAGAAGCGATGGATTGACGGACGACGATGCGCATCTTCTCTATTCCAACACTTTTTCTGGGGTTGCTGACGGCGACGCAGGCAACGGCGGCCAATGACGTGTTCGGGCGTTGGGTCGTCGAGAATGGCAAGGCGGTGATCGAGCTGTACCCCTGTGCCGAGAACGCCTGCGGTCGCCTGGTCTGGCTGCAAAATCCGTTCATGCCAAACGGTCAGCCAAAACGTGATGAGAAGAACCAGGACCCCGCCCTTGTCCACCGCCCGATCTGCGGGCTGCAACTGGTCAGCGGTCTGCGCCCCGACGGCGATGGCGCGTGGCAGGACGGCGAGATCTATTCCACCCGCCATGGCAAGAGCTTCGGTCTGGAGCTGCGGCCCGCTGGTAGCGATGTGCTTAAAGTCCGCGGCTATCTCGGGTTCAGCTTATTCGGCAGTACCCAGACATGGGAACGCGACGATGGCATCCGGGGGAACTGCGTGCAATTGCGCAAACCAGGTCAGGACCGCTGACAACGGGTTTACCCTCGCCCCCTTAAGCCAATCAACGCAGCCTAGGTCCCCTGATCAGACGCCCGTAAGCTGGCGCCAGACATGCGTATCGCGTGCGCTCAGGCACTGACGCGGTGCGATGAAACCTTCGGTCACGCTTTCCCATTGCGGGAACAGGGTGAGAAATTCCTCACGCGCCTCGCGGTCGAGGGTCGCGAGACCTTCCGGGCCCGGCGAGAAGCTTTCGGCCGGCACGCCTTCCGCGAAGACGACCTCGTGATTGTCGAAGCCCAGATGGAAATAGCGCACCTCGCCCGCGCTTTCGATCGGGCGGATGCTGTGATCGTTGACCAGATGCGCGGCCTTGACCAGAACCTCGCTCTCGCCGAAGAGCAGGTCAGCGCGCCAGTCGCGCAGCAGCACCCTGTGCTGTCGCGACAGCAACAGCGGACGCTCGTTCCCGATACTGCCAGGCGCAAAGCGGATCGGCGCCATCTGGCAGACCGCTGGCACCCGCGCCTCGCCAATCCAGCGCAGCGGCTGATACCCGTTGTCCAGTGTGCGGATCATCATGCCGCGGATCAGGTCTTCGACTGGGCGCGGGCCCATCGCGGTATCGATCAGCGTTCCAGCCGCAAAACAGGCGACCGTATCCGGCGGCACGGGCTCGTCGAAGATCGCGACGCCATCGATCGATCCTTCGAAAAAGCCGGTCAGGTTATTGGCTGTTCCGTTCCCGCTCTGCGCCTGCGAGGCGCCGATGGTGATGGGTTGCGGATCCCCTTCCATCGTCAGCGCGTCGGTCCCGCTGTCCACCACGGTGCCATCGACAATCAACTGAGACCCATCGGGTCCCCAAGTGTAGATCACGGTGGTCGGCTGGTTCAACTGAACGTCGCCACCTTCGAAATTGAAGCTGCTGCTTTCGGACTGGTGACGCACACCAACATTTCCGTCTGACTGAATGAAAATCGTCAAGTGCCCGCCATTGTCGAAACCCGAAGAGTCGCGCGAGAACAGCGTCATGGCTGGATTTCTGCCGAATGGGTTGACCCCGCCCGAGGGTGCCGTCTGCGTGAAGGTGATCACGATCGATCCTTCGGGCAGATCGAATTCCGGATCGTGCGGAACCTCGACGAAATCGTTTTCGCCGTCGAAGGTCGCGGATCCGCTGCCATCGGTCCCGGCACCGTTGTTGAACGTACCGTCCTGAAAGCCCGACCCCTCGTCGATCGAGTCAACCGCTGTGTCAGAGCCCAGCGGATCCCCGAATTCCCAGAACGCGATTTGCGGCATTGCCGTTCTCCAGAAGCTTGAAACTCACACCCGTCTTCACCGCAAACATGCAATGCATGAACGAACCCGCACACAATTTGCGATGCAATAGGTAAATATTTTACTCACGTCAAAACACGTCTTGGCGCGCGCCACCCATGTTGCGTTTTACGGCAGCAATGCTACGAACCGGCGGAGCAAACAGACCGGAGGCCGCGATGCAGGATCTCGACCCGATCCGCCAGACTTATCTCGCCAAGATCGATGCGTCCGCTGACGAAGCGGCGATCGAGGCCGTACGGCTGGAAGCGTTGGGCAAGAAGGGCGAAATCAGCCTGATGATGCGCGGTCTGGGCAAGATGACGCCGGAGGAGCGCCAGACCGCGGGTCCCGCCCTGAACGCGCTGAAAGACGAAATCAACGCAGCCATCGCAGCCCGCAAGCAGGGCCTGGCCGATCAGGCGCTGGAATCGCGGCTGGCGACCGAGTGGATGGATGTCAGCCTGTCGCCTCGCCCTATGGCCCAGGGCACGATCCACCCGATCAGTCAGGTGACCGAGGAGGTGACCGCGATCTTCGCCGATCTAGGCTTCTCGGTCGCGGAAGGCCCGCAGATCGAGACGGACTGGTACAATTTCGACGCGCTCAACATCGTGCCCGAGCATCCCTCGCGCCAGGAGATGGACACCTTCTATATGCACCGCGCCGAGGGCGATAACCGCCCGCCGCACGTGCTGCGCACCCATACCTCGCCGGTGCAGATCCGTCATATGGAGGCGCATGGCGCCCCCTGCCGGATCATTGCGCCGGGCCGGGTCTATCGCTGCGATTACGACCAGACCCACACGCCGATGTTCCACCAGGTCGAGGGGCTCTGCATCGACCGCGACGTTTCGATGGCCAACCTGAAATGGGTGCTGGAGGAGTTCTGCCGCGCGTTCTTCGAGGTGGACGGCGTCGAACTGCGGTTCCGCGCCAGCCATTTCCCCTTCACCGAGCCGTCGGCGGAGGTCGATATCCGCTGTTCCTGGACCGGGGGTCAGTTGAAAATCGGCGAGGGCGACGACTGGATGGAGATCCTCGGCTCCGGCATGGTGCACCCCAAGGTGCTGCGCGCCGCCGGCGTCGATCCGGATGTCTGGCAGGGTTTTGCCTTTGGCATGGGGATCGACCGGATCGCGATGCTGAAATACGGCATCCCGGATCTACGCGCGTTCTTCGACAGCGACTTGCGCTGGCTGCGCCATTACGGGTTTGCCGCCCTCGGCAAACCCACAATCCATGGCGGCATTAGCGCCTGAGCGGTCCTCAGTTGAAAAGACGCTCGACCAGGCTGGGGCCGGAATTGTCGGCGACCGGGCGACGGCCATGGCCCGGGTCGGCCAGATAGAGCTTGCTGCGGGTGCGGTGAACGCCGCTCTTTCCGTCGTGACGCGGGCGAAGACCGCCGCGCTTGGTTTCCTGGGCCACACTCACGCTGGCGTCCGGGGATGCGGAGACATCTGTGGTCTCTGCGTTCGCGCTGATGGCAAGACCCATCGCGATGACGATGGCGAGTGCCGGGGCATGGATTGGCGTCAGTTTCATTCGACCCTCCTGGTCATTTATCGCTCCCTCGGCAAAAAGATGTGGTCGGCGGAACGCGGTTACACCCCACGGGATTTCACCCTTGCGTCAACCCTTCGTGAGGCTTTCTGCCAGATGGGTTTTGCGCTAGTCATCGAAAGTGCAGCAGCGGGCAACAGGGGATTGGCATGACGCGCATTCTGGTGGCGGAGGGCAATACCCCCGCTCTCCTGCATGGGCGCACCGAACAAGGTCTCGCCTGGACGGCCGAGGCCTATGGCGCGGCGCTCGCCCATTTCGCGCCCCAGATCGAGATCGAGGTCACGCGCCCCTATTTCGACGGCTGGGATCCGGGCAGGATCGCCTTCGACAATCTGGACGGGATGGTGGTGACGGGCTCCGGCGTCGCCTGGTCCGGTGCGGATGCCCGGGCGCGCGGGTTCTGGCAGCTCTACGAACGGGCGTTTGCGAGCGGGGTGCCGGCGCTCGGCTCCTGCTGGGGTTTGCAGACGGCGGCGGTCGTGCTGGGAGGCGACACAGGCGCCGGACCGAACGGTGTGGAGGCGGGTTTCGCGCGCGAGGTCAGCTTGACCGATACCGGACGGGACCATCCTCTGCATCGCGGGCGCGAGGGGCGTTTCGACGTCCTCTGCATGCACCGCGATGATGTCACCCGCCTGCCGGAGGGTGCCGTCGCCACCGCAACGAACGCCCATACCCAGGTGCAGGCCATGGTCTACGAAGACGGGACGACGCAGTTCTGGGGGATGCAGTATCATCCGGAAATCACGCTTAGCGATGTCGCCTATTATTTTAGCCGGTCGGAGGGCGCGTGCGCGGATGACGGCTTCGCCTTGGGTCACTCGCCCGTGGGCATGAAACTGGTCGATGCGGCGCCCGATCTGGCGGCGATCCATGCCGATCCGTCGGGAACCGCAGCTTTGCAGGCCCGTTATGACGTGACTGGCGATATCCTGGATTTCGACCGACATGCGGTCGAGTTGCGCAACTGGCTGACGCAGAAACTGGGGGTCAATGTCGCTGGCTGATCCGGCGGGCACCCTGTCCCTCCATCCGATGAATATCCGAGGCTGCGGGATATGGCCCGCGCGCCAGGCGGATGCGTTCTTCCACCGCCGCGAACCTGCTGGAATGCTCTGCACTGATGGTTTGCAGTTCCACCTCCAGCGCCTTGGTCGTGGCCGTGCCCAGCCCCAGGATCAGGGCCGAACCGATGACGGCGACCCCGGCGGAGAGAGCAAGCCAATCGAGGACGAGCGCCCCGCGGATATCGAGAAGAAATGCAGCAAACATGAACCTACCCAACTGAACGTGTCGTCTCGTTAAGGTTACCGAAGAAGGTGAAGCGCTGGTTAACACCACCCGGCGCCGACCCCCTTTCAGCGGCGGGGGATATCGGCTAAGCAACCGCCGAAGACCGCAATCCGCCCCGAACCGCAGGCCCGCAAGAGGCAGAAGAGACCGCAATGAAATTCACGCTCGCATGGCTGAAGGAGCATCTGGAGACCGAGGCAAAGCTGCCCGAGATTCTGGACGCGCTGACCGATCTGGGACTGGAGGTCGAGGGGGTCGAGGACCCGGCCGATCAACTGGGCGCGTTTACCATTTGCCGTGTGATCGAGGCAGTGCAGCACCCCAATGCGGACCGGTTGCGGCTCTGTCGGGTCGAGGCCTGGCCTAACGGGCCGGATCAGCCTTCGGAGGAGGTGCAGGTGGTTTGTGGCGCGCCCAACGCCCGCACCGGCCTAGTGGGTGTCTTCGCAGCGCCCGGCACCCATATCCCGGGAACCGGCGTCGACCTGAAGCCCGGCAACATCCGCGGCGTCGACTCGAACGGGATGCTCTGCTCGGAGCGCGAACTGATGCTGTCGGACGATCATGACGGGATCATCGACCTGCCCCAGGATGCGCCGCTGGGCGCACGCTATATCGATTATGCCGGTGGAAATGACCCGGTGATCGATATCGCGATCACACCGAACCGCCCGGATGCTTTGGGCGTCGCGGGGATCGCGCGGGATCTGGCGGCACGGGGTCTGGGCACGCTGATCACCAAACCGGGCGCGGCTGTGCAGGGCAACTTTGCCAGCCTGATCAATGTGACCATCGACGCGGACGTGCAGGCGCGCGGCTGCCCGGTCTTCTGCGGGCGTCTGATCCGTGGGGTCAGGAACGGGCCGAGCCCCGATTGGCTTCAGAAGCGCCTGAAAGCCATCGGCCTGCGTCCGATCTCGACCCTGGTGGACATCACCAACCTATACACCTTCGACCGCAACCGCCCGCTGCATGTCTTCGACGCCGACAAGGTCGCAGGCGACCTGCGGGTGCATTTCGCCAAGGGCGGCGAGACGCTGAAAGCGCTGGACGAGAAGGACTACACCTTCGAGCCGGGCATGATGGTGATCTCGGACGATCAGGGACCCGAATCCATCGCAGGTATCATGGGCGGGCTGGCCACCGGCTGTACCGACGAGACGGTGAATGTCTTCGTCGAAAGCGCCTATTGGGACCCAGTGATGATCGCCGCCAGCGGGCGCAAGCTGAAGATCAACTCGGACGCGCGCTATCGCTTCGAACGCGGCGTCGATCCGGCCTTCACGCCGGAGGGGCTGGACCTGGCCACCGCGATGATCGTCGAGCTTTGCGGGGGCGAGGTCTCCGAAATGGTCGTGGCGGGCTCGGTTCCGGACACGACCCGCAGCTACGATCTCGACCCCGACCGGGTGGTGAGCCTGGTGGGGATGGAGATCGCGCGCGACGAACAGGTGCGGATCTTGCGCGATCTGGGCTTCGATGTTCAGGACGGCGAGACGCTGCGTGCCACGCCACCCACCTGGCGCCCAGATGTGCAGGGCGAGGCGGATCTGGTGGAGGAGATCGCCCGCGTCACCTCGCTGACCAAACTTCAGGCCGCCCCGATGCGCCGCCCGGCGGAGGGTGTGGCAAAGCCCACCCTGACCCGCATGCAGGGGCGCGAGGCGGCGGCGCGTCGGCAACTCGCGGCGCTGGGCCTCAACGAATGCGTCACCTATTCCTTCGTGTCGGAGGCCGAGGGCAGCGCTTTCGGCGGCGGCGGCGAGACTATGGCGCTGGACAACCCGATCTCCTCCGAGATGAGCCATATGCGCCCCTCGCTGCTGCCCGGTCTGCTGGCCGCCGCGGCGCGCAATCAGGCCCGCGGCCTGGGCGATCTGGGCCTGTTCGAGGTGGGCCCGGTTTTCCACGGCGCCGAACCGGGCGAGCAGAGCCTGAACGTCGCCGCCCTGCGCACCGGCCACACGGCGCCCCGCGACTGGACCGGCACGCGCCGGGCGGTCGACCTCTACGACGCCAAGGCGGATGCCGAGGCCATACTGGCGGGCGCCGGCGTGGACCCCGCCAAGCTGATGGTGATGCGCGACGTACCGGACTGGTTCCATCCCGGGCGCTCCGCCATGCTGAAATTGGGGCCAAAGAACGCACTCGCGGCCTTCGGCGAGTTGCACCCACGCGTGCTCGCTATGATGGATGTGAAGGGGCCGGCGGTGGCGGTCACGGTGTTCCTGGAAAACATCCCCTTCCCCAAAACCCGCGCCCGCACCCGCCCGGCACTGGCCCGCCACGACCTGCAGGCCGTGGACCGCGACTTCGCCTTCGTCGTCGATCAGGCAACCGAGGCGGAAACAATCCTGCGCGCCGCGCGCGGTGCCGACAAGAAACTGATCGCCGGGGCCCGTGTCTTCGACATCTTCACGGGCGAGAAAGCAGCAGCGCAGTTCGGTGAGGGCCAGAAGTCCATCGCCATCACCCTGCACCTGCAACCGACCGAGGCGACCCTCACGGACGAGGAAATCGAAGCCCTCTCCACCAAGGTCGTCGCCGCAGTCGAGAAAGCAACCGGGGGCCACCTGCGCCGCTGACCCAACAGGCTGCTGATGCGGACAATACGGGCATCAAGTTTGCTGTCATGAATATCAGCATTGACCAGACTATTGCTTCAGTCAGCTGATGCACACTATTAGCAGTATCTGAGAAAGGCGATGGCGTCGCCGCTGACGGATGCGCGTCAGTTTTCTCGATCCGAACATCCTGAACGCCGGGATCTTGCTTTGCCGTTTTCGCGGTGAGGGAAGGTGACCTGAGCAACAGGAGCACTCCCGATCCGACCAAACGGTCTGAACAAGGAGTGAACCGATGGACAGAACTTTGTACTTGAGCGGGCTCGCGCGCCCGGATTTTTACCGTTTTCACCAGGGCGAGAAGGTTCTGCCATTCGCCGATGCCGAATATGAAGCTCGGTTGGCCGGACTTCGCGCCATCATCGCAGACAAAGGTATCGATGCCGTCGTGCTAACCTCAATGCACAACGTCGCCTACTATTCCGGCTTTCTCTATTGCGCCTTTGGACGGCCCTATGCGCAAGTTGTGACCGCGACTGAAACCGTCACGTTCAGTGCAGGGATCGATGCGGCGCAGCCCTGGCGGCGGTGCTATGGCGACAACATCACTTACACTGACTGGCAGCGGAATAACTATTGGCGTGCCATTCTGACCGTGACTGGGCCGGGTAAGGTGATCGGGTTCGAAGGGGACCATATCTCCATCGCACAGAAAGCCCTTCTGGATGAGTTCCTATCCCCTTCGAACACGATCGACATCGCACCGGCGACCATGATGCAGCGGTTCCACAAATCCCCTGCGGAACTGGAGCTTATCCGCGCGGGCGCGGCAACGGCCGATGTCGGCGGCCATGCGATCCGCGATGCAATCAAGGCGGGCGCGCGCGAAATCGACGTGGCCATGGCCGGTCGTGACGCCATGGAGTTGGAAATAGCCAAGCGCTTCCCCAACGCGGAATATCGCGACACCTGGGTTTGGTTTCAATCGGGGATCAACACAGATGGTGCCCACAACCCGGTGACTGGTCGACGATTGGAGCGCGGAGATATTCTCAGCCTCAACACCTTCCCGATGATCTCAGGATACTACACGGCGCTAGAACGAACGCTGTTTGTCGAAACAGTCGACAACGCCAGCCTCAAGGTCTGGGAAGCGAACGTGGCAACGCATGAATACGGGATGAGCCTATTGAGGCCCGGTGCCTCATGCGCCGAAATCACACACGCGATCAATGACTTCCTGGCAGAGCGCGATATGCTGCAATACCGCACCTTCGGCTATGGTCACTCCTTCGGTGTTCTAAGTCACTATTATGGTCGCGAAGCCGGTTTAGAGCTGCGCGAAGACATCGACACAGTGCTGGAGCCCGGTATGGTGATCTCGATGGAGCCGATGCTGACAATCCCGGACGGTCAGCCGGGAGCGGGAGGATACCGAGAGCACGACATCCTGATTATCACCGAAGACGGCCACGAAAACATTACCGGCTTCCCCTTCGGCGCGGATCACAACGTGGTCGGATGATGTGAGGGAGAGAGCATTGGCCAGCGTATTCTCCTGGCCAATGCTCCAGAGCTGCCGCTTGCCGCAAAGCAGACGCGGAGGAAGTTGGGCACGCTGCGGGCCTTACCGCCGTTCGTTGGGTTTGCCCGTATGGCAGATCTCTGGCGCTCACATATCGCGCTGCCGGCGCGGCCGCCGGATTTTGCCGGTCACCCTCAATCCATCTCGAATGTTCAACCCCATACTTGTGAGATTTGCGGCACTCGCGATCATCTCGACCGACTGAATCGCACGGAAGGCACCATCGAATTCTCCCGCGCTGGCTTTGCCTGACAGGAACCAAGCGGCAAGTAGAAGGATCATCAAACCGCTCAGGGCAATGACGGGCATAAGTCTCTTCTTGGCGCGCGCAGGGAGATCTTTGCGTCAACGGCCTATCGCAATGCCGATGCACCCGCGATTGCCATTGCCTGTATCAGGATCAACATGCTCTTCCAGATCAGGCCTTTAAGGCTGTAATCGTCTCCTGGCTCCCAAATAGCTCGCTGATCGTCGTGACTGTCCAGAAAACCGGGATCGCCAGGAAGCCGATCCTACCGGCGATTGCGTGAATACCTCTATTCATCCGGAACTCCTACTGGCAGAGAGGCGTGTCAGGCCGTGCAGCAATTCGGTACGGCGATCTTCTCGAAAAGATGCGGTGCTGTAACGGCACTGGACGGGTAGTGGCTGAGCGCTTGTTGAAACTCAGGGTTCGAGAATGCCGCGCGAAAATCTGCCACCGATTCCCAGATGGCGTAATTCAGGTACATGCAGCTTCCGCCAACAGCCTTGTGAAGTTGCGTGCTGATATAGCCCGGCTGCGTCTTCATCCAGAGCGCATCCTCTTTCCAGGCCGCGACCAGAGCATCCTGATCCGCAGGATCTACTGAGAATAGGTTGATCAGAACGACCGGGCCGCTTTCGACGCCCAACTGCTGCTCTATCGGGAATTCGGGATCGAGGGGTTTGAAGTTGACCATTTTTTGCTCCGTGAGTGTGGTTATTATTGGTGACATGTTGTCATATTCTGCCAATAGTCATTTTGACAATACGTTGTCAACAAGCTATTCAATCGACATGACTAAAGAGCAACGGACCGGGGCCGGGGAAGCGGTGACAGAGCTGATACTGGACGTGTTCCGGCTCAACGGGCGATTGCTCCTTGCCGGTGACCGGCTCGTATCTGAACTCGGGCTGACAAGCGCGCGATGGCAGATTCTCGGCGCCATCGCTTATGCGGATCGTCCGGAGTCAGTCGCGCGGCATGCACGAACAATGGGTGTTCACAGGCAAGGCGTTCAACGGATCATCAATGAATTGAAGCGAGAGGGCATCGTAGCGTTCGAACCAAATCCACGCCACAAACGAGCACACCTGATTGTGCTGACCCAAAAAGGCAAGGAACTCTACGAAGCCACAATCGAACGGCAAATCCCGTGGGTCAACAAGCTTTCCGAGAGCCTGTCGCCAGATGACATCGCGACAGCGCAACTGGTTATCGGCCGTCTGAAAACGCGGCTCGAAGAGGCTTCTGCTCTGCAGGACACGGATCCAACCCAAAGCTGACTCTCACACCCCACGCGGCATTATGTACTCTGGGGTCGAACTAGACCTTGGTCACGTCGCGAGGCATACGACCATGCGTGTGTTTTAAAAACGTCCATGAGCAGCTTTTTTGAGACCTCGCGGCCATGTTTTCGTGCCCGCGACGGGATCTACTTGCCCATTCCGTAGAATGGAACTACGTCGTCAGCCGCGGTGGGGACCACGCAGAAGAAGTAAATCAGGGGGGTACCCATGCTCAATGAGTTCAAGGAATTTGCCATTAAGGGCAATGTCGTCGATATGGGCGTCGGCATCGTCATCGGCGCGGCCTTCACCTCGATCGTCACCAGTTTCGTCTCGGACATCGTGAACCCGATCATTGGGCTTTTCACCGGCGGCATCGATTTTTCGAACCTGTTCATCAATCTGAGCGATCAGGAGGTGGCCTCGGTCGCCGCGGCGCAGGAGGCCGGGCTTGCCACCATCAATTACGGGCTGTTCATCAATGCGGTGATCTCGTTCGTGATCGTCGCCTTCATCCTGTTCATGATCATCCGCAACGTGAACAAGCTGAAGAAGGCCGAAGAAGAGGCGCCCGCGCCCGAGCCGGAACCCTCGGCCGAGGAGAAACTGTTGGTCGAGATCCGCGACCTGCTCGCAGCGAAGTAACCGCAGATCCATCCCCGGGCCGCCTGCCCGGGGATGTTCTTGGCGAATTGCGAGTATGTCGCGTCATCCTGATCCCATGGTTGGCGGGCCGGTGGAGCCGCGCTCGACAAAAGTGATATCGACCAGCTTTTGCCAAGGCTCCGGGTCAGCCCGGCTTTGGCTCATCTCAACCAGGATATCGGCGGCGGTAAGGCCGATCCGCTGAGCTGGCAAGCGCACCGTGGTCAGGCCCGGCTCGATATGGGCCGAGCCGCGGAAGTCTCCGATTCCGACCACCGAAAGATCGCCCGGAATGGCCAGTTGAGCGGCCTGGCATGCATAGATGACACCCTGCGCAATGATGTCATTGCCGCAGATCACGGCGGAGGGCAGGTCCGCCTCGCACAAATCCAGCATGATCGCCTTGGCCCGACCCAGATCATAGGGGGCGACCCGCAACCTCTCCGGCGGCAAATCGATGCCATATGCCTTGATCGCCGCCATCGCACCCGCCAGCCGGTCGCGGGCGCGGTCGTTCGCTTCGGTCGGCGGGAACAGCAGAACGGGGTCGCGATGCCCCATGGCCAGCAGATGCTCGGCCACCAGGCGTCCGGCTTCGAAGTTGTCCGCACCCACACAGGGCAAGGGTGAAGCGTCGCGATAGTTCCAGATCGACAGGGTCGGCACCGCCCGGTCGCGCAGCATGGCCAGCGGGATCTGGTTATGGTCGAAGCCGATCAGCGCGACCCCGTCGATCCGGCGTTCCAGCAGCGAGCGGACGATGGCGACCTCCAGTTGCAGGTCATAACCATGGGCGGCGACCAACATGGTCCGGTCGTGATGACGCAGGCGCGCCGCGAAGCTCTCGATCAGTTCTGCGAAGATTGCATTGTCGATGGTTGGAACCACCAGCCCGAACGTGCCGGAGAAGCGATTTTGCAGCGACCCCGCAAGCAAATCGCGGATATATCCCAGATCGGCGGCCGCCTTCTCGATCCGTTTGCGGGTGTCTGGCTTGACCAGATCGGGCGTGTTGTAAGCGCGCGAAACCGTCGCGGGCGAGACACCGGCCCTTTGGGCAACCTCGATAATTCCTGGCGCACCCCGGCGCGAGCGGAGACGTTTCATGCGGGCATCATCTCGAAAATGAAAACGTTTGCATAGATATTTTCATTCACTACCGTCGGTTAAATGCGTGATTCCCGCACCAGACGGGACTCGCGGGAGGAAGCGGTCGGAGCCGGTTTATGGAGTTTCTGAGCTATTTCGGCGGGGTGTTCGAACCGGTCGCGTTTATGCTGTTGATCGGCGGAACCATCGGCGGGCTCATCCTGGGCGCGACGCCGGGTTTGTCGCCGACGATGGCGGTGGCGCTGCTGATCCCGTTCACCTTTCATCTGACACCCACACAGGGGCTGATCCTGCTGGGGGCGGCCTATACCTCGACCGTGGCGGGGGGCGCGGTCAGCGCGATCCTGCTGAAGATCCCCGGTGCACCCGCGAACATCGCGACCGCCCTGGATGGCAATGCGATGGCCAAACGGGGCGAGGGCGCGCGCGCCCTGCAGCTTTCGTTCCTGTCCTCCGGCATCGGCGGAGTGATCGGGGTGCTGCTGCTGATCTTTCTTACGCCGGTTCTGGCGCAATGGGCGCTGGCCTTTGGTCCCTCGCACCTGTTCTGGCTGGCGATCCTGGGGGTCACGGTGATCGGCTCGCTGGATTCGAAAAGCTTCGTGAAGGGGCTGCTGTCGGGCTGCATCGGCCTATGGCTCTCGATGATCGGCTATGACGACATTCAGGGCGCACAGCGCTTCATCTTCTTTGACGCGCTGGCGGGCGGCATCCATATCATCGCCGCCCTGATCGGCATCTTCGCCATCCCGCAAGTGATCGAGATGTTCGCCAAAGGCCGCCAATCCGGCGTGATCGAAGCCATCGAGGTGCCCCGCCACGCACTCAGCGCCTCGATCGCCGAGGTCATCCAGCGGATCCGCGCGCTCTCGATCGGCACCAGCTTTGGCGTGATCATCGGGCTTATCCCCGGCGTCGGCGGGCAGATCGCGGGGCTGGTGGCCTATGACCAGTCGCGCAAGTTTTCGCCGGAGCGCGAGAAATTCGGCACCGGCCATCCGGAGGGTCTGATCGCGGCGGAGAGCGCGAATAACGCCATGGTCGGCCCCTCGCTGGTGCCGCTTCTGACGCTCAGCATTCCGGGCAGCCCCACGGCGGCGGTGCTGCTGGGCGGGCTCTTGATCCACGGCATCTTCCCGGGCACGGATCTGTTCGACCGGAACCCGGAGGTCGCCTGGACCTTCATCAACTCCATGCTGATCGGCCAGATCCTGATGGTGATCTTCGGCATTCTCACGGCGGCCTGGGCGGCCAAGATCGCGCGTGTGCCGACCCCGATCATGGCGGCCAGTGTGTTGGTGCTGGCGCTCTTCGGCTCCTACTCCGTCCAGCAATCCATGGGCGATGTGACGGTGATGATGGGGCTGGGTGTCGCGATGTTCTTCCTGCAGCGCTTCGGGTTTTCCGCGGCACCGCTGGTCCTGGGCCTGATCCTGGGCCCAATAGCCGAAGCGAACTTCATCCAGGGCTCGCTGATCGCCAATGCACAGGACGGCCCCGTGGTCTATTTCCTGACCGGCGGACTGAACATCTTCCTGATCGTGCTGGTGATCGCCTCGATCCTCTATTCCTTCTGGTCGAACATGGTGCTGTCGCGCCGGGGCGCGGTGGCAGCATGACGGCCTCGCGTTTCCAGCATCTGATCGCATCGGGCCTGGTTCTGGCCGTTGCCGTGATTGTCGGCTGGCTCAGCTTCACCCAGCAACCGGCGGAGGCGTTCCTGTTCCCGCGCCTGATCTCGGTCGTCTTTGTGCTGCTGGCGCTCTGGAATTTTGCCCGTGCGGCGCTGGGCCTCTCGAAGGTGGGTGAGGGCGTAGATATGCGCCTGGCGCTGACCATCCTGCCGGGGCTGGTGGTCGCGCTGATCTATATCTTCTTCGCTGCCAAGACACTGGGCTTCTACCTCGCCTCGACCATCGCGTTCCTGGTGGTCTACACGCTCTACGATCCGGTGCCGGTGTCCGACCTTCGCGGTTGGGTTCGGCGCATCGTCATCACCGCCGTCTTCATGGCGGTCATCTATGGTCTGTTCGCAATGCTGCTTCAGGTGCAGACACCGCGCGGGCTTTTCATCTGACCGGCCTCGACGCCGCTCGGGTCAACAACTGGGAGAAAACGCATGAAACACTTACTGACATCGATGGCGGCAGGCCTCGCGCTCGCCATCTCGGCACCTGCGATGGCCGAGGAATATCCGGAACGCCCGATCGGCGTCGCGGTTTCCTATGGCGCGGGCGGGGCGACCGATTTCCAGGCGCGCATCGTGACCATGGTGGCCGGCAACGAGGATATGCTTGGCCAGCCGATATACATCGTGAACAAGCCGGGGGCCGGCGGACGCGTCGGCTGGAACTGGTTCGCGACCGAGGCGGAGGCCGATGGCTACATGCTTTCGGCCTATAACGTGCCTCACTTTATCGCACAGTCGATCAAGGGCGGCGTGCAGTATTCGGTCGACAGTTTCGAGCCGGTGGGCAACTGGGGCGCCGACCCCGCCGTGATCGTGGTGGGCAAGGACAGCCCCTACAACACGATCCAGGAGATGGTGGATTTCGCCGCCACCAATCCGGGCAAGGTCACGCTCTCCGGCGCGGGCCTGTTCGTCGGTCACCACATTGCGGCCTTGCAACTGGAAAAGGCGACCGGCGCGAAATTCGCCTATATCCCGACCAAGGGCGGGGGAGCTGCCGCGATGAAAGCGGTGATCGCAGGCGATGTGATCGGCGGGATCAACAATCTCTCCGACGCTTTCCGGGCGCGTGAGGCTGGCAACGTGAAAATCCTCGCCGTCGCCGATCTGGAGCGGAATGCCGAGTTCCTGCCCGATGTCCCGACCCTGATGGAGGCCGGTTACGATGTCGACAACTCCTCGGTGAACTTCCGCGGCCTGATGGTACGCAAGGGCACCCCGCAGGAGGTAATCGACAAACTGGCGGCCAAGGTACCCGAGATGTTCGGCCATGCCCGCGTGGCCAAGCGGATGAAGGCTGGCGGCTCGCCGGTCAAGATCATGAGCCGCGAGGAAGTGCAAGCCATGTGGGCCGAGCGTCAGGCGGCCCTGACCGAACTGCTGAAAGGCCTCTGAAACCCTTGGGCGGGGGCGTGACCCCCGCCCTTTGCCATACCAGAAGGAGCAACGATGGCTGCCCCCGCCCCCGAAATGCCCGCAGAAGCCGACCTGATCCACGATCTGGTGAGCCGCGCCCGGGTGGCGCAGGCAGCGTTCGAGGCCGGGGCGGATCAGGCCCGCTATGACCGCGCGGCCGAGGCCGCCGCCTGGGCGCTGATGGAGCCCGGGCGCAATGCGGAACTGTCCGAGATGGCCGTGGCGACCACGGGCCTCGGCAATGTCAAAGACAAGATCACCAAGAACCACCGCAAGACGCTGGGACTGATGCGCGATATCCAGGGCGCGGTCACCTGCGGGGTGCTGCGCGAGCAACCCGAAAGCGGGATCACCGAAATCGCCCGGCCCAAGGGCGTGATCGCGGCGATCGTCCCCTCGACCAATCCGGTGGCAACCCCCACCAACAATGTGATCAACGCGCTGAAATGCGGCAATGCGATCATCCTCGCCCCCTCGCCCAAGGGCAATCAGGTCTGCGAGAAGCTGATCGGATATATCCATGCCGAATTCGCCAAGCTGGGGATCGACCCGGATCTGGTTCAGATGGTGCCTAGCCCCTCCTCGAAACTGAAGACCCAGGCCCTGATGGAGATGGCCGACCTGCTGGTCGTCACCGGCAGCCAGGACAATGTGCGCCGCGCCTACTCTTCGGGCACGCCCGCTTTGGGGGTGGGCGCCGGCAATGTCAGCGTGATCGTGGACGAAACCGCAGACCTGGCGGCGGCCGCGACAAAGATTACAGCCTCGAAGAGCTTCGATAACGCGACCTCCTGTTCGTCCGAAAACGCATTGATCGTGGTGGATGAGATCTTCAACGCATTCATCGCTGAGTTGGAGATCGCGGGCGGGCGCTATCTGCCCGGCGAAACAGGTGCCAAGGTTAAGGAGGCGCTGCTGGGCGGCGGCAAGCTCAACAGGCATATGCTGGCGCAAGACATGGACCGTGTGCTGGACATGGCCGGCGTCTCGATCAGAGCGCCGGAAAGCGCGCGGTTCCTGCTGGTGGACGGCGCGGGAATTGGACCAGGCCATCCGGAGTCTGGCGAGAAACTCTCGCTGGTGGCCACGCTCTATCGCGCGCGCGATTTCGAACATGCCCGCGCGATTGCGGGCCAGTTGCTCTCGCATCTGGGGGCGGGCCATTCAATCGGGCTGCACAGCGCGCGGGAAAACCGCGCGAGGTTGCTGGCGCACAGCCTGCCGACCTGCCGGGTGATCGTGAACCAGGCGCATTGCTTTGCGACCGGCGGCTCGTTCGACAACGGGATGCCGTTCTCGCTCTCGATGGGTTGCGGCTCGTGGGGCGGCAATTCGATCGACGACAATCTGAACTATCGCCACTTTATGAATGTCACCAAGATCGTGCGGGTGATCCCGGCGAACGAACCCTCGGTGGAGCAGATCTTCGGCACCTATTGGGACACGGCCGGAAAATGATCGAGGCCACCATCCGAGCCCATATCGACCATTGGGCCGGGCAGACCCCCGACGCGCCGTTCCTGATCGAGGCCGAAAGCGGCAGGACGATCACTTATGGCAAGATCCAGGGTGAGCTGACGGCCTTCGCCGGTGCCCTGGCCGCGCGCGGGATGCAGCCTGGCGACAGCATCGGCTTTGCCATGACGAACGGCATCGACACAGCGCGGGTGATCCTGGGCTGCCTGACCGGCGGCTATCTGGCAACGGCGGTCAATCTGGTGGCGGGGGCGCAGACGATTTCCTATGTGCTTGAACATTCGCAGGCGCGGATGATCTTTGTCGAGGACGGCACGCGCGCCCTGCTGGAGCAGGCCACCGAAGGCGGGCAGAACCTGGTCACCCTCGACGCGGCATGGATGGACCAGGCAGTCGGCCCCCCTACCCCCAACCCGCAGGATGACGGGCTGCTGATGTATACCTCCGGCACCACGGGGCGGCCGAAAGGGGTGATCCTGACCCAGGCCGCGCTGATTGCAGGTGGGCGCAATGCGGCCCTGGCGCATGAACTGACCCCGGCGGACCGGGCGCTTTGCGTGCTGCCGCTCTATCACATCAACGGGCTTTGCGTGACGCTGATGGGGCCGCTGATCTCGGGCGGCTCGGTGGTGTTGCCGCCGAAATTCTCGGTCTCCTCCTTCTGGCGTCATCTGCGCGCCCATGCCTGTAGCTGGTTTTCGGTCGTGCCGACCCAGATCAACTATCTGCTGCACGCAGCCGTCGAGCATGGCCATGACCGCGCGGGGCTGGAAGCCTTGCGCTTTGGCCGCTCGGCCTCCGCGCCGCTCGCGCCGGAAGTGCAGCGGGGCTTTGAAGACCGTTTCGGTATACCGATCATCGAGACAATGGGCCTGACCGAGACAGCGGCGCAGATCCTCTCGAACCCCATGCCGCCGGGGGAGCGCAAAATCGGCTCGCCCGGCATTCCTTTCGGCAACGATGTGATCATCGGCGATGCCGAGCAACGCGAACTGCCCCGCGGGCAGGAGGGCGAGATCCTGGTGCGCGGCGACAACGTGATGCGCGTCTATCGCGACAACCCGCAAGCGACAGCCGAGGCGCTGACACCCGAAGGCTGGCTGCGCACCGGCGATTTGGGGCGGATGGATGCCGACGACTATGTCTTCGTCACGGGCCGCCTGAAGGAGCTGATCATCAAGGGCGGCGAGAACATCGCGCCGCGCGAGATCGACGAGGTGCTCTACAGCCATCCGGACGTGATCGAGGCGGCCGCCTTCCCCCGCACCTGCCCGCAATATGGCCAGCGGGTCGAGGCCGGGGTGATGCTGCGCGACGGCTCGAACCTGACCGAGGCGGCGATGATCGCGCTCTGCCGCGATGCGGTCGGGGCCTTCAAGGCGCCGGACCGGGTGCATGTGCTACCGGAGCTGCCCAAGGGCCCTTCCGGCAAGATCCAGCGTATGAAACTGGCCGATCTGACCGACGCGGAGCACGTGGCCTGAACCACGCCGATGCGACGTAGGGCCGCCGCCCGGCACCGATTGCGGGGCGGTCACCACGCACTCTATGCTGACCCGCATGTTACCGCGCGTTCCCGGCCTTCCACTTGCGATAGCAACACTTCTGCCGGGCGGCCTTCTGCCCGACACCGCGATGGCGCACGCGTCGGAGCAGGTCTTCGTTCTGCTTCTGCCAACCGACGTCTATACCGCAGCCGGGGTGGCCGCCGTGGTGGCGACGATGATCATCGCCTCGCTTGTGCCGTTCCTCAACAAGGCCAATGTGCCATCACCCGGCGACCGGCCCTTGCCGTCGCAGCAACCGGCAGGCATCGCGCGGATCACGCGCGTTCTCTCACTGGCCGTTCTGCTGGGCCTGATCGCCATGGGGATGCTGGGGCCGTACGGCCCGCTCGACAATCTGCTGCCGCTGGTGATCTGGACGCTGTGGTGGCTGTGTTTTCCGGTGGTGCAGGCACTGATCGGCGATCTTTGGTTCTGGGCGATGCCCTGGGCGCGGCAAGGGCTGCGCACCCCGTTGCGCTTGCCGGATTGGGTCGGGCAATGGCCTGCTGTGCTTGGCCTGCTGGCCTTCGCCGCGTTCCTTCTGGCGGACACGTCGCCGAACGACCCCCGGCATCTGGCCCTGGTGATCAGCGCCTATGTCGCGGCAACACTGGTGGCTATCCTGCTCTTTGGCGCGCGGCAATGGCTGGCACGGGGCGAGTTTGTCACCGTCCTCCTCTCACGCTACGCGCTTCTTGCGGTCATCGCGAGGCGGGAGGGCCGGTTGCGCTTCTGCTGGCCCGGGCGTCAGATCGCGGCGATGGAGGCTTTGCCCCTCTCCGGCGCTGTGTTCGTCCTCGTGATCCTGGGCATCGGCAGCTTCGACGGGCTGAACGAGACATTCTGGTGGCTGGCCTTCCTGCAGGTCAATCCGCTGGAGTTTCCAGGCCGCTCGGCGGTGGTGCAGCCGACATTGCTGGGTCTGCTGGCCGCCAATATCGCTCTGGTCGCGGTTTTCGCACTGACCACCTGGCTGGGCTTCGCAGCCTGCGGGGCGCGTGACCTATGGCGTGAGGGGTTCTGTCGGCTGGCGCCCGCTATCCTGCCGATCGCCCTCGGCTATCACATCGCGCATTACCTGACCGCGCTGCTGGTCGAGGGGCAGTACCTGATAGCGGCCCTCAGCGATCCCTGGCATCGGGGCGCGGATTATCTGGGGCTCGGCGATTTTCGCGTGACGACCGGGTTCTTCAATCAGCTCGATACGGTGCGTTTGATCTGGCTGAGCCAGGCGGGGGCCGTGGTGGTCGGCCATGTCTGGGCGGTCATCCTGGGCCATGCCATCGCATTGCGCCTGCTGCGGGATGCCCGCCGGGCGATGATCAGTCAGCTGCCGATGTCGATCTTCATGATCGGCTATACGCTCTTTGGCCTGTGGTTGCTTGCAGCGCCACGCGGCGCCTGAACGGCTTCAGGCGGCAGAGCGGTTCGCGGCCTCCGCCCCGTCCATCTTCTGCGCGATCATCTGCGCCCATTTGCCGTTTTCCTGGGCCAGGGTGCTGATCTCCTCGGCCACCACGGCAAAGCCACGCCCGGCATCGCCGCTGCGGGCGGCCTCGATCCGGGCATTGACGGAGAGGATAGAAAGGATCTCGACCGATTTGAGGATGTTCTTGGCCAGATCCAGTATCTCGTCATTAGCGGCTTTCGATGTCTCGAGAATTCCTGCCATCTGATCGCGCAGTTCGACCTCAGCCCCCGCATCGACGATCAGGCCCTGGAGATAGGCCAGTTCGCCCTCCTCCATCACCGCGCACCCGCGCTCGCGCACCCAGGCGGCGCGGCCATCTGCGCGCACGATGCGGTAGTCGACATCCCAGGGCACCCCCCGTGCGATCGCCTCGTCGACGATGCCAAAGACCCGCTCCACATCGTCGGGATGCGTGATGCCAACCCACGAGACCCGGCTGTTGCCCAGCAGATCATCGCGGGAATACCCGCTGATCGACCGGACCGCGCCATCCAGATACTCCATCGTATAGTCGCTGTCGTTACGGCAACGATAAACCAGCGCGTCGATGACGGAGAATATGCTTTCGAAGACTTCGGCGCGGTCGGGTTGCGACATGTCTTTTCTCCATCATCCGTCGCCAGTTTCAATGCCAGCGCGTAGGACTTCATGCACCCGTTCCGGCAATTGGTTCGGCATGCGGGCCATTCTGGTCAGCGTGAACCGTTACCGAATTTCCCTACCGATTGGTTTATCCCGCGCTAAAATCAGAGCTGGCTCGCATCCGGGCAGCTTCTGCGCACGCTATAGGCGCGGCGTGATGGCCGGTGGACAATGCGGGATCGCTCTCGCAGGGTTGCCCGTAACTGGCAAACTGCCTAATCCGCCCTGCGGACAGCCCGCAAGCGGCCCGCCCGAGGGTGAAGAGGAGAGACACGATGAACCGGTCGAAAGTCACGCGGCCCAGCCTAACCCGCCGCACCGCGCTGAAAACCCTGGCGGCAGGCACGGCGATGGGCGCGCTGCCGCTGAGTGCGCGCCTGGCGCAGTCGCAATCCTCGGGCCCGATCAAGATCGGCTTCCAGCAGCACCAGACCGGGATCGGCGCCGCCTATGGCCGCTGGTATGGACGCACAACCGAAGCCGCCGCCGCCAAGATCAATGCCGAAGGCGGGATCAATGGCCGCGAGTTGCAGATCATCGCCGAGGATGACGGCACCGACCCCAAGCGCGGTGCCGAGGTGCTGGAGAAATTCGCCAACCTGCATGGCTGCGACCTGGCATTCGGGACGCTGTTTTCCCATGTGGTCATCGGCTCCAGCCCCCGCGCAGGCGAGCTGAAGCTGCCCTATTACGTGGTGTCGGAGGGGCATCACGTCGCCTCCGGCAGACTGAACCGCTACACTCTCCAGCCAGGCATCACGGACGTGAAATCCCAGGTACAGGCGATGGCGCCCTTCGTCAGCGACAATCTGGGCAAGAAAGTCACGATGATCTTCCCCGATTTCGCCTTTGGCCACGACCACCGGGACTTCTTTTCGGAGGCCATCGCGCGCGAGGGCGGCGAGGTGGTCGCCAAGATCGCGATCCCGCCGACCGAGACCTCCTTCACCCGCTACTTCCCGCAGATCCCGCGCGAGACCGAAGTGGTCTACCATGTCATGGTCGGCCCGGCGGTCCTGACCTTCGTGAAGGAGATGGGCGAGTTCTTCGGCCCCTCCCGTCCCGAAATCTTCGGCTTCATCGACAGTCTGGAGGCGGTGGACATTGCTTCACCCGGGCTGGAATTCCTGGAGGGCACGTATCTGTGGGAGGGAATGCCGCGCAATCATGTCCCCGGCCTTCTGGCCCATGACGAAGCCTATCGCGCCGCCGTGGGTGTGGACGCCAACGGTGCCAGCACGTCCGATGCCGCGGATGTGTCGACCTATGCCCATATGTTCGGCTGTTGGGAGACGCTGCACATCGTCAAGGCGGCGATGGAGGATAGCGGCTATGCCGGGCCGCAGGATCGCGCCAAGCTGATCGAGGCGACCGAGGCGATGTCGATCCTTCCCGAAAGCCTGGCACATCCACAAGGCGCTAAGGTCTTCAACGGCAAGACGCACCAGGTGTTCGGCCACCAATACATCTCGCGCGTCGAGGGTGGGAAACTGGTCCACACCCATACGACATCCATCGCCGACACGTTCTATCCGGACGAGGTGGACTACACGAAACAGGCGTTCTGAGCGCGCGGGTCAGGCCGCGGCTTCCGCGGCGATGGCAAGCGGCATTTCGACGGTGAAGACCGATCCGCCATCCTCAGCACCTGCGACAGCGATGTTGCCGCCAAGCGCGCTGAGGATATCCAGCGTAATGGTCAGTCCCAGGCCGGTCCCGCCATAGCGCCGGGTCAACGAGCTATCGGCCTGTTGGAAGGCCTGGAAGATCTTGCAGCGCTCGGCCTCTGGTATGCCGATGCCCGTATCCGTCACGGCAAAACGGATGCCGGTGCCGGTTTCGGAAAACGCGACCTTGACGCTGCCCTGGTCGG
Organism: Pseudomonadota bacterium; assembly: GCA_039030715.1. Classification (GTDB taxonomy): domain Bacteria; phylum Pseudomonadota; class Alphaproteobacteria; order Rhodobacterales; family Rhodobacteraceae; genus Thermohalobaculum. Next base: position 23,729 of record JBCCDU010000039.1, read on the forward strand.
TGAACTTGATGGCATTGCCAACGAGGTTGGTCAGGACCTGGCGCAGCGCGCGGGGTGCCCCCAGCCGATTGGACCGGAACCCGGGCTCGAAGCTCGCCGAAATCTCCAGCCCCGCAGCGTGTTTCGATGCGCGAGCCTCGTTCAGCACGTCCTCGGTGACGGCTTCGATGTCGAAGGCTTCTTGTTCGGCGCCGCTTACCGCGCTCTGAAACTTGGCGTGGTCCAGAATGTCGTTGATCAGATCCAGCAGATGCAGGCCGGAACTGAGGATCATCTGCGCATTTTTCTCCTCGCGCCGACCGAGTTGAGAGGCAAGGAGCAGATTGGCCATGCCGATGATGCCGTTCAGCGGTGTGCGCAACTCGTGGCTCATCCGGGCCAGGAAATCGGTCTTGGCGGCATCGGCGGCCTCGGCCCGGTCTATCGCGGCCAGCAGATCGGCCTCGCGGTCCTTCAACTCGTTCACATCGATGGCGACCCGCACATTGCCGCCGCTTGGCAGACGCTTCTTGCCGATCCGCAGCCAGCCAAAGCGTGGGAACTTCCGCTCGCGCAGCAGGCCGTCATCCGGAGGTTGGGCGTCGAGGAAGACCTGAAGTTGCCTTTGACGCTCCTCATCCGGCAGCGCGTGATCGATCGAGGCGAGGACAAGCTCGCGATAGGTTGGAAAGTTCTCGGGGTTCTGCAGGTCGACCTGTGCGAACGCCTCCGGATGGTGGCTCATATAATGCGAGTTGAACGCCACCAGCTTTTCGTTGGCGTCATAGATGGCAATGGGCATCGGCAGCGACTGCACCGCCTCGCGCAGTGAGTTTGTGGATTTCCTCTTGCGCGTCTCGCGCGCCATGCGCAGCAGCACGGCGACGGCGAGCACAAGCGCGATACAGGCCACCCACCTGAAATCGCCCAGCAGAACGAGGCAAGCCGCCGCGACACCGGCGACGACCCCTGCAAGCACGCTGATTAGGTGAATATTCATTCCGCTCGACATCTGACAGGACTTATCAACGACCCACTACGAATGCGTTAGGCGGCCATCCTATACAATCATGCCTGGAATAGTTAGCTCGCCGCGAAATCGGACTTGTCATACGGATGGAATGTGACGACACCTTGGTCGCGTGCCGGTAAGTGCCCGCTGGTGACGGTGGCTTTGTGGAATTCGGTCCTCATTTGATCCTGGCCCTGATCGAAGGGTCCGTGCAGGCGGCGGTGCTGGCGCTGACGGCGGTCGGCCTGTCGCTGGTCTTCGGCGTCATGCGGGTGGTGAATGTCGCGCATGGCGAGTTCTACATGCTGGGCGCGGTGCTGGCCTGGCTGATCTCGACCCAGATTGCAGGCCATCCGGCATTGGGATTTGCCGCGGCACTGATCATCGCACCCCTGGTCGTGGGCGCCATCGCAGCAGCCGCGGACCTGAGCATCCTGAAGCGAGTGGACTATGATCCCGAGGCCACCATCGTTGCCACCATCGGCATCCTCTATATCCTGCAACAGGTGGTGTTGATGACCTATGGGCCCGAGGCGCGGCCCGTCGAGGCGCCCTTCAACACCCGCATCGCCCTGCCCTGGCTCGAGGGGGGAGAGATAGTCTACCCTTGGGGCTTTGGTACGACCACCTACAAGCTGGCGGTGATCGGGGCAGCGGCGGCGATCCTGACCACGCTCTGGCTGGTGCTCAGCCGCTCGAAAGCCGGGCTGATGATGCGCGCAACCCAGTTGGATCGCGAGATGGCGCTGGCCTTCGGCCTGCCGGTGGAGCGGATCTATGCCGTAGTCTTCGGCGCGGGCGCCGCTTTGGCGGCACTGGCTGCGGTGCTGATCGTCCCGATCCAGCAGGCACATTACCTGATGGGCGCCGAACCCCTGCTGCTCGCCTTTATCGTGGTGATCATCGGCGGGCTCGGCTCGCTGCGCGGCACCATCGTCGCTGCAATCCTGATCGGGCTCAGCGATGGGATCGTCTCGGTATTCTTTTCACCGACACTGGCCAAGATCCTCTCGACCCTGCTGGTCGCGATGGTGCTCGTTTTTCGCCCGCAGGGGCTGTTCGGGCAGCGGCGCGCATGAGCCGGGTGCTTCTGCTGCATGGCGGACTGATCGCACTGCTGGCCGCGCTGCATTTCGTGCTGCCACCCTATCACCACGGCAACCTCGCCCGGATCATGGTGCTGAGCGTGTATGCGATGGGATACAATGTGATGTTCGGCTATACGGGGCTGCTGAGCCTCGGCCATGCGTTGTTCTTCGCCGCCGGCATGTACGGCATGGGGCTGGCGGTGAGCCTGGGCGGCTTCGGCGGTGCCATCGCGCTGGGGGCCGGACTTGCCGCAGCTTTCTCAGTCGCCGCAATCACGGGGCTGCTGGCGCTGCGCACCGCAGGCGTTCAACTGATGATCGTGACGCTGATGTTCGCGCAGGCTGGCTATCTAACGGTGCTTTACTTTGGCGAGGTCACGCGCGGGGACGAGGGCTTCGTCGTCGATCAGACCGCGCGCATGATCGCAGGCCTGGATCTGCGGAACGAGGCCGTGCGCTATTGGGCGGCCCTTCTGGCCTTTGGCTTGACGCTGGGCGGCACGCTCGGGCTGGTGCTCAGCCCGTTTGGCCATGTTCTGATCGCGATCCGCGAGAATGAGGAGCGCGCGCGGATGCTGGGCTATGACGTCTGGCGCTATAAGTTCGTGGCCTTCGTGATCTCCGGCACCATCTCCGGCGCTGCAGGGGCGCTCTACGGGCTGCTGTTCGGCTATGTCGGGGCCAGTTTCGCCGCTGTGCCCTACTCGATCTTCCCGTTGCTTTGGGTGCTGCTTGGGGGCGCGGGCACCGTGCTGGGACCGTTTGTCGGCACGCTCTTCATGTTCTATCTGATCGACATCTCCAGCGGACTGACCTCGGCCTATTTGATCGTGGTCGGGATCGCCCTGGTCCTTCTGATCCTGTTCGCACGCGCGGGTCTGATGGGCGAGCTACGGCGGAGGGTCATGCCATGGCTGCCGTGATCCTGCGCTGCGAAGGGCTGACCCGCCATTTCGGCGGGCTGACCGCCGTGAACGACGTAACCATGGAGATCCCTGAGGGCCAGATCCGCGCCTTGATCGGCCCGAACGGTGCGGGCAAATCCACCCTGGTCGGTATGCTCTGCGGGCGGATCGAGGCATCATCAGGCCGGGTCTGGTTCCAGGGCGAGGAGATCAGCGGCCTCCCAGCCCACACCCGTATCGCGCGCGGCATGGCCTATACATTCCAGATCACCTCGATCTTCGGCCGCCTCAGTCTGCATGAAAACGTGGCCCTGGCCGTGCGCCGCATCGGCGCGCGCGATGTCGATACGCGCGTGACGGCGGCGCTGGACCAAGTCGGTCTTGCCAGCCAGGCCGGTCAAATCGCAGGCGATCTCAGCTATGGCCATCAGCGTTTGCTGGAGATCGCGATGGGCCTGGGACAGGATCCGAAGCTTCTGATTCTGGACGAGCCGACGCAGGGATTGTCGGACAGCGAGGTGGCCTCCTTCAACACGCTCATCCGCGAGATGGCCGGCCGACGCACGATCCTGTTGATCGAACACAACATGCAGGTGGTGATGGAAACCGCGGATGTCGTCACCGTGCTGAATTTCGGCGAAGTGCTGGCCGAGGGCACGCCGCAGGATATCAGGGCCGACAAGGCGGTACAGCACGCCTATCTCGGCACCGTGGAGGGCACTTGATGCTGGAGTTCGACGGCATCCACGCGGGCTATGGCCAGGCGACGATCCTGCGCGATGTCTCTGTGCGGGCGGAGGCCGGACAGATCCTCTGCACTCTGGGGCGCAACGGTGCTGGCAAGACCACGCTGATGAAAGCGATCATGGGGCTGGTTCGGGTCACGGCAGGCCATATCGCGCTCGCGGGCGAGCAGATCGCCTCCCTGCCCGCGCATCAGATCCCACGCCGGGGCATCGGCTATGTCCCTCAAGGAAGGCGGCTGTTCGGTGAACTGAGCGTGGCCGAGAACCTTACCATCGGCCTGATGGCCAGGCCCGAAACCACAGCGAGCCAGGCCCAGATGCTCGAGCTGTTTCCCGCTTTGGCCGACCGGCTGGACCAGCGCGCCGATACCCTGTCAGGGGGCGAGCAGCAGATGCTTGCGATGGCCCGTGCGCTCTGCCTCTCGCCCAAACTGTTGCTGCTGGACGAACCGACCGAGGGGCTGCAACCCTCGATGATCGACCAGATCCGCCGGGTGGTGACGCGGATGCGCGATCAAGGCGTGGCTGTAGTGATGGTGGAACAGCGCATCGACGCCGTGCTTTCCATCGCCGACCGGGTGGTGTTCCTGGAAAACGGCAAGGTGGCCGCGACCACGGATGCGGCGAGCCTGCGCGCCAACCCCGACATGGTCCACCGGTATATCGGGCTTTAGCCCGTCCAGCCGAGCCCCGCGGCGATGCAGTTCATCGACATCAGCAGCGGCGTGGTGACCCCGGCCCGTGCCGGATCCTCCTCCGCCATCGCGCGCGAGCTGCGCAGCAGATCCACCTGATAGAGATTGGTGCGCACCAGCAGCGGTGCCGCCCGATCGATACGATCCTTGAAGGAGGGGAACCGCTCCGCCAGACGGCTCGACCCGCTGAGACGCAGCACCTGATCGCATGTCCGCTCGTATTCGTCGTGGATCTGGCCAAAGATCTCCGCCGCCACATCCTGATCCGGGACCAAATGCGCATAGCGTTGCGCGATCCCCATATCCGCCTGATGCAGGGTCTTCTCGACCTCATCGGCCATCAGCCGCAGGATCTGCGAGCGTTCGAACATCCGCGCCAGCAGATCCTGCCCCGCCTGGCCACGAATTTTGACGAACGCCTCCAACGCACTGCCGATCCCGTACCAGCCGGTCAACAGATGACGGTTCTGCGTCCATGCAAAAACCCAGGGGATGGCCCGCAGATCGTCCAGGCTGTTGGCCCCGAACCGCCTCGCCGGGCGAGAACCGATCTTGAGGAGTGCCAGCTCTTCCACCGGGCTGGCGAACCGGAAGTAATCCAGAAAGCCCGGCTGGCGCAGCAGGCCGGAATACTTCACCTGCGAGAGACCGGAGAGCGCCTCTAGCGCCTCCTCGAATTCCGCCGCTTCGCCGGACTCGTCCCTGGGTGCAGGGCGCATCGAATGGGCCAGCACGCTCGCCGACAAAAGCTCCATCTGATAATGCGCGGTCTCGCGATTGGCGTATTTCGAGGAAACGACCTCGCCCTGATCGGTCAGGCGCATACGTCCGCCAATGGTCGCGGCAGGCTGGGCCGAAACTGCGCGGCCGGTCGGTGCGCCGCCCCGGCTGACGGATCCACCGCGGCCGTGGAAGAACTGCACTTTCACGCCCTGACCGGCACCGGTGGCGACCAGGCGTTTCTGGGCCTTGCTGACCTCCCAGATCGAGCAGAGGAACCCGCCATCCTTGTTCGAGTCGGAATAGCCGAGCATCACCTCCAACCGGTTGCCCCGCGCCGCAATCGAGCGGCGCACCAGCGGCACGGCGAAAAGCTGTTCCAGAATTCCGGGCGCGTTGCGCAGATCGTCGATTGTCTCGAACAGCGGAACGACGCTCAGATCGACCGGGCCCGTCAGATCCCCGCCAATATGCAGATGGACCGTGCGCGCCAGAAGATAGACCGCCAGAAGATCGTCCGCAGAAGCGGTCATGCTGAGGATAAAGGTGCCCAGCGCCTCCGGATCCGGACCCGCCCTCACCGTGTCGATCTGGCGGAAGAGCTGTACAGTCTCCTGCCCCATTACCGACAGACTGGCGGGCAACGCGGGCGGCGCGTTCTGGGCATTGAGGTAATGACGCAGCGCTGCCGACCATTCGGGTGTGTTGGGTTCCAGCGCCTTGCCGCCGTTCTCCGGCGCATTCAGGATCTCGGCCGCGACGGCGTTGATGACGGTCGAGTTCTGGCGCACATCCACCGTAGCGGCATGGAAGCCGAACGTCTCGACCTTCCAGCGCAGCGGACGCAGCGTCGCCAATGCCAGATCGTGCGAGCCGATCTGGTGCAGCGCCTGCTCCATCACCCGCAGATCGGCGGCGAATTCGTGCGGCCCGGCATAGCGTGAGGGCGCATCCGTCGGCGCCTCGTCACTCATGCGGAAGGTCTCGGCCAGCCTTGCGTCCACCAGCGTCAGAAACTGCCGAAAGCTCTCGGCCGGGTTGCGCCTTTCCAGCGTTTCGGCCGTCCCGCTCTCGTCCAGCAGCATGGCGAGGCGGCTCGACATGCCATCTGGCAGCGTGACGACATTGGCGCTGATGCTAAGCATGGCGATCAGCTCGGTCAGGCTTTCGTGATAATGTTCCAGCACCGCGCGTCGGTTTTCCTGCACCGCGTCGCGCGTGGTCTGCCAGGTGACATTCGGGTTGCCGTCACGATCGCCACCGATCCACGAGGAGAACCGGAAGAAGGCGGGCGATGGCAGACCCGCATCGGGATAGTGCCGTGCCAGCGCCTGTTGCAGATGGTCGTAGAGTTCCGGCACCGTGTCGAACAGCACCTCACGGAAGAAGTGCAGGCCCCAGGCAATCTCCTGAGCCACAGACGGTCGGCTGAGCCGAAGCTCGCCCGTCATCCACAAGAGATCGATCTCGTTGCGCAGGTCGCGGATCCGGCGATCCCGCTCGCGCGCGGTCCAGTGATCGGATTCCATTTCCACTAGTTTGCGGTAAATCCGGCGGTGGATTTCCAGGACGGTGACGCGCTTTGCCTCGGTCGGGTGGGCGGTCAGCGTCACGCCGACCGACATCTCCTCTAGCATCTCCTGCAACCGGGTCTCGCCCGTGTCGCTGGCAGCGATTTCCGCCAGCGCCTTCGAGACCGAGCCCGCAATCTCATCCGGCCCGCAGGAGACTTCCAGCAGCCGGCGCTGGCGCAGGGCATTGATCTCGTGCGCGATTTTGAGAAGCTGGAACCAGATCCCCAGCGCCTGCAGCGCCGCGATACCCTGGGGCGCATCCGCCGACAGCAGATGCGCTTCTCCCTCCAGCGCGCCGGTCACGTCCGGGGCATGCTTGCGGATCACGTCTCTTAATAGGGAATGGAGGAGCCCGATCAACTCCTCTTCCTTCGGATCTAGGGCAGATGCCGCAGGGACTTCCGCTGCGACCCCATCCATGGCGCTAAGGGCGACAGCCAAATCAGGCCGCCTTGCCCAGCACTTCCGCGACGGTGTCGCCGATCGCCGCGGGGGTCGGCGCGATGTTGGCACCAACCACGCGCAGGATTTCGACCTTCTCCGGCGCGCTTTCGCCAAAGGCCGAGATGATCGCGCCCGCATGTCCCATCCGCTTTCCCTTGGGCGCGCTCAGACCGGCGACATAGGCGATCACGGGCTTGCTCATGTGGTCGCGGATGTATTCTGCAGCGGCGGCTTCCTGCGGGCCGCCAATTTCGCCGATCATCACAACGGCTTCGGTTTCGGGATCGCCCTCGAACAGCTCCAGCACATCGCGGAACGAGCTGCCATTGATCGGGTCGCCACCGATGCCGACACTGGTGGAAACACCGATCCCCAGTTCCTTCATCTGCGCCGCCGCCTCGTAGCCCAAGGTGCCCGAGCGTCCGACGATCCCGACCGAGCCCTGCAGATAGATATGATCCGGCATAATGCCCAGCAGCGCCTTGCCCGGGCTGATCATGCCCGCGCAGTTCGGACCCAGAAGTCGCATCCGGCGATCCTGGCGATAGCGCTTCATATATCGTTTGACCCGCATCATATCCTGCGCCGGTATCCCGTCGGTGATAGCAACGCAGAGCTGCAGGCCCGCATCCGCGGCCTCCATGATCGAATCCGCGGCAAAGGGCGGGGGCACCATGACGATACTGGCATTCGCGCCGGTTTTCTCCACAGCCTCTTTCGCCGTGTTGAAAACGGGTACGCCGTGAATGCTCTCGCCACCGCGTCCGGGCACCACGCCGCAGACGACATTCGTGCCGTATTTCAACATCTCTTCGGTGTGAAACGCCGCGATCTTGCCGGTGATGCCCTGGACCATGACGGGCGTTGTACGGTCGAGAAGAATGCTCATGAGTTTGCCGCCATTTTGATGTTGTGCTGCTTGTCTTTCTGCCAGGCATCGACGGAGCGTTCCGCCGCCTCGGCCAGGGTTGCGGCGCGAATGATCGGCAGGCCGCTCTGCGCCAGGATCTTGCGTCCCTCCTCGACCTTGGTGCCAGCCAAACGCACGATCACCGGCACATCGATCGGGTTCGCTTCCAGTGCCTGGACGATGCCCTCGGCCACCCAGTCGCAGCGATTGATGCCCGCGAAAATGTTGACCAGGATCGCCTCGACATTCTCGTCGGACTTCACAAGACGGAACGCTTTGGCGACGCGTTCGGGCGACGCGCCTCCGCCGATATCCAGGAAATTCGCGGGCTCTCCGCCAGCGAGCTGGATCATGTCCATCGTGGCCATGGCCAGACCCGCGCCGTTGACGATGCAGCCGATCTTGCCACCCAGCCCGACATAGGCAAGGCCGCGATCCGCCGCCTGCATCTCGCGCACATCCTCCTGCGTCTTGTCACGCAGCTCGGCGATTTCGGGACGGCGGAACAGCGCGTTGTCGTCGAACGACATCTTGGCATCCAGCGCCATGACCGAACCATCGGTGGTCACCACCAGCGGGTTGATTTCGACCAACGTCGCATCCAGATCGCGGAATGCGCGATAAGCGCCGTTGATCGTCTGCACCGCCTGGCGGATCTGCGAAGGCTCCAGCCCCAGCGCAAAGGCGATTTCACGCGCCTGAAACTCGCGCATGCCAACCGCGGGCTCGATCACCGTGCGCACGATGGACGTGGGTTGATCTTCGGCGATCTCTTCGATCTCCATGCCGCCGGCTTGTGAGGCAACAACCACGACCCGCTCGGTCGTGCGATCCAGAACCAGTGCGAGGTAAAGCTCACGTGCGATCTGCACGCCGCCTTCGACATAGACGCGGTAGACGACCTTGCCGTCCGGCCCGCTCTGGTGCGTGACGAGGCGCTTGCCGAACATCTCGTTGGCCTCGTCAAAGACCGCATGTTCGTTGTCGCAGACTTTCACGCCGCCCGCTTTGCCGCGCCCTCCTGTATGGACCTGCGCCTTCACCACCCAGCGCTCGCCACCGATCTCATGTGCCCGATAGGCCGCCTGCTCGGGGCTATAGGCCAGACCGCCGCGTGGGATGGTCACGCCGAAACCCGCGAGGATCTCCTTGGCCTGATATTCGTGAATGTCCATGTCTCTTCCCTCATCTGCGCCGGATCTGTCGCCGGGTTGGTGATGACGCAAGGTCAGTTAGAGCCAAGATTCGGACAACACCCATAGGTCCTACGAATGAGTATTCTTTCGAATGGGTATTTTCCCACCCGGATAGGTGGTTTTCGATAGGTTTAAGAGCTATAATCCATGCTTACGGGTGGGTTTTTGTGCTGAGAGGATCAGTGTCATGGCAGATCTACGAGAGCCATCCGGGATCATCGACGTTGCCCTGGCAGACAGCAACCCCTTGATGTTGGGCGCACTTTCCGAATTCATCGACCGCGATCCGCGCTTCAGCCTGGTAGCCACGGCCAAGACCGCCGAAGGGTTTCTGGAAGTCGCGCTGCGCTCGACCATCGCAGTCGGGGTGGTGGATTGGACCCTGCCCCAGATCGGTGGCGAGCGTTTGCTGGAGATCCTGCGCGCCCAACAGGCACCGCCGAGGCTGGTGATCTACTCCCACGATCAAAGCGCCGAGATCGCCCAGCGCGCCATGGTCGCCGGTGCGGCGGGCTTTTGCTCGCGCAGCGATCCACCGGAACGGCTGCTGAACGTGGTGGCCGAGGTCGCGGCGGGCCGCATGGTCTTTCCCCTCCTCGACGTGCGCAACCTGAAGCGCGATCCGATGGACATGCTGACCAAGCGCGAAAGGTCCCTTCTGGAGCTGCTGGCCAAGGGGCATTCCAACAAGGCACTGGCGGCGGAGCTGAACATCTCGGTCAACACCGTGAAATTCCATCTGAGGGCGGTTTTCGACAAACTTTCGGTCAGTAGTCGAACCCAGGCAATCGCGCGATATTACGCCTCCGCCGCAACCCGGGCGGAGCTTCTAGAACAGCTCGCCGACGATACCGAGACTGCGTCGGACCGGCCCTGAAATCCCGGCACAAAAGGCTTTCCCCCGCGGCAGATCCGTCCTTGACGAATCGTCATTTTCGCCGTTCTTGTCGCGCCCCGTTCGCAATCGACATCAAGAATGAGGGACGGAAAATGAGTTTTCACACCATCGAGCAAGCGCCCGCAAGGCTGAACCGAAGCGAGCTTGCCGTACCAGGCAGCCAGCCTCAACTCTTTGAAAAAGCGGCAAGTTCTGCGGCGGATGTCATCTTTCTCGACCTCGAAGACGCGGTCGCGCCGGATGACAAGGAACAGGCCCGCAAGAACATCATCCAGGCGCTTCACGATATCGACTGGCAGGGCAAATCCATGTCCGTCCGGATCAACGGATTGGACACACACTATATGTATCGCGACGTTGTGGACGTGATGGAGCAGGCTGGCGAGAAGCTGGATCTGATTATGATTCCCAAGGTCGGCACCCCCCAGGATGTCTATGCGCTGGACATGATGGTGACCCAGATCGAGGACGCCAAGGGGTTGGGGCGAAAGATCGGCTTCGAGCTGATCATCGAGACCGCATTGGGCATGCAGAATGTCAACGAGATCGCAGCCTCGGCCAAGCGGATCGAGTCGCTGCATTTCGGGGTGGCGGACTATGCCGCCTCGGTTCGCGCACGGACCACGAATATCGGCGGAGTGAACCCGGACTATTCAGTGTTGACCGACCCCAGCGAGGGCGGTGGCCGCGACACCCATTGGGGGGATATGTGGCATTATGCGCTGGCCCGGATGGTCGTCGCTGCGCGTGCTAACGGGCTACGCCCGATCGACGGTCCTTTCGGCGACTTTTCCGATGCCGATGGCTATCGCGCCGCGGGCAACCGGGCGGCGGTTCTGGGTTGCGAGGGGAAATGGGCGATCCACCCTTCGCAGATCGATCTGGCAAACGAGGTGATGAGCCCCGGAGAGGCCGAGGTGGAGCGGGCCAAGCGCATCATCGCGGCGATGGAGCAGGCGGCTGCCGAAGGCAAGGGCGCAGTCTCGCTGGATGGGCGGCTGATCGACTATGCCTCGATCCGTCAGGCCGAGGTGCTGGTCAACAAGGCCGATCAGATCGCCGCGCGCGGCTGATTGCCGGGTGGCGGGCGGTCAGCTCGCCACCTCCTCCGCCAACCCCTCCGCGAACCCCTCTGACGCCCCCGCCGCCATCGTCATGAAGGCGCGGATCAGCTTGCTGTCGCGGCGTTCCCGCAGGCAGATGATAGCCTCGTCCATGGTGATCTCGCAGCCGATAATCGGGATCTTGCGCAGGCGTTTGTCCGCGCCAAATTCAGCCTCGGAAACGACACCGATCCCACCTCCCGCGGCAACGATCTCGCGTACGGCTTCGCGCCCTTCCGCCTCGATTGCAGGTTCGATATCAATAGCTTGGCGGCGGGCTGCCTCTTCGATCTTGGCCCGGGTCTTCGAGCCGCTTTCCCTTAGGACCAAGGGTTGGTCGGCCAATTCCGCCAATGTCAGACCCTGGCAAGTCACCGCTGGATGACCCTCTGCCGCGAAGGCGATGATCGGCGTCGAGCTGAGTTTGACCACCTGATAATCGCTCCGCTCCGGAATCTGCCCAACCACCCCGATATCGGCATCATAGCGGTAGAGCGCCTCGATCACCTGCTGGGAATTGCCCGCGGTAACCGAGACGAAAATCGCGGGATAAGCGGCCCGGAACGGCCCCAGGACATGCAGCATGTGGTGAGCCGAGTCCGCAATGATGTTCAGCCGCCCGCTGCGGGGCGCCTGCGCCTCCGACAGCAAATCCAGCGCCAGTTGCTCGGTCTCGAACAGACGGTGCGTGATTTCCAGCAACTGCTCGCCTGCCGGGGTCAGGCGCACCTGCTTTTGGCCGCGATCGAACAGGCGCAGCTCGTACTCCGCCTCCAGCTTGCGAACCTGATCGGAGAGCGCGGGTTGCGTCAGCCCCAACGCGGCAGCAGCGCGCGAGAAGCCGCCATGAACCGCGACATGGTGAAATGCTCGCAACTGGACATAGCGCATGAGATACTCTCGTCATCAGAAACTCTGATAGCGATCAGGCACCCATCACCCCTGCCAATGCAAGGCCGGTGTCAGGTTTGCAGATAGGATTCGAGCGAGTCGTCCAGCGCATCGACCCAGGGCGTGTGATGCGGCGGCGCCTTGGTTCCGGTCATCGGACTGACATAGCCATTGTCGCGGAAGGTCATGATGTTTTTCTTCTTGTGCTTCTTCCATTCATAGAACGCCTGGTTCGCCGCTTCGATGTCGAAGCTGGGATAATCCGTCTCGGCAATCAGCTCACCGGTATAGGCGCCCTGATAGGCGATGCAGGCATAGTCATCCTCCAGCGCGTCCTCGGCGGCCACGCGTGCGTCGACATCGGCAACCATCGCGGGCTTGTCGGGCATGGCTATCTTGCCGGCGATGGCATCTCGCACCCACCAGGCCTGTGCGTCGAACATATTGAACGTGTACCACTGATCCTGCATGCCCAGATAGAACAGCGCTGGATTGTCGATATAGGCGACCCCTTTATAGAGGTCCGCCGTCGCCAGCCGGTTGGCCGTCTCCAGCCGCAGATCGTCGGGCATGAAGGGGAAATGGTGCTGATATCCCGTGCAGAGGATCACCGCGTCCACATCCTTGGTCGTGCCGTCCTTGAAGGTCGCGGTGTTCTTGTCCACCTTCACCAGGGCGGGCAACTCCTGCCAATTCTCCGGCCAGTCATACCCCATTGGCGCCGTTCGGTGGGCCACGGTGATCGACTTGGCGCCGTATTTCCAGCATTGGCTGCCGATATCCTCGGCGGAATAGGACGTGCCCAGGATCAGGATGTCCTTGTCCTTGAACTCTATCGCATCGCGGAAGTCATGGGCATGCAGAACGCGGCCATTGAAGCTGTCGAAGCCGGGGTAGAACGGCACGTTCGGCGTCGAAAAATGGCCGGTGGCGACAACCACGTGGTCGAACTCTTCGCTATAAGTGTGCTTCTCCGGCAGATGCTCGACGGTCACCGTGAATTTGCCGTCGGCGAAGCTGACATTGCGGCAGGTGGTGGAGAAGCGGATCTTGTCGCGGATGCCAGCCTTCTTCACCCGGCCCTCGATATAATCGAACAGGACGGCGCGGGGGGGATAGCTGGCGATTGGACGGCCGAAATGCTCCTCGAAAGTATAGTCGGCGAACTCCAGGCCTTCCTTCGGACCGTTCGACCAGAGGTAACGGTACATCGACCCGTGTACCGGCTCGCCATACTCATCCACGCCGGTGCGCCAAGTGTAGTTCCAGAGCCCGCCCCAATTGTCCTGCTTCTCGAAACAGACGACCTCGGGCACGGCCTCGCCCTTGGTCTCGGCCGATTGGAAGGCCCGAAGTTGAGCCAGACCGGACGGTCCCGCACCGATGATTGCCACACGCTTCGTCATCACTTACTCCCTGCTTTGCCCTCTTGCGGGGCGCGATCTTGGCATGTTGCCCATCCGGACCAAATGCAACCGATCTTTGCCGATCATCTGGTTAACATGACTCATTGAAATCCCGCCTCGCAATTCTTTTCAGCATATGAGGCGACTTTCGCGGCGCTGTCTTTTTCAAGGATAGAATTTCGCGAAAACAGGCGGCCTCTTGGCTTCAGAATTGGTCTACTTTTGATTGAGGGCAGCTTGCCGAGCCCGCACCTTTCCCGAAGGTTAACTAACTGCCCTCCCACGCCAGTTTCGCCACATTTTAACTTATTTGCGCGCGTAGCGTTTTGATGTGGAGCGAATCGCAACGTTTTGGTTTCGGAGGATGAAGATCATGACCATGACACATGCGAGTACGGGTGCAACGATTGGTAGATTTCTGACATCGCAAGAGACGGTCGAACTGGCGCGTCTGCAACAAGACAATTCCGTCGTAGGCTACAGCCTTCTGGGGATGGATGGCGAAGAACTGCAGGGCAGCGGTCACTGGACGGACATGATCGCGCCGGTATTCGCCAATGTGGCCGATCTGGCGAACAAGCTGGGCGAGGAACTGGGAGAGACCGAAGCCTGCGCCCGTATCAGCTTTGACAATCGCGAATATCAGGTGTTTTCGGTCATTCTGTCGGCCTGCCGCGCGGTGATCGTGAAGCGCAAGCAGGCCAGCGTGACGGAGGGTCTGCGCAGTGTCGGCTGAAGTGTCGGTCGAGCAGACCGATCCCCGGGGCAGATCGGTCACAGCGATCCTCGACAAGATCGCCCGGCACAACAGTGACGTGCTGGGCTGCATCGCAACCGACGGCGTCGAGAGCTATAACAACCTGCCCGAAGCCTACGAGTTGGTGGATGCAGAGGCGATGGGCGAATATGTGAACAACATGTTTGCGGTGATGCAGGAGCTTGAAGCCTCCGAGCCGGATTTCGAAAACCTGGTGCTGGAATATGAAGGCCATACCATCGTCGCCAAGCGCATCGAGGGTGGCGCACTGGCGCTAATCAACAATCCGATCAACCGGGGCGGGCTGAAGAAGATGCAGGTGGGCATGAACCTATTCTTGAACCCGCTCGCCCAGGCGATGAAGGGGCCTGAGGTCGCGGCAATCCGTGTCGAGGGGCCAGAGGCCGTGTCTGCTGTGCGTGATGAACCGGCCGCGGCACCGAAGCGGCGCCTCTTCGGTCGCCTGCGCGGCTGATCCACAGGCCAGACGACCGATCGGCGCAGCGTCCCGGACGCTGTGCGCACGGACCTTTCCACGGCCATCTGTTGTCGAATGCAGATCATCAGTTTACCTGAGGAAAGGAACGTGCTGAAATTTCGCCCAAGTTTGGGTATACGTCCCTGCCGAACCCGCTAGAGAAGTTTTAAGCTGGCGGCATGAAAGTATGAGTGTTGGTGAAAGGAAGGTCTCACGGTGTCGGATTCGAGTGGGCCCCATAGCAATTACATGACTTCGCAAGAGACGGTGGAGCTCGCGCGGCTCCAACAGGATCCCAGCGTGATCGGAACATGTCTGCTGAGCATGGATGGCGAGAAGATCGAGGCGAGCGGCCAATGGTCGGAAATGATCGCGCCAGTCCTGGCCAATGCGGTTGTTCTGGCCAATAAGGTCGGCGAGGAGTTCGGCGAGACCGAGGTCTGCCAGCGCATCCAGATCGGCAATCGCGAACTGGAGATCATCACGGTCACCCTGTCGGCCTGCCAGGCGATCATCGTCAAGCGCAAGCAAGCCAAGGCACGGGAGGGTCTGCGCAGTGTCGTCTAATCTAAGCCCCGTTCAGAACGTGCTCGGGAAAATCACCGACCACAACTCCGATATCATCTGCTGCATCCTGTCGGATGGCGAGCGGACCTTTCACAATCTGCCCGACCAGTATGAACTGGTGGATGCGGAGATTGTGGGCGAATACGCGATCAACATGCTGCGGCTGATGGAGAGCCTGGCCGACGACGTGCCGGAATTCGATCATCTGTTCCTGGAATACGAGCGTCACAGCCTGCTGGCCAAGAAGCTCGACGATGGTGTGCTGGCGGTCTTGAACAAGCCGATCTCGCGGCTGGGCCTGACCAAGATGGAGGTCGGGCTCAACCTCTATATGAAACCGCTTCGCCGTGCGCTGATCGAGCAGCCTGACCCATCGGAAGTCCCTTTC
>JBCCDU010000040.1:0-38093 GCA_039030715.1 Pseudomonadota bacterium
ATCGTTGATCACCGGATCGACCGGGCGCAGTTCCACTGCGCGGGACATATGGCGCAGTGCTTCATCGAACTCGCCGAGGCGATAGAGGATCCACCCCAGGCTGTCGACGATGTAGCCGTCGTCGGGGCGCTGCTCGACCGCCTTCTCGATCATGTCGCGAGCTTCATCCAGATTGATCTTCATCTCGACAAAGCTGTAACCGAGATAGTTTAGCACCAGCGGATGATCCGGTTCCAGCGCCAGCGCCTGGCGAAAATCGCTCTCGGCCTTGGGCCATTGTTTCGAGCGTTCATAGGTTATGCCGCGCTGATAATAGAGCACCCAGTGCCGGTTCTCCGGCGTACCGATCAACTGGATCGCGCCGTCATAGGCCTCGGCCGCCTCCTCGTAGCGGGTGGCCTGACGCAGCATGTCGCCCAGCGCCGTATGCGCCTCGATGCTGTCGCCGTGGCGGGCGACGACTTCGCGCAGCACGCTCAGCGCCTCCTCCAACTCATCAGCGTCCTGCAACGCCTGGGCACGGCCGATCTGAGCGTTGAGCGCTTCGGGGGCATCCTCGGGGACGCGGGCATAGGCTTCGATGGCCAGTCCGTATTGCTCGTCCTGGCTCAGGATCTCGGCGATCAGCAGTTGTGCGTCGATCAGCGAGGGATCAAGGTAAGTGGCCAGACGGGCATAGGCGAGGCCGATCAGCCGATTGTTGCCACGCGCGACATAACCCGAGATCGCGAACAGCGCCTCGGCGGCGCCCTGCTCCGCTGTCGTGGTCATGACACCCAGCGCATCGCCACTATCGATTGCCAGTATCAGCGTTTCCAGCCGCGGATCGCCCAGGGTCAGCGAGAGGCGTTCCTGCACCAGTTGCCTGGCGTCCTCGACGGCGCCCGTCCGGGCCAGCGCTGCCGCGCGTTGCTGGATCAGGCGCGAGGTCCCGCCGCGGTTCGATGCCTCGGCGGCACGGGCGAACGCCAGAACCGCTTCCGTGTCGTTGCCAGCCGCGGCCTCGATCAGGCCGAGATGATAGGCGGTCAGGATCGAGCCGACGGCACCGCTGGTCCCGGCTTCTTCCAGATCGGCCAGAACGCCGCGCGCACCATCTAGATCATCCGCGCCAAACTCCGCCCAGGCCTGCATGATGCTGCCGACAAAGGGGCCTCCATCGGACCCGCCGCTGGCGAGAAGGTCGTAAACATCCAAGAACTTCCCGTTGCGCAGACCGTCTGCGGCCAGGATCAGCACGCCGAGATGATGGCCCGGGCGCAGTGCGTCGAGTTTGCGCGCGACAGCGACTGCTTGTGCGATCTGCCCGGCGGCGACCTGGTGCAGCATGGTTTGCTCCATCAGGTCCAGGTTCTCCGGATCGCGGGCCAGCACACGGGCGAACAGGCGGGAGGCTTCGGCAATATCGCCCCGGCGTGCGGCATGTTCCGCAGCCAGATAGGGTCCGGCAAGTCCCTGTGCCGCAGCGGACGAGGCGCTGAACACGGTGCCGCCGAACACTGCGCTGGCGGCCAATGCGGTTGCCGTAAGTATGCCTGAAGCGGATCTCGTGATCACAAGGATGTCTCCCTACCAGTCTCGCGGGCCAGTGCCATCGCCCCGGTGTCGCCTACAAGGCTCGCAGTGATACGCATCCCCGCAACCTTTGGGAACTGCCCAATTGAACACAATCGCGTTGCGTGGCCGGAATGCCTCGCTTTTTCAACCGGCTACGCCGTTAGTGGCCTGGCTTCAAAGCCGTCAGCCAAGCTGTCAGTCGTCGGGCAACCTGCTCGCGCCCTGCATCCGAAACCAGAACGCCGATATGGCCGGTTTCTGTCTCGATTGACTGGTAGATATGCTCTGGCACGTGTGCGGCAAGGGCGCGCGAGCAGGCCGGCGGTACGATATGGTCATACTGCCCGATGATATTCAGCACCGGGCAGCGGATCGCACCAAGATCCACGGGGTCGCCCGCGATGCGGAATTTGCCCTTTACCAGCGCATTCTGCTGATAGAGGTCGTAGAGCCACTCGCGCGCCGCCCCACCCGGATGATCGGGCCGGTCGGCCAACCAGGCTTCCATCCGCAGGAAGGTTTGCAAGCGCGCGGGATCGGCCAGGCGTGTCGAAAGGTCGGCGGTGTATTTGGCAACGGTGCGCCCGGGCGTCATCCCCTGGAAGAGCGCGCCGGTCAGCGCACCGGGCAGCATGTCCTCGTGACCCAGCAGCCCCTCGATCACATCGCGGGGCAGCGAGCGGGCGAGACGGTTGAGATAACCTTCGCCCTCTGCCGCATCCGCATGAAAATCGACGGGCGTTCCGGTCAGCGCGATCCCGGAGAGCGCGTCCGCGTGACGTGCCGCGTGGCAGAGCGAAAAGACCCCGCCCTGGCAGATGCCCAGAAGCGCCGCCCGGCGGCCGGTCTTGCTGTGGATGGTCGCCACAGCCTCGCCCAGCAGGGTCTCGCAGAAATACGTGAAGTCCTGGCGGTGATCTTCAGGCGCCGGATTGCCCCAATCGATCAGCCAGAGATCCGTCCCGGCGGTGAGTAGGTCGCTGACCAGCGAGCGGCGAGGCTCCAGATCGGTGACGCTGGCCCGCCCGATCAGTCCATGGACGATCAGCAGAGGGCCTGTCGTCGGTGGCGCGGAACCGGTATAGCGATGGAGCGTTGTCTTGCCCTCGCGCCAGATCAGGTGCTTTGGCGTCTGCGCGATGGCGGGCAGGGCCGGGTTGGCAGGGGCTGCCGGGGGTGCGATGGGCAGGTCGCAAGCCAGGGCAGCGCGCAGCCATTCGGTTTGCAGTTCCGCATAATCGGGGCTGGCAACCAAATTCTCGAACGCCCGGTCCAGTGCTGCGGCCCAGTTGCGTAGGGTTTTCGCCGTATCCGCGTCGTGGCCGAGTGGGCGCGCGATCCCGCCCGCCGCTGCCAACCAGGCCCCGGCCATGCGGGTTCTCAAGGCGGCATCGGCACGGGCAAAGCGTGGCCAATCCGGATGGCTGCGATCGGGCGCCTGTTGGGCCGCGTTCAGGGGATACGGGTGGGTCCACTGCGCATCTGGCAGCAACGGCTGCACTAAGGGGCCGAGGGCGCGCGTTGTATCGATCACTCGTTCGATATCGGGCCAGCCCGGCGTTTGGGTGGCGATGAGGTTCTGTTGCGCCGCCAGCCAGTCGCGCATCGCGGCGTCGCTGAAACCGGTTGCGCCGGGCATCGCGCTTAGCCAGCCCGGAACAGCAGCGTGCCGTCCAGGCGCTGAAACCAGGGATCGCCATCGGGCGCCCGTGCGACCATCAGATCCTCGCCAGGATAGCGCGTGACATCGCGATCCGGTTTGCGCGCACCCACCTCCAGATAGACGGCCAGCGCGCTGCCGCGGTTCTCCAGCACATGGGACGGCCCTGTCCCGGCGGGAAACCCGGCGCAGGCTCCGGGACCCAGCGTGGTTTCGCCGGTGTCGAGGCAGAGCGTCAGTTCCCCCTCCAGAACCAGGATGAATTCATCCTCGTGGCTGTGGAAATGGCGCACGGTAGAGCGCACGCCGGCATCGATCTCGACTCGGTTCACCCCGAAATCCGAAAGGCCGAAGAGATTGCCGAGGGTTTGCTTTCGCCGGGCGGCAGCGGCGCTGCCGCTGTCCACCGGGTGCGGCGCTCCGGTTTTCTGCGGTTGCTCGGCAGCGATCACACTGGCGGGGGGCGCCAGACGGCGGATCGCCTCGCCTCGCGCGAGGATCGCAATGTCGGCCAGATTGTCCCAGTGCATCACCCGTGCCGCGACGACGCCGTCGCCGTGACCCGTGATGTCGTCCTGAAAAACCGGCCCTTCGACCGCGCCGAGTCGGGTATAGAACCGCCGCGCGCCGTGGTTGTCATCGGCCACGATCAGCCGCGCCTTGCGGCGCCCGATCCCGGTCATCCGGTCGGCCCATTCGCGCATCAACAGGGCGCCGACACCCTCGTCCCGACGCGCCGGATCGACATGCAACGCCGCCATGTAGTCGATGCCCACGTCGTCCGCGTCGGGAAGCGAAATCATGAAGCCAATCGGCCCATCCTGGTCGGTCGCCGTCAGGATCAGGCGCCCTGGCACCGGCGTCGCAAAGATCCGCTCCCAGAGCGCGCCATGCTGCGCCTCGAGGCCTGGGCCCAGAACCTCCTCCGGCAACGTCCCGCGATAGGCGTCGCGCCAGGACGCGCAATGGATCGCCAGCAGGGCATCGCGGTCCATCGGGCCAGCGGGACGGACGAGGACGCTCATGACCCGTCCTCCGCCGGGACATCGAACGGACCTAATTGCTCCACCATCTGCTGGAGCGTGGCGTTGTCCAAGCCATGGGTCTGCTCAGCCCGCAAGCCGCTCGCGCTGGCGCGGGGGTCGATCTGGACAAGCGGGCGCAGATCGTGGCGTGTTATCGGTTCCACCGGTACCCCCGGCGAGCGGCCATCCCCCAGAAGGTCGTTAGTGAGGAAGCCGGGCAAGCTCGCGCTGCGATTCTCGCCGAAGGCATCGCGATAGGCGGGCGCGACGGCCTCGTCGACTTCGACCCAGTGCTCCTGCATACCCAGTTCTGTCATATGCCAATGCGGCGGGTCGTCCAGCGTGCGGGTCTGCGGGAAACCCTGGTGGATATGGCTGATGTGAACGCTCTGGATGTCGTCGATCCTGTGCCCGTCCTGTTGGCAGATCATATCCAGATCGCCCAGCGCATCGTGATAGATCAACTCCAGGCGCGACGGATCCTCCAAGGCAAGATCGCAGACCCAAACCATCACTTCAGGAGGGAAATCCGAGAGCCGCATCACAGCATCGAGGGGAGGACCTGATCCGGTGGGCGGTGGCCATCGGCGAAGGTCTTGATGTTGATGATGACTTTCTCCCCCATCTCCAGTCGCCCTTCTTCGGTCGCCGAGGCCATATGCGGCAGCAGGACGACATTGGGTAGGTTCACCAATCGCGGGTTCACGCCGTCTTCGTGCTCGAAGACATCCAGACCCGCGCCGGCGATCTCGCCCTTCGCCAGCTTTCGGGTCAGCGCGTTCTCGTCGATGATCTCGCCGCGCGCGGTGTTGACGATATAGGCGCTGGGCTTGATCAGATCGAGCCTGCGGGCTGACAGCAGGTGGAAGGTTGCCGGCGTATGCGGGCAGTTCACACTGATGATGTCCATGCGGGCGAGCATCTGATCCAGGCTCTCCCAATAGGTCGCCTCCAGCGCCCCCTCGATCTCCTCATGCAGGCGCTTGCGGTTGTGGTAGTGAATCTGCAAGCCAAAGGCCCGGGCGCGGCGTGCGACCGCCTGGCCGATCCGGCCCATGCCAAGAATGCCCAGGCGTTTGCCCCAGATGCGGTGGCCCATGATCGCGGTCGGGCTCCACCCGCCCCACTCACCGGTTTGCATCAGGGAGGCCCCCTCGGCCATCCGACGCGGCACCGAAAGCATCAGCGCCATGGTCATGTCGGCGGTATCCTCGGTCAGAACACCGGGGGTCGAGGAGACCAGAATGCCCCGGCTGCGCGCGGTCTGCACGTCGATATGGTCGAAACCCGCACCATAATTCGCGATCAGCTTCAACCGCTCGCCCGCCTGGGCCAGCATCTTCTGGTCGATCCGGTCGGTCAGGGTCGGAACCAGCACGTCGGCAGTCTTCATCGCCTCGGCAATCTCGGTCTGCGACATCGGGTGATCGTCTTCCTTGAGTTTCACCTCGAACAACTCGCGCAGGCGGGTCTCCACCGCCTCGGGCAGTTTTCGCGTGACCACGACATTCAGACGCTCTCGGTTCATCTGCGAAATTCCTTTCCCTTCGCGCTCGCCCTCGTGATAAAACCCTTGGCGGGGCGAGAGAAGCAAGAAATCCGCTTTCCCCATCAAAATGATCCGCCGGGGCACCACCATTTCGGGCATCCGTGGACGCGAGGCTGGGAATTGGCAAGATTATCGGAGCAAGGGGACCGCAGGATGTATCGCACGCGCCGTTTCGCTCTGGCGGGTATGATCACGGTGCTGATGGCGCTGTCGGGTCCCGCTGCGCCTGCGCTGGCGCAGGGGGAGACTGCGCTGGGCCCGGTGACCAATCTGAAGCTGCCGCGGTTTGTGTCGCTGCGCTCGTCCGAGATCAATGTGCGCCGTGGCCCGGGGCTCAACTATCCCAAAGACTGGGTTTTCCGCCGCGCCGGGCTACCGGTGAAGGTGGTCGAGGAATATGGCGACTGGCGCCGGATCGTCGACAGCGACGATGCCGGCGGCTGGGTCTATCATGCGCTGCTGACCGGGCGCCGGACGGTCCTGATCACCGCCCCCCAGGTGCTGCTGCGCAAACGCCCGACCCAGACCGCCGAGGCGACAGTGGAGCTGCGCCAGGGCGTGGTCGCCCGCCTGACTGCGTGCGAACAGGACTGGTGCGAGATGACAATCGAAGACTTCCGGGGCTGGGCGCCGAAGGATGCGCTATGGGGGATCGAGAACGACGAATAAGCCGTTCGCTCGACCTAGATGCTGCCGGCCGGTTTGGAGTCGTTAATGAGCGCAGCGGCCTCTCGTGCGTCGTCCTTCAGTCCGTTCTTGAGCAATTGTTCAATAATTTGTCTGGCAACGTCACGGTGCTCGCGATCGGGGTCGGTTTCCAATGCGCGGGCCAGCGCATTTACAGCCTGATCACCTCGCTTTGCCGCCGCATGTGTAATGCCCATATTGTAAAGAGCGACCGAGTAGCCCGGGTCGATTTCTACTGCAGCCTCGAAATCCGAAATAGCCTCATCATACCGGCCCAAATTCAAGTAGAGGTAGCCGCGCTGGTTCAGATAGCCCTCCGCTTCGGGGTCGAGTTCGACCGCGCGATTGGCAGGTACCAACGCCGCTCCCCAATCTTGCCCGGGCAGCTTGGAAAGAGCCTGCGCATGACGGAAGTGATTGTATCCGTTGTCTGCATCCAGTTGGATGGCGCGTTCGCCTGCCTTCGCCGCCTCGCGCCAGTTTCCGAGCTTGTAGTGTACGAGGCTGAGAGTTTGGTGCGCATAGGAATAACTTGGGTCCACTGAAACCGCTTTTTTGGCATCTGCCAGCGCTTTGTCGAACTGGCCCAGTTCGACATGGGCACGAGCACGCTCGCGGTAGGGGTCCGCTTCGCCGAAGCTGTACCTCGCCGCCTCCGAAAAGGCTTCAATCGCTTCAATGTAGTTGCCTAGCTGGTAGTGCGCCAGCCCGATTGACTGGTGGGCCCATAGCCTTTCCGGGGCGACCTCGCGGGACTTCTCGAACCACGTCAGCGCGCGTTCGTACTGTTCCTGGTAGTAAAATATCCACCCTTTTTGACGCGTGGTCCATGCGATGTCTTCTCGCAAAGCCAGGGCAATATCGATATCAACCAGCGCTTCATCATATCGTCCCATGCGTCGCAGCGTGTGTGCTCGTTCTGCGAGCGCATGTGCCGAACCAGGTTCTGCCCTTAGGGCCTGATCAAAGGCCTCGAGCGCCGATTCGAACGCTTCTTCGTTTAGCTCAACCCACCCCATGGCGCGCCACGCCAGAGCATGAACGGATTCTGTCGACAACGCTTTTTCTGCGTCCGTCTTCGCTGCGGCGTATTCATCCAAGTCGCGGTTTGAAAAGCTGCGCGAAGCATACAGTTTCGACAGTGCGTTTCCCGCAGCCTCACCCGATGCGATCGCCCGATCACATGCGCTGATAATACTTCTCGATTGATCTGGATTCTCGCCGTTCTTAAGGCACAACGCCTCGTCTGTAATGTCCTTATCGAAATTGCGTGTTCCAGAGGATTGGGTCGGCGGATGGCAGGCTGCGACCACAAGCGCATCGAGGGGCATGGCGAAATACGATGGTTTGATCACTGAAATTAGGGTGATGCTGCAATTGGCTTGCAGCCGGCCTTCTTAACTCATGGAAAGGGTTTATTTTTTCCGAAGACGGATCACCACATCCACTTTTGCAATCTCGTAACCTTCCGGCACGTCGGGCAACTGCGCCAGACGGGCGGAGTCGCGAGAAGCATCGGTCACGCGCCCATCGTCATAGTAGAAATGAGCGTGCTCGCTGACATTGGTGTCGAAATAGCTGCGTGTGCCGTCTACCGTGATCTCGTTCAGCAGACCGGCATCGGTGAAGGAGCGCAGGGTGTTGTAAACGGTTGCCAGCGAAACCGACGTCCCTGTGACCTGCACTGCGTCGAACAAGCTTTCGGCGGTGACGTGGCGGTTATGGCCGTCGCCCACCAGCAATTCTGCCAGTGCAATGCGCTGGCGCGTCGGGCGCAGGCCCGCCCCGGCAAGCCATGTATCCGCACGGGCCGTCGGATTGCGACCGTCATCGGGCGAAATCGTCATGTCGACTTGTTCAGCCCCTTCGCTAGGATTTTGCGTCATCTGCAAGCCTCGCAGCAGGATAAATTCTCGTCGTGTCAGACTATTTAGACGTATCTGCCCGGATTTGCCAGTCTATTCAACTTCACATGGCGCGGCATGGCGCCCCAATGCGCTTGTCTGATCCCGGTGCCGATGTTAGGGATCGCTCAAGCTGAAAGCAGGGGATACCCCCGGGGGAGATGTTTGCATGGCGGAGCGCGCGAACAGCTATGATTTCGAGGGTCTGATGTCCTGTGCGCGGGGCGAATTGTTCGGCCCTGGCAACGCGCAGCTTCCCGCCCCCCCGATGCTGATGTTCGACCGGATCACCTCGATCACGTTGGATGGTGGCGAGCATGGTAAGGGCCAAGTCGTGGCGGAATTGGATGTTAAGCGCGACCTTTGGTTCTTCGATTGCCATTTTCTGGGCGATCCGGTGATGCCGGGTTGTCTTGGGCTTGATGCACTCTGGCAACTCACCGGTTTCTGGCTCGGCTGGTCGGGGATGCCGGGGCGCGGCCGCGCGCTGGGTGTCGGCGAGGTCAAGTTTTCCGGCATGGTGACGCCGTCGGGCAAGCTGGTTCGGTATATCGTCGATCTCAAGCGCGTCATCGACCGCAAGCTGAAATTGGGTATTGCGGACGGCATCATGGAACTCGACGGCGAGAGTGTCTATGTGGTCAAGGATATGAGAGTCGGGCTGTTCCAGGACAGCCCCGCGTAACGGGAGATCGCCGATGCGTCGCGTCGTCATCACAGGCCTGGGCATCGTCTCATCGATCGGATCGGACGCCCAGGAAGTCACCGCCAGTCTGCGCGAGGGTAAATCGGGCATCGTTTTCGCCGACGATTATGCCGAACACGGGTTCCGCTGCCACGTCCATGGCGCGCCGAATGTCGATATCGAGGCGCTGGTAGACAAACGCCAACGCCGCTTCATGGGCGATGGGGCTGCCTGGAATTACATTTCGATGGAACAGGCGATCCGCGATGCGGGTCTGGAGGAAATCGACGTCTCGAACGAGCGTACGGGCCTGGTCATGGGCTCGGGCGGGCCGTCGACCAAGAACCTGTTCCAGGCCCATAATATCACGGTCAAGAATGGCTCGCCCAAGCGGATGGGGCCATTCATGGTCACGCGGGGCATGTCTTCGACGAACTCCGCCTGCCTGGCGACACCGTTCAAGATCAAAGGCATCAACTACTCCATCACCTCGGCCTGTTCGACATCGGCACATTGCATAGGCAACGGGGTGGAGCAGATCCAATTCGGCAAGCAGGATATCGTCTTTGCAGGTGGCGGCGAGGAACTGGACTGGACGCTTAGCTGCCTTTTCGACGCCATGGGCGCGATGAGTTCGAAGTATAACGATACGCCGCAAACCGCTTCGCGTGCGTTCGATGCTACTCGCGACGGTTTTGTGATCGCCGGTGGCGCCGGTGTGGTGGTCTTGGAGGAACTTGAACACGCCAAGGCCCGCGGCGCAAAGATATATGCCGAGGTCACGGGTTATGGCGCAACGTCGGACGGACATGACATGGTTGCCCCCTCGGGCGAGGGCGGCGAGCGCTCGATGAAGCTCGCTACTGCGACGCTGGGCGATCGCAAGGTCGACTATATCAATGCCCATGGCACTTCGACCCCTGCGGGCGACGTAACCGAGGTCGAGGCGATCCGCCGGGTCTTCGGGCAGGGCGCGACGCCGCCCATCAGCTCAACCAAGTCGCTGACCGGGCACAGTCTTGGTGCCACCGGTGTGCAGGAGGCGATTTACTGCCTGCTGATGCTGCAGGGCGATTTCATCGCGGCGAGCGCCAATATCACCGAGCTGGATCCGGCCCTCAGCCCCGACGAGATCGTGACGACCAGGCGCGATAATGCGGGGCTCGACACTGTGATCTCAAACAGCTTCGGCTTCGGCGGCACCAATGCCACCCTGGCGATGAGCCGGTATCACGGGTGACCCAGATGAGCCTGATGCAGGGGAAACGCGGGCTGATCATGGGGGTGGCTAACAACCACTCTATTGCGTGGGGCTGTGCGCGGGCGCTTCATGCGCAGGGGGCGGAGCTTGCGTTCACCTATCAGGGTCACGCGTTCGAGCGCCGGGTGATCCCGCTGGCGGAGAGCCTTGGGTCCTCCATCGTCATGGATGC
This sequence comes from Pseudomonadota bacterium, assembly GCA_039030715.1. GTDB lineage: Bacteria > Pseudomonadota > Alphaproteobacteria > Rhodobacterales > Rhodobacteraceae > Thermohalobaculum. The sequence continues at coordinate 10,501 of JBCCDU010000040.1, forward strand.
CGACGTGCAGAACGAAGCCTCGATGGATGCGGTGTTCGAGCGGCTGGGTAACGAATGGGGCAAGATCGACTTTGCCGTCCACGCCATCGCTTATTCCGACAAGGCGGAGCTGACGGGGCGCTTTGCCGATACAAGCCGGAACAACTTTCTGAACTCCATGGATATTTCGTGCTTTTCGTTCGTGGATGTGGCGCGCCGGGCCTCGGCCCTGATGCCCGATGGGGGGGCTATGGTCACGATGACCTATCTGGGCGCGCAGAGGGTTATGCCGAATTACAATGTGATGGGTGTCGCCAAGGCGGCGCTGGAAGCATCAGTGCGTTATCTCGCCAATGATCTGGGGCCGCAGGGTATCCGGGTGAATGCGATCTCGCCCGGTCCCATGCGCACGCTGGCGGGCTCGGCCATCGGCGGCGCGCGCCGGGTCTTCAAGGCGGCGGAGGAGAACAGCCCGCTGCGCCGCAACGCCACCCTCGACGAAGTTGGGGGGGCCGCAGTCTATTTGCTGTCCGATCTGGGTGGGGCGACTACCGGAGACGTCGTATTCGTCGATGGCGGTTATCACGCGACCGGCATGGCGCAGATCGGCAACCTCGACCAGCCTACGTCTTGAGCCTGTTCTGCGGGCGGTAACCTGCGCGAAACACCTCGACACTGGCTTTTGGCGTCAGCACGGTGACCGCTTCGGGCAAATCAGCCCGGTAGGGAGCATAGCCATCAGGGCTCCACGACCAGGCACCATCGTTCAGCAGAACCGGCATATCCTGCACCAGGATGAAAGTTCCAGGCGGCAGGTCTGCCAGTTTGGCTCGGTGACGCTTCTGGTTGCGATTGCGCATCGTGCGGTCGTGATGCAGGTGTCTGTCGACCTCCTTCGGGCCTCGTCCGGGCAGGCCCGCCAACTGCCAGGTTGCCATGAACCGGCGATAATCCTGATACCGGCACTCGCCACAGGGCCTGTGTCCGGCGGCAAAGGCCGTGGCTTCATCCCAGAAGAATAACGCCGTGTAGATGGTGGGAGAGCCGGGCGGCGGCATCGGCAAACGATGGCGCCCGCGAAACTCGGTCACGCAGCAGACCCAGTTCTGGTGGCGCCACCGCGCCCGGCCCAGGCGTTGCTGCGCATCATGCAGGCAGCCCCGATTGCCCATCATCGCCCCGCGCCAGGGGCTTGCGGTAATTTCTCCAGTCGGGGCGACACGGTTTTGCAATGGCATGGGCCTAGCCTTACATGGGGGGTGCGGCCTTGCAAATGCCCCGCGCGGGCCGCGAATTGCCCTGCATGTGCCCCGAAATGGACGTGAGCGTCGAGGCAAGCTAAGGTCAATGTACGCAACGGCAGAAGGACGATCGCATGCGTGGATCATGGACAGGCTGGCTGGCCTGGCTTGTACTGGCTGCGGTTGTGGTCGTCAGTTCCTGTCAGGCGCTCACCGCCGATGCGGCGAGCTTGGCTGCGGTGATCCCGCGATGAGCGCGAAACGCTTTGGCGGAGCGCATAGCCCCGGGGGACCTCCCGCGGGTGAGCAGCCGAAGTTCCGTGACCGCAAAGCGGCCTCTGTCGATATCCGGGCGCTGACGATGTTCGTGTTGCCTACGCCGCTGTTGTTCGCTGCTCTAGGCCATTTGGGCGGGGACGTTGCGAAGGCTATGGTGGCGCTAGGTGGCTATGCCGCGCTGATGCTGGGCGCCTGGTTGCTGCGCGAAGGGCAGCGGGCCGAGGATGCGTTCAACGCCCGCCAAATCGCCAAACCGCCCGCCTTTCCCCGCAAGATCTGTGCGGCTGTGCTGACCGGTGCAGGGGTGGCGGTGGCCGTGTTGCTCGCCCGCGGCATGGGCGACTTTCTCAGCGCGGGGTTGAGCGCGATCTTGGCCACTGGGGCGCATCTGGCAGCCTTCGGCCTCGACCCGATGCGGTCCAAAGGGATCGATGGTGCGCCAGCCTCCGACCAGGTGATCGAGGCGCTCGACCGGGCCGAGACGCGGGTGAGCGAGGTGCAGAAGATGATCTCGACCCTGCGTGACCGCGAGATTTCCGGCCGGGTCGACGGCCTGATGGCGCGTGTGCGTGAAATGCTGCGACTTATCGAGCAGGACCCACGCGATCTCAGCCGTGCGCGGCGCTACCTCACCGTCTACCTGAAGGGCGCCGAGGATGCGACGCGCAAATATGTGCAGAACCATGCGCGGCTGGACGACCCCAAGCTGCGCACCGACTATCTGGACATGATCGGCGAGCTGGAAGGCAGTTTCGGCCGTGGTCGCGACATGCTGCTGCAAGACGACAGGATGGATCTGGAAGTCGAAATCGAAGTGCTGCGCGAGCGGCTGGGCCAGGAAACCCGATAGCCGCCGCGCCAAGATGCCTCTCAACAAGGAGACCACCCCATGACCGATATCCAGCAGAAGGCGATCGCGGTTGCCGAACAGGCCAAGGCCGATCTGGTCGAAGTACTTCCCGAAGTTTCGGGCGATCTGGTGCCGATGACCGCGGCCACGGCGTCCGGCGATCCGGAAATCGCCAAGCGGATCGCCGAACTCGACATGAGCTCGACCCAGTCGATCATCAAGTTCGGCTCGGGCGCGCAGTCCAAGCTGACGGCCCTCAGCGATCAGATGCTGGACGGGGTGCGCAACAAGGATATCGGCCCGGCGGGCGAGGATCTGCGCGAGATGGTCACCACGATCCGGGGCTTCGACACATCGGAAATCGACCCCAGCCGCAGGCGCAGTTGGTGGGAGCGGCTGTTCTCCTCGGTCACGCCGCTGGCCGAGTTCGTGGCTCGCTATGAAGGGGTGCAGGGCCAGATCGACATGATCACCGACAACCTGTTGGAACACGAAACCGTACTGCTGAAGGACGTGAAGTTCCTCGACAAGCTCTACGCCGAGACGTTGAATTTCTATGACGAGATCGGCCTCTATATCGGCGCGGGCGAGGCCAAGCTGGACGAGTTGGATAGCGAGACGATCCCCGCCAAGGAAGCCGAAGTGCAGGCGGCGCCCGAAGAAGAAGGCGTGATGAAAGCGCAGGAACTGCGCGACATCCGCGCCGCCCGAGACGAGCTCGAGCGCCGGGTCCACGATATGAAACTGACCCGCCAGGTGACGATGCAGTCGCTTCCCTCGATTCGGCTGGTGCAGGAAAACGACAAGTCGCTGATCAACAAGATCAATTCGGTTCTGACGAACACCGTGCCGCTTTGGAAAAATCAGCTCGCTCAGGGGATCGCGATCTTCAACTCGAAATCGGCGGCAGAGGATATCAAGGGCGCGACCGATCTGACCAACGAGTTGCTGCGCAAGAACGCAGATACGCTGCAGGACGCGAACCGCGAGGTGCGCACGCAGATGGAGCGCGGGATCTTCGACATCGAGGCGGTGAAAGAGGCGAACGCCACCCTAATTGCCACGATCAACGAGAGCCTGTCGATCGCCGACGAAGGCAAGCGCAAGCGCGCCGAGGCGGAGGCTGAGTTGCAGAAGATGGAGCAGGAACTGAAGGAAACTCTCGCCTCCGCTCGCGCGCGCGAGATGGGCATGGCCGATGACGGAGGCGCCTGACCCGGGCGCCTGACTTTCGCGAGAGCGGTGTATGTGTTAACAATTGGTTCGGGGCGAGCTGTGTCAGTTGGGCGTTCCTTCGCGTGCGCCACATGGTTCGAGGTGTACTCGATGAAACTCGTCCTTCCTGTACTGTTGATATCCGGCCTTCTTGCTGGTTGTACCGAGATCGGCCGCGCGGTCGTATTCGCCACTGGGCTCGACGACCGCAAAGAGATTGGCCAACCGATCAAGCTGCGCGGAACTGAATAGAGTACCGCGCAGCACCGGGTTGTTGCGGTGCAGTTGATACATTCGTGAGATCTGCTCTCTGGGGCTTCCCTTGAGGGCGGTGAGGCGCCACTCTCGCATCATGACACGGTGGAACCCTGAGCGATTCATGCAGCGCGCCAGGTCGGCGCTGGCGCTTTTAGGTGCGTTGGCGATTGTCGCCTGTGGGCCCAGATACTCCGATCAGTATTGGTCGGCCTATCAGGCCAAGCTGCAATTGAACGGTAAATTGCGGACCGAACGTGCGCCGACAGATGCGCCGTTCACCGCCTCGGATCTCGCTCAGAATTTCGGCAAGACCGCTTTTGGCATCGATCCCGAATTCCACGACGACCTGGACGCGGAACAGTTGGCGCAACTGCGCGTCATCCGGCGCTGGAGCGGCCCCGTGCGCTACGCCGCCTATGGCTCGCTCAGCGATCAGGACGGCGCGGCGCTGCTGGATCTGACCAGGCGCCTCGATAGCATTCCGGGCCTGGATTTCGCGGCCGCTGAAAATCCCGCCGCTGCGACCTGGAACATGGGTATCTATTTCTTCGACCACAATGATCGCGAGGCGTTCCTAGGCCATCTGGGCCGCGAGGGCGACGAGGGGTTGTTAGCGCTCTTCGAGGGGCTTTTCTCGGACGATCTAATCTGCTCTGGCACCATGCTGCGCCGCACCGGGCCCGATGGCGAACTGACGGGAGAGATCGGCCATGCCTTGGTCTTTATCCGCGCCGAACTGCCCCAAGTGCTGCGTCAGTCCTGCATCGAGGAGGAGATCGTCCAGGGCATGGGCCTGATCCGCGACGACGATGCTGTGCGCCCCTCGCTTTTCAACGAGGACGAAGAATTCGCGCTGATGACCACTCATGACGAGTACCTGCTGCGCATCCTCTACGATCCGCGCTTGCGCGCCGGCATGACCGAGGAGGAAGCCATGCCCATTGTGCGCCGCATCGCGGGAGAGCTGGATTTGCCGAAACAGTTTTAGGTCGGGAGACTTGCTGCCGGCTGTTTGGAACCGCTTCTCACGACACATGATGAACTTCCGCGCCGAATCCTCTACGATCCTCGGATAAAGTCCGGGATGACCGAGGCAATATTGCCGAACGGATCGCCCGAGAGTTGGTTCCAGACGTGGTGGCGGCGTCCGGGCAGGCAGGAGGATAACATGATCTGGGATATGCTCAGCGGCGAGTTCATCGATGTCATCGAATGGACCGATGACACCCGCGACACCATCGTCAGCCGATTTCAACGCCAAGGTAACGCCATCAAATACGGGGCCAAGCTGACTGTGCGCGAAGGGCAGGCGGCGGTCTTTGTGCATGAGGGGCAGTTGGCCGATGTGTTCCAGCCCGGGCTCTATATGCTCGAGACCAACAACATGCCGATCCTGACCACGCTGCAGCACTGGGATCATGGCTTCAACAGCCCTTTCAAATCCGAGATCTACTTCGTCAACACCCGACGGTTTCAGGACCTGAAGTGGGGGACCCGCAATCCGATCATGATGCGCGATCCGGAATTCGGGCCGGTGCGGATGCGGGCATTTGGCACGTACTCCATCCGCATCAGCGATCCTGCGAAATTTCTCAGCGAGATTGTGGGCACCGACGGTGAGCTGACCACCGACGAGATCACGTTCCAACTGCGCAACGTCATTGTCAGCCGGTTTTCGAATGCGCTTGCATCCAGCGGCATACCGGTGCTGGATCTGGCCGCGAACACCGATCAGATGGCTGAGTATCTGCGCAAGCGCATCGCGCCGGAGATCGCGGCCTATGGCGTCGAGATGCCCGCGCTTTTTGTCGAGAATGTCTCGCTGCCCGAAGCGGTGGAGGAGGCGATGGATCGCCGTACCTCGATGGGCGTTATCGGGGATCTCGGCAAATACGGGCAGTTTCAGGCGGCCGAGTCGATGCGAGCGGCGGCGGAGAACCCCTCCGGCGGCGGTATGGGCGAGGGACTCGGTATGGGCATGGGGATGGCGATGGCCAACCAGATGCAGCGTGGCCCCTGGGGCGCGGCGCCTCCGCCACCTCCGCCTCCGCAGGAAACGGTCTGGCATATCGCCGAGGGGGGCCAGACCAAGGGGCCTTTCAGCCGTGCCGATCTGGGCCGCATGGTCGCCGAGGGCAGTTTTACCCGCGAGACGCTGGTCTGGTCGGCGGGAATGGATGGCTGGCATGCGGCGGGCGAGACGGACTCGCTGGCTCAGCTTTTCACCATCATGCCCCCGCCCCCGCCACCGGCGTGATCGCACGGGGTGATGGTCGGTTGAGGTCACTGCAATGAACAGGCGGGTCGTCGCGCTGTGACAACCGACTTGGATCTTCCCTGCGCCAATTGTGGGGCGCCACTGAGTTTCGCTCCTGGCGCGGACGCGCTGGTCTGCGAGAATTGCGGGGCGGAGAACGAGATCCCCCCTGCGCCAGAAGGGCCCTGGGGTGGTGAGATCCGAGAGCTGGACTATGAGCGGGCAATCGCCGATCAGCTTGCCGCCAGCGATGTGGAGACAACCGCCACGATCCGCTGTTCGGGTTGCGCCGCTGAAGTGTCTTTGGATGCCACCACGCAGGCTGACGAATGCCCGTTCTGCGCGACCCCATTGGCGCGCGGCGAAGAGCATCCGCACCGCCATCCTAAGCCGGGCGCTGTGTTGCCCTTTGCCCTGACCGAGCGCGAGGCGCGTGAGCGAATGAAGGCGTGGCTCGGCAGTCTCTGGTTCGCACCGGGCAGCCTGAAGCGCTATGCCGAAGCTGGGCGGCCGATCGCGGGGGTTTACCTGCCGCACTATACCTATGATGCCCATGGGACCGCGCGGTATCGCGGGGCGCGGGGTGATGCCTATTATGTCACGCGTCAGCGCACTGTCATGGTGGACGGCAAGCCGCGCCAGCAGACCTACAAGGAACGTCGCATCCGCTGGACCCGTGTCAGCGGTCAGGTGGACCGGACATTCGATGATATGCTGGTGCCTGCCTCGCAGACCTTGGGTCCGACAGCGGATCGGGCCGAGACGGGCGGTCGAAGCTGGGATCTGGCGGCGCTGGAACCCTATCGCACCGATTATCTGGCGGGGTTTCGGGCAGAGGCGCCCGCGACCTCGCTGGAGCAGGGGTTCGGCACCGCGCGTCAGGCGATGGAAGCGATCCTGCGCCGCGACATTCGCTTCGACATCGGCGGCGACGAGCAGCGGATCACCGATATGCGCGCCTGGTACGAGAACGTAACCTTCAAGCATGTGCTGTTGCCGGTCTGGCTGGCAGCCTACCGCTGGAAGAACAAGCCCTTCCGCGTTGTAATCAACGGGCGCACTGGCGCCGTCAGTGGCGAGCGCCCCTATTCCGCCTTGAAGATCGCGCTGGCTGTCCTGGTGGCGGTCATCGTGGCGCTGGCGGTCGGGTTCGCGATCTCCGAGTCGCAGCGGGGGCAGTTCTGATCCGTCAGGCCTTGGCCAGGACAATCGGTTCCGGTTCTGGCATCGGGTCGAGTTGCAGGCTGGGCGAACCGAAATAGAAGCCCTGGAAATAGCCGACGCCCAGATCTGCCAATATGCGGGCATCTTCGGGATCTTGCACGGCCTCGGCCACAGTCATCATCTCGAACCGCTCTGCGATCGCGATCAGCGTTTTGACGAAGAACCGGTTGTCGGGGTTGTTGCGAATATCCTCGATAAACGCGTTGTCGATCTTGATCAGGTCGAAGCGGAAATCGCGCAGATGTCCGAAGGAGGTATGGCCGGACCCAAAGTCGTCGAGCGCGAAGGCGACGCCCAGGTCACGCAGGTTGTTCATGAAGCGCCGCGTGCGCGCCGGGTCCAGAACCGCACCGGATTCGGTGACTTCGACGATCAGACGTTCCGCGATTCCGGGATCCTCGCGCACCGCGTTGCGAAAGAGGGCCATCCATTCCGCGTCCTGCATCGATTGCGGGAAGAGATTGACCGACAGACGCGCGCCGCTGTGTTTTTTGAGCATTTCCAGTGCCAGACCCAGGACCTGACGGTCGATCAGGGTGGCGAGCCCAAGGCTCTCGACCGCTGGCATGAACTGTGCCGCCGTCAGCAGCCGCCCGCCATCCAGTTTGATCCGGGCGAGGCATTCGTGGAAGGCGATGGTCTGGGCGCCCTGCGCGCTGACCACCGGCTGATAGGCGATCGAGAGCTGACCGGCGCCAAGCGCACGCATCGTCGTCTGCGCAATTGCCATCAGTTTGGTGCGGTGTTCCTCTATATTGTCGTTGGGGCAGGCGACGCGGACCGAACCGACACCGATGGCCATCGCCTCGATCAGCGCATCGTTGGCTGTCGCCCCTAGTCGGTCGAGGCTGGTATTGTCGATCACGGCGCAGCCAACCGATGCGGTCACCGCAACCGGCCCGCCAGAAGTTTCGATCTGTTCGCGCGCCACCTCCGCCTGGACCATGGTGGCGAGGCTGCGGGCCCCATCCTCGGTCATGCCGGGGACGGCGATGGCAAAGCGTCGGCGTTGCGGGCGCCAGAACGTGCCGATACGCGGCACCATGCGCGACAGGCGCTGATGCACCACGCGCAGCACGTCATCGGCGATCTGATCGCCGAAAAGCTGTTCGAGGGGCAGCAGATTATCGACCGCGATCATCAGCATAGCATGCTGGCCCGGGCCAATATCGCTTCGTGGAATTGGCCCCAGATCCATCCCCTCGCCCATCGAATCCTCCCCAAGCGAATATGAAGATGCAAATGTTCCAAATTTGTTCTAATAGACTGTTAACCCCGGACATATGAGGCGCAGATGACTGACAAACGATGCGATTGGTGTGGCGCGGATGCGCTCTATGTCGCCTATCACGACGACGAATGGGGCAGACCAGAACCTGATAGCCGGGCATTGTTCGAAAAGTTGATCCTCGACGGCTTTCAGGCGGGGCTTGCCTGGATCACGATCCTGCGCAAGCGCGACGGTTTCCGCGCGGCATTCGATGGCTTCGACCCGGCACGCATCGCACGCTATGGCGATGCCGGGGTCGCGCGCCTGCTGGGCGATTCCGGCATCGTGCGCCATCGCGGTAAGATCGAGGCGACCATCGGCAATGCGCAAGCCTATCTGGCAATCGAGGAACGAGAGGGATTCGATCGTTTTCTTTGGCAGTTCTTCGACTTTCAGCCGCTGGTCAATCACTGGGAGACGATGGACGATGTGCCCGCCGAGACGCCGCTGAGCCGCGAGATTTCGAAGGCGCTGAAGGCCGAGGGCTTCAAGTTTTGCGGTCCCACCATCGTCTATGCCTTCGCGCAGGCCGTTGGGATGGTGAACGATCATTTGGTCGGATGCCCGGCGCGCGCGGCTTGCATCGAAGACGCCAAATCGCTCAAGCTGAGGCGTTAATCGCCTGTTAGCGCTTACCGGGCGCTGCCCCTTCTGATCACGCAACACCTCCTCCTGGACCCTAGGGTGCCGTCGATGGCGCGGGAATCGCCCGCTTGTGTGATGTTAGGGAAAGGGGCTCCAATGCCTGGAACGGTCCGGATCTGGTGGCACCGCGGTGCGCTGCGCGACATGAACTACAACTCCATGCCTGTAGTCGAAGAGCCCGAGCTCTCGATGGAGACTGTCGTGTTGAATGGCGATATCGAGACCACGGGCCCCGCGCCAGAGGATGCGTCGGTCGCGCTGGTGCAGTCGGATGTCGATTTGGCCTATGTGGTCCGTCCAGCGGGCGTTGCGGTGCTGGCCGACCCTTCGCTGCACAAACCCCTCAGCGCCACTGGGAACGAGCTTTATAGCATCGGCATCCCGCAGGGCGCCTCGCTCAGCCTGGTGGAGCTTGGCTGATGGCGGTGATCCGGAACTTTCTGATCGGGCGCGCGGCGAGCGGGCTGACCATTCCGCCGGGTGCGACATTCACCGCGCTCAATTTGAATGTCGGCACGGCGGCGGATGTGCCGGCTGGACCGCTTGGCACCCTGCTGACCGTTGGTGCCGAGGGGCCGGTGAGCGTCACACACGTCTCCGGTCAGGCGGGCAATGTCGGCCAACCAGTCGCGGGCGATCAGGGCGGGCTGTTCACGATTGCGGCGGATGCCAGCTTCAGCTTCGATCCCGATGGCGCTTTCGATGCGCTCACACCGGGACAGAGCGCGGCCACGCAGCTTTCCGCGACGCTGAGCGATGGTGCGAACACCGACGATGCGATTGTCACCGTGACCGTCAGGGCCAGCGGTCAGGGCCAGGGGCAGGCGAGCGCACCGGCTGCGATCACTACGCTGTCAGCCATCACGACAGCGGGGGATCTCTCGCTGACCTGGATACAGCCCGCGGACAATGGCGACGCGATCACCGATTACATTCTGCGCCAGCGGGCGGCGGGATCCTCGTTCTGGAACGTGGTGCCGGATGAGGTTTCGACTGCAACATCGGCTGTGATCTCCGACCTTGGGGCAGGCGACTACGAATTCAGCGTGCTGGCGGTGAATGGGCAGGGCACGGGGCCGATCTCGAACATCGCCTCTGCCACGATTGCCGCGCAACTGCCGATCAATCAGGCGGCGCCGGTGCTCGCAGGGGCGGGCACGGTGGGTGGTGATCTGACCTATACGCCCGGAACATGGAGCGATGCGGACAGTGTCGTGGCAGAGCTCTTGCGCGGCGGTGTGCCGGTCGCGGCATATGATGGTTCGCCCTACACCGTTCAGCCGACTGATGACGGGTTCGACTTCCAGATCCGCGAGACGGCGATCAATCTCGATGGCAGCGTGGAGGCGTCGAGTGGCGTGATCTCGGTCGTCGCAGGCTTCGGCCCGATCCCGGGTGTGCTGAATGCCGACAATGTGGTGGTGCTGGGCGCCTCGCTGATGTTCCGGTCGTTCGGTGACCGTGCCGCTTCGGCCTCGGCCTATGCTTCTGCGGTTGGGTTCACCGGAACACTGCAGCCGCGCGGTGTCGGTGGCGATGTGATCGACGATACGATTGCTGTATACCAGACCTACGAGAGCGACTTTGCCGGATCGCTGGGCAGTAATGCGCTGATTATCCATACCGGCGGCAACAACGTCTCGAATTCGCGCCCTTATCCTGGCGGCGATACGGCGATCAGTGGGGATCTGGATGCCCTGATCACCAGCGCCAAGGCGAATGGCGACCAGGTGATCCTGATGGATCTATCCAAACGCCTCTACTCCTCGGCACCAACGGTTGTGCCGGGGCAGGCCGATTTGAACGGCTCGCTGCCCTATAACGAAAACATCTGGCGTCCGCTGATCGAGAGCGAACTGCCCGATTGGTACGATCAGGGCGCACCCGTCGTCTCGTTCTATGATTTCGTCGAGCGCTACGAGGATGTGCTGGAGCCTGCGGGTATCCATCCGGACAATCATCCGGGATCGGATTTTTATCGCGCGATCTATCAATTTCCGCTGGCGCGCATTGCAGCCCGCGCCAAGGGGCTACGCAACGACAGCAGGATGGGTCGTGCGCTGGTCTTCGACTTTGGCGAGAATAGTGGCAATGACGATTATCTGCCGGCTGCGGTCAACCGTGTACCCTGGCTCGACAGCCATCCCGACCCCTACAAGAACGTCGTTGTTGCCGCGCAGGCGACCGATGGCAGCATCGATCACTTTATCGAATGCGCGATCGAGGGCTTCCATTCGGTCAACCAGGGCGGAAATGGTGCGGGTGCTTTCCCGAGGCTGGCCGACACCCGGCTGCACGATGCGGAGGCAATGGGCGACAACCTGTTTGTCGGCACGGTTGGGGGGAACACGGTCAACAGCGGCACGTTGACATTCCGCCAGCTTACGCCCGGCGATACGCTGACGGTCACGGTGGCTGCCTCGCGCAGTTCGACCGATACCAACCGACGTGGCGATGTGACGGTGAATGGTGAGACGCTGGTGCTGGATGCGAGCAATACTGCGGTCTCAAACCAGATCACGTTCACGCCCTTCATCGTGCCTGCCACTGGCGAGGTTCAGGTACGCCTGGACAAGCGCAGCGACAGCTCTTTCGGTTATATCAGCGCGGTCCTTCTGGATTTCGCGGAAATCGCCGATAGCGCGCCGTTGAACGTGCAGGCGCCTTCGATCTCGGGCGGCAGTACGCTTGGGTCGATTCTGACGGCGGATGATGGCGCCTTCAGCGGTTCGCCCAGCCCGACGCTGTCGCGGCAGTGGAGCCTGGACGGTGTCGATCTGCCGGGTGAGGTTGGCCAAACCTATACTGCGGACACCGCAGGCGAAGTGCGCGTGGCCGTAACGGCGACGAATGCTGTCGGGTCGGTCACCGCAAGCTCGACCGTCAAGACGATCACGGCCGGCGGGTTCGATACGCTCGCGGCGGGGCTTGCGCCGGTCTGGGCCTTCGATGGCTCAGATACAACCTCGATCACCGATGATGGCGGGTCGCCTGCACTGGTGATGGCGATGAGCAGCCAGATCGGCGGTGTCAGCTTGCAGCAGACATCTGCTGGGTTCCGACCACGCACGGGTGCAAGCACGGTGAATGGCCTGAATGTGCTGGACTATGCCTCGAACGACCGCTTGGAATTCGTGGGCGATCCGGTGGCGGGTGTGTCCGGAAACCTGACCCTGGTCGCGGTGGTGCGCTTCGACGAAACCTCGCAGGATTACGTCTTTGCGGCTTCTGGCAGCAGCGGCACGATCCTGAACCTGAGGTATCAGAACGGCCAGGTCCGCTCGACCCTTGGGACCGGTGCGGGCTCGGCGACTGCGACCGTTCCGTTCACCCCAGGTGCCGCGATGGTGGTTCTGCTGGTCAGCTATGACGGTGCCACCCTGACGCTGGAGGTCGACGATCTGGCCCCGGGCACTGCGGCGCAGACTGGCGTGCCCGATGTCAGCAACGCGGTCGGCCATTTGGGGGCGACTGCCAGTGGGTCGAACCAGCTCACCGGTGCGATTGGCGAGGCGATCCTCTATGCCACCGCGCTGACACCTGCGGACAGGTCCGATCTGAAAGCGGCCCTGACCACGAAGTGGGTAGCTTGATGACGGGCGCGACGGTGCTCAGCCATGCACATACGCATATCGCGCAGGGTGGGCTCTGGTCCGACCCTGCGACCTGGGGCGGGCATGTGCCGAACGACTCGGCGCATGCCTTGGTCCCGGCGGGCATCTCGGTGGTGCTGGATCGGGCGGTCTGCCACACGCTGAGCGTTGCGGGCGAACTGCGCTTTGCCGATAGCGCCGATCTGCGGGTCGAAACCATCGAAACCCTGCCGGGTGGTCTGCTGGAAATCGGTACGCCGGAGAACCCGATTCGGGCCAATATCGTGTTTCGGGACACCGGCCCGCTGGACCCGCAATCGCTGGAGCGAGGACTGCTCTGCTTCGGTCGCACCCGCGTTCATGGCCATCCGGTCACCGAGCATCTGAAGGTGGCCGAGGCCCCGATGTCGGGCGACCGGATGATCCAGCTCGCCCATTCGCCGCTGCATTGGCAGACCAGGGATCGCATTCTGATCGTCGGCACCCGCTATAACGGCTGGAAGCGTGTGCGCAACGGATGGGAGTTTCATCCGCCAGAGGACGAGATTCGCGTTATCGAGACCATCGAGGGGGCGACCGTCTGTTTTACCGAGCCGCTGACCCATGATCATGACGGGGCGCGGGTGGATCATCTGACCTCGATCGGTCTGATGACCCGCAGCGTGCGCTTTTCGTCGGAAAACCTGGAGGCGCGGGGCCATATCGCGGTCCGGAATGCCGATACAGATATTCGCTATGCCGCGTTCGAGGGGTTGGGACGCACTGACAAGATGCGCGCGCCCGGGCCGGACAATCCGGCGGGGCGCCATCCATTGTTCGTGGATGGGACTGGGACGGCGGATCAACTGCGCCCCGCCGTGCTCGTCGGCAACGCGGTGATCGGCTCCCCCGGTTGGGGAATCGTGCAGCGGTCCTCGCATGCGTTCATCTGCAACAATCTGGTACATGATTGCGATGGCGCCTGCATCGTGTCCGAAAGCGGGGACGAGACGGGCATGTGGCGTGCCAATCTGGCGGTTTTCGCCAAGGGCCGGGACTGGCGCGGTGGCAAGAACGCCAACGGGATCGAGCAAGGCTGCGCCGGCGACGGGTTCTATTTTCAAAGCCGCCACCTGAAGATGAGCGACAACATCGCGGCGAGCTGCAACCATGGTTTCGACGGCTATCACCGTCAGGTCAGCAAGATTTTCCCGGTACACGCCTTTGGCATGCCGGAGGTCTTTCTGGGCAACGACACGGTCAAGACCAGCCATGTTCCGATCCGCGGCAACCGCGACAACGAGGCCTTTGCCTGTCGCGCGGGTTTCTACATTGCCAAGGATGCGCCGGAGCAGGGGCATGATGTGGGCTCGGTCTTCTGGGCGCCGCGTGCGTGGCATGTGAAGGTCGGCGTGCATCTGCAATATGTCTTTGCCTATCTGTTTCTGGATGCGGATCTGCAGGGTGATAAAGCAGGGATCGAGCTGAGCAAGGACGCGATTCGCGTGGTCTTCCGCCAGCCCCGGATCGAGGGGTTCGCGCACGAGATCGTCTTTGACCATGACACGCTGGAGGCACCGATTACGGCCAATCCGGCGCTGCATGGCTATATCATCACCGACCCGCAATTCTCGCGTGAGCCGGTCTTCGAAGGGCGCGAGCCCTTTGATCTGATCCTGACCGGGGTGGAGGAGGGGCCTTTCGGGGTCGATATCCAGGCCATGAAGCCAGTGGGGACGACGCCGAGCGACCGTTTCACAGCGCCTCTTGGCATAAAGACCGACAGTCTGGGCGAGGTTGCAATCCCAGCCGCCACCGATCCCTTCAAGACAGGTGCCAATGCGATCAGGCGGCTGCTGCGCACCACCGGGTATTGGCTGGACGGCGACGGGCGCAGAGTCAGTTTCCTGCCGCTCTATTTTTCCGATCGGCTGACTGGCGAGGTCATCCGCACGCGCCAGCCGGTCGAGATCCGCTGGAGGGTCGGGGGCGAGGTGTTCCGTGGCGACGGCCTGCCCGCGCCGGTGGACATCTCGGCGGGCGATATCGAAGCCAGCGGAGAGGGATTGGTCGCGATCGATCCGCTTGCCGGGGCCACGCATACGATGGGCCAGCCGCTCAGCTATGCCGGGCATGACGAAAGCACCCATGGTCTGCTGACCTTCGATGGGCAACATCTGCTCTATCGTCCTGCGCCGGGTTGGAGCGGTACGGAACGCTTCAAGATCTGGCTGACCGATGCCGAACTGAACGGCGTTGAACGCTGGGTGACCGTCACCATTGCCGAGAGTGTCGCGGAGGAGGCGCCGGTCGCCCAACAGCCGCCCGCTGCAGCCTGAACCCTCAGATCATCGAGGCTTCTGCGAGGCGGTCCGCTGCCTCGGCCACCCTTGTCGAAAGCGCAGGGTCGATAGCCAAACCCTCCGCCCCATGGCGGGTGGGCGCCCGGAAGCGCCCTGCGGAGGCTTTCAGGGCCGCGCCCTCGATCCCCAGCAGATCGCTCAGCTTCGCAAGTCCCGGTTCGGGGGTTGAGCAGAGCGTGTCGTATGACAGGATATGGGTCCCCGGATCCTCCGCCGCCGCATCCAGAACGCTTTCCATCGCCGCGCACCAATAGGTGGCCCAATAGGCCTCGCTGGTCGGATCAAGGCCCTGGACCTCACGCAACCAGCCGCCGAAATCGATCGGGCGGTGGGCCAGCCCGAATTCCAAATGCCCGATGCTTTCCATATAGGCGAGGATGAACTTGTCCTCGCCATGTGCCTGCAAAAACTGTCGGTGCTGGCGCAGCATCGAACGGATATGCGCGACCGGATCGCGATAGGGGATCAGGATCGTGGCGTCGGGAAAGGCCCGGCGCAGCCAGGCCAGCCGCGCGATATTGGCGTTGTTTTTCGAGAGATATCGGCCCTCGCGCCGCCCGTTGAGCGCGATCAGCTTGGTGAAATGGCGCTGCATGAAGGGGGTGAAGCCCAGGTCCTTGGTCTTCGGTGTCCAGGGGCGGATGCGCGCTGTCTCGAACCGTTCGGGCCAGAAAGCGCGCCAGATCATCTCCTCGAACGCTTCCACGCTGTCGAAGCTGACCTGCATCCCGTCGCCATGGGCTCGCTCGCGCGCCTCGGCCTTCTTTTGCGAGCGGCGGGTCAGCCGATCCCATATCAGCGGGCAGAGCAGGAAGGGCATCTGGCGATAGGTGTGGGAGATCAGGCCCGGCTCCTCCGCCAGCACCTCCAGCAGCAGGGTGGTGCCCGCCCGTGGCAACGAGGTAACAAAGACCGGCGCGCCTGGCGCAACACCCTCGATCCGGCTGGCGAACATCTTGTCCTCCAGCCCCGCGAGCATCCTCTGCATGTCCAACTGCCCGGTCGCGATCTTGTGGATCATCCGGTCGGCGGAAGAATAGGACTGGCCCAGTGCGCCGGCCTGGTTCGTCTCGCTCACCGTTTCCACCAGATCAGGGCGCAGATCAGAACCGTGGCGCCGATGATCACCTCCCAGCTCAACAGGAAGTCCTCGACCGCGGGCCAGGGGGCCAGCCCCGCCAGATCGGCGCCCAGAACGATCAGGACCGAAGGGATCAGGATCGCGACGGACAGAAGCAGGATGCGAAAGAACGCACCGAAGAGGCCCAGTGCGGCCTTCTGGACGCGTGCCTCCTTCTCCTCATCGGCCAGGGTCTTGTCGCCCATCACCGCCATCGCCTCGCGGGCCATGCCGCCCGCCGACAGCGCACGGCCCAGCAGGCCCGAGACCTGGAAGGCCAGGGCAAAGGCAGCGATCGCCGCCAGGCTGGTCAAAACGACGCTAAATGTCATCTGGGCGAGGTCATTGGGGCAGGGCGGTCGGTCGGAACGTGTCGGCTCACTCGTCCTCGGCCTCGGGCGCCTTGCGGCCCTTGATCAGCCGCTTCAGCGGGTACCAGAGGAAGCCCACAATCGCCAGCACCACGGCGGCGATCAGCGCAAGGAAGGTCGCAATCGCGCCGATCCCGGCGCCAGGCCCGATATAGGCCGCCGCCGGATCGGGCATAAGGGCCATGCCCAGCGCAAGCAGCATCACCAGGGCCGCCCTCCGCATCCCCGAGGCATCTTTCGTCGGGATCATGGAAAAAATGCTTGGTTTCATCTCTCCGGTCCTTGCTTGGGCGTCACACGTTTTCGGCGAAGTTTGTATCACGATTCCCTACGCGGTGGCCTGTTTCCTTGCTAATTCTGGCGGTTATGTGGCCGCAGGCCCGCGGTCAGTTGAACGCGGCACAAGGATCCGGGCGGTCCACCCGGGCCGAAAACCAGACATAGTCATAGGCCAGATCGCCATAGGCGCTGGGCTCGTTCGCCCCTGCCTCAACCTCGACCTGGCCCAGCGCCGCCACCAGCAGATCCGGGTTGGAGCGTGCCAGATAGGCTGGAACCCCCCGGTCGGTGCGGGCATGGCCGTTGCCGGTGATCAGCACCGCCTGGTCGTTCGATCCCCGCGCCCGCTCGACCGCGTTGGCAAAGCGCGCATCGCGCAGGCGCTGTGCCTCGGCCATGCGGCCGGCGGCATCGCGCGGCAGCTTATTGCAATGGGCGACGATCATTTCGTCCTCGAGTACCCGCTGGGTGGCTGCATCGGGGCGGATGGTCAGCCCATAGCGCGCGGCGTCCCCGTCGAAGGCTGCCGCTGCCCCCTCGCTCATCGCGCGGCGCAGGGTGGATGTGGCGACGGCACCGCCGGTAATCCGGGCATCGGGCGCGGCTTCGAAGATCGGTGCATAGAGGTCCCAATCCGGCCAACCCAGCCGGTCCCAGCCGATGGCGGGTCCGATCTCGCCCGGCTCCGCTCCTTGGGCCTGGAACACCGCGATCCCCTCTTCCGAGGCTTCGGGTACCATCTCGAAGGCCAGCCCGCCGGGCTCCAGTGCCGCCACCAGATCCGCCTGGCGGATGTGGTGGCGCGGATTGTCGTGGACCTCGCCCAGGATCACGATATCGGCCTGATCGAGACGTCTGGCCAGAGTGCGCTGATCGATCGCCAGATCGGCGCCCACATCCCAGATCGTGCCCGCCAGAGGATGGCTTTCCTGAAGCAAGGCGGCCTGAGTGAATTGCGGGCCATTACCCGGCGCTTGCGCACATGCCCCGAAGAGGAGCAGCGCCCCCAATGCCGATATCTGCCGCATATATCGCTCTCCAAACCGATTGGCTGACATGGAACAACTTAGAGGATCGTGAGCGGAAAGAAACCGCCTCTCAATCAGTTGAAAGGCCAAGCACGGTCACAACGAACAATCCCCAGTTTGCTGCGATCAGACCGAGCGCCGCGGTCCAGCAGAGATGGCGCAGTCCGGTGCAGGCCATCAGAGCACCTGTCGCCGTGTCCGGCAGCTCGGCGCTTTCTTCGATCAGATCGCTTACCAGAATGATCTTGCCCGCGATCCGAAAGGCCAGAAACGCCCAGAGCGCGTTGCCGATCTTGCCGCAGACAAAGCCGATCTTCTGGTTCCCGGTGCTCACCTGTTTCGCGGGTTCGTTCGAGAACATCGCGAGATAGCCCGCGAAGGTCAGCACAAAAATACCGTAGATCAGCGTGCGATACTGGACGAACAGGGTATCGAGATGGCGCAGCAACAACTCGATCCGCGCGTCCGTCAAATCCCAGCCTCCGCCGCGATTTCGGCGCGGGATTTGCGGGCGCGTTCCGTCGCGGACTTCAACTGACCGCAGGCGGCCAGGATGTCCTCGCCACGCGGCGTGCGCACCGGGCTGGCATAGCCCGCATTGTTCACGATCTCGGCAAAGCTCTCGATCCGGTTCCAGGTCGAGCGTTCATGCGCCGCCCCCGGCCAGGGATTGAACGGGATCAGGTTGATCTTGGCCGGGATCCCCGCGATCAGCTTCACCAGGCGCCGCGCATCCGTATCCGTGTCGTTCACGCCCTTCAGCATCACATATTCGAACGTGATCCGTTCAGAGTTCGACAGCCGGGGATAGGCGCGACACGCTTCCAGCAACTCCGCAATCGGCCACTTCCGGTTGATCGGCACCAGTTCATCGCGCACCTCGTCGGTGGTCGCATGCAGGCTGATCGCCAGCAGCGTCCCGATCTCCGCCCCCGCGCGCGGGATCTCCGGCACGACGCCCGATGTGCTCAGCGTGATGCGGCGGCGGCTGAGGCTCAGTCCCTCCGGATCCATCGCGATCTGCATCGCGTCGCGGACATTGTCCGGATTGTACAAGGGCTCGCCCATGCCCATCAGGACGATATTCGATAGCATCCGCCCTTCGCGGTGGTCGAAGCCGTCCTTTGCCCATTCGCCCAGATCGTCGCGACAAACCAGGATCTGGCCCACGATCTCGCCCGTCGTCAGATTGCGCACCAGTTTTTGCGTCCCGGTGTGGCAAAAACTGCATGTCAGCGTACAGCCCACCTGCGAGGAGACGCAAAGCGTTCCACGATCTTCCTCTGGGATGTAAACCGCCTCGACCTCGTGGCCGCCGGCGATGCGCAGCAGGTATTTCCGCGTGCCGTCGCGGCTGACCTGGCGGGTCACGATCTCGGGCCGTTCCAGCGAGAAGGCGCCAGCCAGATCGGCGCGGAACCCCTTGGCCAGATTGGTCATCTGGTCGAAATCGGTGACGCCCTTCTGATAGATCCAGGACCAGAGCTGGCTGGCGCGCATCCTGATTTGCTTTTCCGGCACGCCGATCCCGCGCAGGGCATCGCCAAGGCCCGCGCGGGTCAGGCCGATCAGGCTTGACGCTTCGGCCTTGCGGGGCAGGGTGGCGAAATCCGGCTGGATCACGGTTTGCATTGGGCGTTCACTCATGGCGCGGGACATAGCACAAGGTCCTGTGCGGAACCAGTGAGGGGGACGTTGCGGCTGCGGCGCTCAGAACCGCTCGGCCCGCAGCACTTGGGTGTCGGTGACCGAGACCACGCCGATATGGCGCTCGACAACGGCGAATGCGGCCTCCAGCAGCTTGTCCAGCCGTTCGGGTCGGATCAGGCAGATCACCATGACCATGCCTGCCCGCCCCACCTGACCCTCGCGCGTCCACTGGCCCGACCGGCCCGATCCGCCGCGCACCGGCACGATAGTATAGCCGGTGACGCCCGCCTCGGTCAGCGCCTCGGTCAACCGACGCTCCATCGGCTTTTCGATCATGATTTCCACGCGTTTCGCGCTGTGCATTTCCATGTCAGCCTCCGACCATCATGGTGGCAAGGGCCACATATATCGGGATTCCAAGTGTCAGGTTGAACGGGAACGTGACCCCCAGCGACAGGGTCAAATAGATCGCCGGGTTCGCCTCGGGCAGCGCCACCCGCATCGCCGCGGGCACGGCGATGTAGGAAGCCGATGCCGCCAGCACCATCAACAGCGCCACGCCGCCGGCCGAGAGGCCGATCGCCAGGCCCATGCCCAGTGCGATGATCGAGCTGATCAACGGCATCGTAATCCCGAAGGCGACCGCGCCAAGCCCCAGAACGCCCTTGGCCTGGCGCAACCCGCGCCCCGCGACCAGTCCCATATCCAGCAGGAATAGGCAGAGCACGCCCTTGAACGGCGCCACCATGAAGGGGGCGATTTCGGCCAGTCCCTGCTCGCCCGTCGCCATGCCGATCAGGAAACTGCCGACCAGCAGAACGATGGAGCCGTTCAACAGTATCTCGCGCAACAGCCCGGGTTCCATCCCGCCCGCCGATCCGTTGCGCGCCACCAGCCAGAGGGCCGAGAGGATTGCCGGCGCCTCCATCGCGGCGGCCACGGCGACCATATACCCTTCCGCATCGATCCCGCGGCCTTCGAGCACCGAGGTGGCGGCGACAAAGGTGACGATGCTGATCGAGCCGTAATGCGCCGCCACCGCGCCAGCGTCCAGACGGGAAAACCCGGTGAGAACCTTCAGCAGCGCAAAGGCCAGAAACGGGATGCCAAAGGACAGGAGGATCCCCGCTCCGACGGTCATCAGCAAGGTAGCATCGACCCCGTGCGAGGCCACCGACGCGCCGCCCTTGAAGCCGATGGCGAACAAAAGATAGATCGACATGCCTTTGGCCACGGCCTCGGGGATCGACAGGTCTGACCGCGCCATCGCCGCCGCAAGCCCCAGGGCAAATGACAGGATGATCGGCGACAGAAGGTTGGTACCGGCGAGCGTCAGGATTTCGACCATCGTGAGCCTCTGCTGTTTGAAGCCAGATATAGGCCGGGCCGGGTCTTCGCAATTGCAATAACCGCGGCGAGAGACCGCAGCGGGTGCTTCGAACCGGCCCGCCGCCCCGGACGCTCAGGCCACGCGGCCCCAGAAGCGGGTCTGAACCGCGGCACTGTTGGTCACGCCCGGCCGGTCGGCGTAGCAAAGGACGGGGACCAGACGCGGACGCTCACCCGTCACCGGGGTCACACGGTGGATCGACTGGGCACCGGCGAATATCAGCAGCGTGCCCTCGGTGAACGGCAGGTCCACCACATCCTCGCGTGCGCCTGCCGTCAGGGCGGCGATGCGCGCCGGGCCGTCCGGTGCCTCGCGCAGGCCCGGCGCGTACTCGAAGCTGCCGCCCTCCTCCGGTTTTTGCAGCATCAGGGTGACGGTAAAGGGGCTTTCGTCGAAATGCCAGCCATGCAGCCCGCCATCACGGAAGACGTTGATCGTGCAAGCCCCCAGCGGATCGGCCAGGCGGTGCAGCGGTTGCACCCCCGTTACCCGTCCGATGAAGCGACAGAGTGCATCGCTGGCATAAAGCTGGCGCAGCGCGCCCCGGGGCAGCAGGTCATAGGCGACCGAGCCGACATCGGTTTCCTGCGCATCCGCCGCCGTCGCCTCGCCAAGATAGACATCGTGCGCGGCGCGGCTAAACCAGGCTTTGGGTGCGGCGTGCCGCGCCTCAGCCTGCATTCTGGCGAGGGCGTCGGGCAACAGAAACCCCGGAAGGTGGCAGAGACCGGTTTCGGCGAAAGTCTGCGCCTCGCGCTTTGCGAACTCGTCACCCTCCGCCCCCGGCGCATCGATGGGGTAGCGGTCGAGATCCACCAGATCGCCCAGCGCCGACATATCCTATTCCTCGGTCATATGGCGTTTGAAGAGGGGGATCTGGCAGGCCATGAACAGCAGCGTCAGCGGCAGGTTTCCGAAGGTCTTGAACGCGACCCAGAACTCGGTGCTCTGGGTGCGCCAGATCGCCTCGTTCAAAAGTGCCATGCAGATGAAGAAACCGGCGAAGCGCTTGGTGAAGATCATCCAGCCCTCATCCGTCAGGGGCATAGTATCGCCCATCAGGTATTTGAGATAGCTGCGCCCCTGCAGCAGCCCGACAAACAGGATGCTGGCGAAGATGCCGTTGACGATGGTAGGCTTCATCTTGATGAAGGTGTCGTCCTGAAGCCAGAGCGTCAGCCCGCCGAAGACGGCCACCACGACCCCGGTCACCACCGCCATTTTCGGCAGGCTGCGGTTCAGAAACCAGGATGCGGTGAGCGAGATTGCGATCGCCACCATGAAGACGGCGGTGGCCAGCAGGATCGGACCGCTGGCGCCGGTCAGCGCCTCTGGCCCGGTCAGGCGGGCCATTGGATCGAAGACTGCCGGGTGCTCCAGCAGGCTTTCGCCCCTGGTGAAGGTCAGGAAGAAGACGGCCAGCGGCCCGATCTCCAACACAAGTTTCAGCAGGGGATTGATCGATGTATTGTCGTTCATGAGGTTTCCTAGCCCGCCTCTCAGCCGAATTCCACCAGAACCGCGCCCAGGGCGATCAGGATCATCAGTGCCGCGCGGCGGGGGCCAACCGTCTCGCCCAGGAAGAACCAGCCGATCAGCGCGGCGAAGACCACCGAGGTTTCGCGCAGCGCCGCCGCCTCGCCCACCTTGTCCAGCCGGGTCGCCAGCATCACGCAGCCGAAGCTGACAAAGCCGATCAGCCCGCCGGCAAAACCGCGCAGCATCAGCGGCCCGGGGGCAGGGCGGTCCGGGTCGCGCTGCCAAAGCCAATAGGCGACAAAGGGAAACACCAGCCCGTCGACCACGAAGAACCAGGCGAGGAAGGTGAAGGGATGTGCCGCCTGGCGGATGCCCCAGGCGTCGTAAACCGTATAGACCGCCACCGCGATCCCACCCGCGAAGGCCAACAGCAGTGCGCCTGTCAGCGTATGGCGCGCCACCTGCTCCTCGTGGATATTCACCGCTGCCAGCGCCAGGATGCCGCCCGATAGCAGGAAGATCCCCAGCCACTGCAAGGGCGCGTAGCTTTCGGAAAAGACGACGATGGCGAACAGCACCGTCGCCAGCGGCCCGGTGCCGCGCACCACGGGATAGACGGCGGTATAGGAAGCCCGCTGATACGCCATCCCCATCAGGATCTTATAGATCAGGTGGATCACCAGCACTCCGCCCAGGATCACCCACATCTGACGGTTTGGCAGGGGAAAGACAAAGAGCGCGATGGGCAGCGCCATAACCATATAGGAGAAATCAATCGCGCCGCGCGTCAGCCAGGGATCGTGTCGCCCCTTCTGAAGCGCGCCGAAGGCCGCATGGGCACAGGCCGAGATCAAAGCAAGCGCCATGGCCCAGTGCCGCCCAGCCTCGGTCCCCTCGATCGATATCACCCACTCGGCGAGCATACGCGCCCTCGCTGCCGGACCTAGGCGGCCCGGATCGAGCCTAGGCGCGGGATCGCGGCTGGGCAATGCCCGTCGCGAGCGGCAGGTGTGAGCCAGAGGTCCCGGATCAGTCCGGGACGGCGAGACGCCTGGGGCGGGCCTCTTTTGGTTGACCCCGCGTGCGGTGCATTTGATGGCGCGCAGATCGGATTTGCATCTGCTCCCGCCGTTTGGTGGGTTTCGATGCTGGGAATTAGAGGTCCCGGATCAAGTCCGGGACGGCAAAGCGCCCGTGGCTAGCCGTGGCCTGTCAGGGCATCGGCGAATTCCTGTGGATCGAAGGGGGCCAGATCGTCGATTGCCTCGCCCACCCCGATGGCGTGGATCGGCAGGGCGAAGCGGTCGGCCAGCGCGACCAGAATTCCGCCCTTGGCCGTCCCGTCCAACTTGGTCATCACCAGGCCCGAGACGTCGGCGATTTTCTGGAAGATCTCGACCTGACTGAGCGCGTTCTGCCCCGTGGTCGCATCCAGCACCAGTACGGTGTTATGCGGTGCTTCCGGATCCTTCTTGCGGATCACGCGGACGATTTTGGCCAGTTCCTCCATCAGGTCGGCGCGGTTCTGTAGCCGGCCCGCCGTGTCGATCAGCAGGATATCGGCGCCGTCGGCTTCGGACTTCGCCATCGCCTCATAGGCGAGGCTGGCGGGGTCCGAGCCCTGCTCGGCGGTCATCACCGGCACGCCGGCGCGTTCGCCCCAGACCTGGAGTTGCTCGACCGCTGCGGCGCGGAACGTATCGCCCGCGGCGATCACCACCTTCTTGCCCGCCGCGCGCAACTGACTGGCGAGCTTGCCGATGGTGGTGGTCTTGCCCGAGCCGTTGACGCCCACCACCAGCACCACCTGCGGGCGCTTGGCATAGAGCGGCAGGGCGCGGGCCACCGGGTCCAGGATCGCCGCGACCTCTTGCGCCAGCGCCCGCTTGATCTCGGCAGCGCTGAGCGCCTTGCCGAACCGGCCTTCCGCCAGCCGAGCGGAGACCTTCAGCGCGGTCTCCACCCCCATATCGGCGGTGATCAGAAGTTCCTCCAGCTCCTCCAGCATGGCATCGTCGAGGATCCGTTTCTTGACCTTCTGCGTGCCGGTGAGCGCGCCCAGGGCACGGGCCATAAGGCCGGTTCGCGCCGGGCCTGCCGCCGGTTCCGCTGCTGCCGGAGCGGGTGGTGGAGGGGGCGCTGGCATGGGTGGCGCCGCCCGGCCTTGCACGGGTTCGTTGGGCTGGACAGCTTTCTCCGGCTCCGGCTCCGGCTCCGGCTCCGGCTCCGGCTCCGGCTCCGGCTCCGGCTCCGGCTCCGGCTCCGGCTCTGGGGCGAGTTCGGGTTCCGGGTTTGCTTCGGGCGCGACAACAGGCTCGGGGAGCGTGACCGGCTCTTGCACGATAGGGTTCGATGCGAGGGTTTCTGCTGCGTCGGACTCCAGGGCTGGCGGCTCTGGTTCTACCACTCGGTCCGTCGTCGTGGTCTGCTCCGGCTCCAGCTGTTCGACCCCTTCGCCCGGCATTTCGGAAGCGCGCTCGACGGGTTCCTCCGGCACCGGCTTGGACTCCGCCGGTGCAGGCGGGCTCGGTGCCGTCAGGTCTGAGGGGTCCGGTGAGATCACGTCGGCCGCTGTCGGGGCGATCTGCTCGACCGTCTCCTCGCCCTCGTCGACGATGGCTTCCAGCCCCTGGTCGAGCTTCGAGGACGACTTGAACAGCCGCTCTTTCATTTTCTTGAAGAAGGACATGGTCTCTCCGCCTGGATCCTCGCCTGCATAGCCAGCAATGCCCGCGTTGAAAAGCGTTGCTGTGGCTTTTCCGCCGCGCTTGGCCCGCCACGATCACAGTTCGGTGCCGGAGACTTGGCAGAGGCGCGTTCCAACACGATCTCAACGGGAGTGCAGTTCCAGACCGCATGGAGGACAGGATGACCCACATAGCAGCCCGCCTCGCCCTAATGACCCTGGCGCTGGCCGCCCTGCCAGGCTGCGCCGTCGTCCTGGCCGGCACCGCGGGCGGTCTGATCGTCGATGAAGGCATCGTCGAACGCGACGGCAAGTTCGATCCGCTGGAAAACACCGCCGTTGGGCGCGCGTTTGATCGGACGGTGAACTAGGTTAGGCGGTCAGCGTACCCTCTGCAATGCCGGTGATCTGGGCTTGCACAATCTGGCCCACGGGCTGGGGCGCAGCGAACCAAACCTCGGCAAAGCCCTCGGTCCGACCCATCTCGGGGCGTTCCATCAGGACGTTTTGCGCGGTGCCCAACTGGGCCGCGAGATAGCCGGCGGCCTGTGCATCGCCTGCTGCACGCAGACGGGCCGCACGCTCTTTGCGCACAGCCTTGGCCACCTGAGGCATGCGCGCCGCCGGGGTGCCCTCGCGGGGCGAGTAGGGGAAGACATGCAGCCACGTCAGGCTGCAGTCCTCAACCAGCTTCAGCGAATTCTCGAACATCGCCTCGGTCTCGGTCGGGAAGCCCGCTATGATGTCGGCGCCGAAGACGATGTCGGGCCTCGCCGCGCGGACCTCCTCGCAGAACCGGATCGCGTCGTCGCTGAGATGCCTCCGCTTCATCCGCTTCAGGATCATGTCGTCGCCCGCCTGCAGGCTGAGATGCAGATGCGGCATGAGCCGGGGATCCGAGGCGATGGCGTCGACCAAGGCCGGGTCTGCCTCGATGCTGTCGATCGAGGAGATCCGCAGACGCGCCAGATCCGGCACCAACCGCAGGATACGCTGCACCAGATCGCCCAGCCGCGGCGCGCCCGGCAGATCGGCGCCCCAAGAGGTCAGGTCCACCCCGGTCAACACCACTTCGTTGAAGCCATTGCCGACGAGGCGCGCGATCTGCTCCACCACCACACCCGCGGGGACCGAACGCGAATTGCCCCGGCCATAGGGGATGATGCAAAACGTACAGCGGTGGTCGCAGCCGTTTTGCACCTGGACATAGGCGCGCGCACGGGTGCCAAAACCGTCGATCAGATGGCCCGCTGTCTGCTCCGCCGCCATGATGTCGTCGACCACCACGCGTTCCGTTTCGCCAATGAAATCGGGGGTGAGGCGGGTCCAGGTGTCGGCCCGCATTTTCTCCAGATTGCCGATCACGCGGTCAACCTCGGGCATGGCCGCGAAGGTTTCCGGCTCGGTCTGGGCCGCGCAGCCGGTGACGATCAGCGTCGCGCCGGGATGATCGGCGCGCAGGCGGCGGATGCGCTGGCGGGCCTGGCGCACGGCCTCGGCGGTCACGGCGCAGGTGTTGACGACGACCGCGTTGGCCAGGCCCGCATCGCGCGCGAGCCCGCCCATCGCCTCGGTCTCATAGGCGTTCAGGCGGCAGCCGAAGGTCTCGAAGACCGGGGCCACGCCGGGGGGCGCGCGATCATCCGGCATGGTCTGCCACGAAATCGGGGCTCAGCACGCCCTCGAAAACCGAGGCGGTGGGCCCCGCCATCAGGATGTGATTGTCCTGGGTCCAGGTGATCTCCAGCGGGCCGCCATCCAGGATCACCCGCGCGCTGCGCCCGGTCAGCCCCTTGCGCGCGGCGGCCACCACCGCGGCGCAGGCGCCGGAGCCGCAGGCCTCGGTCACGCCGGTCCCACGCTCCCAAACCCGCATGCGGATCGTTTGCGCATCGATCACCTGGCAGAATTCGACATTTGTCTTTTCGGGGAAGAACGCGTCATGTTCCCAACGGGGCCCCAGCGTCTTCAGGTCCACGGCTTCCGCATCCTCGACGAAAAACACCGCATGGGGATTGCCCACATTCACCGCGCCGGGTGCGCCCTCCAAAGGCAGCGACGCGGTATCGGCGGCATGCGCCAGCGGAATGGCCTGCCAATCCAGGTGGACGGCGCCCATATCGACCTCCACCACCCCATCGGGCCGGGTGCGCCCGGCGAGCACGCCATTGGCTGTGCGCATGGTCACGGTTTCCGCCGTGCCGCTGGCCAGCACAAGACTGGCGATACAACGGGTGGCATTGCCGCAGGCGCCGGCGATAGTACCGTCAGCGTTCCAAAAGGTGATCTCCAGATCCGTATCGGCGCCCGCCCGGATCTCGGCCAATTGGTCAAAGCCCACGCCCCAGCGCCGGTTGCCGATCGCGCGCACCAATGCCGTGTCCAGCGCGACCGGGGTCTGGCGCTGGTCGATCACGACAAAGTCGTTGCCGAGCCC